>CALUKX010000038.1 GCA_944321335.1 uncultured Phocaeicola sp. | reverse complement strand
GATACTATTAGGTTCATAGTGACAGTCGCTATTGTTGTATATAAAGGTTTAATACCTGTAGTTGGCCGAATACTTACGTTATTATCTCATGGATAATGTAATCGGGGTGTGCGGCATATCTTTATTCCGCAGATTTAGTCTATTCTATAGACATGAAAAAAGGGGAGTACCGTAAATTGATACTCCCCATAGGGTATTTTTTATTATGTTGTCAAATTAAAGCCAAGCACGGATACGTTTCATTGCTTCAATGCAATCTTCACGTTTGCCAAAGGCTGTGAGTCGCAAGTAACCTTCACCGCTCGGACCGAATCCAACACCTGGAGTACTTACGATATTTGCTTCATAAAGCAACTGATCGAAGAATTTCCATGAGCTTACGCCTTCCGGAGTCTTCAGCCAGATATATGGAGCGTTTACGCCACCGAAAACTTTCAATCCGGCTTCTGTCAAACCTTCACGCATGATACGTGCATTTTCCATATAGTAATCTATGGTTGCTTTTACCTGAGCCTGGCCTTCCGGAGTATAAATTGCTTCAGCACCACGCTGGGTGATGTAGCTTGTTCCATTGAATTTGGTACATTGGCGGCGGTTCCACAATTTGTTCAAAGGAATGCGTTCGCCTGTCAGTGTAGCGGCTGTCACTTCTTTCGGAACTACTGTATAACCGCAGCGGACACCTGTAAATCCTGCAGTCTTGGAAAAACTGCGAAACTCGATGGCGCAACGTTTCGCTCCCTTGATTTCGTAGATTGAATGAGGAACATCATCTTCACGGATATAAGCTTCGTATGCTGCATCATAGAAAATGATGGTGTCGTTTTCCAATGCGTAATCAACCCATTTCTTCAGTTCTGCCTTAGTCAAGGTAGTACCTGTCGGATTGTTCGGATAGCACAGGTAGATGATATCGACACGATGTTTCGGAAGTTCCGGGATAAAATTGTTTTCGGCAGTACATGGCAGATAAGTCACATTACTCCATTTACCGTCCGGTTGCAATTCACCTGAACGGCCACACATAACGTTGCTGTCAACATATACCGGATAAACCGGGTCGGTAACACCAATACTGTTATCATGACGCAAGATTTCACCGATATTACCTGTATCGCTCTTGGCACCGTCGCTGATGAAAACTTCAGAAGGGCTTAATGAGATACCACGTGGGGTGAAATCGTGCTTGATGATAGCTTCAATCAAGAAATCGTATCCCTGTTCAGGACCGTAACCGTGGAAAGTTTCAGCTTTCGAAAGCTCGTCGATGGCACGATGCATCGCTTCAATGGAAGCTGCAGGCAATGGTTGGGTTACATCACCGATTCCCAAGCGGATAAGCTGCTTGTTGGGATGAGTAACCTGAAATGTCTTTACTTTTTTGGCAATGTCGGAAAACAGATAGCTTCCCGGCAATTTCAGAAAATGTTCGTTTACTAATGCCATATTTGTAATATGTTTTGCTGAGTTGTTATTTATAATTCAATTTCTCCTTCAAAGACGGTAGTTGCCGGACCGGTCATGAAGATATGGTTATCGTCACTCCAGTCGATATGAAGCATTCCGCCATCCATTTCGATATCACTGCTTCGGCCGGCTTTCTTGTTGAGGGCTGCAGCAACAGCTGTAGCACAAGCTCCGGTACCACATGCCATCGTGATTCCTGAACCTCGTTCCCATACACGCATACGGATGCTTCCGTCTTCGCGCACCTGTGCGAACTCAATGTTGCATCGTTCCGGGAAAAGAGAGTGATGTTCCAGTTTCGGACCGATCTCTGTAAGCGGAATCTGCATCACATCGGGTACAAAGATAACAAAATGCGGGTTACCCATGCACACATAGGTACCGATAAATTTCTGTCCTTCGGCTTCTATTTCACCGGCAATCATTCCACCGGTTTCAGTGGCAAGCTGCTTCTTGTTTTCCAACAAAGGTTCACCCATGTCGACGGTTGCCGAATTGACTTTCCCATCCTTTACATGAAGCTTCAGAATCTTGATGCCCGAAAGTGTGTCAACAGTAATTTCCTCCTTGTCGGTCAGATGATGGTCGTAAACGAACTTTCCTACGCAACGGATACCATTGCCGCACATCATCGCTTCCGAACCGTCGTTGTTGAAAATGCGCATGGTAAAATCCGCCTTATCCGATTTACCGATCAGGATCAATCCGTCGGAACCGATACCGAAATGGAATTTGCTCCATTCGATTGAAGTCTGTTCGGGCGATGCAATCGGATTATCCGGAGTATAGACATAGATGTAATCATTGCCTGCTCCGTGCATTTTGGTAAAATGTATCTTCATATTGTTTGTTCTCAATTATTTCTTGTAGGCTTCTTCGTGTACACCTGCTACGGCACGTCCGCTCGGTTCGTTCATGTTCTTGAATGCTTCGTCCCATGCCAGAGCTTCGGCTGTAGAACAAGCTACGCTCGGTACACTCGGTACGCTCTTTGCCGCACTTTCGCTTGGGAAGTATTCTTCGAAGATAGTACGATAGTAATACTCTTCCTTGTTACGCGGTGTATTGATAGGGAAGCGTTCTGCTGCATGAGCCATCTGCTCGTCGGTTACCTGCTGTGAAGTAATTTCCTTCAGTGTATCGATCCAGTTGTAACCCACACCGTCGCTGAACTGTTCTTTCTGGCGCCATGCTACGCTTTCCGGCAACAGGTCGGCAAATGCTTCGCGTACAATCTTCTTTTCGATGGTCTTTCCCGGACACATCTTGGCTTCCGGATTCAGGCGCATGGCTACATCAAGGAATTCTTTGTCGAGGAAAGGTACACGTCCTTCAACACCCCATGCCGACAACGACTTGTTGGCACGCAGACAGTCGTACATATACAGTTTGGAAAGTTTTCTGACTGTTTCTTCGTGGAATGCCTGTGCATTTGGAGCCTTGTGGAAATACAGATATCCACCGAATACTTCATCGGCACCTTCGCCGCTCAATACCATCTTGATACCCATACTCTTGATGACACGGGCCAACAGATACATCGGAGTAGATGCACGTACGGTTGTAACATCGTATGTTTCAATATAGTAGATAACATCGCGAACTGCATCCAATCCTTCCTGAATGGTGTAGTTGATTTCGTGATGAACTGTTCCGATGTGATTTGCCACTTCCCGGGCCTTTGCCAAGTCGGGTGCACCTTTCAGACCGATGGCGAAAGAGTGCAGCTGCGGCCACCAAGCATCGTGTTTACCGTCCGATTCGATACGGCGGGCTGCGAACTTCTTCGCTACGGCAGAAATTACCGAACTGTCGAGACCACCCGAAAGCAACACTCCATAAGGAACATCACTCATCAACTGACGTTTGACTGCCGCTTCCAAAGCATCATGCAGTTCCTGTACCGATGCAGGATTGTCTTTTACCGCATCGTATTCGAACCAGTCGCGGGTATACCAGCGCTTCATCTGGCCTTCCTTGCTCGAATAGTAATGTCCCGGCAGGAATGGCTCGTAGCGGTCGCAGAAATCTTCCAGAGCTTTCAACTCACTGGCACAATATACTTTACCATCGTTGTCATATCCGATGTAAAGAGGAATAACACCTATCGGGTCGCGGGCAATCAGAAATTCGTCTTTCTCTTCATCGTAGAGGGCGAATGCGAAGATTCCATTCAAGTCTTCCAGAAAATTGATACCCTTGTCGCGGTAGAGGGCGAGGATTACCTCACAGTCGCTACCGGTCTGAAATTCATATTTCCCTTCGTATATCTTTCGTATATCACGGTGATTGTAAATTTCTCCGTTCACAGCCAGAATCTGTTTCTTGTCGGGAGAATAGAGAGGCTGGCCGCCACTTTCCGGATCTACGATGGATAGACGTTCGTGAGCCAGAATAGCCGAACCTCCACAATAGATACCACTCCAATCGGGTCCACGATGACGAATTTTCTTTGCCATTGCAAGAGCTTTGCTTCTTAATTCAGATGTTTGCTCTTTTATATTGAATATAGCTGCAATTCCACACATATGTATATTGTATTTGTATGAGCGATGACGCTCCGGTTAACCACTAGGTTTATTGATGATGCAAGTATAAAAAACAGAGTAGGGGTACTACTCTGTTTTTATCACTATGTGTATTCTTTATTTGTTAGATAAGAACTTGTCGATATCGGCTGCTGCCTTTCGTCCGCCGGCGATACATCTAACAACGAGGCTGGCGCCTGTTGCAGCGTCACCTGCCACAAAGACATTCTTCGGAAATTCAGGAAGTTCCTGTTTCAGGAATCCCATTGCCAGCAATACCAGATCGGCCTTCAATGTTTCCTTCTTTCCTGTCGGTTTCATTGTCGGACGACCTCCGTCTGCAGCCGGAATCCATTCTACCTCTTCCACTTCAACGCCACAAACGTGTCCGTTCTTGCCGATAAACTTGTTTGAAGTCAGGCACCAGCGGCGTGTACATCCTTCTTCGTGGCTTGAGCTGGTCTTCAGAACGACCGGCCATTGCGGCCACGGTGTAGCCGGGTTGTATCCTACAGGCGGTTTCGGCATGATTTCAATCTGGGTTACACTGGCAGCTCCATGACGGTTGCTTGTACCGATACAGTCGCTACCGGTATCACCACCACCGATTACCAACACGTGTTTGCCTTTGGCATTGATACGTTCTTCTTTCGAGAATGTCTGTCCTGCCAATACACGGTTCTGCTGTGCCAACATTTCCATGGCGAAATGGATACCCTGCAATTCACGTCCCGGAATCTGCAAGTCACGAGCCTGAGGTGTACCGGTACAGATGCAGTAAGCATCGAAGCCTTCCGGCAGTTTCGCGTAATCTACCGGAGTGTTTGTTTTGAAAATGATACCTTCTTCTTCCATCAGTTTCACACGGCGGTCGATGATAGCCTTGTGCAACTTGAAGTTAGGGATACCGAAACGGAGTAGACCTCCGATATATTCACATTTTTCGAATACGGTTACTTCATAACCTTTATGATTCAGCTGATTAGCTGCAGCCAGTCCGGCTGGGCCGGAACCGATGACTGCAACTTTCTTGCCATTACGAGGGTATTTTTTTGCGACAACGTAACCTTCACGGAATGCAGCTTCGATAATTGCTGCTTCATTCTCACGGATAGTTACTGGAGCGTCCATAGTCAGTTTCAGAACACAACTCTTTTCACACAATGCCGGACAGATACGACCGGTGAATTCCGGAAAATCGTTGGTCATGGTCAATATTTCATAAGCTTCCTTCCAGTTTCCTTTATATACGGCATCCTGGAATTCAGGAGGACGGTTGCCAAGCGGACAAGCCCAGTGACAGAACGGTACACCGCAGTCCATACAGCGAGAAGCCTGAAGCTTACGGTCGCTGGTATTCAGGGTCTGTTCCACTTCACCGAAATCGGAAATACGGTCGTGAACCGGACGATAACCGGCTTCCTGACGAGGTACGGTTAAGAATGCTTTTGGATTTCCCATATTATATAGTGTATTTTATTTCTTGGTTATTGGTTTGATTAATAATCTCTCTGTACTTCAGCAATCTTCTGCTGCAACTTACGCATCTGTTCTTCTGCAAGTACCTTCTTGTATTCGATCGGAGTTACCTGGATGAATTCATCTACATAGTGGCTCCAGTTGTCGAGCATGGTACGTGCCAGCTGTGAACCTGTATAGAGGTAATGCTGACGAACCAGTTCGTGAAGTTCCTTGCGGGCAGTTGAATCTTCCAGCAATGAAAGTTCAACCATTTCCATGTTACAGAAGTAGTCGAAGTTGTGGTTCTTGTCCCATACGTAAGCTACACCACCACTCATACCTGCAGCGAAGTTACGTCCGGTTTCACCCAATACTACCACACGACCGCCGGTCATGTATTCGCAACAGTGATCACCTACACCTTCTACCACAGCGATGGCACCCGAGTTACGTACGGCGAAACGTTCACCGGCACGACCGTTGATATAAACTTCACCGCTTGTAGCACCGTAAAGCAATGTATTACCTACGATAGTATTCTTTTCTGCGTCGAAGTTGCTTCGAACAGGCGGTTGAACCGAGATATGACCACCGCTCAAACCTTTACCCAGATAGTCGTTCGCTTCACCTTCCAGCTTGAAGCTGATACCGTGAGCCAGGAATGCACCGAAACTCTGTCCGGCAGAACCTTTGAACTTCACGTTGATGCTCTGAGCGGGGAGTCCTTCGTGACCGTATTTAGCGGCTACGGCACCCGAAAGCATTGCACCTACCGAGCGGTCGGTGTTGGCGATAGCGTATTCCAATGAAATTTCTTTCTTGTTTTCCAACGCTTCCTTGGCTGCTGCAATCATATCGACATCCTTGACGGTTTCGATTTCGTGGTGCTGCTTGGTTACATTGTGCAAAGCCGATCCGTTTTCAACTTTGTGCAGGATGCGTTCGAAGTCGAGGAGTGAAGCCTTGCTGCCGAAAGGAGATTTCTTGATCTCAATCAGGTCGGTACGTCCAACGATATCTTCCAGACGGGTGAATCCCATTTCTGCAAGGTATTCACGAACTTCCTGAGCCAAGAAACGGAAGTAGTTGACTACATACTGATAATGACCACGGAAATGCTCACGCAACTTCGGATCCTGAGTAGCTACACCTACCGGACATGTATTGGCATGACACTTACGCATCATCACACAACCCAATACAATCAGTACGGTAGTACCGAAACCGAATTCTTCTGCACCAAGCAATGCCATGCTGATGATATCACGACCGGTCTTGATCTGACCGTCTGTCTGCAGACGAACCTGACCACGCAAGCCGTTCAATACCAAAGTCTGCTGAGTTTCGCTCAAGCCGATTTCAGGAGAGATACCGGCATAGCGCATAGACGATGCAGGAGAAGCACCTGTACCACCTTCAGCACCCGAGATAACGATCAAGTCGGCCTTAGCTTTGGCAACACCGGCTGCGATTGTACCGATACCGCTTTCGGCTACCAGCTTCACGCTGATCATTGCCTTCGGATTTACGTTCTTCAAGTCGAAGATCAGCTGAGCCAAGTCTTCGATTGAGTAGATATCGTGATGAGGTGGAGGAGAGATCAATGAGATACCCGGAATAGAGTGACGGGTTTTCGCGATGATCTGATTTACCTTGAAGCCAGGCAACTGACCACCTTCACCTGGTTTAGCTCCCTGAGCCACCTTAATCTGAATTTCTTCTGCATTAACCAGATATTCAGTTGTTACACCGAAACGTCCTGATGCAATCTGTTTGGTCTTACTGCTCAATGAGATACCGTCGAATGTTTCGTGGAAACGATCTGAGTCTTCACCACCTTCACCGGTATTACTGCGAGCACCCAATTTGTTCATTGCCAATGCCAATGCTTCGTGAGCTTCCTTACTGATAGCACCGAACGACATCGCACCGGTTACGAAATGTTTCACGATATTTTCTACCGGTTCAACCTGGTCGATTGAAATCGGGTTCTTCTTGAATCCGAAGAAGTCGCGCAGGAAGATCGGGCTGTCCTTTTCATCAACCGAGCGGCTGAATTCCTTGAACTTCGCATAGTTGCCGAGGCGGGTAGCCAACTGCAGCTTGCTGATGGTTTCCGGATTCCAAGCATGCTTTTCACCGTCTTTGCGGTAAGAGAACTGACCGATGTTCGGCAACAGGTCGTCTACTTCTTTCGGCTCGAAGCCCATATCGTGGAACTTGATATAATCTTTGGCAATTTCTTCCAGACGGATACCACCGATAGTTGAAGTCGGCGTACCGAAATAAGCCTTCAACAATTCTTCGCTCAAGCCGATAGCTTCGAATATCTTCGCACCACGATAAGAACGGATGGTACTGATACCCATCTTACTCATAATCTTATACAGACCCTTGCAAACAGCCTTGATGTAATTCTTCTCGGCAGTTTCGTAGTTCATCTGTACTTCGCCTTTCTTAACCAGATCATCGAGGATAGCGAATACCATGTATGGATTGATGGCACTTGCACCGTAACCCAAAAGCAATGCTGCATGCATTACCTCACGGATTTCACCGCTCTCAACCACCAACGCTGTCTGGACACGTTTCTGTACAGAGATCAGGTGATGATGAACGGCACTCACAGCCAACAATGAAGGGATAGCTGCGTGTTCCTTGTCGATACCTCTATCTGAAAGAATGATATAGTTTACACCGTCGTTAACAGACTGCTCAGCTTTCTGGCACAAATCTGCCAAAGCTTCCTGCAGGCCGGCCTTTCCTTTCTTCACTTCGAAGAGGGTAGGCAACTTGATGGTGTTGAATCCCTTGTAACGGATATTACACAAGATATCCAGTTCGCCGTTTGTCAGGATCGGATAAGGCAAGCGGACCATCTTACAATGCTTTTCACTCGGCATCAGGATGTTTGTGCCTACTGCACCGATATATTCTGTCAGTGACATAACCAGCTCTTCACGGATCGGGTCGATCGCCGGGTTGGTTACCTGAGCAAACTGCTGACGGAAGTAGTTGAACAATACCTGTGGCTTGTCCGACAAGACAGCAAGCGGAGTATCGTTACCCATAGATGCAGTAGGTTCTGCACCGTTGGTACACATCGGAGTCAATGTACGTTCTATATCTTCACGTGTGAATCCGAAAGCACGGAGCTTACGGTCGAATTCAGGAACTGTGTTAGGAACCTTACGTCCGCTCTTCAATGTATTTAACTCGATACGGTTGGTCGACAACCACTGGCGATAAGGTCTTGCAGCTGCAAGCTGTTCCTTCAATTCACCATCGTAATAAACCTGACCTTCCTGAGTATCGATTAACAGAATCTTACCCGGTTGCAAGCGGCCTTTTTCCTTGATGCTTTCGGGCTCGAAGTTGATTACACCGGCTTCACTGGCTACCACCATCATATCGTTCTTGGTGATGAGGTAACGTGCCGGACGCAGACCGTTACGGTCGAGCATACCACCTGCATAACGTCCGTCGCTGAACAGCAATGCAGCCGGACCGTCCCACGGTTCCATCAAAATAGAGTGATATTCGTAGAATGCCTTCAAATCTTCGCTGATTGGGTTCTTGTCGTTGAACGATTCAGGAACCAGCATTGCCATAGCGTGAGGCAAGCTCAATCCTGACATAACGAAGAACTCCAGAACGTTGTCGAGTGAAGCACTGTCACTCATACCCGGCTGGATAATCGGGCGGATATCCTTGATATTTCCTAATGTCGGAGTCGACAACACGCTTTCACGCGCATCCATCCAAGCACGGTTACCGCGGATGGTATTGATCTCACCGTTGTGAGCCAACAGACGGAACGGCTGTGCCAGGCTCCAGGTTGGGAATGTGTTTGTACTGAATCGGGAGTGTACGATTGCCAGACCACTGGTAAAGTAAGGCTGTGTCAGATCTGTAAAGTACTCGCGAACCTGTACAGAAGAAAGCATACCCTTATATATAATGTTCTTGCTGGAAAGCGAAACAATATAGAAATCCTTATGGTTGATTCGCTTTTCAATCTTCTTGCGGACAATATATAATGTGCGTTCGAAGTTTTCAACATCAGTTACACCGGTAATGAATACCTGTTTGATAGCCGGTTCTGTTTCGGCAGCGCTCTTACCCAGAATAGAAGAGTTTACAGGAACGGTACGCAGATGCATCAGTGAAAGTCCTTCACGTTCGATCTCTTCGATCATGATGCTCAGAATCTGTGACTGTTCTTTTTCGTCTTTCGGCAAGAATACCAAACCTGTACCGTATTTTCCCTTTTCGGGAACAGGAATACCTTGTAACAAAATGAACTCGTGGGGAATCTGAAGTAAAATTCCGGCACCATCACCAGTCTTGTTATCTGCTCCTTCGGCACCACGGTGTTTCATGTTTTCCAGTACCTTCAGGGCTGAGTCAACCAACTCATGTGATTTGTTACCATGAATGTTAACAATCATTCCTACACCACAAGCGTCATGCTCATTTGCCGGATTGTAAAGACCGGCTTGCTGCCAGCTTTCAGCATCGGCAATGTTTTCCTTGAAAAAAATACCCTCTTTCATTGGCGTTTGCTTTCTTTTTATTATTCTTTCAATGATAAATCTTTTCTAATTGTTTGCAAAAATACAAAATAACTTTCAATCCGTAGTCAAATATTTTGTTTTTGTGATAAAAAATAATTGAATTTGTTTCACTTGTTATAATTCGTTATTTTTATACGATAATTTCTTATAAATATTAAGCATTATTCGATTTTATGCTTATAATCTGTTATTAAACATAAAATCAATGCGGCTTTTCTTTTGGATGAAATTTGCATTTTTACCTATCTTTTTGTCTGTTAGAATTGGTTTTTACTAACAAATGTGTCTGTTTTTACTATGCTTTTTATTCGGATTATCGGTTTTGCTGTGAAGTGGATCGGGAATCTTTATTCCTTTTTGTCGGGAAATGACAGATGCCGATAGGCTTTTGTCCAGCAAAGTCCGGATAGTCGTTGTGTTTTGTCCTTAATTTGTATTTTACAAAGATACGAATTAAATTTTATTCGGCAAGGGATAAAGGCGGGGATCGTGTGTTAAGGGAAGTTGTATAAGATATAAAATAGGATAAGGAAAAGAAAAAGCTTCAAGAGGTTGTCTTGAAGCTTTGGTACACCCTCAGGGATTCGAACCCTGGACCCACTGATTAAGAGTCAGTTGCTCTACCAACTGAGCTAAGAGTGCATTCTGCCGTTTGAGGTTCCTGGCGGATTCGAACCGCCGTACACGGTTTTGCAGACCGCTGACTAAGCCACTCATCCAAGGAACCATTATGTTCGGCAATTGTTTTTCTCAATTGCGATGCAAAGGTAAGACTTATTTTTTAATCCACAATACCTTCCTTCAAAAAAATGCAGAGTAAATTTAACTTTTTTGTTCCTTGAATCTGCTCTACAGACTATTCCTGGGGCATTTTTCTCTTTTTGTCTGGTTGTAAATGTGTATGAATCAAAGGAGTAGGAGGGTTGGTCGTATTTGGAAAGTAAGAAAAGAAAAAAGTCTTCAAAAATTTCCATTTTGGAGTATTTTCGAAGACTTTTTCTTGTTGCAGTTTCCCGATTTGTCGGTTCGGGAATAATTCTAGCTATAGATATCTGTATGTTTCAATATCATTTGTTGGCCAGCTCGTATTCCAGACTTGCCATGATAAACGGGCCGAGAGCCTTTCCTTCATTGCTTACTATCTTGACGTCTTTACCGCAGAGATAGTAGTCTGCAGAACCGTCGCGTGAAGGATCCTTTGCCGGGCCTAAGCCTGCAGAGCGGCAGCTTTGGTTAAGGTTGATTGTGCCGTCTTCGTTTTTGGTCACGAAAGTCTTGAGCAAACCTTTGTATGCCTTGTCGGCAACTTTAGCATAGCTCTTCGGAAGGATTCCAAGGCGTACGCCTTTCAGGTATGCGTAGGTAAACATGCTAGAAGCCGATGATTCGAGATAGTTGGCGATACCGCACTCGCTTTTGTACGAATCGTCGTACTGGAGAAGCTGATACCATACACCGCTTTCCTTGTCCTGCCATTTAGCAAGTCCTTTGGCTACCTGCAAGGTGATTTTCTTGAGTTCCTTATAATCAGGATGCGATTCCGGCATATCTTCCAGCACATCGATCAATGCTGCGAAATACCATCCCATACCTCGTCCCCAAAACTCTTTTGAACAACCTTTGAACGGTTCGGCTTTGTTCGCCCAGAAAGAATTGGCATCTTCCGGATCGTTCGACCATGCATGATAGTTCAATTGTTTCTTCGCATCATAGGTGTGGCGGTTGATGGTGATGAACTGATGTGCGATGTCGCTCCATGCTGCAGTATTGTCGGGATCGAATTCACCCAACCATTCCGCATAGAAGGCTGCACCCATGTAAAGTCCGTCGAGCCACATCTGGTTAGGGTAGATGTCCTTGTGGAAGAAGCATCCTTTTGCATCGCCGCTCTGGATACGTGAATAATCTTTTGTGAGATATTCATGCAGGAAATCGGCAGCCTTCTTGTAACGGTCGGCGTTGTTCGTGCCGTTCTTTGCGTCCAATTCCTTTTCGTGTTTATAGAGGGCGAAAAGCACTTTACCCGAATTGATGTTGTCGATGTTGCCTTTCTTGAAGTTCTTGAAAGTTCCGTCGGGATTGATGGCGGTATCGGCATAATCCTTTGCCCATTGATAATAGTCAAGGGTCCAGTCGGCATAGTTATACTGCTCGCAAAGATTGAGGAGGGATTTGGCTACCAGTCCGTTTACATAGTCCCAAGGCTTTCCGTGGGTCCATTGTTTGCCCTGCGACCGGGCCATTTCCTGTGAATAGCGGGTGGTTGTCTGTGCACCGGCTGTCAGTGATGCCATGAATAGGCATGCGCTAAGGAAGAGTGTTTTCATGGTTTAATAATCTAATTTATGTTTGTTAATAGTAGTCGTTGCAATGCAGGATTCAACATTCTGCAAATATAATAAAAAAGGTCGGCTGAACATCATCAGTCGACCTTAATCTGTCTTGTTGAGGTTCCTGGCGGATTCGAACCGCCGTACACGGTTTTGCAGACCGCTGACTAAGCCACTCATCCAAGGAACCATTCAATCAAATGGGCAATTGTTTCTCACAAATGCGTTGCAAAGGTATAACTAATTTTTTAATCTGCAATACCTCGTGCTTACTTTTTTAATTTTTTATTGGAAGAACAGTTCAGCTTGTCGGCTAAAGGGCAGTTGGCACAACCGCCGCTGCAACCGTCGGACTTGTCTTTCTTCTTTATGAATTTGTAAATGAGTTTCCCTGCATAGGCCATGCAGAGAAACACAATTACAAAAACGATGATTTCCTGTATATTCATCTATACTTTATTTATATTACAATATAAGACTGCCTATCTGATATACCGCAAACGATACAACCCATGCCAATGCCGTCGTGTAGCAAGCCGTAAAGATGGCCCATTTCCATCCACCCGATTCGTTCTTGATGGCAGCGATGGTGGCGATACACGGGAAATAGATCAGGATAAACAGCATATAACAGAACGCTACAAGCGGAGTTATCGGGATGCGGTCGGCCAGATTGACGCTCTCGATATCTTCATTGTTGGTATAAAGCACGCTCAGGCTACTTACCACCAGCTCTTTTGCACCTACACCCGAAAGAATACCGATACCCATCTTCCAGTCGAAACCTATCGGTTCGATGACAGGCTCTATCGCTTTACCGATTTGTCCGATATACGAATTTTCCTGCTGTTCGGCAACGTTGCTGTACGCGTCGTGGTTCGGATAATATCCCAGGAACCAGATGATGATGGAGGCAACCATGATGATACCACCCATCTTCTTCAGGTATTGGGCTCCTTTTTCCCATGTATGGCGGAGCACCGATTTGGCGGTCGGCATCCGATAAGGCGGAAGCTCCATCACAAACGGAGTGTCGTCTCCTTTTATCAGGAACTTGCTGAATACACGTGCCATCAGGACAGCCAGCAAGATACCTATCGCATAGATGGTCAGCAATACCAGACTGGCATGGTTCGGGAAGAAAGCCCCGATCAGTACCAGATAAATCGGCAGACGGGCACTGCATGAAATCAGCGGAGTGATCATCATGGTAACCAACCGTGATTTGCGGCTCTCTACGATACGTGACGCCATGATAGCCGGTACGTTGCATCCGAAGCCCATAATCAACGGGATGAACGACTTTCCGTGGAGCCCCATCTTGTGCATAATCTTGTCCATGATGAAGGCGGCACGGGCCATATATCCGGAGTCTTCCATGAATGATATAAACACATAAAGCAACAAAATGTTCGGAAGGAAGACGATGACACCGCCTACACCCCCGATGATACCGTCGACAAGCATATCCTTCAAGGCTCCGTCGGGCATATAGCTTTCCACCAGATTGCCGATCTGTGACACGCCCCATTCGATCCATTCCTGCGGATAGGCTCCGAAGATGAACGTACATTGGAACATCAGATAAAGGAATACGAAGAAGATAGGGTAGCCCCATATCTTGTGCGTAACGATACTGTCGACAATGCGTGTAAACATCTCGGTATCCTGATGATTGTCTTCGAACGTTTCTTTCAAAGCTCCGGAAATGAATCCGTATTTGGCGTCGGTTATAGCCTGTTCGCTGTCCTCTCCGGTACTCTGACGGATACGTTCGGCTTCCTGTTGTTTGATATTCAGAATCTCCTGTGCGTTCGGCAATCGGGAGATGACATGTTCTTCGATATCCTTATCATTTTCAAGAAGCTTGATGGCCAGGAATCGGGTGGAATACTTGTGACGGATCTGTTCGTTCTTTCCGATTTCGAGCTTTACGGCATCGATACTCCGTTCCAGCTCCGGACCGTGGTTGATATGGATATGACGGATGATGTTTCCGTCCTTGTTGGTATGGTCTTCCACGTGTGTACCGTATTCATGGTCGGACACATACTTGTCATGCCATTCGCGGTACGATTTCATTGCCTCGTTCCGGATGCTTTCTTTCTGACCGAAGAAATCGGCACCTTCATAAAGTCCGATGATGACATGAAACAATTCATCGATACCTTTACCGCTACGGCTGATGGTCGGCACGATAGGCACACCCAGCAATTCGCCCAGTTTCATGTGGTCGAGCTTGTTGCCGCTATGCTCCAACGCATCATACATATTCAAGGCGATAACCATACGCACGTTCATATCAATCAGCTGCGTGGTGAGATACAGGTTCCGTTCCAGGTTGCCTGCATCCACAACATTGATAATCACATCCGGAGTCTCGTCGATGATATGCTTGCGCACATACAGCTCTTCGGGACTATAAGCCGAAAGCGAATAAGTACCCGGCAGATCGATCAACCGGAAATGATAACCTTGAAAATCGAAATCGCCGGCTTTGGCGTCGACGGTTACGCCACTGTAATTACCTACATGTTCGTGGCCGCCCGAAGCGATATTGAAAAGTGAAGTCTTTCCGCAGTTCGGGTTACCTACCAGCGCCACGTTGATGGTGCGTCGTTTGCCCTGTGCGATGGCTTTCATCTGTTCGTCGGAAACAGGAATATCTTCGGATATCGGTGTGTGAAAGTGAGCCTCTCCCAAAACCTCACGCGCTTCTTCTTCGCTGACAACATCGATCATTTCCGCTTCCTGACGGCGGAGGGAGATTTCATAACCCATAATCTTGTACTTGATCGGGTCTTTGAGGGGAGCATTTAAAAGGACTTCTACGGTTTTGCCCTTAATGAAACCCATCTCGATAATGCGGCGGCGGAAACCTCCGTGTCCCATCACCTTGATGATAACACCCTTTTCCCCAGTTTTCAATTCAGATAGTTTCATGCTCGTTTAATTTTGACGCAAATTTATTGTTTTCAAATTGTTTATCCAAAGTATTTAGAACGTTTTTAAATAGATTGCAACCGGGTTGCAGGCGGATTTATTTCGGTTTTCGCTGTATTTGTAAGCCGATTTCGCTATCTTTGTACTGATGTTCAAACGGAAAGTCATACGGTTTATCGAGGAGAAGCGGATGTTTTCTTCCTCAGACAAGGTCCTGGTTGCATTGAGCGGAGGTGCCGATTCGGTAGCCTTGCTTCGTGTGTTGCTGGAGGCCGGATATCCGTGTGTGGCAGCGCATTGCAATTTTCATCTGCGAGGGGAAGAGTCCGATCGCGATGAAACTTTTGTCCGCCGTTTGTGCGACAGTCTGAAGGTGCCGCTTCATGTTACCCATTTCGATACTGCAACTTATGCAGAAGAAAAAGGTATCTCCATCGAGATGGCTGCCCGTGAATTGCGATATGCCTGGTTTGAGGAAGTACGCAGACAGGAGAATGCACGGGTGATAGCGGTTGCCCATCATCGGGATGATGCGGTGGAAACGTTTCTCCTGAATCTGGTCCGTGGAACGGGTATCAACGGACTGAAAGGGATGATGGCGGTGAATGGGGCAGTGGTCCGTCCGCTTTTGGGAGTGAGCCGCGAAGAAATTCTTGATTATCTGCAGCATCTGGCGCAAGATTATGTTACCGACAGCACCAATCTGGCCGATGAATATACCCGCAACAAGCTTCGGCTGAATGTCATTCCGCAACTGGAAGAAATCAATCCGTCGGTAGCCGATTCCATCATGGAAACAGCCCGCCGTTTGGCCGATGTGGAAACGGTTTACCGCAAGGCGATGGAAGAGGCCTGTGAACGTGTCCGTATCAGTGAACATGAATTCAGTATCGTGCAGTTGCAGAAAGAGGTCGCTCCGCAGAGTGTCCTTTTCGAGTTGCTTCATCCGTATGGATTCAACGCATCGCAGCTCAAAGATATTTACCGGAGTCTGGAAGCGGAATCCGGCCGGTTGTTCTATTCTGATGCCTATGTGCTGTTGCGCAATCGCGATACCTTGCAGTTGAAACGCAGGGAAGAACTTGTAGAACATGCCGTACCTGTGCTGCATCAACGGATTGTGGAACGGGATGCATCTTTTGTCTTGTCGAAAGACCCGAAGATAGCTTGCCTCGATGCCGACAAACTGAAAGGAGAGTTGACATTGCGCAAATGGAAGTCGGGCGACAAGTTCGTGCCTTTCGGAATGAAGGGTTTCAAGAAGGTGCGCGATTATCTGCGCGACCGCAAGTTCTCGCTGTTCGAGAAAGAAAACCAGTATGTGGTGTGTCGCGGGGAAGATATCGTATGGCTGGTCAATGAGCGTACGGATAACCGGTATCGGGTAACGGATGAAACGAAACGGGTGATGATGCTGTGGGTGTAAATTATTATTTATAATTAGTTGGTTGTTTGGGGTTTGAAAAAATAAAATAATCCTTATATTTGGTGTGAAATAAAAATTTCGCTTGATTTGGGGAACTGCATTGATAGTCACTCTGCTGAAATATGAACATTTCCGCAGTAATGATGCTATAGAGGTGTTTGGGGTTACTCAAAAAACGGATAACGATATATATAATCGATGTAAACAAAATTAATAATACTTTATATCTAATACCTATGAAACGTTTTATCTCGAAATTTGGTATTGTGTGTGCACTCTTGTTAACGATGATGACAATATGTGTCTGTTCCCGACAGCAAACAATACAGATTCAGAAGGGAGTGGTAAGAACCATCCAGCGTCCGGACAAGAGTAGTGTCTATCTGTCTGATGTCCAAATTAGTCAGCGTGGGGTGGATACAGTCGTCATGAGTGGGGAAGACGGAAAGTTTGAATTGGTTATAGGAAATCCTGAAACAGATGATGCTTTCTATCTTACTTCAGTCATTAAGGCTGGATATGAATTGGTCGATAATAACATTCTTGGGAAAGCCCGGACTTGTTCCCCTGAGGTCCCAACAGAAATAGTCATGATAAATATCAAGGAAAAGGACGATGACAAGGAACGTATTTCAAAGAATGCATTTAGATATGCGGAAGAAACGTACAACCGTCTTAATGTCTCCTTGAAGCGTAAGTTAAAACAGAAGTCCATCAGTGAGGAATCATATTGGGACCAGAAAGATGACCTGTATCGCTGGTTGAAGAAATACTCATCTATGGTCAAAGATATCGCTGAAAGGTATGCTATGATAGACTATGCCACGATAGACTCTCTCAATGCTTCCATCAATATAGCTATCGAGAACGGTGAAATGGAACGTGCCGATTCCCTCATTGCTACGGCAGGATCGTTGACACAGCTTGTCAAAGCCAACCGTGAGGCTGAATCGAAGGCAATGAAACAAACGCAGATGAACAAGGAAATAGAAGGGAAGGCCTCTGCGGATATTGCTACAATCCGGCGTGACATCAATCGCCTTGGGGATTTGCTTTACAGCAAACACATGGTATGTTTTTCAAAGGCTGAGAGTGATTCTGCCGTATATTACATAAAGCTGCGTGCGGAACTTGATTCAACGAATGTGGAATGGCAGTTGGATGCAGGACTTTTCATTGGGAACTATCTGGGGGAACTTGAAGATGAAATGTCTTTCTTTCTGGGACGCTTGAGTAATGCTTTACAGCGTAAGGGCGAAATTTCGGATGAAGCTGCAGCATACTACAATATTATAGGGGCTGTTTACGATGTGCAAGATGAATATACCCAGGCCTTGGAATATTACAACAAGGCATTGAAAATATACATGGAATTATATGGGGAACAGCATCCCTCGGTAGCAACATCCTATAATAATATAGGGTGGATTTACGAGGCACAAGAAGACTATATCAAGGCTCTGGAATATTACAATAAGGCTTTGCAAATGTGGAAAATAGCTTATGGTGAACAGCATCCTGATGTGGTGATGTCCTATAAAAATATAGGGCAGATTTACAATACGCTAGAGGATTATCCTAAGGCCTTTGAATGTTTTAACAAGGTTTTGGAAATAAACATTGAAATATATGGTGAACGACATTCTTCTGTTGCATCGACCTATAATGATATCGCTTTTATCTGCAATTCACTAAAAGAGTATACTAAGGCCTTGGAATATTTCAACAAGACTTTGCAAATAGATATTGAAATCTATGGGGAAGAACATCCCGATGTTGCAACCGTCTACAGCAACATGGCATATAGTTATATTGGCATGAAGGAACATGACAAAGCCATGAAGAATTTGCGGAAATCGGTTTCTATATACAAAGCGCTTGGAATGCAAGAAGCTGCAAATAATATAGAAACTATTATTCTTGTGTTGGATCAAGGTAGATAAAAATAATTCTAATGAGGAAAACAGTACGTTTGCATTTATTCTTACTAACGAATCAAGGTATTTTAAAGAATAAATGTTAAGTTTGCATAATTACGAGTTTATACTTGCTGAAAGAGAAAACATAAATAATCATCAGTAGCATGGCTATTCCTGTCAACATAGAGGATCTGTTGAACAAACGTAAGATAGAGTCCAACCGTATAGAGTTCAAGAAGGGATGGAATCCCGATAAGATTTATCGTACCATCTGTGCTTTCGCCAATGATTTTGATAATATTGGTGGAGGTTATATTATTGTGGGGGTTGAAGAAGAGGAAAGAACAGGAATTGCCAAAAGGCCTGTTGCCGGTATTCCCATAGAGGAGTTGGACATGATTCAGCGGGATATGATAGGTTATAATAACAAGATTGACCCCTATTATATGCCCCGTATTGATGTGCAGGACGTTGATGGTAAAAATGTACTGCTGATCTGGGTCCCGGCAGGTGTACGTCGTCCTTACAATGTGAGGGAACGGGTTACAGCTAGTAACCAGTCTCCATGCATGTGGTATGTCCGTAATGGGACCAACACCATTGAAGCAAAGGGTGAAGTTTTGGATGAATTGCGTGAAATGGCCAATCGTACCCCATTTGATGAAAGGGGGAATGAGAATATAGAACTGACGGATATATCAAGAGCCTTGGTTCTGGATTACCTGCAAACAGTCAACAGTCGTTTAGTAACTGATTTTGAAAAACTGTCTTTATCTGAGTTGTTATCGCAGATGGATTTGTTGGTTGGGCCAACTGAACGACAGTTGGTCAAGAATGTTGCAGCCATGATGTTCTGTAAGAATCCTGCCAAATTTTTCCCGACAACACAAGTAGATATTGTTATCTTTCCCGAGGGCTGCATTAAGAATCCCAATAACATGATTGAGGTTCCAAAGATTGTTGGCCCTGTTCCCGATATGATAAAACAGGCATTGGACTATATCAAAACGAATGTTATCAAGAAACGTATCATTAAGCAGAAAGACAAGGCTGAATCTATAATCTTCTTCAACTATCCTTATCAAGCAATTGAAGAGGCAGTCGTTAATGCTTTGTATCATAGAGATTATCAAGAACGAGAACCGGTTGAGATTACGATTGAGCCAGAAAAGATTTCCATTCTTAGTTATGCCGGTCCGGACCGTTCCATCAGCATTGATGCTATCCAAAAGGCTGAACGTCTGAAGTCACGCCGCTACCGTAATCGTCGTTTGGGCGATTATCTCAAAGAACTTCAGTTGTCCGAAGGTAGAGGAACCGGTATCCCAACCATACAAGACGAATTAAGAAGAAATGGCTCTGCTCCTGCTGTGATTGAGACAAATGAAGAGAGAAGTTATTTCTTGATTGAGATTCCTTGTAGAGAAGGTTTTGGTGATAGAGTCTTGATTGGGGATGATTTTATTTCCTCAGATGATGATAAGATAAATGATAAGATAAATGATAAGATAAAAAGTGTCCTGTTAAAGATTTCAGAACTAGGAATAGCTAAAAGAAAAGACTTGCATGATACAATAAAAATATCAATGCCTACTATTGATAGAATCCTTAAGCAACTTATTTCAGAAAATCTTAATTTGATTGAGTATCAAGGTTCGCGTAAAACAGGCGGTTATGTATTGACAGAGAAAGGCAAAGCCTTTATAAAATCAATGAATGAATAATATGTCAAAAAAACAAGAAATAA
The DNA here is from genome assembly GCA_944321335.1 of uncultured Phocaeicola sp. Lineage (GTDB taxonomy): Bacteria > Bacteroidota > Bacteroidia > Bacteroidales > Bacteroidaceae > Phocaeicola. The sequence goes on along the minus strand of CALUKX010000038.1, from coordinate 2,453 downwards.
TAGGACTAATTGATGCGGATCTACTTGATAATGGTACGCGTCACCCAAATCTTGTATTACTAAAATTGGCAGGATTTTTCCATGATAATGGAATTCCATTTGAATTAATTCTTGATCCTCAGGCAAATACTTTACATTATACAAGAATATATTTGTCTTGTGTCTTTACGTTTACCAAATTACCAGAACTATATATACGATCAAAAGGAACACCTGAAGAAAAGAAGTTTAAATGTGGAGGAACTGGATTTTATGCCAATGAAGTAAGTGTAATGGAATATCGTAGAAAACGTGAACAAGATATGAACCAATTAGAACATGATGAATTCCTAAATACTCTTAGAAACTTTCATGGAGGTAAAGAGTATGGGATTAGCATGTCTCGTCAGATGCCTTACTATCATTTATATGATCAATTTATTAATCAACAAGTTAAAAAAGGTTTTAAACGAGAAAAATTTAAAGATTATCAAAAATATTCAATAGGTTTTTTAACCCGTGGTTGTGTAAGACATTGTCCATTCTGTGTTAACAAACTAGAGAATTGTATATTACCATATTCTAAATTACAATGGTTCTTGGATGATGAGAAAGATAAAAACGGAAAACTTGTTCGGCCATATATCTATTTATGGGATGACAATTTTCTTGCTTCTGACCCATCTATTTGGAGACCACTACTGAAGCAACTTATAGAGACTAAACGCCCATTTCAATTCCGGCAAGGTCTTGATGAACGCATGTTAGCAGAAAGCCCTTATGGCGAAGAAATGGCAGAAATGTTATCACGGTCGCGTTATCATGGTGATTTTATTTTTGCTTTTGATAATTGGAAAGATCATGAGATAATTGAAAAATCACTTAAAATCTGGAAACGTTACAATCCAAAGAAAGGTACAAAGTTCTATTTGTTTTGTGGTTTTAAACAGTCTCCAACAAAAGTAGATATATTTTATAAAGACATTTGGGAATTATTTCAAAGAATTAAAATACTCATGCAATATGGATGTGTTGGATATGTTATGAGGCATGAAGACTATCATAATGCCCCAGTATCAAATTTTTATGTCCAAATTGCCAGATGGTGTAACCAGCAGCAGTTTTACAAAAAAATGTCTTTTTGGCAATTTTGTTATAGAAATCAATCTTATTGGGAAGAAAAGACATTAAAAATAACTACACGGCCAAAGCTAAAAACATTCGATGAATTTGAACAAGATATAAGAGATGGATATTACGATAGAGTCAAAATGTGTTTATCATTAAAGTCTCTAATAAAAGTTCTAGAAATGTTTCCTAATCATAGGGCAGAATTGATAGACATGTTTAACTATTCAATGTCCGAACTTGTAGACGAAAATCTTTGGAAGTAATCAAATTATAAATAACTCACAACAATATGGCAATCATTATTAAATCTCATAAAGATACTCTTCTAATTGACTCTACTATTGGTATTAATTACAATAGTGGTAATGTACTTCAGGGAGAAAAAGATATGTATGAACGTATTGTACGAGATTGTGAAGCAAGTCCTTTGACATGGTATATGTGGTATGATAAAACTTTCAACATACCATATGGAGGTCAAAATGAAATACAGATTGATTTTCTCCTTATATGCCAAGAAGGTGCAATTATTGTTGAAGTTAAAGGTGGTATAATTGAGTTGATAAGGGGGTTCTTTTATTATAGCTATAAAGGGGTCTTAAGGGAAATGAGTAGAACACCATTTAAGCAAGCTCATGATTATAAATGGGCATTGTTAAATAATGGGATATTAAATAAGGATCAAATATTTGTTGATTATGTATGTGCTTTCCCTCATAGTACTCTTGACATATCACGTGACTCTTCTCAAATCAACCTTTCTCATAAACTTTGGAATAAGTTAGATCAAGATAGTGATAATTCTTTTGCAGACTTCTGTTTAAGTGTAATTCGTAAAAATAAACGCTCTAAACGTATAATATCAAAGACAGAATTACAGTCTATTGTAAACTCACTTGCTCCATCAATTGAAGATCGTTATAAATATTCACTAACTTCGCTTCGCGAAGTTTTGGATTGGTTACAGATTGACAATCTAAGTATTCTAGAAGGTTTGAGAAAAAATCCTAGAATATTAATTGAGGGTGGACCAGGAACAGGAAAAACCACTATGGCTAAAGCATTTATTAAAAGACATAGTGGTCTTAAGGGGTTATATCTATGTTGGACAGGACTGCTAGCAAGTAAAGTTCGGCTTGATTTAGATAAAGAACGATTAAGTTCATGTACTGTCAAAACATTCAATAATTATATCAAGGAAATAACAAATATAGAACTTAATATTAAAAGTGAGAATAGCCAATATGATGTTTACAAACTTTTAAGCAAAGAACTCAGTAAAATTACTAAGGTAGATTATGACTATATTATTATTGATGAAGCACAAGATGTCATTGATAAAG
>CALUKX010000037.1 GCA_944321335.1 uncultured Phocaeicola sp. | reverse complement strand
CACTGGCAATCAGTACATTTACATAATATGTAATTCCATGAAATATCCTACAAAAAGACTCATAATCTGGAGGTCCCTGGTTCAAGCCCTGGCTGGTCCACGAAAAAAAAATGAAGCAGTTACGGATTTCGTAGCTGCTTTTTTTGTTATATATAAGAAAAATAAAAGGGAATCAGACCATTTTTTATAGATTTTTTCCCAAAAAAGTTTGTGCATTGTTAAAAAATCCTTACTTTTGCCGTGTATTAATTAATTTAAGATAAACGAATATGAAAAAGATTTTATCAGCATTGATGCTTGTTGCGTGCTTGTTCATGGCTATGCCGTCGCAGGCTCAGGTGCATTTCGGTATCAAAGGTGGTGTCGATATTTCGAAGATGAGTTTCTCTAAGGGAGACTATAGCAGTGATAACAGAACCGGTTTCTTTGTCGGTCCGATGGTAGAGTTTACTTTGCCGATTGTCGGCTTGGGAATCGATGCTGCGGCTTTGTATTCTCAGACAAGATTGAACCTGGGAGGAGAAGGTTCCGATAACTTCAAATCAATTGAAATTCCTGTTAACTTGAAATGGAGTTTCGGTTTGGGAAGTATGTTAGGTGCATACCTGGCAGCCGGTCCTCAGTTCGGTTTTGCAATTGATGAAGGATTCTGGGATGATTTCGGTTCAGAAAAATCATCTATCAGCGTCAATGTCGGTGCCGGTGTGAAGTTGCTCAAACATCTTCAGATAGGTATCAATTACAATATCGGTTGCAGTAAGTTCGCTAACTTCATGTTTGAAAATGAAGATGGAACTGAATATGAAACAAATATCCGCAAGAACTCTTGGCAGGTATCTGCAGCTTATATATTCTAATAGGACAAACGGTTTTGTCTGAATATCAGGACTCCCGGAAAAGGATTCAACTTTTCCGGGAGTCTTTTTTCTTAGATATAGTGATTCTCAAACAGTCAGTCGCAAGGATATTTTACTCCCCATTCCTTGCGTAGGGCATCCATCTGCTTCATGATGCGGAGCGTTTCGGCATGAGGCATGTAAGGAGATTCGAGCCAGCCGTTTTCCAATGCTTCGATGGAGGCGTAGACTTGATATTCGTAGCCGGTAATGTGACGTGGGGCTTCGTGTACAGCAATGGTCTTGTAATCGGCATCGATTACACGTACCGCTTCGGGGCAGTTGATGTTTTCTACGATGAGATGCCCTTTGTCGCCAGAAATGACGCCCATGCGATCGCTTTTGGCATAGATTCCGGCCTGTAATGAAGCCATCTTCCCATCATTATATAATAGGGTGATATTCTCCTGTGCATCGACTCCGCTTTCGGTAAGCTGACAGAATGAATGGGTCTCCTTGATATCACTGCCGAAAGCCATGGCTGCAAAGTTCAACGCATAGACACCCAAGTCGAGTAAGGCGCCACCTGCCAGTTCCGGACGTTGGATACGTTCCTTGTAGGCTACCGGATAACTCAGATTGGCAGAAAGCATGTATGGGGTTCCGATGATACCTTCCTTGAGCAGTTGCTGTATCTTCATCGAAAGCGGCATGTAGCGAGTCCAGATGGCTTCGGTGATGAATACTTTTTCCCGGTGTGCCAGATCAAGCAATGCTTCCGCTTCCCGGGCATTGGCCGTAAATGCCTTTTCACACAATACGGGTTTCCCTTTGTTGATACACATCTTTGCTTGTTCGTAATGCAACGAATGTGGGGTGGCGATATAGATCAGGTCGACATCCGGATCATCGGCCAAGGCTTCGTATGAGCCGAACGCTTTCAAGAATTCCCATTTACGTGCGAAGGCCTCCGCTTTTTCCGAAGAACGTGAAGCAACCGCATATTTTTCGACGCCCTGCATCCCGTTCAATGTGATAGCCATCTTTTCGGCAATCCATCCGCTTCCTATAATTCCTATCTTATACTTCTTCATGGTTGGATTTAAGTGATTGGTTGATAAAAACTGATTCCGCAAAGCTATAAAAGTTTCCGAAACAGGCAAGCAAGCGGAGCGGTTTTTGTATTTTTGCGCTATGAAGAAGTTCGTCGATGTCATAGTGCCTTTGCCCATAGCGGCCCAGTTCATTTATTCGGTCCCTTCCGGATGGGAGGATCGGGTGCAGGGAGGATGCCGGGTGGTAGTACCTTTCGGTGTGAAGAAGTACTATACGGCAATCGTTACCAAGGTACATGAAACTCCTCCTGAGGCATACGAAACCAAGGAGATTCTGGAGATTCTAGACGAAAGACCCGTTCTGTTGAAACGTCAGTATGACTTCTGGCAATGGCTGGCCGATTATTATCTCTGTACCTTGGGTGATGTCTATAAGGCGGCACTTCCTTCGGGATTGAAACTGGAAAGCGAAACGCTGGTGGTATATAATCCCGACTTCGAGGCCGACGGACCTCTGCCGAAAAGGGAACAGCAAGTATTGGATCTGTTGTCCGCCAATCAAGAGCAGTGTGTCATCCAGCTGGAGAAAGGCAGTGGACTGAAGAATCTTCTGCCGGTAGTGAAATCGCTTTTGGAAAAAGGTGCTATCCATGTAAAGGAAGAACTGAAACGAAGTTACAAGCCACGCACGGAAACACGTATCCGGCTGACGGAAACGATGCGCCACGAGGAGGCCTTGAGTTTCCAGATGAACGTGATGAACGCATCGAGAGGGCAGAAGCAGTTGGCCGTACTGATGAAATACATCGAACTTTCCGGTTATACTGATGCGCATACCCCGTTGAAGGAAATTTCGAAGAAAACGTTGTTGGAAGCGAGCGGAAACAGCTCATCGGCGTTGAACGGGTTGTTGAAGAAACAAATTCTCGAAACCTATGAGGTCGAGATCGGACGTTTGTCGGGCGATGAAATCGAAACCGTTCCCTTGAATCCGTTGAGCTCCGCCCAACAACAGGCCTTCAACCGGATTCTGACTTATTTTGCGACAAAGAACGTGTGCCTGCTGCATGGAGTGACGGCCAGCGGCAAGACCGAAATCTATATCCATCTGATAGAGCAGGCTATCCAGGCAGGCAAGCAAGTCTTGTACCTGCTTCCGGAAATTGCCTTGACTACCCAGATTACCGAACGTCTGAAACGGGTGTTCGGTAACCGACTCGGTATCTATCATTCCAAATTCCCCGATGCCGAACGGGTGGAAATCTGGCAGAAGCAACTCTCCGAAAACGATTACGACGTGATACTCGGAGTACGCTCGTCGGTATTCCTTCCGTTCCGTCGGTTGGGACTGGTGATTGTGGACGAGGAACACGAAAACACCTACAAGCAGCAAGACCCGGCACCTCGCTACCATGCCCGGAGTGCCGCCATCATGCTGGCCTCGATGTTCGGGGCGAAGACCTTGCTCGGTACGGCCACGCCCAGTATCGAATCGTACTACAATGCCTTGAACGGGAAGTACGGACTGGTGCAGCTCACCGAACGGCATCAGCAGATACAGCTTCCGCACATCGAACTGGTGGATATCAAGGAACTGGCCCGGAAGAAACGGATGACCGCCCAATTCTCGCCGTTGCTGCTGGTGAAGATGCGGGAAGCCCTCGACAACAAGGAACAGGTAATCCTTTTCCAAAACCGGAGGGGGTTTGCTCCGATGATTGAATGTCGCACTTGCGGATGGGTGCCCCGTTGCAAGAACTGCGACGTGAGCCTGACCTATCACAAGGGTTTGAACCAGCTCACCTGTCACTATTGCGGATATACCTGTCAGGTTCCGAAATCATGTCCGGCCTGTGGCGGGGTGGAGCTCATGAACCGTGGCTTCGGAACCGAAAAGATTGAAGACGATGTCAAGGCGATATTCCCTGAAGCGAGGGTAGCCCGGATGGACTTGGACACCACCCGTACCCGTACAGCTTATGAACGGATCATTGCCGATTTCCAGGAAGGGCGTACCGATATCCTCATCGGCACACAGATGGTATCGAAAGGACTCGACTTCGACAAGGTCAGTGTGGTAGGTATTCTGAATGCCGATTCCATGCTCAACTATCCCGACTTCCGTTCGTACGAACGTGCCTTCCAGCTCATGGCACAGGTGGCAGGACGAGCCGGGCGGAAGAACAAACAGGGGCTGGTAATCCTGCAGACCAAGTCGCCCGACCTGCCGCTGATCCATGAAGTGATGACCAACAACTACGGACAGATGTATCAGGAGCAACTTGAAGAGCGGAGCCTTTTCAAATATCCGCCCTTCTACCGTCTGATTTATGTCTACCTCAAGCACCGCAAGGAAGAAGTGCTAGACCAGGCAGCCGACCTTATGGGACAATACCTGCGGAAAGGGCTCGGTGCACGGGTATTGGGACCCGACAAGCCGCCGGTATCCCGTATCCAGACCCTCTACATAAAGAAAATAGTAATCAAGATAGAACAACGGGACTCCATGTCGAAGGTAAGGGAGTATCTGAAAGACGTACAACGCTCCATCATGGAAGACGAACGCTTCCGTTCGCTGACCGTCTACTACGACGTGGACCCGATGTAAACCAAAAGAGAATAAACGATGAAGATAGAATTGGATGTACACACGCATACGATTGCAAGCGGACACGCTTTCAGTACGTTGCAGGAAATGGCTCAGGCAGCTGCCGACAAAGGCTTGAAACTCTTGGGTATCACCGAACACTCGCCGGGGATTCCGGGCACGTGCGACCTTATCTATTTCCGCAACCTCCACGTCGTACCTCGCAAGATGTACGGTATCGACCTGATGCTGGGAGCGGAAATCAATATTCTCGACGGGGAAGGTAACCTCGACCTCGACGAGAAGCACATGAAGATGCTCGACCTCCGCATTGCCGGTATCCACATGCTCTGTTATAAGTTCGGTACTCCCGAAGAGAATACGCACGGCATGGTCAAGGCTATTTCGAATCCTTATATCCACATGATCAGCCATCCGGGCGACGGTACGGCTCCATTGATTTTCGAACCGATGGTGCTGGCGGCGAAGGAACATCATACCTTGTTGGAAATCAACAACAGCTCCCTCAAGCCCAACCGCAACAAACCTGATGCACGGAAAAACAACCTGGAGATTCTCCGCCTTTGCAAGCAATACGAAGTGCCGGTCATCCTGGGAAGCGATGCACACATCTCCTTCGACATCGCTACCTACGACAACCTTTACAGTTTGCTCGCCGAAACGGAATTTCCCGAAGAGCTTATCATGAACACCAGTGTAGAGAAATTCAAGAATTATTTGGGACTATAAAACAACTACAGAATTATGAAACGTATCTTGTTTGTTTGCCTCGGCAACATCTGCAGATCATGCGCAGCGGAAGAGATTATGCGTACCTACCTGAAACGCGAGGGGTTGGATAAGGAAATCGAAGTTGATTCGGCAGGTATCATCGGGTTTCATCAGGGAGAACCGGCCGACGAACGGATGCGCGCCCATGCCATCCGTCGCGGATACAACATCACCCACCTGTCGCGCCCTGTCCGTACCGACGACTTCTTCGACTTCGACCTGATTCTGGGAATGGACGACCGTAACATCGACTCACTGAAAAATCAGGCACCGAGTGTGGAAACGGAACAGAAAATCCGCCGCATGGTGGAATACTGCCGTAAAAAAGTGGTCGATTACGTCCCCGACCCATATTACGGAGGGGCGTACGGTTTCGAAAACGTGCTCGATATCCTCGAAGACGCTTGCGAAGGGCTTTTGGAAGAATTGAAGCGATAATCCTATTTCTTCAGTTCAGGGTAGCTGATACGGGTATGATACATTGTTTTCAGTTTCTCCTTGAACACCGATTTGATGGTAGCGATATCCTTGAAGGTAATCGGACATTCCCTGAAGTAACCCTCTTGAACCTGTGAGTCGATAATCTTGTCAATCAGGTTGGAGATATTTTCTTCGGTATATTCCGTCATGCTTCGCGACGCCGCTTCCACCGAGTCGGCCATCATCAGAATGGCCTGTTCCTTGGTAAACGGATTCGGTCCCGGATACTGGAATGCTTCCTTGTCGATCTCCTCGTCGGGATGTTCGTTCTGGTAGGAAATATAGAAATACTTGGTATACCCTTTTCCGTGGTGGGTACAGATAAAGTCCTTGATCACTTGAGGCAGGTTGTACTTCTCGGCTAGTTTCATTCCGTCGGTCACATGGCTGATAACCACCTGTGCACTCTGCTTGTAGCTCAGCTGGTCGTGCGGATTCACGCCCGACTGGTTTTCGGTGAAGAACGCCGGGTTCATCATCTTGCCGATATCGTGATACATGGCACCTGTACGCACAAGCTGGCTGTTGGCCTCGATCCGGTTGGCCGCTGCGGCGGTCAGGTTGGCCAGCTGCAACGAATGTTGGAACGTGCCCGGAGCAATCTCCGACATCTCGCGCATCAGCTTGTTGTTGATGTTCGAAAGCTCCACCAGGGTAACGTTGGAAGTGAAACCGAAAATCTTCTCCAGAACCAACAGCATCGGATAAGCGAACAGCAACATGATACCGTTGATCACGAAATTGAAGTACATGTGTGTACTCAACTGGTCGGGGTCGTTCACATGAATCATATCGAGTGCCAGGAACATCACGCAATACGAGCAGGCCACAACTACGGCTGTACGCAACAGTTGCGAGCGCTGTGAAAGTTCGCGTAGGCTGTAGATGCTGATACTACCGGCAAAGACTTCCAGCAAGATAAACTCATGGGGTGAGCGTAAGGTGATGGAGCAGATCATGATGGTAATGACATGGGCCACGAATGCCGTACGTGAGTCGAGGAAGATACGGATGATGATGGGCAGCATGGCATACGGTACGATATAGATGCTGAAGAAAGCATGCTCTACCATGAACGAAGTCAGCACCGAGAAGAAGATAATGATACTGAGTAACAGGCTGAGGCTGCCTTTCTTCTGGAAATAATCGCGGCGGAACAATTCCAGGTAGCAGAAGAAACAGCCGATGAGCAGAGCAACGAACAGAATCTGTCCCATAAGGGTCAGTCGTTTTTCGGCGATGGTCTCGCCACGTTTGTCCCATTCCTTCTGCAAGGATTTCAGGATATTATACGTATGGGGGCTGATGATTTCGCCTCGGTCGATAATCTTCTGTCCGTTCATCACAAAACCGGTCGCTCCTGAGATACTTGACAGCAAATCCTGCTTGGTTGATGCCGATTTTTCCTTGTCGTACAAGAGATTAGGTGTAAGGTAGTTCACCAGATTACATTGCTGTAGCAACAACTTGCTGAAGTGGATAGTATCCTGGTCGATGATTTTCTGATAAGCGGTTTTGGTCGTATAAAGATTATTCACATCCGATTCCATAGATGTGTTTTCGTTCACCATCTGGATTTTGTTGATTTTATTGCGGCGAAGAATACTCAAGTTTTCGGCACTCATAATTCCTTGCCCATAAATCTCTCTCAGACTCTTCTCGATATACCGGGCATAATTCGGGTCGGGGATAATCTGTTTGAGCTGGTTGGCATAATCGCTCTTGAATTGTGCGATAGCCTGTTCGCCTTTGGTTGTGGAAAGTTTGAAATAAGGGTGATAGTAAGCCATGATGCTGTCTTGTTCGCGTTTGATCTCCGCGTCGTCCTTATAGATCGGAAAATCGAACGAAGCTTGAAGCAGACCATACTTCCACGGCTTGTTTATGTCAAATTGATAGTTGAATGTCCCTTCACGGGGAAGGAAATAGACTATGATACTGACAGTAGCGAGAAAAAGTAGTCCTTTATAGAACATACTTTTATACGAAAACGGTCTTTCTTGTTGGAAACTTTTCATGTTATGGTATATTTTGAGTGCAAAATAAGAAAAAAACGGGAAATTTAGATTACTTTTGCACTGGATTTTTAGTTGAAAATGACTATGGCAGAAAGAAAAGTTAGAGTTCGTTTTGCGCCGAGTCCGACAGGTGCATTGCATATCGGCGGTGTGCGCACGGCGTTGTATAATTATTTGTTCGCCCGTCAGCATGGGGGAGATCTGGTTTTCCGTATTGAGGATACCGATTCGAACCGTTTCGTTCCGGGTGCTGAAGAATATATCATCGAATCATTCAAATGGTTAGGTATCAAGTTCGACGAAGGTGTGAGCTTCGGTGGCAACTATGGTCCGTACCGTCAGTCGGAACGTCGTGATATCTACAAGAAATATGTAAAGATTTTATTGGATAACGGCAAGGCTTACATCGCTTTCGATACTCCGGAAGAGCTGGATGCGAAGCGTAAGGAAATCCCTAATTTCCAATATGATGCCTCTACCCGTGGTTCAATGCGAAATTCATTGACCATGCCGAAGGAAGAAGTCGACAAGCTGATTGCGGAAGGCAAACAGTACGTTGTCCGTTTCAAGATCGAACCGAACGAAGATGTCCATGTACACGATATCATCCGCGGCGATGTAAAGATCAATTCGTCAATCCTCGACGACAAGGTATTGTACAAGTCGGCCGATGAATTGCCGACCTATCACCTGGCAAACATTGTCGATGACCATCTGATGGAAATCTCTCATGTAATCCGTGGTGAGGAATGGCTGCCTTCGGCTCCGTTGCACGTGTTGCTGTACCGTGCTTTCGGTTGGGAAGATACCATGCCTGAATTCGCCCACCTTCCTCTGCTGCTGAAACCGGACGGCAACGGCAAGCTGAGCAAACGCGACGGCGACCGTTTGGGATTCCCTGTATTCCCGCTCGAATGGCACGATCCGAAGACCGGTGAGGTATCTTCGGGATACCGTGAATCGGGATATCTGCCCGAAGCGGTCATCAACTTCCTGGCTCTTTTGGGATGGAATCCGGGAACCGATCAGGAACTGATGTCGATGGACGAACTCATCAAATTGTTCGACCTGCACCGTTGCAGCAAGGCCGGTGCAAAGTTCGACTATGAAAAAGGTAAATGGTTCAACCACGAATATATCCTCCACAAGAACGATGAAGAACTGGCCGACATGTTCATGCCGATCCTGAAGGAACATGGTGTGGAAGCTCCGAAAGACAAGGTTGTCACTGTAGTGGGACTGATGAAAGGCCGTGTAAGTTTCGTCAAGGAATTGTGGGATACCTGCAAGTTCTTCTTCGTAGCTCCGACCGAATACGATGAGAAGACCGTGAAGAAACGTTGGAAAGAAGATTCGGCCCAGCGGATGACCGAACTGGCCGACCTGCTCGAATCGCTCGACGACTTCTCGATGGCTCATCAGGAAGAGGTGGTGATGAAATGGATTGAAGACAACGGCTACCACATGGGTAACGTCATGAACGCTTTCCGACTGACATTGGTTGGCGAAGGCAAGGGACCGCATATGTTCGATATCACCGATGTATTGGGTAAGGAAGAAACTGTGCGCCGAATGCGTCGTGCGGTAGAAGTACTGAAATAAACGGTTGCCGATGGTTTACAATCTATTTACACATCTCTACGCAGGGGCAGTCCGTATAACCGCACTTTTCAATAAGAAGGTGGCCAAGATGGTGAAAGGGGAAAAGGAAGCTTTCACGGTCTTGAAAGAAAAGATCGACCCGAAGGCGAAATACCTTTGGTTTCATGCCGCTTCATTGGGGGAATTTGAACAGGGACGTCCGATTATAGAGGAAATCCGCAGACGTTATCCGGAGTATAAGATTCTGCAGACCTTCTTTTCTCCTTCGGGATATGAGGTGCGCAAGGACTATAAGGGTGCCGATGTGGTATGTTACCTGCCGTTGGATACACCGCGACGGGTGAAACGTTTCATCGATCTGGCCCATCCATATATGGCTTTCTTCATCAAGTATGAGTTCTGGAAGAACTATCTTGATGAGCTTCACAGCCGTCGGATTCCGGTATACAGCGTATCATCGATTTTCCGTCCGAAACAGATATTTTTCCGTTGGTACGGTAGTAGCTACAAGAATGTGCTGAAGTGTTTCACACACCTGTTCGTGCAGAATCAGGAATCGGTGGAACTGCTGAAAGGTATCGGCGTGACAAATACTTCGATAGTCGGTGATACCCGTTTCGACCGTGTGCTGGAAATCTGCCGTCAGGCAAAGGACCTGCCGTTGGTGGAGAAGTTCAAGGGCGATGCGTTGACAATGGTGGCCGGAAGCTCGTGGGCTCCCGATGAAGATATCTTCATCCCATATTTCAACGCTCATCCGGAGATGAAGCTGATTATCGCTCCGCACGTTATCGATGAAGGTCATCTGAAGGAGATTGTCGGCAAGCTGAAACGTCCGGTAGTCCGTTATACTCAGGCTTCGGAAGAGGATATTAACAAGGCCGATTGCCTGATTATCGATTGTTTCGGACTGCTTTCGTCGATTTATCGCTACGGGGAGATATCCTATATTGGCGGAGGTTTCGGAGTCAGTATCCACAACACGTTGGAGGCTGCCGTTTACGGTATTCCGGTCATCTTCGGACCGAACAACTACAAGTTCCGTGAGGCACAGGGCTTGAAGGCTTGTGGCGGCGGACTTGAAATCCAGGGGGCGGACGACTTCAACCGCTATATGGACAGGCTGCTGACCGACAAGGCTTACCTTGCAGAAACGGGGAAACAGGCCGGTGCTTATGTTTCCGACAATGCGGGGGCGGTAGAAAAGATTATGCGGACCGTCAAACTGTAGGAGGCAATTGATAGAACAATTATAAAAACGGAAGGATAAGGAAAATGTGTCGGTAACGGCAGTTTCTTTATCCTTCCGTTTTTATGTATTTTTATAGGATGTAACATGCATATTCCTTAAGAATATGCTGAAAAAGTCGTATATTTGCAGCGAAAATGTCTATTACAATACATATAAAATGCATAAACTTCCATCTCCACTCGTTTCATTCATCCCACTTCTTGTATTGATAGCCCTTCTGTCGATTGTAATCAGTGCTTTCGGCTCCGATGCCTTGTCGGGTCCGGGGCAGATTGCCTTGCTGTTGGGAAGCGCCATCTGCGTATTTATCGGCATGGTATTCTATAAGGTCAAGTGGGAAGATTTCGAAAACGTATTGGTCAACAACATCAAAGGGGTATCTTCGGCTTTGGTCATCCTGCTGATTATCGGAGCCTTGAGCGCTTCGTGGATGCTGAGCGGCATTGTGCCTACACTCATAACTTACGGGGTTCATCTTATCCATCCCAGTGTATTCCTGGCATCGGCCTGTGTAATCTGTATCCTTGTATCCGTGATGACAGGTAGTTCGTGGACTACCATCGCGACCATCGGTATCGCTCTGATGGGTATCGGTGAGGCGCAAGGATTCTCCGAAGGATGGATTGCAGGGGCTATCATCTCCGGTGCCTACTTCGGCGACAAGATTTCACCGCTTTCGGAAACGACCGTCCTGGCATCGTCGGTAACCAAGACTCCGCTCTTCAAGCATATCCGTTTCATGATGATAACGACGGTGCCGTCCATTACCATCACGCTGATTATCTTCCTGATTGCCGGGTTCTGCCATCAGTCGGCCGATGCCGGTCATATCATCGACGTAGGTTCGATTCTGGAACAGCGTTTCAACATCACGCCGTGGCTGCTGATTGTTCCGGTCGTAACGGGGATTCTGATTGTGAAGAAGGTCCCTTCCATCATTACGCTTTTCCTTTCCACTACGATGGCTGTGATAATGGCCTACATCTTCCAACCGGATATCCTGCATACATTGGGGGCTGGCAACAAACACGAAACTTTCCGTGGAATCATGACGATGCTGACCAGTTCAACGGCTTTGGAAATGAATAATGAAATGGTGAACGAACTGGTATCGACCCGAGGAATGGGCGGTATGATGGGAACCATCTGGCTGATACTTTGTTCGATGTCGTTCGGTGCGGCGATGACTGCCGGTGGAATGTTGAAGAGCATTACCAATATGTTCATACACCACATGAAACGTACGGTTTCGGTGATAAGCTCTACTGTAGGTTCGGGCTTGTTCCTGAACATCGCATTGGCCGACCAGTATATCAGCATCATGCTGACGGGTAGTATCTTCCGGAAAACGTATGAGGAAAAAGGATACGACAGTTGTGTGCTTAGCCGTACCATCGAAGACTCCGTAACCGTAACCTCCGTGCTTGTTCCGTGGAACTCGTGCGGCTTGACTCAATCGACGGTGCTGAACGTTTCGACATTCACCTATATGCCATACTGCTTCTTCAACTACCTGAGTCCGCTTATGAGCATAGCGGTTGCAGCGATCGGATATAAGATTCTGCGGGTGAAGAAGAAAGCGGATGCGGCTGAAAATGTTCCGGCGGAAGCCTAAGAAATAAAAACGCCCAATCGGCAGGATGTATTTGCCGGCTGGGCGTTTTATGCATGTTACAATTTCGACGATTTCGATATCGTTTGTCTAAGTATTTAAAAAAGATTTACTTTTACATAAGTACGGGTTTGTGCTTCGTATATACCATCCTCTGTTCCTGACTGGTAGAGAACTAACGATGACGTTGTGAGAGTCTTTATTTCCCATTCAGAGTAAAAATAACCGTTACTTTCAGTGAGAATCAGCTTTGAGCCGGTAACCTCCCATGTTCCTGTTTCCGTATTGTTGTATTCTTCCTCATCCCCATCGGCTGCTATGTGGGTCACTTCACTATAAGTATGGTCTTCTTTCAGTGTCAGGCGGATGTAGTAGCGTTGGTCGTCAAAGTCTTCGGTCCAAGTTTCTTCTTCGTCTACAAACTTTATTGAACTTATATGCCAAAATCCTACTAAGTTGGCGTCTGATGCAGAAACTGAGGAACCACCCGGTTCGTCATCGTCATCACTACAAGAAGATAAACTCAATGTGCAGAATAATGATAGAATCATCATCAGACAGAATGTACTTAATGAAAAAGTACGTGTTCCAAGACTAAATTTTTTCATAATTGTAATAGTTTAATTGTTTGTATTAAGTAATGTATGGCTTCCCCTTGATAGTCGTTGAAGTCATATTTCTCTCTCTTTGTGTTGTCTGTCTTGAAACTCTTTCGCAAAATTAAGGGTATTTTAGTATTCGTTATTCAGTTATTTCAATAAAATTATTCATATTTTCACATTCGTTGACATTTTTAACATAGACTGTTCTCTATGACAATGAAAGGATGTAGTCTATGTGTTCGTTTTTTGAGGAGATGTGATGTTTGTCCTTTTTAATGTTTGAAACGGGAAGTGTCAACCTCTTTCACTTCTTTTTTCTGATAGCCTCCGAATCGGTAGCTGAAGGTGAGCGATATGCTCTGGCGGTAGTTCTTTACATTCATGTCGAGATGCTGGAGTCCGTTGCGGATTTTGGTCTTCGGATTCAGTGTATCGAAGATGTCTGTTCCTTTCAGCAACAGACTGGCTTTGCCGTTGTCGGAAGTCCAGCGCAGGGAGGAGTCCATGCTCCATAGCGGATCGATTTCGTAACTTCCCTGGATGGCTTTGGTCTGTCCCAGTACGGAGAACTCCAACTGTATCTTCGGACGTTGGGAGAGATTGAAGGTGTTCTGCCAGACTGCAGTTCCGGTCCATTGCTTCTTGTCGAACGGAGCATCGAAGTAGGCATCGGCTTTGTGGTGATTCAGGCCGCCTTGCAGGGTAAGGGTTCCGTTGCACCAGCTTTGGAGATTGTAAGGCAGGATGGCTGTCACCGACAGTTGGCGGCTGTAGTTCCAGTTGACGGTGTTGTAGATGTCTTTCAGCCGGTCGGGACTCATGTAAATCATTTGGGTGAAATAGTCCTTGTCGTAATCGTAGCTGATGTTGAAGATGTATTTGCTCTTTAGAATGTAGTTGAGGCTGGCCGAATAGTTGGTGTACGGACGAAGGTAGGGATTGCCCTGCAGTTCGTTGTAGCCACTCAGGTATGATGTCCCGCCGCTCAAGGTCCAGTAGTCAGGATATGTCTTGTTGGTATTGAAAGCCAGTTGGAAGATATGTGATGTACTCGGTATGTAGCTTAACTGGATGGTAGGATAGACGGCCCATTTCTTGTAGTCTTCCATCTGATAGTATTCCACGGCGGCCGAAGCGCTGAGCGACCATTGCGGATTGAAACTCTTGTCGAAGCCTATATATGCATTGTAGGTGTATTCGTCGATACGGCTGTCGGTGTTCTGGCTTTCCATGCTTTCCAGATTGTAGAGCTGGCGGTTACGGTTGGATACGTAAGCGAAGGACGCCCCATAGTTCAATGCCCAGTTATGAGGGAGTGTATGCGACTGGTCGGCATACACTTTCCATCGGTCGATGCGTTGCAGTTCGTCGGTAAGGAAGGCGGTACGGTTTCCTTCTTTGTCGGTATCTTCGAAATCCTGATTGCCGTTCAATTTGAAATAGGTATAATCGGCTCCTATCTTCAGTCCGAAAGGTGCGCTGTAGCTCAAGGCCAGGTTGTGCATTTGGTCCTTCGTGCCCTGGTAGTTGTTGCCGTTTGAGATATTACCTGTCGTGGTAGACCAGGCATCACCGTCAGTCTTGAAGTTGGTAGTGTATGTAAAGCTCAGTTCGCTGTTCTCCTTTATCTTATAATCGGTGTTGAGACGGAGAAGATTCCGGAAACCGGTAACTTCGTTTTTGGTCAGTTCTTCCACGTGATACACTTTGCTGTCGATGGTATGTTCGGTGATAAACTCCAGATCAGAATCGGCTCTTCCCTTATTGGCGCTATAGCTCAAGTCGATATTGAATTTCGGGGTTGTATAGGCTACCGTAAATCCACCGTTGGCAGAAGCCTTGTCCTGCTGCACGTAGGTTCCATGCACTTCCCCCTGCCAGCTTCCGTTACCTTCCTTGTATCCTTTCAACACCACATTGATGGAAGCTCCCCTTACGTGGTATTGCGGAGGTGTGCTGTACATCACTTCGGCTTTCTCTACGTTGGCTGCCGGAGTATTCTGAAGTATGCTAACAAGCTGTTCGTTAGTCATCGACGAAGGCTTTCCGTTGATAATCAAGTTGACCGCACCTGCCCCAGCCAATGTCAGGTTGCCGTCTCTCTCTATCACGCCCGGAAGCTGCTTCAGACAGTCGTATGCTGTATTCACCAACTTGTTGGCAGTGAGCTGAGGCATGTCGTAACTCAACTTGCTGCCTTCCACTTTTACCAACGGGCGTTCGCCTTTTACCACTACTTCCCCTAATGCATATTCCTTCGGCTGGAGAACAAGTGTCCTGGCATCCGGTCCTTTCCCCGTGTGCTGCAAGGTTTCGTACAACAGATGCTGGACAATCAGGCGATAGGCATCCGGCTGATGATTCAACAAGAAACTGCCGTCCGGTTCAGTGATGACGGCATCCACAAACGTAGAGTCGACGGTCTGCAGGATGACGGTTGCCCCGTCTACCGGCTGTTGTTGCGGGTCGGTTACCTTACCGCTGATGTGTTGAGCTGCTGCAGTGGCTATCCCCAGCCAAAGCAAACCCGACAAAAACTTGATGCGTAAACTTTTTGTTTTCATATTCGTGTGCGTTGTTGTTTTTCGTTATCTTTGACACTGCAAAACTATCGGAACGAAAGCGGACCGATGGTTAAGGCTACGTTAACGTAACGTTAACGGTAAAGATTGAAACGGAACAGACATTGAAAGAAGGACAGAACGAATGAAACTGAAAAACATCTGGTGGATAGCGATTGTAGGTTTGGTGGCGATTGTGGAATTGCAATACATCTGGCTCACCAATACCTATAAGCTGACGCGCGACAATGTGCAGGTTCAGAGTGATAACTTGTTCTGCGATGCAACCTTGATGGAAGTTTTTGGGCGGATACACGAGTGGAAGTTGCGCACATATGGTTCGCATCGGAAGGTGGAACTTTCCTTTGAGATGAAGGTGTATGATGATTCCATTCCTCCCGATCCGCATGAGGACAATGAACGTGGCTATCGAGAGGAAATCAACCGGATGGTTCTGGCTGCCTTCCAGGAGAAGGTGGCAAAGCGTTTCAACAAGCCGCTGGACCTGCAACGGCTGGATTCCATCTATTCCGTTCTCTTGGATTCTGTCGGCATCCATGCAGAGATTGCTACCTGTGTGACCGATACGTTGGGAAATTTGCTTCAGAGTTCTCGACCCATTGATTGGAAGAATCCCCACCTGTTGAAAACGGTGATGGTACCGATGAATTTAGAGGAGAGTGTTTTTGTACAAGGAGTCATCACCAATCCGTATGAGATCGTCTTCCGTCACATGACCTTGCTGCTCCTTGCCACCGTGCTGGTAATGATACTTGTCATCTGTTGCATCGTCTATCAGATACGTATCATCCTCCGTCAGGACAAGATAGCCAAGGTGAGGGAAGATTTCTCCTACGCCATGATTCACGATATGAAGACGCCGCTCAGCTCCATCGTGATGGGTACACAGGTGCTGGAAAGCGGACGACTGGACAATCAGCCGGAAAAGAAAGCCCGCTACTTCCGTATCCTGAAGGAAGAAGGTGAACACCTGATAACCCTGACTAACAAAATACTGACCATCTCGAAACTTGAAAACCATCAGCTGAAACTGGTAAAAGCTCCGTGTGCCTTACGTCCGATGCTGGAAGATCTGGCCGACAAGTACAAGGAAAAGGCAACCAAGCAAGTTATTTATCACTGGGACTTGCAACAGGAAACGGTCTATGCCGATGAGGAATTTCTGAAAGAAGCCTTGAGCAACCTCATCGACAATGCCTTGAAGTATTCGGGTGATGCGGTAGAGATTACTTTCTCTTCGGCTGCATTGCCGGATGGAAAAGACGTAATACGTGTCCGCGACAACGGCTTCGGCATTCCGCTGAAAGATCGGAGCCGGATATTCGAGAAATACGAACGTGCTTCGGCTGCAGGCAGAAGCCGTACGGGAGGAGCGCCCGGTTTCGGATTGGGACTGAACTATGTGCTTCGGGTGGTTGAGGCTCATGGAGGAAAGGTTGAGGTCGACAGTATCGAAGGAGAATACAGTGAGTTCTCGATTATACTGCCCAAAGAGGGTAAGACCGATGAGGCTGTTGCGGACAAATAGGGATGAATTAATAAAAACAACTTGATAAAATTATCTGTTGACTTTAGTAAATCGGACGGTTGACTACTGTCAACTGATCGGTTGACTATAGTCGGCGACATGGTTGACAATAGTCAACCGATAAAAAGATATAGAGAAAATGAGTGAAACAACAGGAAATACCATCAAACTTTTGCTTGTGGAGGACGATGCCAACTTATGCTACATCATTCAAGGTGGTTTGGAAGATATGATAGGCGGCTATGAAGTGCTGACTGCCTCCAACGGTGAAGAAGGTCTGAAGATATGGAAGGAACAGCATCCCGACGTGATTGTATCCGACATTGAAATGCCGGTAATGGACGGATATGAGATGGTGCGCCGTATCCGTGAAACGGATATGCTGACACCGATTTTGTTTACTTCCGGACGGGTTTCACCCAAGGATGTGGTGAAAGGGTACGAGCTTGGTGTAAACAATTATGTCAAGAAACCGTTTCTGGCGGAAGAATTGAATGCACACATTACCGCCCTTCTGAAACTCACCAGAGGAATGAAGGCGGCCGAACCCTCATCGGTCTTTCCTATAGGCCGGTATTTCCGTTTCGATGCCGCCCATGCTACACTCCACTCGGAAACCGAAGGCGAACATCTGCTTACGGTACGTGAAGCGGAATTGCTTCAGCTGCTATGCGAACAGAAAGGCAAGGTGGTGAAAAGGGAGGTCATCCTTTCCCGTTTCTGGAATACCGAAGACGACTACTTTGCATCCCGCAGTCTGGATGTATTCGTATCACGCCTGCGGAAACTCCTGTCGTCGGACGACAGTGTCCAGATTAAGACCGTGAAAGGGGTCGGACTGATGTTGGAAGAAATCAAAGAAAAAATAACGGATTAAATAGATAAGGAATAATGCAATATTTTCTAAGCGATTACATGGAAGGCGCCCATCCGTTGATACTGGAGCGCCTGATGCAGACCAATATGGAAAAGACTCCGGGGTATGGTACCGATCATTATTGTACGGAAGCCCGTGAGAAGATACGCCGGGCGTGCGGTTGCCCCGATGCTTCGGTACATTTTCTGGTGGGTGGAACACAGACCAATGTTACTGTGATTACCTCGGTGCTTCGTCCCTACGAAGGAGTGATTGCCGCCGAAAGCGGACACATCAACCAGCACGAGGCCGGAGCCGTGGAAGCCGGAGGACATAAGGTGTTGGGCTTGCCGCATCACAACGGGAAGTTGTGCGCCGAAGAGGTGGATAGATATGTCACTGAGTTTTATGCCGGTCCGAGTTGGGACCACATGGTCGCTCCGGGTATGGTGTATATTTCTCATCCTACAGAATACGGAACCTTATATACATTGGATGAACTGAAAGCCCTGTCGGCCGTATGCCGCAAACACCGGATTCCGTTATTCCTCGACGGAGCCCGACTGGGATACGGATTGGCAGCCCGTACCACCGATGTAACCTTGAAGGACATTGCCGCACTTTGCGACATCTTCTATATAGGAGGAACGAAAGTGGGAGCCTTGTTCGGTGAGGCTGTTGTATTCACCCGTCCGGGAATGGTGAAACAATTCGATACTATCGTCAAGCAACGTGGTGTATTGTTGGCAAAAGGCCGCTTGCTCGGCTTGCAGTTCGATACCCTCTTTACCGACGACCTCTATATACGCATCGCCCGTCATGCCATTGACATGGCCGAAAAGATTGTATCCGCCTTGCGTGAAAAGGGGTACCGGTTCCTCATCGGTCCGGAAACCAACCAGCTCTTTGTCGTCATGGAGAACGGACATCTGGCCGAACTTTCGAAGATCATCGGTGTGGAAGTCTGGGAAAAGGTGGACGAAACCCATACCGCCGTACGCATTGCCACAAGCTGGGCTACCCGTGAAGAAGACGTAGACGTACTGATTTCCCAATTATAACCCCATTTCAGCCCCTTTTTCAAAACCCCTGTTTTCGCTGATTATCAGCGGGTTTGCGTGAAACGATGTGAAGGGAAAAACAACGTGGTGAAGGGTTTTGAAGGAGGTGGGTTCATCCATATCCGTTGAAATACAATCAGTTACAAGGCGCTGACCTGAATTCCGGAATTTCTGGAATTCAGGTGAGATATAAAAACAGCCGGACGGAAACGACTCCCGTCCGGCTGTTTCTGTACTATCGGGATACATCTTATTTGGCATTTTCTTCCTTGAACCACGAAGCATACATCAGATACCCGTTGGCTATCTTCTGGTTCAGTTCGCGGCTCTGTTCGGGATCCACCTTCTTGATGAACTTGGCCGGAACACCGCCCCAAAGCGTGTTGGGCTCGATGACTGTGTTGGCCAGAACCAGAGCACCGGCAGCTACAATCGCACCTTCGCCCACAACGGCATGGTCGAGTAAGGTAGAACCCATACCTATCAATGCATTATCCTTTACGCAAGCGCCGTGGAGTGTCACGTTGTGGCCGATAGACACATCGTTGCCTATCTCGACGACCGATTTCTCATACAAGGTATGCAGCACCGTCCCATCCTGGATGTTGACACGGTTGCCGATGCGGATGGAATTCACGTCGCCGCGCAGCACGGTATTGAACCAGATGCTGCAATCGTCGCCCATCTCCACATCGCCGATGATGGTAGCGTTGTCGGCCAGGTAACAGTTCTTGCCGATCTTTGGGGTAAACCCTCTCACTGATTTTATCAAAGCCATACAAATGAATTTTAAAAGTTAGACAAGCGGTGCACAAGCCTTGGCCAGCCATTCCCGCTCTTCGGCGGTAAGCATCGGCGACAAGGACTCATATACCTTATTATGATAACGGTCGAACCATCCGATTTCTTCCGGAGTCATCATCTCCATACAGATCGCCTCCTTGTCGATAGGACAAAGGGTAAGCGGTTCGAACTTATAGAACAATCCGAATTCGGTTTCTTGCCCCGGTACAACCAACATCGTGTTTTCCGTTCGGATACCGTAACGGCCCGCCTTATAGATACCCGGTTCGTTGGTAACGGTCATACCCGGTTGGAGCGGGGTAGGCATGTGGTTCATACGGATCTGATGCGGCCCTTCGTGCACGTTGAGGAAATGTCCCACACCATGTCCCGTACCATGTCCGTAATTGATGCCGGCCTTCCACATGAACTGGCGGGCAAGCACATCGATCTGTGTGCCGCACGTCCCCTGTGGAAACTCCGCCTGCGACAAGGCGATGAATCCCTTCAGCACCAACGTGTAATCCCTCTTTTGCTCGTCGGTAACCGGACCCAAAACGATGGTACGCGTGATGTCCGTCGTCCCGTCGAGGTATTGCGCACCGCTATCCAAAAGCAACAAACCTTCCGGTTTCAGAGTTGAGGCCGATTCCTCATCCGCCTCGTAATGCACAATCGCCCCATGCTCCTGATATCCGGCAATCGTATCGAAACTGATGCCCTTGAACTTCTCCTGTGCCGCACGCAACCCGTACAATTTCCGGTCGATGGTAACTTCGGTCTCCTTTCCGTCCTTCACCGCCGCCTTCAGCCACATCAGGAAACGCACCATTGCCACTCCGTCGCGCTTCATCGCCGCATGGAAGCCGGCAATCTCCGTATCGTTCTTCACCGCCTTCAGCAACTTGACGGGAGAAGGAGCTGGTACAATACGGGTGGCTGATGAAGCAGCCAGATACAAAGCATAATTGGTTTCGTCCGAAAGCTGCAGAATGCTTTCGGTATAGTTTTTCAGATCCTCTTCTATCACTGAATAATCTCTTGTCTCGACATGATGCCGAAACAGATACTCCCCGATCTCCGGAGTAACCTTCGAAGGAAGGATATAAAGAATGGCCTTTGCATCGGTAACCAACAGATAGCTTACGAACACCGGATTGCAATGCACATCGTCGCCACGGAGATTCAATGTCCACGCAATCTCATCCAAAGCCGAAATCAGAATACCCTGAGCTCCGTTACGGCGGTAACCCTCACGGATCTGTTCCAATTTATCCGTACACGATAATCCGGTATAGCATTCCGGCAGGATGAACGGCGGATTCAACGGAAGCTCCGGTCGGTCGCTCCAAAGCGTTTCGAACGGATCGGCGACAGAAACGAGACACAATCCGTAACCGTTCAAGGCAAGCTGCAGGGCCTCCGCTTCGGCTGTGGTATTGACAAAACCGTCGATGCCCACCTTGCTGCCTTCCGGCAAAACCCGACCGAGCCAGTCGGCAATCGAAGGAGTTTCGGGCAAACGGTCCTTGAACAATGTCAGTCCCGTACCCTCCAGCTGTCCGGCAGCCTGCAGGAAATAACGCGAATCGGTCCACAATCCGCCCTTGTCGGCCGTAATCACGGCGGTCCCCGCCGAACCGGTGAACCCCGAAATCCATTTGCGTGCCTCCCAATGTGCCGGAACATATTCGCCCGAGTGAGGATCGGTACTGGGAACGATGAAGGCCGAAATGCCTTGCTCTTTCATGAACTTCCTCAAGGAAGCTATTCTATCTCTGATTATTTCTTTCATATAAATTATGTTGACTGTCATCTTCATGGAATAACAAAGGTACGATTTCTATGTAATTTTCAATAAAATATGGCGGAAAGTTTTGTAAATAAAGAAACTATGTGTAATTTTGCGCCGCAATTCGACTATACGAAATAATTTAATAACAACATACTTAATTTTAAAAACATGATTGTAGTACCAGTAAAAGAAGGCGAAAACATTGAAAAAGCGCTGAAGAAATTCAAAAGAAAATTTGAAAAAACAGGTGTTGTAAAAGAATTGAGACGCAGACAACAGTATGACAAACCGTCTGTTTTGAAGAGATTGAAGATGGAACGTGCTATCTACGTTCAAAAAATGCATCAAGTAGAAGAATAATTTCCGCGAAATTCTTTGAATTATTGAATTCTTTTTCATAAATTCGTTGCTGTAAATGATAAAGGCGATATTTTTATGTTGAAAGAATCTTTCTTGAGGTATCTTCGGTTCGAAAAGAACTATTCCGAAAAGACGGTAGTCAGTTACGGAATCGACCTTTCGGGCTTCGAGGCATACTTTAAGGCGATGGATGAAACATTGGACTTCGTTACGGTTGACGCGGATATCATCCGGGGATGGGTTGTCTCATTGATGGATGAAGGCTATGCCGCTTCTTCGGTAAACCGGAAACTGAGTTCGCTGCGCTCTTTTTATCGTTATCTGTTGCGGGAAAAGGTGGTTTCGGAAGACCCTGCCCGAAAGGTGCTGGGGCCAAAGAAGAAGAAACCGTTGCCTGTGTTCGTGAAAGAAGCCGATATGGACAGATTGCTTGACGCTGAATGCGGAGACGATTTTGAAAGCATCCGGAATAAGGCAATTATAGCTGTTTTTTACGAAACCGGCATCCGTCTCTCGGAACTGATAGGCTTGAAAGACGCGGATGTGGATTTCTCGGCGGGCACCATTAAGGTGACAGGAAAGAGGAATAAGCAACGTGTGATTCCTTTTGGCGAGGAATTGAGGAATATCTTGCATCTTTATCTTTCTGCAAGAAATGAATATTGCCAGGCGGGATGCGAAGCGTTTTTTGTCCGGAAGGAAGGGAAGGCGATGTATCCGAGTATGGTATATTTATTGGTGAGACAAAATTTGTCGAAAGTAGTTACGTTGAAGAAGCGGAGCCCTCACGTGTTGAGGCATTCCTTTGCGACGGCGATGCTGAATAATCGGGCGGAGCTGGAATCGGTGAAGGAACTGTTGGGGCACGAGAGTCTGGCTACGACTGAAATCTATACGCACACGACTTTCGAAGAATTAAAAAAAGTTTATCAACAAGCTCATCCAAGAGCGTAAAAAAAGGAGGTTTTTATGGAAGTAAGAATTCAATCGATTCATTTCGACGCATCTGAGAGACTGGAAGCTTTTATCCAGAAGAAGGCAGAGAAGTTAGAAAGATTTTGCGATAATATAAAGAAAGTAGAGGTGTCATTAAAAGTAGTAAAACCGGAAACGGCTATGAATAAGGAAGCCGGTGTGCGCGTATTGGCGTTGAATACCGAGTTTTACGCTGAAAAAGTGTGTGATACATTTGAAGAATCCATCGATGTTTGTATGGAAGCCTTGTCGAAACAATTGCTGAAAGCAAAAGAAAAACTGCAAGGAAAATAAAAAAAACACGGTAAAAGTTTTGTGATTCAAAAAATATAGCTAACTTTGCAGCCGCTAAGCTACGAAAGCGGTGTGGCTGCAAAGTTTTAATTTGCCTCTTTAGCTCAGTTGGCCAGAGCACGTGATTTGTAATCTCGGGGTCGTTGGTTCGAATCCGACAAGAGGCTCAAGTTAACAGACATATGGTTTTTGCCTCTTTAGCTCAGTTGGCCAGAGCACGTGATTTGTAATCTCGGGGTCGTTGGTTCGAATCCGACAAGAGGCTCGAAGAAGAAAAACACAGAGGGGCTTGTCTCCGAAGTTCTTTGAAAACAAGTTGGGCAAATACCAGAGTGGCCAAATGGGGCAGACTGTAAATCTGCTGGCTTACGCCTTCGGTGGTTCGAAT
>CALUKX010000036.1 GCA_944321335.1 uncultured Phocaeicola sp. | reverse complement strand
AAGAAACCGTCACTCAATATTGACATCATTGATAAAAGTAGGCTTATTGCATAAGATTATTATACCGAACTCACGTAGTTTTATTGAAATTTTACTTTCTGTTTTTGGTTATTGCAAGATTAAACACTATTTTTGCAACCTCTTTGAATAAATTACGAAATATAGTAATAATTAAATAAATAAGTCGGAAATGAATATTTCACTGCAAAACGTAGACAAAGTAAGCGCAGTGCTTACTGTAAAGATTGAAAAAGCTGACTATCAGGAAAAAGTTGAAAAAGCTTTGAAGACTCTCCGTCAGAGAGTTAACATGCCGGGATTCCGTAAAGGTATGGTTCCTATGGGCTTGATTAAGAAACAGTACGGTGTATCTGTTTTGATTGAAGAAGTTGACAAGCTGTTGCAGGAAAAGGTTGGCGAATACATCCGTGAAAACAAAGTTGATATGTTGGGTGCTCCGCTGCCGAAAGAAAATAATGTAAACTTCGAAGCTGACGAAGATTTCGAATTCTCGTTCGACTTGGCTTTGGCTCCTCAGTTCGAAGTGGCATTGTCTAACGAAGATACAGTTGACTACTACGATATCAATGTTACAGACGAAATGGTTGACCAGCAGGTGAAGATGTACACTCAGCGTACAGCTAAATACGACAAGGTTGACGAATACCAGGACAACGATATGTTGAAGGGTCTGTTGGCTGAACTGGATGAAAACGGTAACACTAAGGAAGGCGGTATTCAGGTAGAAGGTGCAGTAATGATGCCTACTTACATGAAGAACGATGAACAGAAGGCTATCTTCAACGGTGCTAAGACTAACACCGTATTGGTTTTCAATCCGTCGGTAGCATTCGACAACAGCGAAGCTGAATTGGCTTCTTTGTTGAAGATCCAGAAGGAAGATGTTGCTAACCACAAAGGTAACTTCAGCTTCCAGATTGAAGAAATCACTCGTATGATCCCGGGAGATTTGAATCAAGAACTGTTCGATCAGGTTCTGGGTGAAGGAAAAGCTCACAACGAAGAAGAGTTCCGTGCTCAGGTTAAGGACAGCATCGCTAAGCAGTTTGAAGCAGACAGCGACTACAAGTTCCTGATCGATGTTCGTAACTATGTTGTAAACAAGATCGGTAAGCTCGAATTTGCAGACGAATTGATGAAACGTATCATGTTGGAAAACAACAAGGATAAGGGTGAAGAATTTGTAGCTGAACACTACGATAAGAGCATCGAAGAGTTGACATGGCACCTGATCAAGGAAAAATTGGTTGCTGCCAACAACATCAAGGTTGAACAGGCCGACATCAACAACATGGCTAAGGAAGCTACACGTGCTCAGTTCGCTCAGTACGGTATGATCAATGTTCCTGATGAATTGATCGACAACTACTCTAAGGAAATGCTGAAGAAGCGTGAAAGCGTTGAAGCTTTGGTAAACCGTGTAGTTGAATCTAAACTGACAGAAGTACTGAAAGGTCAGGTAACATTGAACCACAAAGCTATTTCAGCAGACGAATTCAATAAAATGTTTCAGTAATTCGCAGAAAGACAACTGAATTGAATTGCTAAAACTTGCTAAAAGAGAAGCTTTTAATCTGGCCTTTTCCTTAAAAGAATAGAAGTCTTTTTGTACTTTTGTTCAGAAAGGGGAGGACGATTGGAAGCTTCTCTTTCGTTTATACTAATTTTTAACCTTTTAAACCATGGATGATTTTAGAAAATATGCCACCAAACATTTAGGTATGAACAGCATGGTGCTTGATGATGTAATCAACTCACAGGCTAGTTACCTGAATCCCTATATCTTGGAAGAACGTCAGTTGAACGTTACCCAGCTCGACGTTTTCTCACGTTTGATGATGGACCGTATCATCTTTCTGGGTACGCCGATCGATGACTATACAGCCAATACCTTGCAGGCTCAGTTGCTGTATCTGGATTCGGTAGATTCTGGAAAGGATATCTCTATCTACATCAATTCTCCGGGAGGATCTGTCTATGCAGGCCTGGGTATTTATGATACCATGCAGTTTATCAGCAGTGACGTCGCGACAATCTGTACCGGTATGGCCGCTTCGATGGCTGCCGTATTGTTGGTTGCAGGAAAGGAAGGCAAGCGCTCGGCTTTGACTCATTCGCGTGTGATGATCCACCAGCCGATGGGCGGAGCTCAGGGACAAGCTTCCGATATCGAAATCACTGCCCGTGAAATCCAGAAATTGAAGAAGGAACTTTATACCATTATCGCCGATCATTCTCATACCGAATTCGACAAGGTATGGGCGGATTCAGACCGAGATTATTGGATGACAGCTCAGGAAGCTAAGGAGTATGGTATGATTGACGAAGTGCTTTCGCGTAAACCTGCATTATAACAAAAGATAATTCAAGCTTCGGCGACAGGTATAACGATACTTCTCGCCGAAGTGAAAATGGTTGAAAAACAATATAAAAACTAAAAGAATTGGAAGATAAATCGCCTAAAAACAAGAACAAGAGACGTTGTAGCTTTTGTGGACGTTCGGAAGATGAAGTTGGCTTCCTGATAACCGGCGTGAACGGATGTATTTGCGACAGTTGCTCGGAGCAGGCTCATGAAATTGTTCAGGAGGCTATGCGTCACAAAGGGAGTGGTGCTGATGACTTGAATCTTGACGATTTGCCCAAGCCGAAGGAAATCAAGGATTTCCTTGACCAGTATGTAATCGGTCAGGACGACGCTAAACGCTATCTGTCGGTTGCCGTGTATAACCACTACAAACGACTTCTTCAGCCTAATACCAAAGATGATGTGGAGATTGAAAAGTCGAATATCATCATGGTGGGAAGCACTGGTACAGGTAAGACTTTGTTGGCTCGTACTATCGCTAAATTGCTGCATGTTCCGTTTACCATTGTCGATGCTACCGTACTGACAGAAGCCGGTTATGTAGGGGAAGACATCGAAAGTATCCTGACACGTCTGTTGCAGGTGGCCGATTATAATGTGGCCGAAGCAGAGCGTGGTATCGTTTTCATTGATGAAATCGACAAGATAGCCCGTAAGGGGGACAATCCTTCAATTACCCGTGACGTGAGCGGTGAAGGTGTGCAGCAGGGTTTGTTGAAACTTTTGGAAGGCTCGATTGTGAATGTGCCTCCACAGGGAGGTAGAAAACATCCTGAACAGAAACTGATTCCGGTAAATACCAAGAATATTCTGTTTATCTGTGGTGGTGCCTTCGATGGTATCGAACGTAAGATTGCCCAACGTCTGAATACTCACGTGGTAGGTTACAGTGCAGCGAAAGAAACTGTCAACATTGACCGTGCCAATATGATGCAGTACATTGCACCCCAGGATTTGAAGTCGTTCGGACTGATTCCCGAAATTATCGGTCGTCTGCCGATTCTGACCTATCTGAATCCGTTGGACCGTACTGCTTTGCGTAACATTCTTACAGAACCGAAAAATTCGATCATCAAGCAGTATATCAAACTGTTTGAAATGGATGGCGTGAAGCTGGAATTCGATCCGGAAGTGTTCGAATATATTGTCGATAAGGCTATCGAATACAAATTGGGAGCACGAGGACTGCGTTCGATTGTGGAAACGATAATGATTGACACCATGTTCGAGATTCCTTCGCTCAATGTCGATAAATTTGTTGTTACGTTGCAGTATGCAGAGGAACAGATGAATAAGGCCAACTTATCCCGTCTGCAAACGGCATAGTAAACCGTGCAAAATTTGAGGTTTTTCAGTAAAATATTCTTTGAAATATTTGCATAATATCAAAAGTTGTTTATAACTTTGTTAGACTTGATAATGGGGGAGAACTCCTGAAGAGTTAAGAAAATCACTTAAATAAAGCAACCATGACGAAAAACATCAATTTAACGGAGGAGCTGAAAAAGTATTTCGGTTTTGATACTTTTAAAGGAAATCAAGAGGCTATAATTCGAAACTTGCTTGCCGGAAAGGATACCTTTGTCTTGATGCCTACCGGTGGAGGTAAATCGTTGTGCTATCAGTTACCGTCTCTTCTGATGGATGGTACAGCAATAGTCATATCTCCTTTGATTGCTCTGATGAAAAATCAGGTTGATGCGATGCGTAATTTCAGCGAAGAGGATGGAGTGGCGCATTTTATTAATTCGTCGTTGACAAAATCGGCTATCGAACAGGTGAAGGATGATATCCTTGCTGGAAAGACCAAATTGCTTTATGTGGCTCCGGAATCATTGACAAAGGACGAAAATGTCGATTTCCTTAAGAATGTCAAGATTTCGTTCTATGCAATTGACGAGGCTCATTGTATTTCGGAATGGGGACATGACTTCCGGCCTGAATATCGCCGTATACGTCCGATAATAAACGAAATAGGCAAGGCTCCGGTGATTGCTCTTACCGCCACGGCTACTCCGAAGGTGAAGATGGATATCCAAAAGAATCTGGGAATGGTAGATGCGGCAGAGTTCAAGTCATCGTTCAATCGTCCGAACCTGTATTATGAAGTACGTCAGAAGACCAATAACGTAGATAAGGATATTATCAAGTTTATCAAACAGAATCCGGATAAATCCGGTATCATTTATTGTTTGAGTCGGAAGAAGGTGGAGGAACTTGCTGAAATCCTTCAGGCCAATGGCATTAAGGCGCGTCCATATCATGCTGGCATGGATGCTGCGACACGAAATGCCAACCAAGATGCCTTTCTGAAAGAAGATATAGAAGTTATTGTTGCTACAATCGCTTTTGGTATGGGTATAGATAAACCGGATGTCAGGTTTGTCATTCATTATGATGTGCCGAAGAGCTTGGAAGGCTATTATCAGGAAACCGGACGTGCCGGACGGGACGGTGGAGAAGGTCAATGTATAACTTTCTATTCGAGCAAGGATTTGCAGAAGCTGGAGAAGTTTATGCAGGGAAAACCGGTGTCGGAACAGGAAATTGGAAAACAACTTTTACTTGAAACTGCAGCATACGCCGAATCATCGGTATGCCGTAGGAAGATATTGTTGCATTATTTCGGAGAGGAATATACTGAGGATAATTGTGGAAATTGTGATAACTGTTTAAATCCGAAAAAACAAGTGGAGGCTCAGGATTCATTGTGTGCAGTGATTGAAGCAATCATTGCTGTAAAAGAAAACTTTAAACAAGATTATATAATTGATATACTTTTAGGACGGGAAACATCTGAAGTTCTGGCTCACAGGCATGAGGAACTTGAGGCTTTCGGATCCGGTATGGGTGAAGAAGAGCGTTTGTGGAACTCGGTCATCCGCCAGGCGTTGATTGCCGGTTATCTGACTAAGGACGTTGAAAACTATGGTTTGCTGAAGGTTACTTCCGAAGGTCATAAGTTCCTGAAGAAGCCGAAGTCTTTCAAGATTGTGGAAGACGCCGACTTTGATGAAGAGGAAGTGGAAGAAGTGCCGATGCGGAGCGGAGCGTCCTGTGCTGTAGATCCGGTTCTGTTCTCAATGCTGAAGGATTTGCGTAAGAAGATGTCGAAGAAATTGGATGTTCCGCCTTATGTAATATTCCAGGATCCCTCCTTGGAGGCGATGGCGACCATCTATCCGGTTACGTTGGAAGAACTTCAGAATATTCCGGGTGTAGGAGCCGGAAAGGCGAAACGCTACGGTCAGGAGTTCTGTGAACTGATTAAGAAACATTGTGAAGAAAATGAAATCGACCGTCCTGAAGATTTGCGTGTGCGTACCGTTGCCAATAAGTCGAAACTGAAGGTATCTATCATTCAGAGTATAGACCGCAAGGTTGCATTGGACGATATCGCAGTTGCAAAAGGTATCGAATTCAATGAACTTTTGGATGAAATAGAAGCGATCGTTTATTCTGGAACGAAGTTGAATATCGATTATTTCCTTGAGGAAGTGATGGATGAAGACCACATGATGGACATCTATGATTATTTCAAGGAATCTACAACCGATAAGATTGATGATGCGATGGATGAATTAGGCTCTGAATATACAGAAGAAGAAATCCGTCTGGTACGTATCAAGTTCATCTCGGAAATGGCAAACTGATTCTATTTTGCGTGATATATTGCCGCAGATCGGAGAAGTATCGAACTTTACTTCACCGGTCTGCGGCTTTTTTTGAAAAAGTGTTAATCATCATGGGAAGTTTGGAGAAAATTGCGTATATTTGCACGCAATAAATTCTAAACGATAAGCCCTATGTCATTTATTGCTGATAAAGTTGTAATGGACGGATTGACTTACGATGATGTATTGTTGATTCCGGCCTATTCGAACGTTTTACCTAAAGCTGTCGATCTCTCGACAAAGTTCTCGCGTAACATTACTCTGAATATCCCGTTTGTAACTGCTGCTATGGATACAGTTACTGAAGCTCAGATGGCGATTGCGATTGCCCGTGAAGGTGGTATCGGTGTAATCCACAAAAACATGTCTATTGCCGAACAGGCTCGTCAGGTGGCAATCGTGAAACGTGCCGAGAATGGTATGATTTACGATCCTGTAACCATCAAGAGAGGTTCTACCGTTAAGGATGCACTGGATATCATGGCTGAATACAAGATTGGCGGTATTCCAGTAGTAGATGATGAAAAATTTCTGGTTGGTATCGTAACCAACCGCGACCTTCGTTTCGAAAAGGATATGACAAAGCATATCGATGAGGTGATGACGAAGGATAATATTGTAACGACAGGTCAGGGTACCGATATGGAGACTGCTGCGAATATCTTGCAGGAAAACAAGATTGAAAAACTGCCGGTGGTCGACAAGGTAGGTAAGTTGGTCGGTCTGATTACTTATAAGGACATTACCAAGGCTAAAGATAAACCGATGGCTTGCAAGGATGAAAAGGGCCGTTTGCGTGTAGCTGCAGGTGTGGGTGTCACTTCCGATACTCTTGAACGCATGGAAGCGCTGATCAATGCAGGTGCCGATGCGATTGTAATCGATACTGCCCATGGCCATTCTCAGGGTGTAATCGACAAGTTGAAGGAAGCTAAGAAGAGATTCCCGAATGTGGATATCGTCGTAGGTAATATCGCTACAGGTGAAGCTGCCAAGATGTTGGTTGAGGCCGGTGCTGATGCAGTTAAGGTAGGTATCGGTCCGGGTTCTATCTGTACAACCCGTGTGGTTGCCGGTGTAGGTGTTCCTCAGTTGACTGCAGTTTACGATGTTGCGAAAGCTTTGGAAGGTACGGGTGTGCCTTTGATCGCTGACGGTGGTCTGCGTTATTCGGGTGATGTCGTTAAGGCTTTGGCAGCCGGTGGTTATAGTGTGATGATCGGTTCTTTGGTTGCCGGTACAGAAGAATCACCGGGTGATACCATCATCTTCAACGGACGTAAGTTCAAGTCATATCGTGGTATGGGTTCTTTGGAAGCGATGGAACATGGTTCCAAAGACCGTTACTTCCAGGCTGATACTAAGGATGTGAAGAAATTGGTTCCGGAAGGTATTGCGGCCCGCGTTCCTTACAAGGGTAGCTTGTACGAAGTTATCTATCAGCTGGTAGGCGGCTTGCGTTCGGGTATGGGTTACTGCGGCGCTCATAACATTATGGAACTGCATAACGCTAAGTTTACCCGCATTACCAATGCCGGTGTAATGGAAAGCCATCCGCATGATGTAACAATTACCAGTGAGGCTCCTAACTACAGCCGTCCACAGTAATAAAATAATTGTATTAACGATAATTTCGGTTATCGTTGATGGGAAACGGAGAATTTCGTGTACATTTGCCTTTGTATGCGAAATTCTTCGTTTTTTATTGATAGACAGATGTTGGAATTTAGATATATCTTGTTTTCATTGGCGGTCATGATGGCGGCAGTTTCCACTGCGGCCGATGATGTGGTTGCCCGTATCGGAGGTGAACCGGTTTCTAAGGCTGAATTTGAACGATTCTGCAAGATGGTTGCACTAAAAACTTCACGTCATCCTCTTTCTGTATCGAAATGTATGGACCGGTTCGTTGCCTTACGTTTGAAGGCTTTGGCCGCACGTCAGGCCGGATACAACAAACGTCCGCAGTTCGTTCAGGAGTGTAAGGCGCTCCAGGGACAAGCGATAAAACCGTTGATGCTGGATGCCGGAAAAGAAGATTCGTTGTGCCGAAATTTGTACAGACAGTCTCAATCCCGGCTTCTGATGAACGATTGGGTAAAAATCGAACAGATTACAATCCCTTTCTCGCAACGGGCTTCTGGAAGGGAAGAAAATCGGGCGGTACAACGTATGGATTCCGTGTATAAAGCGTTGTGCAATGGGGCCGATTTCAAAGTTTTAGGAGGGCAGGCGGAAGGTTGGTATCCGATGGTCGGATTGCTGGAAGAGTATGCAGCCCAATTGAAACACCTCGACAACGGTGAGTTTTCCAGACCTTTCACTTCTCCGAAGGGGGTTCATATTGTCCGCTTGATAGACAGAAAACGGAATCTCAGTTATGAGGAGGCACGTCCTTATTTGCTGGATTATGTTGAAAATTCGGACCTGATCAAAACCGTTTTAAACAAAAACCTTTATAAAGATTGGTGCAATGGGAATCCATCGCACGATTCCGAAATAAATAGCCTCAAGGCAGAAGTCGAGAACCGTTTGCTTGCAAAGTGTTGGGATGAATTTTCAGGAAATGCAGGATCGGCTGTTGTCCCCTATGATTTGGAACGTTATTTTGAAGCACATCGTGATGAATACGATTGGGAATATCCACATTACAAGGGAGCTGTAATTCGCTGTGATAGCAAGCGTACAGGCAAGAAGCTCAAGAAACTGCTTAAAAGGGAAGCACCCGGACGTTGGAATGAGCTTGTGTCCGTGTACTTGAAAGAAAATCCTGATGCTGCAGTGGAGTGGGAGGCTGGACTTTTTCAGATCGGTTCGAATCCCTATGTCGACAAACTTGCTTTCAAGTGCGGTACAATGCCGGTCGATGACAGAGTTCCTTATGTATTTCTGTTAGGCAAGCGTTTGAAGAAAGGTCCTGAAACCTATAAAGATGTGGTTGATGAGGTTGAGAAAGATTATCTGGAATCGCTGGAAAACAATCAAGTGGAAGCTTTGAAGCGTCAATTTAGGGTAGAAATCAATCAAGACGTTTTAAAAACCGTTAATTGTAGCGGAAATAATTAATTATTAGTGTATCTTCGTTCATTAATTTTGATTAGATGGTTCTGATGTATAAATTGGGTGTTTTACTTCTCTGCATGTTTATGCTTCACAGCTGTGCGAAAACGGTCGACCACAAAGGAAAGACTCCTTTGGTTTCTGTCGGAGACGGATATCTCTATCTGGAGGATCTGTTGTCTGCAATGCCGGTAGACTGTCATGGAACTGACAGTGTTCGTTTTGCTGATGATTATATCCGTAATTGGGTGGAAGACGCCTTATTATTCAATAAGGCAGAAGGAAATATCCCAGATAATGAGAAGGTTGAAAATCTGGTATCGTCCTATAGACGTGCATTGATAATGCATATGTATCAGGAACAACTTGTAAATCAGAATTTAGGAAACGAGATTGCCGATACGGAGGTTGAAGCCTATTATCAGCAGAACCAAGCAGTGTTTCGTGCCGACCAACCATATATTCAGGGATTGTTTATCAAAGTTCCTTTGAATACACCACAATTGAACAACCTGCGTATATGGTACAAGAAAAATACTCAGGACGCTCTCGATAAAATCGAAAAGTTCAGTATTGGCAATGCTGTTAGCTATGACTATTTTTATGATGTATGGAAACCTGTATCTGATTATGCAGTCAAATTGCCCTTGAATACTATTGGTGATGATACGGATTATTTAAATCGGAACAGGAATGTGGAGCTAAGGGATTCGGCCTTTTATTATTTTCTTCATGTCGAAAAAATAATACCGAAAGGAGATCCGTTACCTATTGAATATGCAAAGAGTGATATAAAAGAGATATTAATCAATCAGAAACGTGTAGATTTCATCAACAGGATGAAGGATGATTTGTACAGGAATGCTTCTGAGAATAAAGAGATAATTTATTATTAGGACCGAACATGAACAAATTTAGTTTGATTAAAGTTTATGTATGTATGCTTCTGATGCTGGCTGGTGTTACTGCCTATGCTCAGAATAACAATGTGATAGATGAAGTTGTCTGGGTTGTAGGCGATGAGGCTATCTTGAAATCAGATGTTGAAAATGAACGTTTGACTGCACAATACGAGAACCGTAGATATGATGGAGATCCATATTGTGTGATTCCCGAAGAACTTGCAGTGCAGAAACTTTTCCTTCATCAGGCTGAAATCGATAGTGTTTATGCGTCTGAACAGGAAATCTTGCAGGAAGTTGAGCGGCGTACCTCCTGGCTGATGGATCAGATAGGTTCTAAAGAAAAGATGGAGGAGTATTATAACAAGAGTTATACTCAGATTCGTGAAATGCTTCGTGAAAATATCCGTGATGGTTTGACCGTACGTGAAATGCAGAGAAAAATTGTCGGTGACATTAAGCTGACCCCTGCCGAAGTGAGAAATTATTTCAACAAGTTACCTCAAGATAGCATACCATTTGTACCTACACAAGTAGAGGTTCAAATTATCACTCAGGAACCGAAAATTTCGGAAGAAGAAATTGAGCGTGTGAAAGCTCAATTGCGCGAATATGCCGATCAGGTAAATAAAGGCGAGACTACATTTTCTGTATTGGCCCGTTTTTATTCGGAAGATCCTGGTACAGCACGCCGAGGAGGAGAGGGCGGATTTACCGGACGTGGTGAATTGGTGCCGGAGTTTGCTAATGTTGTGTTTAACCTGACAGACCCTAAAAAGGTTTCCAAGGTTTTTGAAACTGAGTTCGGTTATCATATAGCGCAACTGATTGAACGAAGAGGTGACCGTGTCAACTATCGCCATATCCTGCTTCGTCCAAAGGTTGATGAAAAAGAGATAGAAACTGCTTTGTCGCGTCTCGATTCGATAGCCAATGATATCCGTAAAGGAAAATTTTCTTTTGATGATGCCGCTACTTGGATTTCCCAAGATAAAGACACACGTAACAATCATGGTTTGTTAGCCAATCCTCAAAATACAACTTCCCGATTTGAAATGCAGCAGTTGGCAAGCTTTATTTCCCAAGATGTGGCCAAAGTTGTAGAGAAGTTGCAGATTGGTGAAATTTCCCAACCGTTTACAATGACTAATTCAAAAGGCAAGGAAGTTTGTGCGATTGTAAAACTAAAGAATCGAATTGATGGTCATAAAGCTACGATTACAGAAGACTATCAACGTTTGAAAGATATGGTTATGGCAAAACGTAGTGAGGAAAAGATTCAAAAATGGATAGTTGAAAAACAAAAAACAACATATGTACGTATCAATCCGGAGTGGAGAAAATGTAGTTTCAAGTATCCGGGATGGATTAAATAGTGACGAATCGTTCTCCCACATAGAGGAGAGATAATTAATACTATATGCAGGAGAGAAAAAAACAGAAATATATATTCAGTGGGCATAGGATACTTCTTCTCAGTATCCTATGCCTTTTCGGCTTTTGTCTGTTGGCTAAGAAGCCAGGACAGGAAAGCTTCAATTACCCTGATGCTCAGAACAGAGCTAAGGCCGAAGTGATTGAAAAGAAGGATAAGATGAAGTCGGATGCAACTAAGACCAATCCGGTCAAA
This sequence comes from uncultured Phocaeicola sp., assembly GCA_944321335.1. Classification (GTDB taxonomy): domain Bacteria; phylum Bacteroidota; class Bacteroidia; order Bacteroidales; family Bacteroidaceae; genus Phocaeicola. Next base: position 12,846 of record CALUKX010000036.1, on the reverse strand, counting down.
AAAGATTCGGCGATGTTGAAGAAAAGCAATTCGAAGTCAACGGTGACTCCGCAGAAACAGACACCTAAGAGTAAAGTGTTCCTGCTTCATTCCGATTTGCTCCGTAAGGATGCTAGGGTGCCCGATGCCCAGGTGGTAGTCGGTAATGTCGCATTTCGTCATGATAGTATGTATATGTATTGCGACAGCGCTTATTATTATGATAAGCTTAATAGGTTTGAGGCTTATAGTAATGTAAAAATGGAGCAAGGGGATACTTTGTTCCTGTATGGTGACCGACTGAACTATGATGGAATGACGCAGATCGCTGAGATGCGAATGAATGTGCGTATGGAAAACCGGAATACGACCTTGCTTACCGATAGCTTGAATTATGACCGTCTTTATAATCTAGGGTATTACTTTGATGGTGGAACATTGATGGATGAACAGAATGTGTTGACATCTGAATGGGGGGAATATAATCCCAGAACCAAACAATCCGTTTTCAACTATAATGTGAAGCTGGTTAATCCTCAGTTTACATTGGCTTCCGATACATTGAAATACAATACTGCGACAAAGATAGCAGATATAGTTGGCCCCTCTGATATATATAGCGACCAGAACCATATTTATTCAGAAAAAGGGACATATAATACCGTTACGGGAAAAGCGCATCTGCTGGACCGTTCTGTAATTACCAATGATGGGAAACAACTTACTGGCGATACCCTGTTCTATGACCGTAATACCGGTATAGGAGAAGCATTTCATAATATGGTGATGAAAGATACCATCAACAAGAATATGATGACAGGAGAGTATGGCTATTATGATGAAAAGACCAAATATGCCTTTGCGACTGATAAGGCTGTTGCAATTGACTATTCGCAGGGAGATAGCTTGTTCCTTCATGCGGATACCTTGATGCTGAAAACGTTCAATTTGGATACGGATTCGATGTACCGTGAAATGCGCGCTTACCATAAAGTGCGTTTCTTCCGTACCGATGTACAAGGTACAGCCGACTCATTGGTGTTTTCTTCCATTGATTCCTGTCTGACGATGTATAAGGACCCGATTCTTTGGAACAATAACCAACAGCTTGTCGGCGAGAAGATATTGATTTATATGAATGACAGTACTATTGATTGGGCACATGTCGTCAATCAGGCATTGTCTGTTGAAGAAGTCGATTCTACAATGTATAATCAGGTTTCAGGAAAGGAAATGAAAGCCTTCTTTCGTGACGGTGAAATGTATAAGACTGAAGTCGAAGGTTCGGTTCGTGTAATTTATTATCCGATGGATTCCGACAGTACCTTGATAGGTATGAACACTTCGGAAACGAGTAAGTTGGATGTGTATCTGAAAGACCGGAAACTGGAACGTATGGTGATGAGCCCTCAATCGAGCGGAGTATTATATCCGATGGAACAGATTCCTCAAGGGAAAGATAAATTGGATAATTTTGTATGGTTCGATTATATCCGTCCGAAAGATAAGGAAGATATCTTTAACTGGCGGGCCAAGAAGGTGGAAGACCAGTTGAAGAAAAATGTACGTGGACCGGTAGAATTGCCTAACCAACATTTGTTTGACAAGAAAAAGTAAGAAGTATGGGACTGTTTAAGATGAGAAAACCGCGTCCGTATCATCACGAATATATCTACGTGGATGAGCGGAAAGAAAAATTGCAGAAGATAGAAGAATCTGCAAAGCGTGATTTGGGAATGTTGCCCCCTAAGGAATTTTCTCCGGAAGATATCCGAGGTAAGTTTGTTGAGGGTACTACTTACTTAAAACGTCGTAAGGAAAGCGGCCGGAAACCGTTGAGTTATGCTACTATTTTTATTGCAATTGCTGTCTTGGCATATATCATGCATTATCTGATAACCGGTGAACTTACTTTCTGATACGGCGGGGAGTTTTTGTTAATATTCATGTATTATGAGCGATGTAATCCGTTTGTTGCCCGATTCCGTAGCCAATCAGATTGCGGCGGGCGAGGTGATACAGCGTCCGGCTTCAGTGGTGAAGGAATTGGTGGAAAATGCCATCGATGCGGGCGCACAACATATCGATGTGTTGGTTACTGATGCAGGAAAAACTTGCATTCAGGTAATCGATGATGGAAAAGGTATGTCGGAAACGGATGCCCGACTGGCATTCGAACGTCATGCTACTTCGAAAATCCGGGAGGCAGCCGACTTGTTTGCGCTACATACAATGGGTTTCCGAGGGGAGGCTTTGGCGTCTATCGCAGCTGTTGCACAGGTTGAATTGCGTACTTGTCAGGCCGGCGAACAGTTGGGAACGCTCATCAATATTGCCGGTTCAAAGGTCGAATCGCAAGAGGCGGTAGCTTGTGCCGTAGGAAGCAATTTCAGTGTAAAGAACCTGTTTTATAATGTCCCGGCACGAAGAAAGTTTCTGAAGTCGAACCAGACCGAATTGAGTAATATACTTACTGAGTTCGAACGTATTGCCTTGGTCAATCCGGAGGTTTCGTTTACCTTGCATCATAACGGGACGGAGATGCTGAACTTGCCGGCTATCCAGTTGCGTCAGCGCATTATGGGGGTATTCGGAAAGAAATTGAATCAGGAACTTCTGTCGCTTGATATAACAACATCTATGGTGAAAATACATGGGTTTATCGGCAAGCCTGAAACTTCCCGTAAGAAAGGTGCACGACAGTATTTCTTCGTCAACGGAAGATATATGCGTCATCCGTATTTTCATAAAGCCGTAGCCGATGCCTATGAGAACTTGATTCCGGTAGGTGAACAGGTCTCTTATTTTATCTATTTTGAAGTCGACCCTGCCAATATCGATGTGAATATTCATCCGACAAAGACTGAAATCAAATTTGAAAACGAACAGGCCATCTGGCAGATTCTTTCGGCGGCTATAAAAGAAACGCTCGGACGTTTCAATGAAGTTCCTTCCATCGATTTCGATACGGAAGGTATGCCCGATATCCCGGCTTTCGATGCTTCCCCTTATGGTGGAGTGCAGCCCCCGAAGACTTCGTATGATCCGTCGTACAATCCGTTCAATATATCTTCTTCGGTTCCTCCGTCATCGTATTCGCCGTCTTCGACCAGCCGTAGCAAACCCACCCAATGGGAACCGCTTTTCGATGGATTGGAGAAGAAAAATGCTTCGACTTGGGAGCCTCCTGTAGAGGATTTTGCTGAAGAGCAGGAACAGGAACCGGCTATGCCGAACCTTTATGATGGTCATCCGGAAGAACATGTTTCGGAAAAATCGGCCCAACATTATCAGTATAAAGGAAGCTATATCCTTACATCCGTAAAATCCGGACTGATGATTATCGATCAGCAACGGGCGCATATCCGTATCCTTTACGACCGTTATATGCAGCAGATAGAAAATCATCATAGTGTTTCCCAACGGATGCTTTTCCCGGAGATGGTACAGTTCTCACCATCGGAAATTCCGGTACTGGAAAGTATCATGGATGACTTGAAGGCATTGGGATTCGATTTGAGCAGCTTAGGTGGAGGGTCGTATGCAATCAATGGTATCCCTTCGGGTATTGAAGGACTCAGCCCTGAAACATTGGTGACCAATATGGTGCAGACAGCCATAGAGAAAGGTTGCAAGGTAAAGGATGAAGTACAGAGTATGCTAGCTTTGTCGCTTGCAAAAGCGGCTGCCATTGTGCCGGGGCAGGTACTTTCCAATGAGGAGATGAATAATCTGGTTGATGGCTTGTTTGCCGTTGCGACACCAAACTATACTCCTGATGGGAAGACTGTATTGTCTGTCCTGAAAGATGACGATTTGGAGAAATTGTTCAAATGAATAGATAGAGGGAATAGGTTGTCTGGAAAAAGGACAACCTATTCTTTTTTAAGTTAAGATGAAACTGTCGGTCTGTCTTTTCAGACGGTCGGCGTTATAATGTGTATATCAGATTATTTTCGTCCTTTCCTGTTCCATGAAAGGAAAAACCTTCCCATTCGAAACTCTTCAACGCTTCCGGGTCTTCAATCCGGTTTTTCAGTATGTAGCGTGTCATTTCGCCACGACACATTTTAGTATAGACCACAATAGTCTTTAGTTTTCCGTCCTTGTGTACCAAAAATTCCGGAGATATTACACGAACTTCCCTGCATACCCGTTTCCAATCGAACAGATTTTTCATCTCGTCACTTGCCAGATTGAAAAGGACACCGCCCTTTTTCTTGATTTCATCGATGAAATAATCGGTCAGAATAGGCTCCCAATAATCGAACATGGTTATATCACCTCGCTCTGGTAGTCTTACATCTCCTTCCATACGATAGTTTCTGATCAGATCAAGGGGGCGTAAAAGACCGTACAGAAATGATGAGATAAACAAATGATGCTGTGCATAATCGAAATCTTCTTGTGAAAAATCTTGTGGGTTAATTCTTTTGAAAACGATTCCTGTATAAGACAATATGGCAGGTAATGATTGATTGTCAATAGACAGGAAGTTTTGATACCGCAGATAGTTCTCTGCAGACAATTTTGAATTGATATGCAACAGATTCTCCAGTTCGTTTGAAGAAAACTGAGCCATATGCATGGCATTTTGTTTAGCTTCTGTTTCGAATGTAGGTTTACTTGTGTAAGGTACACTCACTTTGGTTTGGGACGCCATTGTTTTTGCACACGAAATGAATATCATCATAGGTCGTTTAATGTTAGTTTCTTCTATACAAAAATATGTTTCTTAAAGGAATTATATTATAGAATCAGTCTGATTTTTTTGAAAGCAGAAAAGATAGTGTGTCATTTAATGTGTTTTTACTTGATGTTAATTTTTGTTTTTCGATATTAAACAGTATGCTTGGAAAAACAGTATAATAACATTAATAACTAAATCAAAAGTAATATGTTTTCAGTAAGAGTTAAATATCGCCCATCTGTGGTTACGGGAAAAGTTGGTTCAATTTATTATCAAATTATTAGTCGTGGTAAGGTCTGTAGATTTAATGTCGGGTATAAGGTCTTTGATAATGAATGGGATAATCGCTCCGGTTCATTGATTTGTTCCGGTGATAGGACTGCATATCTCATTGCATTGCAGAAACAAATTGACAGGGATATTGAAATCATAGAAAAATTTCTGCAAATATCTTCGGTAAAACGTATGCCAATTACAGGTAGAATGGTTTCGCAATATTATAGAGAATGGTTTCTTCAACATTCGTTCCCTAAATTTATGATGGAAATTGTTGCTCAATTACAACAGATGGGGAAGTATAGAACTGCAGAAGCTTATAGCTCCGCTTTTAATAGTTTCATGTCTTTCTGTTCGGGAAGAGAGATTCTGTTGGATGATTTAACTTCGGAACAGATGCTGGCATATGAAGCCTATTTAAAGAATCGAGGGGTAACAAAGAATTCAAGCTCTTTTTATATGAGGATTCTGAGAGCCGTGTATAATCGAGCTGTGGAAGATGGTATCATATTGCAAAAGTTCCCATTCCGCCATGTCTATACAGGAGTTGATAAAACTGTAAAACGAGCAATTCCCATTGTCTTTTTACAGAAAATCAAACAGCTTAAACTATCAAAGCGTCCTTCTCTTGATTTTGCTCGTGACATGTTCCTTTTCAGTTTCTATACTCGTGGAATGTCGTTTGTTGATATGGCTTATTTGAAAAAACAGAATTTGAAATATGGTATTCTTACTTATAAAAGAAGAAAGACGGGGCAGGTTTTAAATATAAAATGGGAACATTGTATGGAAGAAATTGTGTCGAAATATGCATGTCGATCTTCTTCGGATTATCTTTTGCCGATTATTTCGGAGCAAGGGATAAAAGGAAGAAAACAATATCTCAATTCATTGCATACGATAAATCTGAGATTAAAGGAAATTTCTTCCATGTTACAAACACCTGTTCCTTTAACTATGTATGTGGCCCGCCATTCATGGGCTAGTATTGCTAAAAGTAAAAATATTCCAATCTCCATTATAAGTGAAGGGATGGGGCATGATTCTGAAATGACTACACAAATCTATTTAGCCTCATTAGACGCTTCCGCTATTGATGATGCTAATATGATGATTATAAGTGATATATAATATTCTAAGGGAGTATATATAGAAGAAAAATCTCTTTGCAAGAGATGGGTATTTATTGACAAAAGTATAAAAAAGAATCATGAAACAAATATTTAGACAATAATTTATTTGAGTTTATTTGAATTATTTTGTGACTTATTCACATAAATTTTTTCATTGTCGATGCAATATATTGATAATCAACGATGTATACCAATTGCTCCATCTCTTGCAAAGAGAATGGTTATCTGCAATTGGGGCTGAATTATAGGGAAACAGAAAACTATAAAGAGTAGGTAATCTTAAATAGTTTAATTTATGAAATATGTTGGTAATTGCATCGTCTTTTTTATGGTGGCATTTTTGACTTCTTGTAAAGTGGTGAATCTTGATAAGTTGGATTTAATGCAGAAAAAGACTGATCGTCAGGAAAAAATTGTTGATCCGACAATTCAAGAAGGTGAAAATAATAAGATGGTTCTTAGAGATTCACCTGGTGCTACAGCTTTAGAGCGTGATGTAATACGGTGGTATTTTGATTCTGCTCCACAAGGCGCTCGATTATATTGGCGCGTTATATCAAGTATCCCTAGTATTGTGAAGAATACAAATGAACTTTATTTGGCTCCGACTCCCTATGAGGAGACTCGGTCCTTTAACATTCTTGGTTTGACATATGAGAATTCAAGGGATGTTACCATAGAGATACGGGTAAGAAAGAATGGATATCTTGATCAGGTAAAGCGTTTTAATGTACGCCAAGCAATTGATCAACAAGAAATCAGTAGTTTTTTTGAAATGGTTAAAGAGTGAGATATCATTAAATAAATTAATCTATAAATCTGTATGACAATGAATAAATCAAATGTTTCTTTATGCACAAAACTTCTGGCAGCTATTGTCGTAATTTCTTCTTTTAGTTCTTGTGCAACAATTTTTTCTGGTAAAAAACAAAAAGTGGATGTCACTACTTATCCTGCAGGTGCACGTGTTTATGTGGATAGTAAGGATCAGATGGTAATAACTCCTGCAACCGTTAAAATACCACGAAAGAAAAAGGTTGCAATAACTTTCATAAAAGAAGGATATAAAGATGAAACCGTGACTCAAAAAGGATCTATCAATCCGGTAACCTGGGGAAATATTATTATTGGTGGTATTCCTGGTTGGTTAATTGACTGGGGAACCGGGTCAATCTATAAATATCCCAAAGAAATTTCTTGTAATTTGACTGAGGGTGCCGGTTCTACTGTAGCTCCATTACCGACTCCTACTCCAACTCAGCAGGTTGATCCGACAATTGTCGAAGGTGAAGAAAAAAATATGGTTACAAGAGATGCGCCTGGCGCTACAGCTTTGGAAAGAACAATTATACGATGGTATTTTGATTCGGCTCCTCAAGGTGCACGTTTGTATTGGCGTGTAATTTCCAGTATCCCAAGTGTTGTGAAAAATACAAATGAATTGTATTTGGCTCCGACACCCTATGAAGAAACACGCTCATTCAATATTCTGGGCTTGACTTATGAAAATTCAAGGGATGTAACTATTGAAATCAGGGCTAGAAAAGCAGGATATCTGGATCAGGTAAAGCGCTTTAATGTTCGTCAGGCGATCGACCAACAGGAAATCAGCAGTTTCTTCGAATTGGTTAAAGCTGAAGAGTAAGGATAGTCTTAAATTATATATGTTATAGTTTTATTGCAGCAGTTATGCTGGAGTATATTATTGGAGCAAAAGTTTTATTGTAATATCGGGGGTACGTTTCATCTTTTATGTGATGTTAATGGTACATGGATAGTTGATAGAACTTATTGCTTCAAAAGAAACGAGGCTGTTTTCAATTAAAATAGCCTCGTTTCACGGTTATGATATGAATGTATCACAGATATGATACGAACGTTTCACAAATATGATACGATTGTATCATGGCCGTGATACGATTAGTTTATCAAGAAGAATAAATGAAAACGCCTTGGCATCGAAATATGTCAAGGCGTTTATATTATTCCGTGTTGAGGCTTTACTTGTATTCCTGCCAGCTCTTGATCTGGATATCTTCCATCTTCATCTTGCAGAACGCTTCGATGAAGGCTTTAGCCAGTCGGGCGTTGGTCATCAACGGGATGTTATGGTCGATGGCACCTCGGCGGATACGATAACCGTTGGTGAGTTCGCGTTTGGTGTGATTCTTAGGAATGTTCACTATCAGGTCGAATTCATGGTTGGCTATCATCTTCATGACGTTGTTTTCGGCATGAGGACGTTCATCGGGCCAGAATACCGGAGTGACATGCAGTCCGTGTGAGTTGAGGAAGGTTGCCGTGCCGGCTGTCGCATAAATCTTATAGCCCATCTTGCCGAGCATCAGGCTTGCATCGAGCAAATCTACTTTCGATTTCATGGCTCCCGAAGAAAGGAGGATACCCTTCTGCGGAACTTTATAGCCTGTAGCAATGAGTGCGTTGAGCAGGGCCTCGTTGAAGTCGTCGCCCAGACAGCCCACTTCGCCGGTAGATGACATATCAACTCCCAATACCGGATCGGCGTTCTGGAGTCGTGCGAACGAGAATTGCGATGCCTTGACACCGATACGGTCGATGTCGAATGCCGATTTGTCGGGTTGGGTGAACGGTACATCAAGCATGATACGGGTAGCCGTTTCGATGAAGTTGCGTTTCAGCACTTTCGATACGAACGGGAAGCTGCGTGAAGCACGTAGGTTACATTCGATTACTTTCACTTCGTTGTTCTTGGCAAGGAACTGGATATTGAACGGACCGGAGATATTGAGTTCCTGTGCGATGCGGCGGCTTATCTTCTTAATCTGACGGGCGGTCGAGAAATAGATTTGCTGAGCCGGGAATACCATCGTTGCGTCGCCCGAGTGGACTCCGGCATATTCGATGTGTTCCGATATGGCGTATTCCACAATTTCTCCGTGGTTGGCAACGGCATCGAATTCAATTTCCTTGGTTTCCTGCATGAATTGTGATACTACAACCGGGAATTCCTTCGATACTTCGCTGGCCATCTGCAGGAATCGGGTCAGTTCTTCTTCATTGTAGCAGACGTTCATAGCCGCTCCCGAGAGTACATACGACGGACGGACCAATACGGGATATCCGACTTTCGCTACGAATGTCTTCACGTCTTCCAAACTTGTCAGTTCCTGCCAGGCTGGTTGGTCGATACCAAGCTGGTCGAGCATTGCAGAGAACTTGTTGCGGTTTTCGGCACGGTCGATCGATATAGGTGATGTCCCCAAAATTGGGACTGCCTGACGGTGCAGTTTCATGGCAAGGTTGTTCGGTATTTGTCCGCCTACAGAAACGATGACACCCCGAGGCTGTTCCAAATCGATGATATCCATGACGCGCTCGAACGACAATTCGTCGAAATACAATCGGTCGCACATATCATAGTCGGTCGATACTGTTTCCGGATTATAGTTGATCATGATTGACTTGTATCCCAGTTTACGGGCCGTTTGGATGGCATTAACCGAACACCAGTCGAATTCTACGGAAGAACCGATACGGTAAGCTCCCGAACCCAAAACCACCACCGATTTCTCGTTCGGATAGTAATTGATATCATAGCCCTCCACATCGTAAGTCAGATACAGGTAGTTGGTAAGCTCCGGATGTTCCGACGCCACCGTATTGATACGTTTCACGGCAGGCAAGATATTCAGTTTCTTTCTGTATGCACGTACCATCAGATTTTCTTTCTGCATGTTGCCGCCTTCTGGTTTCAGAACAAAACGTCCGATCTGGAAATCGGAGAATCCCAACCGTTTGGCTTCGCGGAGAACATCGGCAGGAAGTTCTTCCAATGTATTGTAACCTTCAAGCTTGTGTTTGAAATCGACGATATTCTTCAGTTTTCCGATAAACCAAGGATCGATTTTAGTCAGCTCATAAATCCGGTCGATGCTATAGCCTTCCTCCAATGCCTGTGCGATGGCGAAGATACGGAGGTCGGTCGGATTCGCCAGTTCGTCATCAAGATTCTCGAACTTGGTATGGTTGTTGCCTACGAATCCGTGCATGCCTTGACCGATCATGCGAAGGCCTTTTTGGATAATCTCTTCAAAACTGCGGCCGATAGACATGATTTCACCCACGGATTTCATACTTGAACCGATTCGTCGGGACACACCCACAAACTTGGTCAGGTCCCAACGCGGAATCTTACAGATGAGATAATCCAATGATGGAGCCACGTATGCCGAATTGGGTGTTCCCATCTCACCGATCTGGTCGAGCGTATATCCCAAAGCGATCTTAGCTGCAACGAATGCCAACGGGTAGCCGGTCGCTTTCGAAGCCAAAGCCGAAGAACGGCTCAATCGGGCGTTCACCTCAATGATTCGGTAATCGTTCGTCTCGGCATTGAACGCATATTGGATGTTACATTCGCCTACGATACCCAGATGGCGGATACACTTCTTCGAAAGTTCCTGCAGCATGCTAACCTGTTCTTCGGTCAGCGAGCAGGTAGGAGCTACAACGATCGATTCACCGGTATGGATACCCAACGGGTCGAAATTCTCCATGCTTGCTACGGTAAAGCAGTGGTCGTTGGCGTCGCGTATCACTTCAAACTCAATTTCCTTCCATCCTTTCAAGGATTCTTCCACCAGAATCTGCGGCGAGAAGGTGAAGGCGCTTTCCGCCAGTTCGATGAATGTTTCCTCATCGGGACAGATACCGCTTCCCAATCCGCCCAAAGCATAAGCCGAACGGATCATGATCGGGAAACCGATGCGATGAGCGGCTTCCAATGCCTCACGCATATTTTCTACAGCCTGGCTCACCGGAGTCTTGAGTTCGGCCTCGTCCATCTTCTTCACGAACAGGTCGCGGTCTTCGGTATACATGATGGCTTCTACCGATGTTCCCAAGACTTCCACACCGTATTCCTGTAATATTCCCTTCTGATACAATTCGGTACCGCAGTTCAAGGCCGTCTGACCTCCGAAAGCAAGCAGAATACCGTCGGGACGTTCCTTCTTGATGATTTCTGTCACGAAATACGGATTGACTGGAAGAAAATACACCTGGTCGGCAATACCTTCCGATGTCTGTATGGTAGCAATGTTTGGATTGATAAGTACGGAACGGATACCTTCCTCTCGCAAGGCTTTCAACGCTTGTGAGCCGGAGTAGTCGAATTCACCGGCTTGTCCGATCTTCAAGGCGCCGGAGCCGAGAACCAGCACCTTTTTCAATGTCTTCTTCATGATATATATGATTATTGGTTGTTAAACAAAGGGGGATGCAAGGACGGTCGTCAAGGAATTTTCCTTGCATCAGTTACTTGCAAAGAAACGATTTATTTTGAAGAAAACAAAGTATTTGATTATCTTTGCCATCTCTAAAAATCAAATAGATAAGTAAAACATGAAAAAAGAAAAGATAATATTGACCGGTGACCGTCCTACCGGCAAACTGCATATCGGACATTATGTAGGTTCCCTCCGTCGTCGTGTGGAACTTCAGAATTCGGGACTTTATGACAAGATTTTCATTTTTGAAGCCGACGGACAGGCTTTGACTGACAACATCGACAATCCTGAAAAGGTACGTCAGAATGTAATCGAAGTAGCTCTTGATTATTTGGCTGTAGGTATCGATCCAAGTAAATCGACCATCTTCATCCAGTCGCAGATTCCGGAACTGTGCGAGCTGACTTTCTATTACATGGACCTTGTAACGGTGTCCCGCCTGCAGCGCAATCCGACCGTGAAGACCGAAATCCAGATGCGTAACTTCGAAACCAGCATCCCGGTGGGTTTCTTCACTTATCCGATCAGTCAGGCTGCCGATATTACAGCTTTCAAGGCAACTACAGTCCCGGTGGGAGAGGATCAGGAACCGATGTTGGAACAGGCACGCGAAATTGTCCGCCGTTTCAATCATATCTACGGTGAAACTTTGGTGGAACCCGAAATCCTGTTGCCAGACAATGCCGCTTGTCTCCGTTTGCCGGGAACAGACGGTAAGGCCAAGATGAGCAAATCATTGGGCAACTGTATCTACCTTGCCGATTCGGCTGACGAGGTTGAGAAGAAAGTCAAGAGCATGTACACCGACCCTACCCACATCAAGGTAACGGATCCGGGCAAACTTGAAGGAAATACCGTATTTACTTACCTCGATGCGTTCAGCCGTCCGGAACATTTCGGCCGCTATCTTCCGGAATATGCTTCTCTCGATGAGCTGAAGGCGCACTACACCCGTGGCGGCTTGGGTGATATGAAGGTGAAGAAATTCCTGGCAGCAGTGATGCAGGAAGAACTCGAACCGATCCGCAACCGCCGTAAGGAATACGCGAAAGATATCCCGGCTATCTATGAAATGTTGAAGAAGGGTTGTGAAGTGGCTCGTGCAGCAGCAGCCGAAACACTCGATGATGTCCGTCGTGCCATGAAGATCAATTACTTCGATGATGAGGCTTTGATTGCGGAACAGGCGAAACGTTTCGCTCAGGAATAATCATCTTTTATGGAAAATAGTTGCTGCTTTCAGGACAGATGTGTTTTCTTACATACTGTCCTGAGGGCTCTAAAAAAATAATATTCAGTGTTGGATGTTGCCGTAAAGGCTTTATGGACAGGCTTTTGGGATGATTATTTCAAAAAATATGTTCGAAAGTTTGCAAATTCAAAATAAAGCTGTACCTTTGCATCCGCAATTGAGAACGAGATTTTCGGGCGTTTAGCTCAGCTGGTTCAGAGCATCTGCCTTACAAGCAGAGGGTCGGCGGTTCGAATCCGTCAACGC
>CALUKX010000035.1 GCA_944321335.1 uncultured Phocaeicola sp. | reverse complement strand
TACTGCGTATTAGTGGGAGAGTAGGTAGTCGCCGTCTTACATAAGCCTCGAGGTTTTAGAACTTCGGGGCTTTTTTTCGTATCGGGATATGTGCTTTCTTATCTTTGGCTTTCATCCTGTTTCTGTAGTGCAGGAAACCCGGTTCCTGATGACACGGATGAACTTTACGGTGAAAGAAAAATAACCCGTCTTTCACCTGTATTGTATTGTAAATGTGTAAGTTGAAAGAGTGAAAGATAAAAAACAAAACTTTATATTTGAGAATTTTTTGTTGAAGTTGTATATCTGCCTTTTAAAAGACATTAAAACCTGACCTTGTAAGTGGAACAGATTATTCAAGAAACCAATATCCGTAAAGGATTGACCCGATTGGTGGTTCCTATCTTCATCGAAACCTTGCTGATCATGATGTTGGGAGCTGTGGATACCATTATGCTTAGCCAATATTCGGATGAGAGTGTGGCGGCTGTCGGTGTTGTGAACCAGATTGTGATGTTCGCCTTCCTTGTGTTCGAAGTAATCAATATCGGAACGTCCGTGCTTTGTTCACAGTACCTGGGAGCCAAACTTCAGAAGAAGATGGTGCAGGTGGTAGGAGTGTCGCTTTTGCTTAATCTGGTAGTCGGCCTTCTTATCAGTGCTATCCTTCATTTCGGAGCCGTAACTTTGTTGGGGTGGATGGGCTTGCGTCCAGAACTTCTTAAATACGGCGTGGGTTATATGGAGATTGTCGGTGCTTTCGCTTTCTTTCAAGCCATTTCATTGACCGTTTCGGCATCGCTTCGAAGTGCCAACAAGGCCATCTATCCGATGCTTGTTACCGTGTTGGTGAATATCATGAATATCGTCGGAAACTATACGTTGATTTTCGGTAAGTTCGGTATGCCGGCTTTGGGGGCTGAAGGTGCAGCTATCTCTACCTCGATTGCACGCGGTGTTAGTATGGTGGTATTGTTTGTGATTCTGTTCCGTAAGCATATTCCGAAATTCCCGCTGGCTTATTTCCGTCCGTTCCCGTGGATTGAACTGAAGAACCTTTTGAAAGTGGGTGTACCGTCTGCAGGTGAAAACATGTCGTATAGTTTCTCGCAGGTCGTGATTACCTATCTTATCAATATTCTCGGCAACAATGCCCTTGCTACGCGAACCTATACCATGAACATTGTGATGTTCGTCTATCTGTTTGCCATTGCGATGGCTCAAGGTGGAGCTATCAGCATCGGGCATCTGGTGGGGCGGAAGAAGATTCATGCGGCTTATCTGTTGGGTAAATACGTGATGCGTCTTTCCATTCTAGTTTCATTGGTGCTGTCGTGCATCTGGGCGTTGGCCGGACATACGATATTCAGCCTGCTTACCGACAATGAAGAAATTATCCGTTTGGGTGTAACCATTATGATTATTGATATAGTTGTCGAAATAGGTCGTGCCGTGAATATCTACGCTACCAATGCGCTCCGTTCGGCCGGCGATGTGAATTTCCCTTTCTATGTGGGATTGGTTGTCCAGTGGACTGTTTCGGTCGGTTTCAGTTATCTGCTGGGTATTCACATGGGCTGGGGACTGGTCGGTATGTGGTGCGCCTTCCTTCTTGATGAGAATATCCGTGCATTGATTTTCGTGAAACGCTGGAACAGCCTGAAATGGGCGAAGAAAGGCTTTGTGAGATAATTATTACAACGGCTATGAATCTATCGGGAAAAATGCTCCGGTAAATTCATAGCCGTAATTCTTTAATCCATATAATGGCTCAGTCCGAAGAAGAAGAGGATAATCAGGATAAGATCGATTACCAATGCGGCGCTACACCAACCGACAAATTGCTTGTTCTTTTTTACGATACCGTAAACGATGCCGATGATAGCTGCTACCAGGATTCCTGCCGCTACTCCGAATATTCCCTGCCAGGCCAGACCGACAAGGATTAGGATTCCCATGGTGATAAGAATATTATTTTTCATAAGCCGACAAGATTAAGGTTTATATAAGGAAAGCTGCCTGCCGGATATGTACGGCAAGCGGCTTATATCGTCTCAGCGGGTTTACATGCTTGCCTTGATGGCATTGATGACAGCCGATGAGAATCCGTCGTGTTCGAGCTGGTTGATTCCTTTGATGGTGATACCGCCCGGAGTGGTTACCTTGTCGATTTCTACCGACGGATGAGCACCTTCCTTCAACAACAGTTGGGCAGCGCCTTCCAGGGTCTGTGCCAACATCTTGATGGCGTCTTTCGGTTTGATGCCGCCTTCGACTCCGGCCTGCATGGCTGCCTGTACATATTTCAGTACATAGGCGATGCCGCATGAAGTCAGCGCCGTTCCTGCAGCGAACTGTTTTTCTTCAATGAGAATGGCCAATCCCATTTCATTGAAGAGGTTCAACATATTTTGTGTCTGCTCTTCGGTAGCGTTGCGTTGGGCTACCAGTGTCATGCTTGCAAGTTCGGAAATGGCTGTGTTCGGGATGACACGGAAAATGGTCATTTCGGGGTCGACATAATGGGCCAACGTTTCGAAGTTGAGTCCGGCTGCTACAGAAACCAGGATCTGAGGCTGGCGAAGACGGAGCGGTTTCAGCACTTCCTCCACCTTCCACGGCTTTACCGCAATGACAACGATATCGGCATCAGCCGCATCCTTGTTGTTCGTACTGGTCTGTATTTCGGGAAATTCCGCTTTCAGCTTGTCCAGTTTCGCAGTGCTAGGGTTTGTCACAATAATATCTGCCGCTTTGATATAATGTCCTTGTGCCAGTCCGCGGGCGATGGCTCCACCCATATTGCCGGCTCCTATAATTCCTACTTTCATAGTTGGTTGTATTAGTTAATGTTCTATGACAAATATAGGAATTTAATTGTCGTTTCCCGTCTTTTTGTCGGGGAAAATATTAGAATAGAAGAAAATCTGTTGAAGTTTAGATGAGTTGGCGTGCCTTCAGCTCCAGGTATTTGTTGATGACATCGACCGAAAGGTTATCGGGGGTTGTAAGCAAAGATTCGATTCCGTGCTGTTTCAAGGCCGATACGATCAGACGCTTTTCGAAAGCGAATTTTTCGGCGATGACGTGTCGGTAATAGTCTTCCGTATCTTGAGCTTTCGACCGGATGTATTTCTTCAGTTCGGCATCTTCGAAAAAGACTACCAACAGACGATGGTTGCGGTTGAGCTGTGTCAGAAAACTGAGTTGCCGATCCATGCTCTTGATTTCAGCGAAATTGGTATAAAGAACCAACAGACTGCGCTTGCTGATGTGTTTGTTCAGGTGGACGCATAAAGAGGAGAAATCGGTTTCTCCGAAATCGGTTTGCTGGTTGTAGAGGTTTTCCAGCAAGGTCTGTATGTGTCCGCTTTGTTTTGATGCAGGGACAAATGTACCGAATTCGTTGTCGAAGGTCACCAGTCCCGCCTTATCTTCTTTCCGGATTGCGATATACGACAATACCAATGCGGCATTGATGGCATAGTCGAGCAAAGTCATTCCGTTGAAGGCTTGCTGCATGACACGTCCTTTGTCGATAACTTGATAAACCTGTTGCGAACGTTCATCCTGATAAACGTTGACCATCAGTTGATGGCGACGTGCACTCGCTTTCCAGTTGATAGTACGGTAATCATCTCCCTGTACATACTCTTTGATTTGTTCGAATTCGGTATGATGACCGATGCGGCGGATCCTTTTGATTCCTAATTCGGTCAGGTTGTTGCTGATGGCGGCCAACTCGTACTGATGCAACATGAGGTAAGAAGGATAAACTTTCACAGCGGTCGGTTTATCACAAGTGAAGCGCCGTGCAATCAGTCCGATACGGGTCTGAGCAAACACACGAATCTGGCCGAACGAATATACACCGCGTCGGGTAGGCCGTAAGGAATATCGGATAGTCTGTTCTCCCATCGGTCTGAGCGATGCTTTGAAATTGATGTTACGCTGTTGGAAGATAAAAGGAATTTCATCGATGACATCCATGTTCAAAGGATAGCTGTAGCTGCTTTCTATCCGGATCCGCACAGCATTCTCATCGCCGTTGGAGAAACGTTCGGCGCATTGACGGTATGCCCGGATACCCCGTTTCCGGTAAAGGAGGAAACAGTCGGTTGCAACACCCAACAGTAAAAGCAGGAAAAGCCCTTTCCCGAGAACAAAAAGCAAGGGAAAAATGAATCCCAGTCCACAGAGCAGGATACAGGCCAAAAGGATAATATAGAATCGGTTAGTGAGATACATTTATTTCGGAACCTCCACTTTATCAATCAGACGTTTTGTAACCTTCAAGGCGGTCCAGCCTTCCATTTCGGCTTCGGCATTCAGAACCAGACGATGCTGGAGTACATACGGAGCTACAAACTTGATGTCTTCCGGCGTTACGAAGTCGCGCCCTTGCAGTAAAGCGTATGCTTTGGCCGATTGCAGGATAGCTACCGAAGCACGTGGGGATGCACCCAGATAGATGGCCTTGCTGGTACGGGTCTGCTGGACAATCAGGGCGATGTAACGGATCAGACTTGGTTCGACAAAGACTTGTTGCAGCTGTTGGCGCAGCGACAGCAGGTCTTCTTTACAGAGAATCGGTTTGATGTCATCGAGGCGTGTAAGTTCCCGGTTCGTATGATGACGTTCCAAAATCCGGATTTCTTCGTCCAAAGATGGATATCCGATGGTTATCTTCATCAGAAAACGGTCGAGCTGAGCTTCGGGAAGCTTGTAGGTTCCTTCCTGTTCTACCGGATTCTGTGTTGCCAATATCGTATAAAGTTCCCCCATCTGATGAGTGGTCCCGTCGATGCTGGCCTGGCGTTCCTCCATCACTTCGAACAATGCAGCTTGTGTCTTGGCCGGTGCGCGGTTGATTTCATCTACCAATACGATATCGGCAAATACCGGACCTTGGTGAAAGGTGAAATCGCTTGTCTTCATATTGAATACGGTCGTACCCAATACATCGCTCGGCATCAGGTCGGGGGTAAACTGGATGCGGCTGAAGCGAGCGTCAATAAGTTTGGCCATGAGTCGGGCCAATAAGGTCTTGGCAACTCCCGGTACGCCTTCTATCAAAATATGCCCATCGGCAAGTATAGCCGTCAACAATAGGTCAACTACCTTTTCCTGCCCGACGATAACGGTTGCGATCTTATCTTTCAACTGTTGGATTTTTTCGGCAAATTCATACAGATCTGTATGGATGTCGATGGACTGTTTCATTTCTTTGTCGTTCTGTTCTTCCATAGCTTCATTAATTTAGGCTGTCTATAATTTTATTCATAGAATTGATGAGGGTCTTCATTTCGTCTTCCGAAATATTTTCTTCAGCATTGATGACGTTTCGGATGTTCTGTAGGTTGTGATAGATCTTTTCGCTATCCAATCCTGTCTGTTGTCCGATTTGTTCTGCTATAGATCTGTCATCGGTCGTTTCATCAGACTCGATACGGGCTTTCCGAAGCACTTCCTTGAAATAGATATACTTCTTTTTGACAAGGTCGGTATGGTCCTTTTTCTGAAAATATAGTGTTCCGATCAATTTCACAAACTCCAGACTGTAATTTTGTGGAGGGGTTATTATCGGTATCACCCGTTGCTTTCTTTTGGCTGTAAAGCACATGAATAATACGATGCCTCCTAAGCTCAGATAAAGACACCATTTGAGGGCCGGTTGTGAAAGGAAAAAGCGTAATGGGGTTGATTGATTCGTGGTTAATGCTGCAGAGTAGCACTCTGTACGGACAAGCGGTCCTCTTCCCAATTGTGAAAAGACACGGAATATCAATTCGGAAATGTTTCCGTTCAATAACCCGAAGTTTGTGAAAAGAAAAGGAGTAGTCGCCAGAATAATCTCTCCTTTGCCTTGAGGAAATGCTATCACAAGCAGATTATATTCTATTGCGGACTCCGTTTGTGGAGTTATGCAGCAGGTATCTGGCTGAGTGCTTACAGCTGCAGACATGGTATTGACAGGTGATATATATTCAGCTAAAATCCGATGAGGTATCGAGTCGGCTACTGAAATGGATGTTGCTATGAATGGTTTATAGATATAATACTTCTTTTTCGGGAAAATAACAGTATCGCCGGTCCATTGTAGGCTGTCCTTCTCATTTTGGCTATATAATATATAATCCTTTAAACGGTTTAAACTGAAGTGATTATATCCATAATCATAGTTGATATTCAAATTTAGGATCTTCTCCAGTTCTCCGAACTCATTGGCGGCAATCAGAATACGGCTTCCACGTTTTGCCATTCGAAGGATTGCGTTGACATCCGTTTCTGTCAGATTGATTTTTTCAGCTACTGCAATATAGTTCTTCGTGCAAAGTGTATCTTTCTGTTCCAATTGGTAGAAACTTTCTCTTGTAACTTGATAGGCCTGGGCATGTGCGGCAGAAAGCATGCTATCTGTCAGTGCCAATCCATAAGGCTGGTCATCGTTATGGGCGAAAGTCGGATTCCATAAAAAATGCTGTGGAGCACGACATAAGATCAGGAACACAAGGATGAAAAAGATACTGATGCCCACAATAAATATCTTACTTCCTTTCATAAGCCACCTCCTTCCTTAATCTTCCGCTGTAATTTTTCCATGGTGTGGAACAACTCTTCATCGGCTATGAAATTACCATAGCGGACACGAAGGAAATGGTTGGTAAATTGGCTGAAGACCGGTTGTTTTACTTCATGCACATATTGGGTGGGAGTCTTGTATATCTGCCAATCTATCCGCTGTTCATCGCTCAGTTGTTTTAATGTCTGGAGATAAAGCAATCTGATTGCTTCCTTGAAATCCTGCTTGCTTTGGGCCTGTAGGATCCGCTCTTGGAAATCAATACCATAAATCGTCTCTTCTTCCAAGTTATAGGATAGCTGATCTTTTTTATTGAACATAAATAATTTTGGATTCCTTTGATATAGGAACCACAGTATCCCCGATAATATGACTAAAAACAATACAATAAGCAGGATTGTTGAATATTCGGTTATAATCTCACTGCCCAAAAGGCTATTCAGACTATACTGAATGGCACTCCCGATCCAGTCGAGGAAGCTCTTGTCGGGAGCGACCAACTCCTTATGATAAGCATAGGCCGGATCTTGTTGCCATTGCATCAATAAGGCGGAATCGATTGTTAACGTATCGGCAGGGGAAACTAACATGTTAGGGTTTCATTAAAGATTGTCAAAATTTTCAATATCAGCATCTACACTCTTGTTGTCGATTTTCTCACAACTATGTCCATATTGATAAGCCAATCCCAGGAAAGTCAATACGGAAGCCAGATAAGAGCCGAATGCTTCAATGGTGCTGAAAAGATAGGTTATAAAAATATAGTTCGGTGACGATGCGAGAAATTCTGTATTTTCTCCCAATAAGTTATTGGATATTTGTACAGCGCCTAAAGGAAGTGATGCTATTTTTTGAAGGATCCATGTTATGATTCCAAATACAATGATAATAGCCAAGGCGCCTCCCCATGTACGGAACCCTAACCGACATGTCTTTACTAACGTGGGGAAAAAAGGATTGTCCTCCAATAGATAAGCCACAGGAAATGTGGCCAGTCCGATACACATCACAAACGCAAGAGGGATGGCAATAAAGAAAAGCACATTTTCATTGTATGTCAATAGTAGGACGAAGAAAAATATTAGAAAAATGAATAACATGGTAAAGAGCAGAATCATGATGACGGTCCGTTTTAAGTTTTTAAGGAAACGGGGCAATAGCTCATTCATAGTCAGTCCCTGTAATCCATTTTCACGTTCGTTGTATATCCTGATAAGGGCAAAGAGAAGCGAGATTAAAACAATGTTTCCGATATTGTTGGCAAGAATGAGCCATGTAAAGTCGGTCATTACCTGGCTATAATCTATGGTTTCGGATGCCCCCATCGAGAGAATCGTCTGAAGGGAAGAGCTGACTGATAACGCTTTCAAGATAGATATAGGCAGCATAAAATACGTCAGGTATTTGAATAAGGTTTTAGCATTCTGACGTATAAAGTCGAAAACGGCATTTACTTTTTCTCCAAAAGTCCGTTTGGCATAAAGAGTGATTTTATCGGTTTGTGTTTCCATTTGTTTTGTAAAGTTTAAACGGTAAATAAATATAGTAGTAGATATTAAAGGCAAGGCATAATAGGATGATGCTCAGACGTAACATGTCCGGCAGTTCCGTATGTCGGGTAATAAATCCTTCAATGAAGCCGGCCAGAATAAAAATCGGGACAGTTCCGATAATGATTTTCAATCCGCGTTTCGCTCCTTGTCTGAAGGATTCAAATCGGGAATATGTGCCAGGAAACAGCCATCCGTTACCTATGGCCAATCCTGCAGCACCGGCTACTATAATGGCCCATATCTCCAATGTTCCGTGCAGCCAAATTGCCAGAACGGATTCCATTAACAAATCGTGCTGATAGAAAAATGTTTGGAAAGCGCCTACCATAATCCCATTGGTGAAGAGCATATAGCCGGTTCCGAAACTGGTCAGCACCCCTAAGGCAAAAGTCATGAAAGAGACCATGATATTGTTTATGGTAATCCCAAGAAACATTTCCAATTCATGTCCGCCGTTGTAAACGGCCATGGGCTCTCCGTTATATATATTTTCAAGTGTCATATCTACGTAACCGTCTCCTAATATCAGTCGGGGTATTTCTTCATCGAAATAGGTAGAGACAGCTCCGATTATTATGCTACTTAAAAAAATGAGGAATGATACAAACAATTCTTTTCTTGCATCGAACATGGTTCGCGGGACTTCACGGGTCCAGAAAGTAATGATGCGGCTCCATTTTTCCCGCTTGTTCCTGTAAATTTCATGGTGCAGGGAAAATGCCAGATTATTCAAGTAGATTGTGATCCGTGATTTGGGATAATGGGTTTGTGCGAAAGCCAGGTCGGATGTCACTTCCGTATAGGCATCAGCCAGCCGATCGGGTGAAACACGGGATGCTTCATCCACTATCTTTTCCGTTTCTTTCCATCTTTCAATGTTGCTACGTATAAAAGTGATTTCTTTCATTGACCTGATGTTCTTCTAGCAAGTTTGTTACTTCATAATAACAAAAATAGAATTTTTGTGATATATTTGCAATCAAACCTTTAATTTCTTTAACCTGAAATGAATCAATCAAGCATTATTACCGGACAATTTGTACGGATCAATCAGACACCGGCCAGCGTAGGTGAGAGGATATTTGCTTTCTTGCTTGATATGATATTTCTTGCATTATATGTATGGGGTACTTTTCAGGTTCTGGATATTTTTATGGATGGTGTCCCGCGTATTTTCGGACTTACATTCCTTTTTCTGGTTTACTTACCTGTTCTTATGTATCCTTTTCTCTGTGATTTATTCAATCAGGGACAGAGTATAGGAAAGAAATTATTTCATTTGCGTGTAGTGAAAAAGGACGGGTCGACTCCAAGTCTAGGGGCTTATCTTTTAAGATGGTTGTTATTGTTGGTGGATGTATTCATGACTATGGGGCTTGGAGTTCTTGTGATATTGTTGACAAAGAACCACCAACGTATCGGGGATTTGGCGGCAGGAACAATTGTCATTAGAGAGAAGAACTACCGTAAGATTCATGTAAGTCTTGATGAGTTCGATTACCTGATGAAAGGGTATAAGCCTACCTATCCGCAAGCGGCCGACCTGTCGTTGGAGCAGATTGATGTGATTACCCGGACATTGAATTCAGGGCAGAAGGACCGGGCACGAAGAATAGCCTTGCTGACTGATAAGGTACAGCAGCTGTTTGCCATCCATCCGCCGGAAGTTGACAAGGAAAAGTTCCTGCAGACGGTGTTACGTGATTACCAGTATTATGCATTGGAAGAAATCTGATCGGACCATATAAAAAGGAAAGTCGTTTCAGTGCTGCCGAAGCAAGACTAAAACGACTTTTTTATTGCTGATTATTGGTTGTATGTGCTGTCAGCGTAGAACGTTGTGCAGACGGTCCAGGAAGTCATCGGCTTCGGCCATGCTCAGACAGAGCGGCGGGAGCAGACGGATAACATTTGTTCCACTGGCACCGGTAAAGACTTTCTGTTCGAAAAGCAGCTGGCGACGGATTTCTTTGGCTGGTCCTTCAAATTCCAGACCGATCATCAGACCACGTCCACGTACTTCCTTGATTCCCTTGAATCCTTTCAATTCTTCCAGCAGATGTGTACCGACTTTTGCTGCATTGTCAATCAGGTTTTCTTCCTTCATCACATCGAGGACGGCAATGGCTGCTGCACAAGCCAGGTGGTTTCCTCCGAAGGTTGTTCCCAACTGTCCGTACACCGGAGTGAACTTCGGACTGATGAGCACACCGGCCATCGGGAAACCGTTGGCAATACCTTTGGCTACAGTAATCATGTCCGGACGGATTCCGGCATACTGATGTGCAAAGAATTTTCCGCTTCGTCCGTAACCCGACTGGATTTCATCGAGAATCAGGACAGTGTTGTTTGCATCGCATGCCTTGCGCAATTCCTGTAGAAATTCGTCTGATGGTATCTGGATACCACCGACACCCTGGATACCTTCGATGATGACGGCACAGACATCACCTTTGGCAAGTTCGGCCTTCATCGCTTCCGTATCGTTCCAAGGTAGGTAAGTTACATGACCGTTGTCGTTGATAGGCGCGATGATTTTCGGATTGTTGGTTACCTCAACAGCCAATGAAGTACGTCCGTGGAAGGCTTTTGCAAACGAAACCACACGGGTACGACCGTTGTAGAACGAAGCCAGCTTCATAGCATTTTCGTTGGCCTCTGCACCGGAGTTGATCAGAAACAGCTGGTAGTCGTCGTACCCACACATCGGGCCCAGACGTTCAGCCAGTTCCTGCTGTAACTTATTGATGACCGAGTTGGAATAGAATCCCAACTGAGCAACCTGTTTGCTGATGGTTTCCACGTAATGCGGATGTGCATGGCCGATACTGATAACGGCATGGCCGCCGTAAAGGTCGAGATACTCCTGACCTTTGTCATCCCATACATGACACCCTTTTCCCTTTACGATATTGATATCGAAAAGCGGATATACATCGAATAATTTCATAAAATTTCTCCTTTTTTACTGTCAGAATGCCGACGGCTTCAGTTTCAAGCCGGTGGTTTCTTCCAGATTAAACATCAGGTTCATGTTATGAACCGCCTGTCCGCTGGCACCTTTCAGCAAGTTGTCGATACAAGAGATGATCAGCAGCTTGTCGCCGTGTTTTTCCAGATGGATGAGGCATTTGTTGGTATTGACAACCTGTTTCAGGTCGATATTCTTTTCTACTATATGAGTGAACGAATCTTCGGCATAGTATTCTTCGTACATCTTCACGATTTCACTGAGCTCCACTTTTGTCTTTACAACGATGGTTGCAAAGATTCCCCGGGCGAAATCGCCACGGTAAGGGATGAAATCGATTTCCGAATTGAAACTGTTCTGCAACTGTTTCAGAGATTGTTTGATTTCGGGTACATGTTGGTGGGTGAACGGCTTGTAGATGCTCATGTTGTTGTTACGCCAACTGAAATGGCTGGTAGCTCCCGGTTTCACGCCGGCGCCGGTGCTTCCGGTGATGGCGTTTACCATTACATCCCCGTTCAACATCAGGTGTTTTGCCAATGGAAGCAGTCCCAACTGGATACAAGTTGCGAAACAACCTGGGTTGGCAATGTGCTTGCTGTGGCAGATGGTACGACGGTTCAGTTCTGGCAGACCATACACGAAATCATGGTCGTCGCTCTTGATACGATAATCCATCGACAGATCGACAATCTTCAAATCTTCGGGTACGGTATGGCTTTCCATAAACTTCTTGGTGTCGCCGTGAGCGGTACAGAAGAACAAGACATCAATCTGGTCGAGCGGAAGTTCGTCGGTGAATACCAGATCCGTTTCACCATACAAACCCTCGTGCACATCGGTAATCTTGTTGCCTGCGTTACTAGAACTGTTTATAAAAACGATCTCTACATCCGGGTGATTCAGCAGCAGACGAATCAATTCGCCTGCCGTATATCCTGCACCTCCGATAATACCTGCCTTTATCATACGTTCTCCTCGTCTTTATGGTTAGCGTAATAAGCGCGCAACGGAGTAGAGAGCACTTTGATAAATCCTTTGGCATCTTCGGCAGTCCAGCCTTTCTGCATTTCACCGTATTCGCCGAACTTATTCTTTACAAGGTCGTCTTTCGAATCGACACCTACTGTAGAGAAGCAGTAAGGACGAAGTTCGAGGATGGCGGTACCGTTTACGTTACGTTGAGATTCCTGCAACATCGCTTCGATATCACGCATAACCGGTTCCAGATACTGGCTTTCATGCAGGAACATTCCGTACCAGTTGGCAACCTGGTCTTTCCAGTACTGCTGCCATTTGCTCAATGTATATTTTTCGAGGAACTTGTGTGCGCCGATTATCAACATCGGAGCGGCAGCTTCGAAACCTACACGACCCTTGATACCGATGATGGTATCACCCACGTGCATGTCGCGGCCGATACCGTATGCAGCACCGATTTCCTCCACTTTCTGAATCGCTTTGATCTTGTCGTCGAATACCTCACCGTTTACGGCATAAAGCTCACCTTTCTTGAACTCCAATTTCAACTGTTCCGAACCGGTTTTGGTAACCTGTTTCAGGTAAGCGCTTTCAGGCAATCCTTGAGTAGAATCCAGAATCTCACCTCCACAGATGGAAGTTCCCCAGATACCTACATTATACGAATATTTCAGTTTGGTGAAATCGGCTTCGAAACCATGTTCCTTCAAGTAGTTGATTTCGTAGTCACGGCTCAATGCCATATCACGGGTAAGTGTGATGATTTCCACGCCCGGAGCCATAACCAGGAAAGTCATGTCGAAACGAACCTGGTCGTTTCCGGCACCTGTAGAACCGTGAGCGATTGCGTGAGCACCGATCTCGTTAGCATAACGTGCGATAGCCAAAGCCTGGAAGATTCGTTCTGAGCTAACGGAAATAGGGTAAGTACCGTTACGCAATACATTACCGAAAATCATGTATTTCAAACTCTTTTCATAATACTCTTGAGTAACGTCGAGAGTCACATACTTAGTTGCCCCCAACTTATAGGCATTTTCTTCGTTCTGTTTCAACTGTTCCGGACTGAAACCTCCGGTATTAGCACAGGCTGCGTAAACTTCGTAACCTTTTTCTTTTGCCAGATACATTACAGTAAATGAAGTATCCAGTCCGCCGCTGAAAGCGACGACCACTTTTTTCTTTTCTTCCATAAGGCTTTGTATTTTGTTTCTTTAGGATAATCTATTAATGAATGGTTAAAAATTGGTAACCTTGTCGTCCGGATGTTGTGCCGGGTCGTAGAGCATTGCAGTGCAGATGCAGAACTTACGGTTCTTAGCCATCAGGATTTCATGGTTGATACATCCTTCACAACCTTTCCAGAAAGCTTCGTCATCGGTCAGTTCGTTGAATGTTACCGGAACATATCCTAATTCGGTATTCATCTTCATTACTGCCGCCCCCGAAGTCAGACTGAAAATCTTTGCCTTCGGCCATCGCAGACGGGCCAAAGTGAAGGATGCATGCTTGATTCGTTTTGCCAGACCGCATCCACGGTATTTCGGATGTACAATCAGACCGGAGGTGGCTACATATTGTTTGTTCCCCCATGATTCGATATAGGTGAATCCGGCGAATTCATCTTCACACAAGGCAATGATTGCCTTGCCTTCTTTCATCTTGGTAGCTACATATTCGTGGGTACGTTCAGCGATACCGGTGCCGCGCACCTTGGCTGCTTCACGGATTGTATCTAGAATTGTGTCGACATATACCTCATGAGAGGCATCGGCGACCATAACATCTATTTGCTTGTCCATTTTAATATCTTCTTATATTATTGATTGAGATTCGGGATGAGATGAGAAAGAGCTTGCTTAACACGTGTACGGGTGCATCCTTCCCGGATTACCAGCATGATGGTGTCGTCGCCTGCAATCGTACCGATAATCTCGTGAAAATTGCTGTTGTCGATATCGTAAGCCAGACTGCTAGCGTATCCCGGTCGGGTCTTGATTACCGCAATGTTGTCAGAAAACTCGATAGATACGAAACCATTGTGCCGTAGCATATCCGATGCACTCTGAGGATCTGTCATACGTTTGTACATCGTATTGTTCGGAAGCACGTAAACATAGTTCCCGTTCATACTTGCAGCTTTTGCCACTTTCAACTGTTTCAAGTCGCGTGAGAGAGTTGCCTGAGTCAACTGGAAACCTTCCTTCGCCAATTCCTGGAGAAGTTCTTCCTGACTGCCCACCTCCTTGCTGGAGATGATCATCTTGATGGAATCGAGTCTGCTGTTCTTACTTTTCATCGTGTATAATTATTCTAAAACTGGGTGCAAATATACAGATATATCTGAATTTAATTGCATAAAATCTCAATATTTTCCGATTATATACTTAAAAAATGTAAAAATAATGAATATCCTTGTAATATTATGCATGGCAGAATGTAAGTATTGGTAGGGGGGATAAATGATGCCCGGATGATATACACCTGACCGATTGTTCGCAAACTGGAATGTTTTCACTATTTTTGTATACACATCTTATAATTTACCGATTTATGAGCAAGCATTTGTTACAGGCTGAAAAGGATCCGATGGGTGCGGCCATCACCGATTATTTCAAAAATAGGAAAGCCGGAAGGTTGCGTGTGTTTTCTTCTCAGTTCGATGAGGATGAGATACCGGTGCAGCATCTGTTCCGTACGTTCAAGGAAATGTCGCCTTTGGAGCGGAAGGCATTGGATTTGGCCGGAGGGCATATCCTTGATGTCGGTGCCGGCAGCGGATGCCATTCCTTGGCACTGAAGGAGATGGGTAAGGAAAGTCTGGCGATTGATATATCACCCCTGGCTGTCGAAGTGATGAAGGAACGAGGCTTGAATGCACAACAGACCGATTTGTTCGACGAGCATTTCTGTGGTCAGTTCGATACCATCCTGATGCTGATGAACGGTTCGGGCATAGTGGGCAAGCTGTCCCGTTTTCCGGAATTTTTCCAGCGCATCAAGCGGTTGCTTGCACCTGGCGGTTGCGTTCTGCTCGATTCGAGCGACCTGAAATACCTGTATGAAGATGAAGACGGCAGTTATGTTATCGACATAGCCGGCGATTATTACGGGGAAGTGGATTTCCGTATGCAGTACAAACAGGTAAAAGGTGACGCTTTCGATTGGCTGTATGTGGATTTCGATACACTTTCGCTATATGCGTCGCAGTTCGGTTTCAAGGTGGAAAAGGTGATGGAAGGAGAACACTACGATTATCTGGCGAAACTGAGTCTGATGTAATATGTATTGGCTTCATAGCTAAAAGACCTCCGGCAGATGATTTGTTGTCTGCCGGAGGTCTTTCTATGAAAAGCTGGTTATTTGAAATGCAGTCTGTTCCAGAAAAATCAGATTACATTGAAATGTTTCAGAGCGTTCCAGATTCCGTCTTCATCGACTGAAGTGGTCACGTATTTTGCTGCTTCCTGCACATGAGGGGCAGCATTTCCCATTGCAACGCTCAAACCTACATGGGCAAGCATCGGAATATCATTCCCTCCATCCCCGAAGGCCATTGTTTCTTCCAACTTAATGTCGTAGTACTCCAATACCTTATCGATTCCGTGACTCTTGCTGTTGCCTTTGGCAATGATATCGGCAAAGGTAGGATACCAACGCATCGGTTCGCAATGGGTCAATACCTTACGGAATACCTCGATATCCTCATCCTGTTCGAAATATCCCATAATCTGCAGGATGTTTTTCCCTCTGGCATTCTCTACGGGTTGGGTAGGAGGAACGGTAATCTCAATAAGCCGGGCTACATCGTTCACCGCTTCGTTTACGTTGGTGATGAACCATTCGTCATCGTGTACAAAGACGAAGGGAGTCTGCGGATGCTGCTTGTGATAATCTATCAGTCGTTCCACATCTTCCTGTGGAATCTCTCCTTTGTAAATATCCTGATGGTCGGCTGTGAAACAATAGGAACCGTTCAAGGTTACATATCCGTCGAACTCCAGATTGCCGACAGCGCGCATCATCAGCATCTTGGGGCGGCCGGTGGCGATGAATATCTTGATGCCTTTCTTACGGAGCAGTTCCAACGCCTTGCGCGTAGATTCGGGAATGGTATGTGTATTGAACGAGACCAGCGTTCCGTCGATATCGAAAAAGATTGCTTTGATCATAGCCTGTACTGTGTTTGGTAAATTGCGCCGCAAAGGTACGGATTTTTGTATGAATATAACTTTCTGAACGCTTCTTAAGTGTTATTTTTATATTTTATTGGGGATAAAGGTTTCAACTTTGAAGGAAAGGGCTATCTTTGTGCGACAAATAAGAAGAAAGTAAATATGGCATTTCAGTTTACAAAAATAGCGGTAAAGGTCGGAAGTAATGTCTTGACACGCAAAGACGGCACACTTGATGTGACACGTGTTTCGGCTTTGGTCGACCAGATAGCCGAATTGCATAAGGCCGGTGTGGAGGTGGTGTTGATATCTTCGGGTGCCGTGGCTTCCGGACGGAGTGAAATCAAGGTGTCGCGAAAATTGGACAGTGTCGACCAGCGTCAGCTTTTCTCGGCGGTAGGTCAGGCGAAACTGATCAACCGGTATTATGAACTGTTCCGTGAACACGGTATCGCCGTGGGACAGGTGCTGACTACCAAGGAGAGTTTCGGTACCCGACGTCATTACCTCAACCAACGCAATTGTATGCGTGTGATGCTGGAAAACGGCGTGATACCTATCGTCAATGAAAACGATACGATTTCCGTTACCGAGCTGATGTTTACCGATAACGACGAACTTTCGGGTATGATTGCTTCCATGATGGATATGCAGGCACTGATTATTCTCAGCAATATCGACGGAATCTACAACGGTTCTCCTTCACAACCGGGAACTTCGGTTATCCGTGAGGTGGAGCAAGGCAAGGATTTGTCGGATTACATCCAGACCGAGAAGTCGGGTTTTGGCCGGGGAGGTATGCTTACCAAGACGACAATTGCCCGGAAGGTGGCCGATGAAGGCATTTCTGTCATCATCGCCAACGGGAAGAAGGACAATATCCTGATTGATCTGTTGCAGGATCCCGAAGGAACTGTATGTACCCGTTTTGTCCCGTCATCGGAAGCTGTATCGAGTGTGAAGAAATGGATAGCCCATAGCGAAGGATTTGCCAAAGGCGAAATCCACCTGAATGCCGATGCCGTGAAGGTGCTGAAAGGCAAGAAGGCTGTAAGCTTGCTGCCGGTAGGTGTAACCCGCATCGAAGGAGAGTTCGAAAAGGATGATATCGTGAAGATTATGGATTCCAAGGGAAAACAGATAGGGGTAGGACGAATCGGAGTCGATTCGGCTGAGGCACGTCAGATGTTGGGAGTACATGGAAAACGTCCGTTGGTGCATTACGATTATCTGTATCTGGATTGAGAATCATTCAACCATTCTCTATATATAGCAAAAGCGGGCCGGTATTGATGCCGGTCCGCTTTTTATGCTTTCAGTAGGCGTATCAGTCTTCTGAGCTGACTTCCAATGTGTTCTCAGCTATTCCTTCGCCTTTTACATTTACCTTGATTGTTCCTGCTTTGCCTTTCAAGGAACGGATGATTAGTTGGGCCTTGCCACAGAATGCCTTGATGGCTAACGGCTGTGTATCGTCTGTCGGACGTTCCACTTCCTTGAAGCCCGGATTACCGTTGCCGTAACCCAGAAGTGTTGCCGGGCCATCCACATTTACTTCCATCTGGTTCATGGCATCGGGAACAATCCGTTTCTTCTTGTCCAGAACATTGAGGTCGATGATAATGATATCCTGTCCGTCGGCTTTCATCACGGTCTTGTGCGGACGCATGGCAGTCTGTGTTCCCTCATCGGTTGTTTCGATTACCTGTTCAAGAATCTTCTTTCCATTCTTGTAACCTTTGGCTACCACCTTGCCCGGCTTATAGATTGCGTCCCAAGTGAGATGTCCGTTCTTCGGCATCGGCTTGCGTCCGAGTTTCTTCCCGTTCACGCTCAGTTCCACTTCATCGCAATTGCTGTAGGCCCATACCTTGATGCTGTCGCCTTCGTGGCCTTTCAGGTTCCAATGCGGGAAGATATGCAACACCGGTTCGTCGGTCCACCACGCCTTCAGGTAGAAGGCTTCGTCTTTCGGATATCCGCAATAGTCATGGATACCGAACTGCGAACCTGTAGCCGGATACTTCATCGGATTCGGCTCGCCGCGATAGTCGATACCGGTCCAATAGAACAGACCGCCTAACCACGGACGTTCATCGTAAAATTTCCATCCACGTTCGATGACATTGATGGTTCCGTCTTTCAGTCCTTGATTGAATGAAGCCATCCAACCTTCTTCCGGATCGGTGAAATATACATCACGTGTACCGCATCCGCTGGTCTCTTCTGTTCCGACACCTTTCCAGTCGGGATGTTCCTTCTTCAGACCCTCAATATCGTTCTGTACGATATAGTTGTAGCCTTGCACATCCAGACCGGCAAGCAAAGCCTTACCACCTGCATTTCCTGCGTTGGTCGGACGGGTAGGATCAATTTGATGCACAAATTCGCTCATGCTACGAGTCACTTCCAATCCTACCGGTGAATTTTCCAATGTCCACTCTTCATTACCGATACTCCAAAGGATGATACACGGATGGTTACGGTCCCGTTCAATCATACGGCGGAGAAGGTTGTAATGTTCGTCGTTGACACCCATCAGACGATTCTCATCGATAACCAGCATACCCATACGGTCGCAAAGGTCGAGCATTGCCGGACTGGCCGGGTTGTGCGAACTGCGGATAGCATTGCTACCCATCTCCTTCATCTTTGCGATACGATATTTCCAAAGTTCGGTAGGAATACCTGCACCCACACCGGCATGATCCTGATGCAGGTTGGTTCCTTTCAGCTTCACAACTTTTCCGTTGAGCAGGAATCCTTTATCGGGATCGAAACAGATACTCCGCAGTCCGGTTGTGGTATGATAAGTATCAATCAGCTTGTTCTGTTTATAGACTTCGGTCTGCAAGGTATAGAGATAAGGATTTTCAGTATCCCACAAGGTCGGATTTTTTACCACCAAGCTTTGTTTGAACGAAACGGAGGTCTTGGCTTCCAGCTTTCCTGTTTCACTGGTGCTGTGTGCCACTTCATTACCTTCGGCGTCCAACAGGCGCTGGACTACCGAAAAAGCTTCGTTTTCCCGTCCTGTATTCTCTATCCGGGTAGTAACATAGATATTCGCCAATGAATTGTTGTTGCTTAGCTGGCAGGTAACATACGTTCCGAACTCAGCGACGTGTACCGGAGCTGATTTTACCAACCATACATCACGGTAGATACCGGCTCCTTCGTAGAACCAACCTTCCTCAACGCTTGCATCGGCACGTACGGTGATGATGTTCTCACCTCCGTAGTTCAGGTATTCGGTCAGGTTATAGATTTGGGTAGCATATCCGCTGGGTTCATGTCCCAAGTAGAAACCGTTGCAGAATACTTGTGCATCGCGGAAGATACCGTCGAAACGGATAAAGATGTGTTTACCACGATCGGATTCCGGAATCTGGATACGCTTGCGGTACCATCCCACACTGGTTTCAGGATATTTCCATCCCACGGTCTTGTAGCCGTGGCTGTGGCTTGCTTCAGCACTGTATGGCAAATCGACTACCCAATCGTGTGGCAGTTGCACGGTCTTCCATGCACTGTCATCAAACTTTGACCAGCTTGGTCCCCGGTTATGGTTGGATGACTCGGCTTTGGCCAGAAATGTGAAATACTCGGTGCCATGAGTAAAGTCTTTCTGCATATCGGCAGCATTCCCATAAGCGAACCGCCAATCGTCGTTCAATAAAATCCGCTGGCGGGAGTCCTGTGCCGAACTTGTCATTGCACAAAGCAACAGGCAAAAGAGGACAAGTCCGCTGTAAAGTCGGTTCTTCATATTTTCAGCTTATTATAAAGTAATAAAATTTCTACATCTCAATTTACATGCGAAACGGGTGTCATGATGAATGTAAATTCATAATCCTTGTAAGGAACAAGATATTCGTTTCTCGGCCATGCTCCCCAACTGTTGACACAGCCCAAACCCATCTGTACTTTGTCGATCAATACATTGGTCAGATCGCCTTCTTCCAATTCGAAAGAATGGCTTTGTTTCTTTCCCCATCCGTCATCGAGGGCGTCAATCGAATAATGTAATGCCGAAGCGGAGAACGGTGCTTCTGCCACGAACATCAATCCCCGGCCGCTTGCATCGGTCTGTTTCCACCAGCGGATATCGGTTTTTGTTCCAGTTTCCTGTGGGCGGATATACGGATAGAACTGTTCGTCGACAGTCTGCCGATAGATTCCCAGATCTGTATTATGGTTACGGTCGCTGTAATTCTCTACCGGTCCACGTCCGTAGTAAGTTATCTGTCCGAACGATTTCGGCATGACGAGCTGCATACCGAATCGGAACATATTGGCAACCTTGGCCGTAGGAGTAGTAACCATCTTCTGATTCACCTTGATAGCACCTGCATTGTTGATGGTATAGGTGAGATACAGTTTTGCCGATACATCCGGCATATCGTAAGTTGCGGTTACCACTTGCTGATGGTTTTCTTCCTTATGTTCCAGATTGGTCAGATTCATGCGAGGATTCTTCCATGCGGCAAAAGTATTCTGTAATCCGGCACCGAAATCGTTGTCGGTCGGTGCCCGCCAGAAGTTGGGAGTCAGTGCCCCTTCCTCCTTTATCATATCCAATCCACCGACTGTATAACGGTTGATGAATCCGGTGTATTTATTGAAATCAATCTGGAAATCCTCTCCTTCGATAACCAGGAAATTTGAATTCGAGTTATCGGCTTGCGGAGTGACTACTTCGATGTTCGATTCGGTTACATTATCCAATGTCATGTCTGGTGCCTGATAGGCGTTCAGAACCAACTGATTCTTGGCTACCACATGACCCGCAGGCACAACACCTTCGGTTTCTTTCTGGATATATTTCACGTTAAGCAACCATTCGGCCTTGTTGTCGGTGGTGCCGATATTCAATTTCATCGGAGCGGTCTGCTGCGGACCGACATTCAGATTCTCAATCTGTCCGTTACGTACCGTTTGTCCGTCTTTTAGCAACTCCCATTCCAAACGGTATGCCGAAAGGTCGCGGAAGAAGTTTTCGTTATAAACATTGATTTCACCATTCTTCACATCTTTCAGATTGGTCCAGATATTCTGATAGAAATAACCCACTTCGTACATGTGCGGATTCGGTACCCGGTCGGGACTGATCAGTCCGTTGTCGCAGAAATTATTGTCGCTTGCATCGAAACGGTTGAAATCGCCTCCATAGGCATAAATCATCTTACCTTCCTTTCCTTTCCAACGGATGGACTGGTCGACGAAATCCCAGATAAATCCACCCTGATACTTCGGATATTTGCGGATGATGTCCCAATATTCCTTGAATCCTCCTTGCGAATTACCCATAGCATGCGCATACTCACATTGGATAAGCGGTTTCTTCTTACTGTCATCTTCGCAGTATTTGATACAATCCTCGTATCCGTAATACATCGGACAGAAGATATCGGTCTTGCCGTCTTGTCCGGCCTGTTCGTATTGTATCGGGCGGCTGGCATCTTCCGTCTTGATCCAATCGTATACCGATTCGAAGTTCGGTCCGTAACCAGCCTCATTACCCATCGACCAAACGATGATACTTGGATGGTTGAAGTTACGCTGTACGTTACGTTGGTTACGTTCCATGTGCGCTTTCTTATACGATGCATTTTTAGCCAACGTTTCTTCGCCGTAACCCATACCGTGTGATTCGATATTTGCTTCGGCCACTACATAGATACCATACTGGTCGCATAAGTCGTACCAATAGCTGTCGTCCGGATAATGGCTGGTACGGACTGCATTCAGATTGAACTGTTTCATGATCCGGATATCCTGAAGCATCCGTTCGCGTGAAACCACATAGCCTCCGTCGGGATCCAGCTCGTGGCGGTCGGCGCCTTTGATGAGAATCGGTTTCCCGTTGACCAACATCTGCGAATTCTTCATTTCCACCTTACGGAACCCTACTTTCACCGGGATGACTTCGACAGTCTTGCTGCCTTGCTTCACCGATGCATAAAGTGTGTACAGATAAGGTGTTTCGGCACTCCACTTCTGTGGATTCTTTACGTCGAGAGAAACCTGTTTCTGTCCGGAACCTCTGACTTCAGTTGAGGCCACGGTCTGCATCGCATCATCCTTCAATTCGAGTGCAACCGTATTGTTGCCTTTCAGATTCAGCTCGATATTGAGCGAGCCGTTCAGATAAGCTTCATCCAGATCGGGAGTTACGCGGATATCATCGATCCGTTGTGTGTTTCTTGCATACAGATAACAATCGCGCGCCACACCGGTAAAGCGGAAGAAATCCTGATCCTCCAGATAGCTTCCGTCGCACCAGCGGAACACCTGAAACGCAATCAGATTCTTCTGTCCCGGTTTCAGGTAAGGAGTCAGATTGAATTCGGCCTCCAGCTTGCTGTCTTCGCTATATCCAACGAACTTTCCGTTCACCCACAGATACATGTTGGAACTGACGGCTCCGAAGTGAGCGATAATCTCTTTCCCCTTCCATCCGGCAGGAACCAGAATCTCTTTCCGGTACGATCCCACATGATTGTTCTCTACAGGAACCGTAGGCGGATTGTTCTTATACTGATTGCGCCATGCATAACCGATATTCACATAAATCGGATCGCCGTATCCGTTCAGTTCCCACACGGCAGGGACTTTCAGCTCGTCCCATCCCTTATCGTTGAAACCAACCTTCCAGAAATCGGTCGGACGTGCATCCGCATCCTTTACCCAAAAGAACTTCCAGTTGCCGTTCAATGACATGAAATTTCCCGAATTTTCTTTGATATCCTTATCAGCCAAATCTCCATTTTCATAAGCAAAAAAATGGCTGTGCATCGGATATCGGTTTATGGCATTGATGTTCGGGTCTTGCCATTCCTTGAATGACTGGGCGTTGGTGAAAGCGAGCAAGCTTCCGAAGATACTTAACAATAAAATGCGTTTCATAGTATGTCTTGAATTGAAAATGTTCATGTAAATTTGTTTATAAAAATAGTCCTTTGACAGGTATATTTCTTTTTAATCCTCTTTTTTTTACTTTAATTAAGTATTACTGGTTTGCAGCATTACCTGTTGGGATGGAATATTGTTAATTACCTTTTCCTTTGTCGCGGTTCAAGAATCTTCCGGCTTGTATCCTTAATGAGCCGTATGAACCTTGCTATCAGATATGTAGAAACCTTATCTTCACGAAGAATGAATTTTTTTATGGCTTCTCTTTAAGTGCAAATCTATAATTATGGATAAAAGGAAAAGTGATGAAACGAGTCAATTTGTGTTTCATCAACAAATTGGACCTTCATTATCAACAAATCCACCCTTTTGACTTATTCAGCATAAACGTTTATGAAAAAAACTTATGCCATTGGAATAGGATTGAAACCAAATTAATCGATTAATGACCAATTTATGATTAAAGGTTCATTCAATCGTTTCTTGAAATTAAGCAGATACTTATCCCAACTTTTTATATCAGGCATATCAGCTTTGCTCCATCCGCTTCCCCAGTAATAGGTAAATATAGATTCCGGTTGATAATTAGTTTTGCCAATTACAT
Organism: uncultured Phocaeicola sp.; assembly: GCA_944321335.1. Classification (GTDB taxonomy): domain Bacteria; phylum Bacteroidota; class Bacteroidia; order Bacteroidales; family Bacteroidaceae; genus Phocaeicola. The sequence continues at coordinate 1,185 of CALUKX010000035.1, read as the reverse complement.
GTCCCAAAGCTCCTTTTTGCTTGGCTTCATCCTTCGAGAACCATTTTACTCCAACGAAATCTAATGGCATTGTAAATAAAGCACCTAACAAAATAATGCCATTATTATTATGGGGATTGTCCGTTGAATCGGCATAGGCAATGTATCCGTTTTCTTTATCGAAGCAATATCCATCAGGATTTTGAGGGTGAATTACAATTCCACCGATTATCGGTATTTCTGTTTTTAACCCGTTATATTTGACTTCTGTCCGATTCAGATATGAGCCTTTATCCAAAGAAATAATGCGGGTTTCTATAACTGATGAATCCTTTTTTACTGTAAACGGATGAAAAGTCAGCTTGACGCTAAACCGTAAAGGCCCGTTATCAAGAATCTCATAATCTTTGTAGCAATACGGATAAATAATGGTTGAATCAATTAGCAGGGCATTGGTTCCTCCTCCCAAAGTAGGTCCTACGCTGTAACAATCCATACCATTACCATGATCCACATGATAACAGAATGTATGATACAAACTATCCGCTTCTGTTTCTTTTCCAGCTTTTCTTAACTTGTTGACTTGTTCCCATGAGATTGGGTCAAGTTGCATGGCATATCTTTTTTCTACAACAGGAAAAGGAACCGACTTCGTGAAGATATCATAACCATAAAGTTTTTCGCCGTTTCTTTGTGTAGCCGGACCATAGGCGCGATAAGCTGCCTTGTCATTTTCCCATGCGATATCATCCATACGTTCGGGATATTGTTTGCCGCAAGCATAAACTTGCATATTATCGGGAATCCCGATTGTTAAAGAGTAGGTAGAACAGCCATTCGCCTTTACCGTTACCGGAATTAACAGTTTCTTATTATAGGTTGTTTGATAAGGCACTTGTTTCTGTTGTTCATCAAGAACTATCAGTTTGTCTGCCGCTGATAAATGCAATCCATCAATAACCGATAAAGGCAGTTCCACTATTTCATCAATCCGGTCTGCATCCAATGGATTAGTAATAGTCAGCTCTACATGAGGCTGGGCTAAACTTCCAGCAATATTCATGATTCCTAGCAGGCAGATTAGTATTTTCTGCAAACTATCCATACTAGTTCAAGTTATTATATATTCTCACTACTGTCCAATAAAAGTTGGTTAATGGGCCTTTGAAATTGTTGAAATACAGTCTTTTAAGCAGTATTTTAGAA
>CALUKX010000034.1 GCA_944321335.1 uncultured Phocaeicola sp. | reverse complement strand
GTGTACGGCTGTATCTGCTGCCAGGTAAGCTGCCTGATGTCGCTCTTCCGCAATCCCGTCAGGCAGGCGAAAAGGAAAGCTCTTTTCAGAACCTCTTCCTCGCATGGCGTTTCGGCAAGCCGTATCAGTTCCTCCTGGCTCAGATGCTCTCTCATGGTGGGAATACTCTCGATACGGTCCAGAAAGCCGTTGGGATTCTCCTTTATCTTCCTGTCACGGTAGGCCGTGTGCAGGACGGCACGGAAAGCCGACCAGTAGCCCGCCGCAGAATTGATATGCAGCTTTTGGTTGGTGTGTATGGTCTGGGGAGCGTTCAGCAGGTACTCCATGAACTTGCGGCACAAGTCCACGTCCACCTCTTCAAAGGTGCATTTGCCATTTACAAACCGTTCAAAGTGTTTGTAGACGTGCTGCCACTTGATATTCCTTCTGTCTGCCAGTTCCTTGAAGTAGGCGAGGAAATCCCCTTTCATCCTGGCCTTGTCAAAGAAGCCGTTGTTCTCGTTGAAGATGGCTTCGTAACGCCTGTTGCGGAGTATCTCTGCCTTCTTCATCATGCGTGCGTTGAAGTCACGCTCCTGCTGGTTGGCAGGCTTGGCAAAAATGTAAATACCCAGAGCTTCACGTGTTATCACTTTCATGGTGGTGTTGTCACGGTAGCCGGGATAATAGTCCAGACACAGCGAATACTGTGTACCGTTCTTGATCTTGCGCTTGCGCAAGGTTACTGTCTTGCATTTACTCATATTGATGATGTTTTAACTGGTTGTACATTTCCGGAGGTGTCTCCGTGTTCACGGTGGCAAAGGAACAACGTGAAACAGCCGTGAATATCTCCACGACAATCATTTTGAAATAATTTTCGGGTAATGGCGGTTGCTTGCGGTTATTTGTTCCTTTCAGCCATGACACGCTCCACGTCGGAGCGCAGAAGCAGGTTCTTCACGCCGACCTTTATCTTTTCGATGTGCTTTACCTTGACGATATGGCAGATGTTGGCGGAGGAAAGTCCGTAAATCTGCCGGACCTGTTCCACGGTGTAATAACGTTCGTCGTTCACAAGGTCGGTTCTGCGGAGTTCGTCCAGATGGGACTTGGAGTAATAGGTACGGCCATATTCTCTTTTGGTCGGTATCCTGTGTCGGTAGGCGTATGCCCGGAGTGCAGCAGGCTTCATGCCGAACTGCTCTTCCGCTTCTTCGGTCAGGAGCCAGTCGGTGATACTTTCCATATCAACAGCCACACCGAAGAACTCGTCAACATGCTTCTTGCTGTAATAGTTCTTTCCAGCGATACGGCAGATGGGAATGCGGTTGCGTTTGGCGGTGGTATAGAGCCATGACTGTTTGACCTTATAAAGGGACATCACCTCTTCACCGGAATAGAAGTCCAGCACTTCATCGGTTACCTTTTCCCTTTTTTCTTTTTTCGCCGGGAAGGAAGATGAAGCGGATTTTTTCGGTGTGGAAGTGCTGCCGGGCAGGATGCGGTGGTAGGGATTGCCCTCCAGCATCCGCTCGATGTCGGCTCTGCGGATGAATGCCATGCGGTTGCTGATACGTGAGGCTTTCAGCTTGCCCATGGCTACAAGTTTATAGATGTACTGTCGGGAACAGCCCATGAGTATGGCTGCTTTGGAAAAGGTGAGATACTCCTGATGCTGTATCTCCATGATTGGCCGGACGGCTTTGAAGAGGTTATTCTTCTGTGTCATTCTGGCTCGCCGGGCTTCCGCCTGACAAGCCTCGCTGCAATACCTTTGCATTCCGCTGCGGGTTACAAAGGACTTGCCGCAAAAACTGCATTTTCGGGTTGCTTTCATACTGCTTTATCGTTTACTGGTTCATTTCTTCAATCCTGTATTCCTGAAGTGGTGAACGGATGTAAACGGCAGTCAACGGTTTTCGCCTTTCTACACGATGTGACCGTCGCTGAATGTCGGGGCGGATATTGTCGCTTGTCGTAAACGGTTGTAAACCCTTGTCAACTGTCTGCACGGTGTGACAAAAAACAAGCCCCGCAAATTCTCCACGTCAGAAATACGTCTCAAAAATATGTGGAAATTTGGGAAGCATCAAAAAGCAGCCGAAAAGTGTTAAATTTTAGAATGTGTTGATAATTAAAGGTTTATGCTTGGATATTTCTGATTGTTTTTGGTTGTTCTACGCTTCTAAATACATAATTTGTAATTAACGATTGAATAATTTGATTTATCAATTAAATGCTTTATATTTGTTTTCATAAACCTTGACTAAGCTTACCGGGCTATTGTGTAATCCTTGTACCCGATACATTGCCGGACGATTATTAGATGACGACATTAATAACTACTACTATGCATAATTAAATTTTAAATTTATGAAAAGAATCATTCTGAAATGTGCAGCCGTACTGATGTGTATGGCTCTCGCAGCGCCGGTTTGTGCGCAGTTTAATCTGAAAAAAGCAGTTGGTGGTGCAGCTAAGGCTGCAAAGGCGGTTACTCTGAGCGACGAGGACATGGCCGAGTATGTGAAGGAGTATATCGATTGGATGGATGCGAACAATCCGGTTTGTGCCGATGACGATCCTTATACTGTTCGTCTGAAGAAGATGACAGAAGGTCTGACCGATGTGGAAGGTATTCCTTTGAACTTCAAGGTCTATTACGTAATCGATGTAAATGCGTTCGCTTGTCCCGACGGTAGTATCCGAGTATTTTCATCGTTGATGGATATCATGACGGATGAAGAGCTGTTGGGCGTAATCGGCCATGAAGTGGGGCATATCGCTCACAAGGATTCAAAGAAAGCATATCGTACGGCGTTACTTACGTCGGCTTTGAAGGACGGTGTTTCCATGAACGGTGGAAAGGCGGCTGCATTGACCGATTCGCAGTTGGGCGATTTGGGTGAAGCTCTGGTAAATTCTACCTATTCGCAGAAACAGGAAAAGGATGCCGACGATTACGGATACGAATTCCTGAAGAAATGCGGCAAGAATCCTTGGTCGATGGCTTTGGCGTTCAAGAAACTGAAACAGCTGGAAGAAGAGGCCGGTGCAAAGAAAGACAGCAAGCTTAAGCAGTTGTTCTCTACCCATCCCGATCTGGATGCCCGTATCAAGCGGATGGAAGAACGTGCTACAGCCGATGGCATAGAGAAACCGGCTGATGCAAAATAATCGGATTTTATACTGATATCATATATAGCCGGTAGGAATTGGTATGGCTTATTCCTGCCGGTTTTATTATTATCTGGATTTGTGGAAATAAATTTTCCGGTTTTTATTTGGTTTATAAAATAAACTTGTTTATATTTGTATTGAAGAACGGGAGAAAACGCGCGCATCTCCCTTTTCTTTGCCGGTTATGGTTTATAAAATAAACCAGTTTGTTTAATCTTAAAAGCTTGGATATATGGAAGAAAAGAAATTATCGGAAAAAGAAAGCCTGGAACTGATCTCACAGATGATCCGTTCTACGCGCGAAGGGTTGAGGATAGGTGCAGGAAACACCTTTCTCTATTATGGATACTTTACGGTAGCCTTGTCGGTCTTGATTTTCATCCTCACTTTTTATACCGGAAACCGGGTTTGGAATATGGGTTGGTTCCTGATGTTTGTATTCTGGGGCATTATGGAACTGAAACATAGAAGAGAGGCTAAAAAGGAAGTTGTTGTTACTTATACCGATACAGTGCTGGCTAAGGTCTGGTGGATAATCGGTTGGCTGTTTTTTGCTACCATCTTGGTGATGGGAGCTGTGACAGCAATTCATGGGCAGGGAAATTTTTCTTTGATGTTGCCTCTTTCCTTGTTGTATGCTGCTATCGGGACATCCATTACGGGAATTATCATTAAGGAATCGTGCGTAATGTACAGTCCGCTGGTTGCCTTTGTTTTTGCAATCTATATGCTGATGCAGTATACTTTTCAGGAATCATTTACCAACGATTGGAATTTGTATTTCGGATTGTCATTCTTCGTCATGATGGTAATTCCCGGTCATATCCTTAATAAAAAAGCGAAACGGTCATGTTGAAAGAATTGAATCCCTTGCTCCATTCCCAGTTGCGATTGGCGATTATGTCTGTGCTGCTGTCGGTCGATGAGGCGGAGTTTGTGTATCTGAAAGAGAAGACACAGGCTACGGCAGGCAATTTGAGCGTGCAGCTGGATAAGTTGAGTGAAGCCGGTTACATAGAAGTGGAGAAAAGCTTCGTGGGAAAGAAACCGAGGACGGTCTGCCGGATTACGCAGACTGGGAGGGAGGCGATGGCTGAATATGTGGAAGCCTTGAAAGGGTATCTCACAGGGCTGTAATCCGTACCTTCATACGAGTGTTTATTTTCCGGAATTCAGACCACGGGCTTGTAACGTGTTGATTGCCAATGGATATGCGTGAACCCACCCCCTTCAGAACCCTTCACCACGTTGTTTTTCCCTTCATGTCGTTTCACGCAAACTCGCTGATAATCAGTGAAAACAGGGGTTTTGAAAATACCCCAGAAATGAAGGTTTTGTGAAACTTGCAACGTTTGGCGGTTGAAAATCCAGATGGGATGGTTCAACCTGTAACGTATAGTCATATAGCCGGAAACGTCTTTACATTAAAACCGTCCACCGTACCGAGGACGGTCGTCTTCCGTACCGAGGACGACCGTCTTCCGTACGGTGGACGGTTTATATATACTAAAAGCCGGTCGACAGGTTTATGATTGACCGGCTTTTGGTGTTTGCTATCTTATTGTCAAAGTGTTTTCTTATCTCACCTGATTCCATCCGGCGGCTTCATACCACTCGATGGAAGTTTCGTAGTAATTGTTCCATGATTTGGAAACATTCAATGGCAGATACATTCCGATGCCGCAGAACTTGTTCTTGTCTTTGATAAGTTGGTAGCTTGAAGAACCATTATAGTCGTCAATGCAGTTCTTTGCTACAACTGTTTCATCAAGAACTTGCTGGAAGTCTGTTGGCATTGCTCCGTTGTTCAGTGCTTTGATTACTTCTGCCACATCGAAAGAGAAATAACCGAAACCGTTGTAAGATACTCCGTATTGTTGGATTTTCTTATAATCAAGTTCTTCAATCCGATCCTGGTTGTTCAGAATCTGGGTTTTGACGGCGTCTGCCAGTTCCTGCATTTTCGTACAGTCCATTGCAGCGTATGTGCCCCACAGATTGTTTTCCTTATTGAACGCTACAATCTTATCGCATAATTTCTGGAAATTGATATCCTTGTTATACAGTTCGTCAAGAACCAGATTATATGGGAAACCGATTGCCGGTGTTTCCATAACCGAAGCGATACAATAGCGGGTAGCATTGCGCAGTTCGTAGCATACTTCGGCTGTTCCCATCATGCAGGCGTCGAAAAGGATGAAATCGAGTGTGTTCGAATCGAAACTTTCTTCTACAGCCTTTGCAAATTCAGGGATGTTGATCGAATATTTACCATCCACACCGAATGAATAGGTGATTACACTGTTGTCTGTTGTTACATCGCCTTCCAACCATCCGGTAGCATGGGAGCCGAATATCAGTCCGTAGTTCTTTGCCGGTGCCAATGTCTGCATTTCTTTCAATGTCGATTTCATGACAGCGGGATCGACCGATACTCCTTCGGGAGCAGTGTGGATTTCGGCCTGTTCCATTATTTTGCTCAATTGCTGAAGGCTGTCGGCTAGAACAGGCTTGCCGTTAATGTTTCCTTTTCCGTCGGTCTTGAAAATCAGGAACTCGTTCTCCTTGATGATCCAGTTGCTGCTTGACGGGCGGAAATAGATGACCAATGTCGATTGCTTGTCCGATTTTGCAAGTCCTTGATACATCCAAACAATGTTCTCCCGAAGAGCCTGATCCAGATCGTTGTTGGCACTCAAGTAGGCAAGGATAGTCCTTTCGCTCTTTGGCGCATCCGGAATTTCAGTTTTCACAGGATCGTCCGATGAAGAGCAGGCTGTAAGGCACAGGATTGAAACTATATAGAAAAGAAACTTTTTCATTAGTATACTTCCGCTTTTTTGAATTTGAAATTAGAATTTACGTCTTTCAGGACCAGTTTGCCGCCCTTCTGGTATTTCTGTCGTATCTTATTCACTTCTTTTTCCAGATTCTTTTTCTTACGGTTGTAGAAAACCATACTTGTACGGTGTTTCAGATTTTCCTGTTGTTCAAGAAAATCATTCAGCTGCATGCTGTATTGGGCGCGGCTTTCAAGAAGACCTTTCTTGTTGATGGCTGCACTGTCTACATATTGGATGTCGGTGAAAAAGACCAGTGAATCTTTGAATGAAGCCGAAACCCCGGCAATGTATACACCGTATTTGTTCTTGTCTTTGGGTTCTTTTGCACCAACCGGAATCAAGACCGATGCAAGGAGCAAAAGGCATACTGATTTGATACTTCGCATAAGATTTTCAATTTGTTGGCAGCAAAAGTACACATTTACATTAATATATGGAAATGGAGGTTGAGGAATTTGCAAAAGAAACGTTATAAAAACAAAAGATGTAACACTTGGCCTTACAGCCGGATGTTACATCTTTGTTTTTTTCTTGTTCGGAAACCGAGCCTTATCTTATCCCAGATAAGATTTGAGCAACTTGCTACGAGAATTTTGTCTAAGTCTTCTGATAGCTTTTTCTTTGATCTGGCGCACACGTTCACGGGTAAGACCGAATTTGTCGCCGATTTCTTCTAACGTCATTTCCTGCGTGTTAATACCGAAAAACATCTGGATAATTTCCTTTTCTCTTTCGGTCAGCGTAGAAAGTGCTCTGTCGATTTCCCTCGAAAGTGATTCATTAACCAGAGAACGGTCGGCCATCGGCGAGTCATCGTTAACTAGCACGTCCAACAGGCTGTTGTCTTCTCCTTCTACGAATGGAGCGTCTACGGAAATGTGGCGTCCTGATACTTTCAGCGTATCCGAAATCTTGTCGACTGGAATTTCCAACTCGTCGGCGAGTTCTTCAGGAGAAGGGCGGCGTTCGTTTTCCTGCTCAAACTTCGAGAAGGCCTTGCTGATCTTGTTCAGCGAGCCTACCTGGTTCAGCGGAAGACGTACAATACGCGACTGTTCTGCAAGAGCTTGAAGAATTGACTGGCGGATCCACCATACAGCATAACTGATGAACTTGAAACCACGGGTTTCATCAAACTTCTCGGCAGCCTTGATCAGACCTAAGTTTCCTTCATTGATCAAGTCGGGAAGACTCAAGCCTTGGTTCTGATACTGCTTTGCTACAGATACAACAAATCGTAGGTTTGCACGTGTAAGTTTCTCTAACGCGGCGCGGTCGCCTTTACGAATACGCTGAGCGAGTTCTACTTCTTCTTCGACTGTGATAAGGTCTTCGCGACCAATTTCCTGTAAATACTTGTCAAGAGAAGCGCTCTCTCGGTTAGTGATACTTTTGGTAATCTTTAATTGTCTCATTATTTTAATAACGAATTTGGCTTACAAAGTTACTAAAAATAATTTTAAACTTTGCATCCTTTTTAAGAAAGATTAAACATAAAATTTAACTTTACATAGAGAAAAAGAAAAATTCTTTGTTGCTCTGATGTTTTGATAAACAATCCCCATCGGGGTAAAGTTTATCCGAAAGTCGTGATTTTTCTAAATATATCCATTGGCCGGATAATAGAGTGTTGATATTTTCATGTGTTTCCCTTTAATTGCGTTTTATAAATGTATATATCTGTATATTAGTGTGTTTATCCCTGTTAAATGTTTCGTTTGTTCTATTGGGTTTAGCCAATAATGTAAAACGATGTTGTATTTTAGTTATCGAAATCGAAACTTAGTTGTATCCATTTTTCCTTTACTATGTCTTCTTCTCCCGGCTCGTCTTTCGGATTCGATACGGCAAGGCCGATCAGACGGATGGGATGGTTCACGTAGTCGACTTCGTTCAGCAGAAGCTTTGCTATGGGTAGTATCTCATCGAGCCTGCCCAAAGGTTTTGCTACACTTTGGCTGCGGGTAATCTGGGTGAAGTCGTGGAACTTGATCTTCAGGGTGAGGGTAGTGCCCGAGAAGTTCTTGCGCTTGAGCCGTTCCGCCAGTTCGGTAGCCACATGATACAGTTCGATGATGACCGACGACTTGAGCGAGATGTCTTTCTCCAATGTGCGTTCACAGCCGATAGACTTACGTATCCGTATCGGTTCCACCGGACGCTCGTCGATGCCTCGGGCAAAGTCGTAATAGATTTTGCCGACTTTCCCGAACTGACGGACGAGCATGTCCAACGAACATTGACGCAAAGTTTCTCCATTGTAGATGCCCAGTGTGTGCATCTTCTTGGCCGTAACCGGACCGATTCCCCAGAACGATTCGATGGGAAGCCGGGTGATGAACTCTTCCGCCTGGTCGGGATGGATGGTACACAGTCCGTCGGGCTTGCGCAGATCGGAGGCGATTTTGGCGAGGAACTTGTTGTAGGATATGCCTGCCGAAGCCACAAGGTTCAGTTCCTCACGGATGCGTTGCTTGATCTCCTTGGCTATATCGACGGCCAGTTCTATACCTTTCTTATTATTAGTGACATCGAGGAAGGCTTCATCCAATGAAATCGGTTCGATGAGATCGGTGTATTCGTGGAAGATGGAATGGATATGGGCCGATATCTCCTTGTAGACACCGATCCGTCCTTCCACAAAGATGAGTTGGGGGCACAGCTTTTTCGCCTTGACCGACGACATGGCCGAACGGACTCCGAACTTCCGTGCCTCGTAGCTTGCCGTGGCTACCACACCACGCTCCTCGGCATGCCCTACGGCAATCGGCTTGCCACGCAATTCGGGATTGTCGCGCTGCTCCACGGCGGCATAAAAAGCGTCCATGTCAATGTGGATGATTTTCCGACTCATCTTGTTCCTTAAATGCTTGTTCTCCGCAAATTTAATGAAACTTTTTTGGGCAATGATAAAATCATTTGTACTTTTGTCGGGATTGTATAAACTAGCGAGACAGTCATTATGATGAAAGACGAAATTAAGAAAGCATGCGAAGTCATGCAGAAGGGCGGTGTTATCCTTTATCCTACCGATACGGTGTGGGGGATAGGCTGCGATGCGACAAACGAAGATGCGGTAAAAAGAGTGTACGAGATAAAACAAAGAGCCGACAGCAAGGCGATGCTGGTACTTGTAGATAGTCCCGTGAAGGTGGATTTTTATGTAAAGGATGTTCCGTCTGTAGCCTGGGACCTGATTGATCTGACAACAAAACCTCTGACCATCATATACGACGGTGCACGCAATCTGGCACCGAACTTGGTTGCCGAAGACGGAAGTGTGGGAATCCGTGTTACCGGCGAGGCTTTCTCGAAGGAATTATGTTTCCGTTTCCGCAAGGCCATTGTTTCCACATCGGCCAATATCAGCGGACAGCCTGCTCCGGCCGTGTTCAGTGAGATTTCAGAAGAAATCAAGAATGCGGTGGATTATGTAGTCGATTTCCGTCGTGATGAAACGGGGCATCCCAAGCCTTCGAGCATTATCAAGTTGGGTAAGGGGGGTGAAATCAAGATTATTCGTGAATAAGCAGATATATTAATGGAAATAGCAGAAGAGAAATATGGTTTGCTTCAACGCTTTATCAATTGGCGGGTCAAACACATCAAGGACCGTCAGTTCATTCTGTTCCTGAGCTTTCTGGTTGGAATATGTACAGCGTTGGCCGCATACGTCCTGAAGTTTCTTGTCGAATATATCAAGGAGTTCCTTACCGAGAACTTCAATCCGATGGAGGCCAACTGGATGTATCTGGTGTATCCGGTTGTGGGTATTCTCGTAACGGGCCTGTTTATCCGTAAGGTGGTGCGCGATGACATCAGTCACGGTGTGACGAAGATTCTGTATGCCATATCGCGCAAGCAGAGCCGAATCAAGAAACATAATATGTGGTCGTCGGTCTGTGCTTCGGCCATAACCATCGGTTGCGGTGGATCTGTCGGAGCCGAAGCGCCGATTGTGCTTACCGGTTCCGCCATCGGTTCCAATCTGGGCAGTATCTTCCGCATGGACCACAAGACATTGATGCTACTGGTGGGCTGCGGTGCGGCCGGAGCGGTATCGGGTATCTTCAAGGCGCCGATCGCCGGATTGGTGTTTACCTTGGAGGTGATTATGATCGATCTTACTATGGCGTCGCTGCTTCCGTTGCTGATAACCAGTGTAACGGCTGCTTCGGTGTCTTATCTGCTTACAGGTACGGAGGCGATGTTCCAGTTCCATCAGGATTATCCGTTCGCATTGGAGCGTATTCCTTATGCCATCGGTCTGGGTGTCTTCTGCGGATTGGTTTCGTGGTATTTTACCCGTGCCATGAACTGGATCGAGAATATTTTCAGACGTTATCCCAATCCGTATGCCAAGTTCGTTATCGGCGGTTCGATGCTGAGTGTCCTCATCTTCTTATTCCCGCCTCTCTACGGTGAAGGTTACGATACCATCACGTTGTTGCTGAACGGTACTTCACAGGCCGATTGGAATACGGTGATGGACCGTTCGTTCTTCTACGGGAACGGAAGTCTGCTGGTGCTTTACCTGATGCTGATTATCCTGTTGAAGGTATTCGCTTCGAGTGCGACCAACGGTGGTGGCGGTTGCGGTGGTATCTTCGCACCAAGTTTGTTCTTGGGATGTATCGCCGGTTTCGTATTTTCGTATGTGTGCAATACTTTCCACCTTGGAAGCATTTATATTCCGGAAAAGAACTTTGCCTTGATGGGTATGGCGGGATTGATGTCGGGAGTCATGCATGCTCCGCTGACGGGTATTTTCCTGATTGCCGAACTGACGGGTGGATACGATCTGTTCCTGCCGCTGATGATCGTGTCGGTTTGTTCGTACCTTACTATCATCGTGTTCGAACCTCACAGTATCTACTCCATGCGTCTGGCTAAGTCGGGCGACCTTGTTACCCACCATAAGGATAAGGCGGTACTGACCTTGATGAACATGGAGAGTGTGATTGAAACCGATTTTCTGAAGGTGCAGCCCGATATGGACTTGGGTGAGATGGTGAAAATCATCTCGAAATCATCGCGCAATCTGTTCCCGGTTACTGAACGTACCGGTGAGCTGATCGGTATCGTATCCCTCGATAACATCCGTAACATCATGTTCCGTCAGGAACTGTACCATCGGTTTACGGTCGAAAAGTTTATGACGCCTCCGAAAGCCCGTATCACCAATACCGATTCGATGGAGGAGGTGATGGACAAGTTCGACAAGACCGGATTGTGGAACCTGCCTGTAGTCGATGAAGAGAACAAGTACATCGGTTTCGTTTCGAAATCGAAGATGTTGAACACTTATCGCCAGGTATTGGTTGATTTATCTGCAGAATAAGGATATAAACAAGAAATTAGAAGAAGGTATGGACAAGAAAGATTTGAGAATTGTTTATATGGGAACTCCCGAATTCGCTGTCGAAAGTCTGAAGCGGCTGGTGGAGGGTGGTTATAATGTGGTCGGTGTCATCACCATGCCCGATAAGCCGATGGGCCGTCACGGCAGCGTCCTGCAGCCGAGTCCGGTCAAGCAGTATGCGGTTTCCCAAGGTTTGAAGGTGCTCCAGCCGGAGAAACTGAAGAATGAAGAGTTTGTGGAAGAACTCCGCTCGCTGAAAGCCGATCTGCAGATTGTGGTGGCTTTCCGTATGTTGCCCGAAGTGGTCTGGAACATGCCCCGTCTGGGAACGTTCAACCTGCATGCTTCCTTGCTCCCGCAGTATCGTGGTGCCGCTCCTATCAACTGGGCGGTAATCAACGGCGATACAGAGACTGGTATCACTACTTTCTTCTTGAAACATGAAATCGATACCGGTGAAATCATCGATCAGGTACGTATCCCGATTGCCGATACTGATAATGTGGAAATCGTTTATGACAAACTGATGCATCTGGGTGGTGATTTGGTTGTGAAGACCGTCGATTCGATTCTGGCGGGAACGGTGAAGAGTATTCCTCAGGAAGAGTTGGCTACCGCCGAAGAGCTGCGCCCCGCTCCGAAGATATTCAAGGAAACTTGCCGTATCGGTTGGGACAAAGGAGTGAAGAAGGTTTATGATTTTGTCCGTGGCCTCTCTCCATATCCGGCTGCATGGACCGAACTGTGTCAGGGCGACGAAGCTCCTGTCATGCTGAAAATATTTGAAACTTCCAAGGAATTCTGTGAACATGGAAAACAACCCGGCTCAATCGTAACCGATCGGAAAACCTATTTCAAGATCGCTTCTACCGACGGATATGTCAATATCCTTTCGTTGCAGCTGGCAGGAAAGAAACGCATGGCTGTAGCCGACTTCCTTCGTGGCTATCGTCATTCCGACGATGCTTATGTCAGGTAGGATACTCCTTAATATATAATTAAGGCTTCCGCTGCATCACGCAGAGGAAGCCTTTGTTGTTTATGAGGTTTTATAAAAAAAGAGTTATTAGTGTGTGTCGTAGCAGTTAATACTGGATCACTAAAAACGAATTTTGTCGGTTATCTGTTATTGCATAAAGTATATGTCTGTGCAGTTCTTGCAATCGCATCGTTTTTTTCTCCCTTTTTCAAAATTTGTTCGGCTTTAAGGTTAGCACCGCTGTTGTAAACGATTCTGACTCCCTTGACCTCAGAGCTGTTGTACTCCGGAATACTTTCCAACGTATAGGAAACCATTCCCCAGAACGGTTGTTCCTGACGGTCGCCTTCTGCATTGTGGCGGAACTCGACACGGAGCAAACCTTCTTCATCCACGATACTGTTCTCATCCAATACCAGACTGATGCGGTGGGCGATGTTCGAATTGCTTCCCCACAACGTATACTGGATGTTCAGATGATAGTTGCTGATTGTTGCCGCAACAATCTGTATCGGGTCGTTCCCGAAAACATCTTCCGTACCTTCCACACGGAGGTCATTGGCTTTTTTAGTCAGAATCTTTGTCAGGTTTACAATCTGTACCTGCTTGCTGTTCTCTCTCTTGTTTTCTGCATCTTCTTCCAGGAACTGTACGCCTGCCAGTACACGTTGTCCGGTAGAATCGGCATTCATGGTCTTGATGTATCCCGGATTCTTCGGAATCAATGTTCCGTATGAATCGGAAACCAGACTCAACGGATCGGAGTCGGAATTGACGGTTGCCAGTGTGGGATAGAAGGTTTCCCAATCATTGTCGTCGTCAAGGCAGGAACTGAATACGGCTCCACATAGTAATAAACCTATAGAACAAGACAAAAAGTTGACTATTTTCATATCGTATGTAGTTTTTGATAGTTTCCGAATGCTAAATGAAGGAAAATCTACTTTACTGCATTGAAATTTGTTAAAACACATTAATGCAACTTTTTTCTCCCGCCCGATGCAGTATTTTTGTGCTCCATCCATTTAATCTACAGAATGCGAAATAAAGCAGATATGTCGGAAGAAGAGCTGTCGTTGCAATGCCAACGAGGGGATACGAAAGCATGCCGTTTGCTGTACGAACGGTATGGTGGTCAGCTTATGGCTATCTGCCTGCGCTACACCGGAAACCGTGAAAATGCCGAAGACGTGCTTCACGACGGTTTCCTGCGGATATACCAATCGATTGGTCAGTTCGTGTATCAGGGTAACGGTTCTTTGAAAGCCTGGCTTTCGAAGGTCATGGTGAACGAGGCTTTGGGGTATCTGCGAAAACATAATGCACAGATTCAGCAGGAAGTGCTCGTGGATGAAATTCCCGATTCTCCCGATGACGACGATGGGGCAGTCGACGATATCCCTCAGTCGGTTCTGATGCAGTTGATATCCGAGTTGCCCGATGGATATAGGTCGGTATTCAACCTGTATGTTTTTGAAAACAAAAGTCATAAGGAAATCGCTTCCTTGCTGGGCATTACTGAACATACCTCATCCTCCCAGTTCTATCGGGCAAAGAATCTGTTGATAAAGAAAATTAATGAATATAGAAGGAGCAAAGAATGATGAAAAACGAAGATAAACGGATTAAGGACATCCGTCGAAGAATGGATGATTACTCCGAACCGCTTCCCGAAGGATTGTGGAAGAGGTTGGAGGAAGAATTGCCTGCTCCTCGTGTAATTCCTATATGGAGAAACCGTTGGATGGCTGCAGCTGCCGTGATTATGCTGTTGGCCGTATCTTCTGTAACGGTATGGCTGGTACAGTTGCCTACGGCTTCGATTGACAAGGGGAATGAATTGGCGCGCCGTATTGAAGAACAAGTGTCCGTTGCCGTAGATGGGGAAAGCCTTGCGGAAGATATAAAGGAAAACGTTGCATCTGCACCTGCAGAAGTGTCGCCGAAGGCTGTCCCAAATGATGTAACGGTCATTGCCGAAGTACAGCCAGCATCCGCTGCCGTGGAAGAAACTGTATTGTCCGTATCGGAAACAAAAGAAATATCTCAACCGTCTGATGTACAGGATGTATATACAACCCGTATGTCGGATCAGGATTCCCATACTGAAATGAATGTTTCGTCGGCGACAGCGCGCAGTAAAGCTGCAACCGACCGTCGTATCATGCAACGGAATAGGGCGATGTTGGCAGGAGGACAGAATGAAAATGCAAACCGCCGTTTTTCTGTCGGCCTGTTGGCTGGCAACGCCATGATCAGTTCCTCCTCCTCTTTCGGTGGAATTACCCGCCTGGCTTCCGCTGCAAAGCCTCAGCAATCAGGCGTTATGAGTGATGGTACGTTCGGCGGTGATGTCGGAAGCTCATATACAGAGGTTCTGTTCCCGAACAGTGATGTGAATTCTTCAACTCGTGTGAAGCATAAGATGCCTGTAACGGTAGGGGCTTCGTTGAAATGGAATCTGAATGATAACTGGGCGATTGAAACCGGACTGGTCTATACCTTGCTGTCGTCGGAACTTACGTCGGGTTCGTCTTCTTATATTAAGGAGGAACAGAAGCTTCATTACGTGGGTATCCCTGTCAAGGTGCAACGTTCGATATGGAAGAGCAAACGTTTCAACCTGTACGCTTCCGCCGGGGCTATGGTCGAGAAATGCGTGTCGGGCAAAGTGGAGTGTTCGTATGTTACCGACAATACCCAATATCCGGTATCTTCAGGTATTCCGTCTTCGGGTGTAAGGAATCAGGGTGATGCGGATGCCTCCTCCAAAAAGGAGAACTATTCTTTTGATGTCGACCCGCTGCAGTTCTCGGTAGGTGCCGCTGTAGGTGCACAAGTCAATCTGGCCAAACGGTTGGGACTGTATGTGGAACCGGGAGTAACCTATTATTTCGATGATGGAAGTGATATCGAAACCATCCGTAAGGAACATCCGTTCAATTTCAACCTTCAGTTGGGCCTCCGTATCGATTTGGGTAAATAGTCATTGACAATTTGCAAATAGAAAGCGCTTCATGTGCTTCTTTTCCTAAAAATTGTTATCTTTGCATATTGTATTAATCAATGATTGAGAAAGAACTATGGATAATAAGCTGTTGATCGCACCTTCCATGTTGTCGGCCAATTTCGGCAATATGAAAGCAGATATCGAATGTATTAACCGCAGCGAGGCCGACTGGTTGCATCTGGATGTCATGGATGGGGTATTCGTTCCCAATATATCCTTCGGTTTCCCCGTAATGAAATACATGGCCCAAATTTCTGAAAAACCGTTGGATGTGCATCTGATGATTGTGCAGCCCGAAAAGTTTATCCGTGAGGTGAAAGACCTGGGTGCCATGATGATGAACGTTCATTATGAAGCCTGTACGCATCTGCATAGGGTGGTGCAACAGATCAAGGATGCCGGGATGAAGGCGGGTGTAACCTTGAATCCGGCGACTCCTGTTTCTTTGTTGGCCGATATCATCGGAGAAGTGGATATGGTGCTGTTGATGAGTGTGAATCCGGGTTTTGGCGGACAGAAGTTTATTCCCCATACGTTGAATAAGATAAAAGAATTGCGTCAGTTGATTGAACAAACCGGTTCTTCTGCGTTAATAGAGGTTGACGGAGGTGTAAACCTGGAGACCGGTAAGTTGCTTGCCGAAGCCGGAGCGGATGTCCTGGTGGCAGGTAATGCTATTTTTAAAGCGCCAGATATGGCAGATATGATTCATCAACTGAAATGCTTGAAAAAATAAGAGGGGCTTGAAGGCCCGTTTGCTGTCTTACCCTATATTCCGGTTGACCATTCCGATGGCAACCGGAATTTTTTTGTCCGACAGGTTTCTGCCGGATGCTTCGTTGTTGCCTGTTTTTTGCTGTGCTTTCCTTGTCATGGGTTGTGCTTCGTTGGTGCTTTATCGCAACCATCGTTTCAAGGGACGTTGTTGGTTCGGAATCCTTGCTTGCCTCGTCGTGGCGGTAGGCGGGGCATGCTCCTTGTTGTGGCATCGGGAGAAAGTCCGTTTTCAGTGGCCTTCGGATGAACGTCTGTATGTGGGGACGGTGGCGGATGTTCCGCATCAGGGTAGGAAGTCGTGGCAATGTATATTGGATGTGGAACGGATGTCGGATGGGAATCGGTGGATACCCGTGGAACGTTCCATCGTTTTCCGTTGGATGCCCGATTCCTTGCAACGGACTATGGAGTGTGGCGACAGAATTTGTTTCAAAGGAAAGGTAAGCCGTCCTTTCACCGAAATGTTGGTATCCGATTTCGATTATGCAGCTTATCTGGAACATCAAGGTATCGGAGGTACAGGAATGGCTTTTGCCGGCCGATGGCGATTGCTCTCATCCGACAGTGGATTCTCTTATCGGAGGATGGCGTTGCAGTTTCGTGAAAGGGTAGTCGGGATTTTCCGTTCCTGGCAGATGGGAGAAGACGAACTTGCGGTGATATCGGCATTGACGGTGGGCGATAAGAGCGGACTCGATACCCGTATGAAGTCAGCTTATCAGACGGCCGGAGCCAGTCATGTGCTGGCTTTGTCGGGCTTGCATGTAGGCATCCTTACTTTGTTGCTTTCGTTGCTCTTCCGTCCGTTCGACCGCCTGCCGGGTGGACGATGGATACGGAGTGTCTGTCTGGTGGCTTTCTTATGGAATTTCGCTTTCTTCAGCGGACTCAGTCCGTCGGTGATACGTTCCGTTACCATGTTTTCATTGTATGTATTGGCTTCGGCCTTGTCGGAAAACCGGTTTTCGGGATTCTTTGCCGTATCACTCACTGCCTTTATGATGTTGGTATATCAGCCGCTCTATCTTTTCGATGTCGGTTTCCAACTCTCATTTGCCGCCGTCTTGTCGATCATGATATTTTATCCGGTTTTGGAAAAACTTGTAGGCTGCCGTTTCCGTTTTCTCCGTTACTTTTGGCAGACGATGTCCTTGTCGTTGGCTGCCCAACTGGGAACGTTGCCTTTGATTTTGGTCTATTTCGGGACATTTCCTACCTATTTCCTTGTAGCCAATCTGGTTGTAACTCCATTGGCTATGGTAATATTGGCGGGCACGTTGCTGGCTTTGTGTTTCTCTCCCTTCCCGGGCATCTGCCGGTGGCTGGCTGTAATTCCGGAGTATGCCACCCGCTTGCTGAACAGGATGATGTTAACCATAGGAGAATGGGAAGGAGCCGGTTTGTCGGTCGTACATTTTTCTGTCTGGCAAGCTTGTCTGCTGGCTGTGCTGATAGGAAGTGCTTATTTGTATTTCACCCGTAAACGTTATCGCTATCTTGTCACGACTTTGGTTGTTGCCAATCTGATGCTTGCATTTCCGTTATGCCGTTCCCTTTTGCCTGAAAAGAGACGGCTTTGTTTTACCGGCAATGAAGTATGGATCTGTCGGAACGATGAAGTCCGGCCTGTGAAGATGCATTCGGGTATGGCTGATATCGATACCCTGAACATTGCTGTGCTCGATGATTCTTCATGGAAGAACAGATATGCCGATACCCGTCGAACGATCCATTACCTGTATCTGTGCCGTGGATTCAAAGGCTCTTTGAAAAACCTTTTAAACGTGTTTGAAATAGGGACGGTAATCATCGATTCGTCCATGTCCGACTGGTGGAAAGAACGTATCCGAAAAGAATGTATGGAAATCGGGCTGGATTATGTTGACATTTCGGGGCAAGGTTCTTATACTATTCTGCTATAGATAAAGATTTTATTTGTAATTTTGCCCTCCAAACAATTAAGACTTTATGCTGACAAAAGTAATACAACAAGCGAATATCGATAAGGTCGCCAAATATTTTGAGCGTGCCGAAAAGTTGGTGATCGTAACACATGTATCGCCCGATGGCGACGCTTTGGGCTCTTCGTTGGGTTTGGCACATTTCCTGGAGACTCAGGAAAAGACTGTGAATGTGATTGTTCCGAATGCTTTCCCCGATTTCCTCCGCTGGATGCCGGGGGCGAAAGATATTATCCGTTACGACAAGTACAGTGAGTTTGCCGACAAGCTGATTGCCGAGGCCGATGTAATCTGTTGCCTCGACTTCAATGCCCTGTCGCGTATCGATGCGGTAGCCAAACCGGTAGCCGAATCGCAGGGAAGAAAGGTAATGATCGACCATCACCTGAATCCCGAAGGCTTCTCAAGGGTAACCATTTCTCATCCTGAAATCTCTTCGACTTCCGAACTCGTGTTCAGACTGATCTGCCGGATGGGGTATTTCGAAGACATTACTTTGGAATGTGCCCAATGTATCTATACCGGTATGATGACCGATACCGGCGGATTTACCTATAACTCGAACAACCGCGAAATCTATTTCATCATCAGCGAACTGCTTTCAAAAGGAATCGACAAGGACGATATCTACCGCAAGGTATTCAATACCTATTCGGAAGGACGTTTGCGCCTGATGGGTTATGTGTTGTATGAAAAGATGCAGGTATTCCCGCAATTCCGTACCGCATTGATCTGGCTGACAGCCGAAGAACAGGGTAAGTTCCAGTATGTAAAGGGTGATACGGAAGGATTCGTGAACATGCCCTTACAGATGAAGAACATTTGTTTCTCCGTTTTCTTGCGTGAAGATACTGAAAAGAATATGATCAAGGTATCACTCCGTTCGGTAGGTACTTTCCCTTGCAACAAGGTCGCTGCGGAATTCTTCAATGGCGGCGGACACCTGAATGCTTCAGGCGGCGAGTTCTATGGCAAGATGGAAGATGCTATCGAAGTTTTCAAGCAGGCTTTGGTGAAATACGAAGATCTGTTGTTGAAAAATTAGTTATTAATTTCCATATTAGGATAAAAAGATGGTGTCGGATAAAACCAATTTATTATTTTTGCTGACACAAATTTTACTGAAATGAAAAAATTAAGCTTATTGTTTCTCCTGTTTCTGGGAGTGGCAGCCTTCATGCAGAGCTGCGATAATAGCAAGACATATGCAGAAATGAAGGACGATGAAAGGGATGCTATCAATGCATGGATCTTGAAGAACGAGTATGAAATCATCTCCGAAAAGGAATTCTATGCCCAGGATACCATCACGAAGGGTGACCAGTTTGTCCTTTTTGAAGAAAGCGGCGTGTATATGAACGTAGTCTGCCTCGGTCCGGAGGGAGATAATGGAACACGTCTGGGCGACGGTTATCATACAATTCTTTCCCATGTTGTGGAACTGGCGATGCAGACCCGTGATGCCATGTTTGAAGTTGGTGATACCTTGTTTGCCAATATGAATGTGCTGAATACACAATATACCATGTATCCCGAAGAATATAAGCTGACTATCAGTGGAAATTCATATTCGGCTTCGTTCATCAACTCCCGTGAAAACGGTATGTATGCCACTTATGGAACAGCTTCTGTACCTTCCGGTTGGCTGGTGCCTTTGAAGTATATCAAACCCGGACGTACACAATCGGCTGAAAAGGTGGCCCGTGTACGGCTGATTGTCCCTCACGGACAGGGAACAAGTCAGGCGGCGCAGTATGTGTATCCATGTTTCTATGAATTAACCTATAATTTAGCTAGATAATCATGACACTGATAAAATCTATTTCCGGCATCCGAGGTACCATCGGTGGTAAGGCGGGTGACGGACTGAATCCGTTGGATATCGTTAAGTTTACTTCAGCATACGCTACATTGATCCGTCGTACCGCTACCGTAAAAAGTAATACGATTGTGGTAGGCCGCGATGCCCGTATCTCGGGTGAGATGGTGAAGAATGTGGTGTGCGGTACTTTGATGGGAATGGGATTTGATGTCCTCAACATCGGTCTCGCTACAACTCCGACAACCGAACTGGCCGTGACAATGGCTGGCGCATGTGGCGGTATCATCCTGACTGCAAGCCACAATCCGCGTCAGTGGAATGCCTTGAAATTGCTGAACGAGCATGGAGAGTTCCTGAATGCAGCCGAAGGCAACGAGGTTTTGCGTATAGCCGAAGCCGAAGATTTCGAGTTTGCTGATGTAGACCATATCGGGAAATATACGGAAGACAATTCATATAACCAGAAACATATCGACAGTGTATTGGCCTTGAAGCTGGTGGATGTGGAAGCTATCCGCAAGGCCAATTTCCGTGTGGCTTTGGATACTGTCAATTCCGTGGGAGGTATTATCCTTCCGGAACTGCTGAAACAGTTGGGCGTACAGCACGTGGAATGTCTTTATGGCGAACCGACAGGCGATTTCCAGCATAACCCCGAGCCGCTCGAGAAGAATCTGGGCGATATCATGAACCTGATGAAAGCTGGCAAAAATGATGTGGCTTTCGTGGTCGACCCGGATGTGGACCGTCTGGCTATCATCTGTGAGGACGGAAAGATGTACGGTGAAGAGTATACTTTGGTAACTGTAGCCGATTATGTATTGAAACATACTCCCGGTAATACCGTTTCCAACTTGAGTTCTACCCGTGCCTTGCGCGATGTTACCCGCAAATACGGTATGCAGTACAATGCGGCTGCCGTGGGTGAAGTGAACGTAGTGACAAAGATGAAGGATACACATGCCGTAATCGGTGGTGAAGGTAACGGTGGAGTTATCTATCCGGAATCGCATTACGGACGTGATGCCTTAGTAGGTATCGCATTGTTCCTGAGTCATCTGGCTCACGAAGGCAAGAAGGTTTCCGAACTGCGTGCCACTTATCCGAATTACTTCATTGCCAAGAACCGTATCGACCTGACTCCCGATACCGACGTTGATGCCATTCTTGCCAAAGTGAAGGAGCTTTACAAGAGTGAAGAAATCAATGATATCGACGGCGTGAAGATCGATTTCCCCGACAAATGGGTTCACCTGCGTAAGAGTAATACCGAACCGATTATCCGTGTCTACTCCGAAGCTTCTACTATGGAAGCTGCCGATGAATTGGGTAAGCAGGTAATGGATATTGTATATAGTCTGGCAAAATAATTGCCGGTTCAGATAGTTGAATGGCCCAACTTTTTCCGTATCATCAGAAAAGGTTGGGCTATCTTTTTTTTATATATGCTGTGATAGATGGTTCCGGTAAAGTTTCTTTAAACTTTTTTTCGCCAAGGAAGATTACCTTGTTTTCTAGGCATCCTAAATTTTCACGCCAGATATCGTTTGACTGTCTATAACTATTTCTGTACTAATGTCTAGTGACTTGTTCTGCTACTTTTCTTTATTGAATTTTTTTTTTACGAAAAAGCTGGAAATATCTTTGCATTTATTAATCCTTTTTCATAATATTGTGAAATAAACTTTAAAATTATTGTGTTATGAGAAAAATTTGTGGGAATTGGAATGGTCTGTGCAAGGCAGGACTGGTAGTGGCTGCAATATGTATGTGTGCATCTTGCGGCGATAACAAGACATTTAGTGAGGGCAATGCGGAAGATGCTATCGAAGAGATGAACATGTTCCAGGACAGTGCCAATGTTGTTCAGTTGCAGACAGGCTTTTACGAACTGAATGATGCAGAAGTTCGCTACAAGCTTCGTCAGTTGGCGGCTAATGAAATGATTACTTACAAGGCAGAACAGATTAATGAGGTGATTCCGGCGGGATACTGGTCACCGGCTAAGTTGGTTACCCATGTGTTCGTTACTGTAGGTTTGACAGAAAAGGGTCAAAAATATGTAGTAACCGAACCGGTTAAGGATAAGGATGCCAAAGAGTTGGAAAATGAAGTCGACAAGACTAAGTTCCCGGAAGCTAAGGTTGCCGAAGAGGAACAGGTTCCTGTAAAGAATCCGAACGAAACCCTTCCGGTAGAAGAGGGTAGTGCGGAATCATCTTCCGTTTCATCCGGATCTTCTTATTCATCATCATCTTCTTCATCGTCATCTTCTTCGATGAAGGAACAAAGCTTGTACAAACAGACCAAGCAGAAGGAAAGTACCGAAACTGTTCAAGTCTTGGCATGTCAGGTGAAGGTGAAGAAGGTAAAGAATCTGGTTTGTACCGAAGAGATGCAGAAAGAGGGTAGAGCTACCTGTGACGCAGTGATTGAAGTGGATGATGCGACTCCGTTCGGTAGAGTCCTTGCCGGTTTGTATGACGGTGACAAACGGTCTTTGGATGGTATTGAATTGACCTATTATGTAGATAAAGGCTGGCAGGTAGTTAACAAGTGATTTGAAACTGTTGTTTAAAGCTTAATAATGTTCGGCGGCTTCGGGGAGTTTTCCTTGGGGCCGCTTTCTTTTATACCCAAAGCATATCACTCATGATACCATCGGATACGAAGATTCCTTTTTCGGTAAGTTTCAGTGTATTGTCCTTGATTTCCAGAAGTCCTTGTTCCAGGTGAGGCTTTGCCATGCGGAGGCAGTACTCCGACAACTCCTTGCCGAATGTTTCTTTCAGCTGCAGCAAGGACATTCCCCACGCCGTGCGGATTGTAGTGATGACGAAATCATTGTATCGTGTATATAGATCGAGTTCTTCGACTTCGAAAGGGAGCTTCCCCTCCGAAATCGATTCAATATACCGGTCGAGCGATGCCACGTTCCATTGTCGGGAATGACCGTCGAAGGAATGGGCGGCAGGTCCGCATCCCAGATATTTCTTTCCCGTCCAGTAGCTCGAATTGTGGCGCGAATGTTTGCCGGGCAGGCAGAAATTGGATATTTCATAGTGCTGGTATCCGACGGCTTTCAGTCGGTGGATGAGTGTGGTGAAGAGGTTTACGCTCAAATCCTCGTCGGCTTCCGTCACTTTATGTTGTTCACGAAGCTTCCAAAGTATAGTGCCCTCTTCATAAATAAGATGGTAGGCCGATATATGTTCGGGATGCAGACTGATGGCCTTGTCGAGATCACGGTTCCATGTTTCGATGCTTTCGCCCGGCAATCCGTACATCAGGTCGATGCTGATGTTCTCGAATCCGGCTTTACGGCAATTGCGAAAGGCTTCTTCTGCCTGTACAGCTGTATGGCGGCGCTGCAGGAGTTTCAGGATATCTTCATTGAACGTCTGTATGCCCATACTGATACGGTTGAAGGGCAGGGTGCGCAACATGGCGATGTAATCTGGCGTGAGGTCGTCGGGATTCGCTTCGATGGTTATTTCGGGAGAGTCGGCCAGTTGATAATGGCCGTTGATGGTGGAGAATATCCGGCTGAAATCTTCTTCGGCCAGTTGCGAGGGTGTTCCTCCTCCGAAGTAGATGGTTTCTATCGGTTCTTCCTGCAGATAGGCCGTACGTAGCCTGAGTTCGTTGCAAAGGGCTTCGACGTATGCCTGTTTCTTTTCGCTTTGGGTAGTCGAATAGAAATCGCAATAGATACAGCGTCGCTTGCAGAAGGGGATATGTAGATAGATACCGGCCATTGTAGATTGATTTTCGAATGTTCAAAGATAATTCTTTTTAGTCAGAAAATCGTTGGAATGAATTTTTTACTGTTCCGGTATATAAAAAGCCTTGGTCAAGTCGGACATGGCGAATATGCATATTCGGACATGAAGACTTGCACCAAGGCTTTTTATGAAAATGTCGTTGATTGTATAGATATTATAGCTTCTTTCCCAATTGATAGGCTTGCTCCAATGCAGGATGTCCCTTGATGTCTCCGATATTGAAAACACCTCCGGCAAAGATTTCACCCGAGGAACTCCATCTCATGTGCTTGAGCAAAGCATTGTAGTAATGCTTCACCGGTTCGAAATTGTCTTCTGTATTGCCTTCTGCCGCTATCAACAGAACAACTTTTTTCTTCGGGTTGGCGTAGTTCGGGTCTTTTTCCGCTACGGCAAAAAGTCGGTCGAAAGCACATTTCAATTGTCCGGTAATGCTCCAGTAGTACATGGGCGAGGCAAGGACAACAATGTCTGCCTGTTCGTAGACAGGGTAAATCTTTTCCATGTCGTCCTTCTGCACACAAGGTGAAACCGGATCTTTCCCTCCGCCGAAACAACCTTTGCATCCGTGAATCTGCATGGATTGAAGGTCGAATCGGGCAATCGTATGTCCTGCTTCTTTTGCTCCGGATGCGAATGCACGGATCAGTTCGGATGTGTTTCCGTGAAGGCGGGGACTGCCATTTAGAATCAATATTTTGCTCATAACCTATTTCTGTATTGTGTCCGAATTCTGGTTATAGGCTTTGGCAACACATTTCCATTCACTGTCGATCTTGAGCAGCAACAGATAGTCGGTGAAATCGATACGACCGCCCCATTTTTCTTCCAATACACGGACCACAGCCAAAGTTTCTTCTACTGCAACCACGTCGATACGGGCCTTGAAACTGTCGCCTGCAGCAACGGTATCTACGTTCTTGTAGAATTGCTCGATGGAACCATGCTCCATTTTTCCGTCGAGAAAACCGAACAGAACCGCTTCATCCACAAACAATTCCTTAGCATACGCACTGTTGCCTTCGGCAACGCTCTTCACAAACTTCAAGGCCGCTTCTTCTACTGCCTTATATTCCTTAATACTGGCTCTCATGATACTTTTGTTTTTAAGATTTATACGGGGCAAAGATAAATTCCGGATATCATTGAATCAATTCCCGTAAAATTATTCATGTACCGAAAATTTATTCGGTGTAGTTTTTTTATAATGATATGCTTATTTTTACAAAGTCATTTTTTAATCATTATTTTTTATTGTATGTACGAAAGAAAGATACCCGTAGATTTAAACTGTCCGTTGCGGCTTACCATGAGCCTGATCGACGCAAAATGGAAATCGTGTATCCTCGATGAATTGCGTTATCGGTCCATGCGTCCGAGCGAGCTTCACAGGGCTCTTCCGGAAGCGACTCCACGAGTGCTCGACATTCAGCTGAAGGAGCTGGTCGAAGACGGTTTGGTAGACAAGAAGGTATTTCCTGTGCTGCCGCCTAAATCCGAGTATTCCATTTCGGAATTGGGAATGACATTGATACCTATTATCGATGCCATGATGGAATGGGGGAAAAAGAATGAAGCTGTGTTTGAGGCCAAATATGGTTCTAGAAAGTAGGATGCAGCTTTTATTGTGCCAATTCGGGCAATAGTGTTTTGTTGTTCTGGATGTAAAAAGGAAAGTGGTTGCGTGCATCACTGCAGACAACCACTGTTAATTATTAAAACTAATTTAGGGGTCAATTTAATAGTTTGTAAATAACCTTTGTATACTTATCTAATGTCTGAAAAACGAGAGCTTTTCTATCTTTTTAATATACTAATGTTTCTTTGCTATAATCGGAATTGCTGTATTTGTTATCTATTCCGCTCCGAGAGTAGCTTTCGGCATTGCCGCCGTTATTCTGTACTTGACTTAAACATTCAGTATAGCTTAAAAAGGGGCTTATTGCAGCTGCTTCCCAGTGGTAGTTGAAGGTATTTCCATTCCATCAGGAAATGCTTTATAACCACTTGATGTCTTGTTGTCAGGCGAAATGGCTTCATCGAGCGTATTAAACCATCCGATGTAACCAGCTACAGCTGTGCCATTATTAATCCAACGTCTGAACTCAGTATATACTTCTGTTACAGGCGTAGTTTCATATACCCACTTGAAACCTGTTGCGCAACAGAAACCTTGCGGAGCTTTGACGTTAACTGTTGGATTTTCTGTATCTCGATAAGGTAGTGTTACATATGAACAAACACCGTCACTCCTTCTTACGACCAGAACAAAATCTTTTGCTTCCCATGACAGAGAGAACGTATGAGGAACAAGTATCGGATTTAATATTTTACCAGGTTTATTATCCTTTTCATCTTTTATTCCAATAGAATAGGTGTTCAACATTGGATAACTAATGTCTCCTTTGGTATATTTGACGGTTTTAGGATTTAACAAGTGGTGAAGTTCATAATCACCGAATTGTGATAATTCTTCATCACTATTCAACTCTTTTATATCCTTATCCCAGATTTTCCCAATTGTCCCATCATTATTGGTTGAACCAATACAGATGTATTTAGGAGTTGTAGAGGTAGGATCTATGTAAAACAGCCAGATGGGTAATACACCTCCGGTAGCCATCAATCTCAGATTTAATAGATAGGTCGGTTTGCCAACTACATCATAAGTTATCGATGTTCTTAGCTGAAGAACAACATCATTGAAGTCAAAATCTCCGATACCTCCCATATCTTCATAAGCTAATGTCCAAATAGATTCCTTATCATCACCGGGTTGGGTATCTACAACATATACATTAACGTGAGTTCGATATAAGAGAATGTTATAGTATTCTTACTTCAAGCGGTCAGTTGGTAACTGTCATTCCGCGCTCCGACGCGGAATGACAGTTACCAACTGACTATTTGAAATACAAAACAATATAAATTATTTCATTTCAAAGAAGGATTATTCTTATATCGAACTCACGTATACATTAGTAGCTTCAAGAGCTAAAACTATATCGTTACAGTCATTATCACTATAGAACTCTTCTCCCCAACCGGTGAGATATGGTTCATCTATTCGTTTCACATCTTCTAATCCAATGAGATAGTATTCCTTTTCTCCATCACCCATATCATATTTAACGGTTTTATCAAATATGGTACAGTATGCCTTCCCGTCTTCATTTAAAGATATGTTAGAGTAACGTTTCCCCATATAATTCTTCATACTGTTTATGCTTTTCGTTTTATTCTCCTCAGTCATATATGTCAGATCAGCTTCAGCATTATCATAAGCATATAAGTCTCCAGCTAGAGTTTCAATCCAGAAAACGATACGATATCCGTCAGGAATTTCCAATCTCATTTTGCGGACATGTCTTGGTGTCCAACGGCTATGGTTGAAATAATTACGTCGATCCTGATTCCCTTCAAACCCATAGTATGTTCCTCGAAGCATATAATAACCCAGATTCACTACTGTCCAATAAAAGTTGGTTAATGGGCCTTTGAAATTGTTGAAATACAGTCTTTTAAGCAGTATTTTAG
>CALUKX010000033.1 GCA_944321335.1 uncultured Phocaeicola sp. | reverse complement strand
GAGTGATCGCGACAGGATTCAAACCTGTAACCGGCTGATCCGTAGTCAGCTACTCTATTCAGTTGAGCTACGCGACCAAATCTTCAAACTATCAAAATAATGGGTGACCGCGACAGGATTCAAACCTGTAACCGGCTGATCCGTAGTCAGCTACTCTATTCAGTTGAGCTACGCGGCCATGTCTTTTTGTTTGACGGGTGCAAAGGTATGGAGTTTCCTCGAAAATACCAAATATTTAAACTACTTTTTTGCTCTATTTTTATTCTACAAACCGTGAATTAAATATCTGCCAGCCCAATGTAAGCCCTACATTCCAATTGTTATGAGGTGAACTATAATGGTTTACATATGCAGCTACAGAACCGAACGGAAGTTGGATAACCAATGAAAATTCTCCCATATAAGAGATTCGGCTAAATGATTTGCCGTAACGGGCCTGTTGGTTTTCGTCTCTTAGGATAGGAGAAATGGGCACGAAACCATACACCTCTGCCCGGGCTTGAAAGACGGAATTCAGCATATAGATGGGCATCATACCAAAACCGAAAAACTGGTTGGCACGGAAAACCTCATTATAACTGATCTTACTATGTGCTGTTGGTGCAAATTCGCCTGCCTGCATCATTGTAGCCGTATAGTTTTGGCTGAAGTTACGTGACGAGTAGTATATTCGGATATAGTTTCCCAGAACAAACTTCGAAGAGAGAGGAAAATATCTCTCCAATTCATAGGAAAGCTGCAACCACGATTGGTTATGGTCATATTTGGGCATGGGATCGGCTTCCGGATCAGTATATCCTGGCAGATAACGCTCTTTTCCTGTATAGATGTTAGCGGCAAGACGTTCCTTACGACCGGATGTCGCATATTGACGGCTGTTGAGCGTATTGCTTTCCAGTGCAATGGAACCTCCGAAAAGAGTATATTTGCTGGCATCCCTCTTATCGTTTTCGAAATCAATGATGTTTTTCTGAAAATATTCATCCTTCAACGATGCTACACCGATTCCGAATTCCACTTTCTGACGGGTAAGGAAAGGCATGGATACCAATAACTTGACAAACTGTTCCTTTTTCTTGTTGAACACCGGAGTATTGCCTGATGTAAAAAGCTTCTCCTGCTTGTAGTAGTCGAAAGCCGAAAGGGAACCTACCAGACGGAATGAAGCCGGAATGTGTGTGGAAAGGTCCATACGTCCAGCCACCTGCAAGTTGTTGTAAATCTGTCCCACTTGTCCGTCTACAGAAACTTCCTTGGCATAATTGTTCAAGTTATGGTAGGTTGCTCCCAGATAGATTTGGTTGGCACCATTGGAACCCACATTGCCTCCCACACGTAGAGCCAGATCGTCTTCCAACTTAACCTTCAGATGCAGGTCATAAGTATAGTCGGTTGGATTATAGATTGCATGAGGGATGATTTCAGAAATCATATTGTCGGCCATAAGGCGGAAATACCCTTTTCTGAAATCTTCCAATGAAAATATGTCGTTTTCCGAAGAATGGAAGGCCTTACTGATATAGTTCTTCTGCTGATAATTTGCTCCGTCAATCAGAATACGGCGGAAACGTAACTCTGGCTGTTGGTTACGGTAGGCGATACGCCGGCGTTCGAGCTGTCGGTAATTCGAACGGCGTGATATTCGCGATTTGATGGAGTCCATCATTTCTATCGTACGTTTGTAACCGATGTCATGCAACTCATCAAAGCGGTCGAAATCCATCAGACTCACATCTTCGTATTTGAATTTCAGCAATATACCGGCCGAGTCGGGCAACGAATAGTCGGTCTTCTGCATGATCATGTTTTCAAGCTGGCTCATGATATCGCCCTCTTCCGGCTTGCTAGGATTCGAGCTTACCACACTACCTATAATGATATCAGGATGGAAATCTTCGGTCATGACGTTTACTGGAAAATTATTGTAGATACCGCCGTCGTAAGCCAGTATCGAATCTATTTCGATGGGCTTGAACATGGCCGGGAAGCTCATGGAAGCGCGTACGGCATCTCCCAGGTCGCCATCACGGAAGATAATCGGTTTTTTGTTGTATACATCCGAAGCAACACAACGGAAAGGCACAAAAAGTTTGTCAAAATCTCCTTTGCATGAAGCTGTCGACTGACTGAAAATCTCCAGAAAAGCAATGTTCATCTGAATCGGATCGACTATGCTTGACGGAAAAATCTGTGTCTTGACCTTATGCAACGGATTTTTCAACGATACACGGATGTTGAGAAACTCGGGAGTGGGAGGTTTTTTCTTGAAATAATAAATGTATTTTTCTTCTATCTTGGCGGTATACCAACGCTTGAAGTCATCCGATTTGAGCAGCTTCTCCATATCGTCGGGTGAATAACCCATGGCATAAAGAGCTCCCACAATGGCTCCCATGGAAGTACCCGCAACGTAATCGATAGGAATATTGTTTTCCTCAAGCGCCCGGATAATACCAATATGCGTCATTCCTTTGGCTCCTCCGCCACTAAGCACTAGCCCCACTTTCTGGGCCGGGAGAGTCGAAATACCGATAAGAAGGATAAATATGATAGAAATAATTTTTTTCATTCGTCCGGTTATACGTTTTGGTTTGAATCAAAGATATATAAAAAAATGACATACGGCATTATATTTATTTCCTCAATTTATGTTTTATTATAGATTTATCATAAAAAAAACTCTTATCTTGCAAATGACAACCTAATAATAAACTAAACTATAAGTATCATGAAGGACAATTTGAAAACTTTGGTTATGACAGTTCTGGCGTTATTCTGTTTTACTACATTGCAGAGCTGCAATGATGACGATGATGTTACAATCACTCCGCCGTCGGAAGTGGTAAATGCATTCAATGCCCAATATCCTGATGCCGTAAACCCGAAATGGGAGATGATTCTGACTAGCTATGAAGTGGAATTCTATTTTACCGGTACTGCTACCGATTGGAATATCCAATTGACTAATGTTGAAGCGGAAGCATTTTATACCAATTCGGGTAAATGGATCCGCACAGAATTTGATGTAAAGAATTGCATGAACGACTTGAATGTAATTCCTGTAGCTGTACAGGCAACTATTGCTGCACAAGTGAAAGACAACATGAATCTGGTGGATGACTTGAAAATCATAGATTGGGCCGATAAGAATGATTATTATCTGCTGGAAGTCGATGCCGAGCCGGAAGATATTCAGGTAATGATAAATCGGGAAGGGGGAAACATCTATTAATTCTCTTTCTTGGTGTATAAAAACAGAAATGCTGACAGAAGTGTGATTTCCGCCAGCATTTCTTGTATTTATGATGATCGTTATCAGATCAGTTCGATACTACGTTTTACAAAGTTGGTCAGCGCTTCGCCTTTCAACATGTTGTTCTGTAGCAAAGCAAGGTCGATAAGCTGATGCACAATCTTGTTGTCGGCTGCATATTCGTTCAGAATCGCATTCTTTTGTTGGTTCTTGTCGTTCAACTTGTTCTCGATATCTTTCAGCTCGTCTTTTTCGGTAGTCGGAATATCTTCATCCTTCTTGCCTTCCTGCGCCTTATGGAGTTCGGTCTGACGCATCTTCAAGGTAGCGATTTCACCTTCAACCGGTACAAGCTTTTCCGCGCAAGCACTTTCTGTATCGTTCAATACCTGCTTGATAAGCTTGTGGTCGCTGTTCAATACCAGGTTGTACATAGTCGGCATTTCTCCGTAGAAACTCATGCCGGCCTGAATATTGGCCATTTCCTTCATACGACGCATATATTCCGATTGGGTGATGATAATAGGAGCGGCCGTTTCACCCATAGCTTGAGCCTCTACATGGAATTCAGTCTTATCGAGTTTCGGCATCTGACCGTTGAATACGGTAGCCAATACCTGACGTTTGTCGGCTGCCAGTTCTTCGCCTTTCTGTTCTTCCTTGACAATCAGACGGTCGATGACATCGCTGTCCACACGGGTGAAACGGCTCTTTTCGAACTTCTGTTCCAACATGTTGATCATCGGAACATCCAATTGTCCATCCATCAGCAATACGCTGTAGCCTTTGTTCTTGGCTGCATCGATGTAAGTATACTGTTCGTCAAGGTTGTTGGCGTATAAATAGATAAGGTTACCTTCCTTATCTGTCTGGTTATCCTTAATCAAGGTCTGATACTCTTCAAAAGTATAATATTTGCTATCAGTGTCCTTGAACAAAGCAAACTTGTTGGCCTTATCGTAGAAGTCTTCCTGAGTCAACATTCCGTAGTTGATGAAGATCTTCAGGTCATCCCACTTGGTTTCGAACTCCTTACGGTCGTTCTTGAAGATTGACTGCAGACGGTCGGCTACCTTCTTTGTAATATAGGTAGAAATCTTCTTCACGTTCGAATCGCTCTGGAGGTATGAACGTGATACGTTCAACGGAATATCCGGTGAGTCGATAACGCCATGAAGCAAAGTGAGGAAGTCAGGAACGATACCTTCAACCGAATCGGTCACATATACCTGATTGCAGTACAGTTGGATCTTATTCTTCTGTAAGTCGAGGTTGCTCTTGATTTTCGGGAAATAAAGTACACCGGTCAGATTGAACGGGTAGTCCACATTCAGATGGATCCAGAATAAAGGTTCGTCCGACATCGGATACAGGTCGCTGTAGAATTTCTTGTAATCTTCGTCCTTCAGTTCGCTCGGTTTCTTTGTCCAGATCGGACAAGTATCATTGATTACATTGTCTTCTTCGGTTTCAACCTGTTTGCCGTCTTTCCATTCTTTCTTCTTTCCGAAAGCTACCGGAATAGGGAGGAAGCGGCAATACTTGGTCAGGAGGCTATGGATACGTGATTCTTCGAGGAATTCCTTGCAATCATCATCGATATGCAGGATGATATCCGAACCACGGTCGGCCTTTTCGGTTTCCTCCAAAGTAAACTCAGGACTACCGTCGCAAGTCCATTTCATAGCCTGTGCACCTTCTTTGAACGATTTGGTGACGATTTCTACTTTCTTGGCTACCATAAAGGCAGAATAGAATCCCAAACCGAAGTGTCCGATGATGGCATTAGCGTCTTCCTTGTATTTTTCAAGGAAGTCGTTTGCACCTGAAAAGGCAATCTGATTGATGTATTTTTCGATTTCTTCAGCTGTAAGACCGATACCACGATCGGAAATGGTGATAGTACCGTTGTCTTTATCTACATTAACATGAATGGTCAAATCGCCCATTTCGCCTTTGAAATCGCCTTTGGAAGCATAAGTCTTCAGCTTTTGGGTCGCATCTACTGCGTTTGAAACCAATTCACGAAGGAAAATTTCATGATCGCTATACAAGAACTTTTTGATGATAGGGAATATGTTCTCTGTAGTAACCCCAATATTACCTTTCTGCATAATATTTTGTTTTTAAGTTTTCAAAAAAAGAATGACATCGGGCGAGGCACAAAAAAAATGCCAGACGGAATCCGTCTGACATTTTGTCTGTATAGAGATCTCTTTTTATCCCTTAGAGGCTTTTTCGATATCCATTTTCAATCCATCGCCAGCTTCATTCATGTGAGCATGGATAATATCGCCGTTCTGTATATCTTCATTGATAATGACTTCCGCCATTCCGTCTTCCAAATAATTCTGGATAGCACGTTTCAACGGACGGGCGCCAAACTGTACATCATATCCTTTGGAAGCTACGAAACGTTTAGCTTCATCATCGATAACCAATTTATATCCAAGGTTTTCAACACGTTGGTACAGTGCCTTGAGTTCAATATCTATAATCTTGGTCAATGCTTCAAGGTCCAATTGGTCGAAAGTGATTATTTCGTCCAGACGGTTGATGAATTCCGGAGCAAACTGCTTGTTCAAGGCTTTCGAGATTACACTTCTCGAATATTCCTTGTCATCGGTCCGCATCTGTGCGGCAAAGCCGATTCCCTTTCCGAATTCCTTCAACTGTCGCGTACCTACATTTGATGTCATGATTACAACTGTATTCTTGAAATCTACAGTTCTGCCATAACTGTCAGTAAGACGTCCTTCATCCATCACCTGCAACAATAAGTTGAATACATCCGGGTGAGCCTTTTCGATTTCATCCAAAAGAACGATAGAGTAGGGTTTGCGGCGGACTTTTTCTGTCAATTGGCCACCTTCTTCATATCCTACATATCCCGGAGGGGCACCAACCAATCTTGATACCGTGAACTTTTCCATATATTCACTCATATCAATACGGATCAATGAATCGGTAGAGCCGAACATTTCTTTTGCCAATTGTTTGGCAAGATGGGTTTTACCTACGCCTGTCGGCCCCAGAAATAGGAACGTACCTATCGGCTTGTTCGGGTCCTTCAGTCCTACACGGCTTCTTTGTATTGCTTTTACCAAAGTTTCCACAGCTTTGTCCTGTGCGATAACTTTCTTGAGTAAGGCGTCCTTCATACCACGCAGACGGATACCTTCCGCTTGCGCCATACGTTGAACCGGGATGCCTGAAATCATTGAAACGACATCAGCAATCTGTGCATCATCAACCATCTGACGCTTTTCTTTCATGCTTTCTTCCCACTGTCGCTTCATAATTTCCAACTCATCCAATAATGTTTTTTCCTGATCTCGGAAACTTGCGGCAAGTTCAAAATCCTGAAGACGGACTGCTTCACTCTTATGTTTTCTGGCTTCATCAATTTCTGATTCTTTATCTTCTATCTCCTTAGGAGCGGATATGTTAGTCAGATGTACACGTGAGCCTGCTTCATCAAGTGCATCAATCGCTTTATCCGGGAAATTACGGTCGGTAACGTATCTGTCTGTCAATTTGACACAAGCTTCCAGCGCTTCATCCGTATAGTTCACATTGTGATGTTCTTCGTATTTATCCTTAATGTTACGCAGAATCTGCAATGTTTCTTCCGGAGTGGTCGGTTCTACCATAACTTTCTGGAAACGACGTTCCAAAGCGCCGTCTTTTTCAATGTTCTGACGATACTCATCAAGAGTGGTTGCGCCTATACATTGGATTTCACCACGTGCCAAAGCCGGTTTCAGCATATTTGCAGCATCCATCGAACCGGCAGCTGAACCTGCTCCAACAATATTATGGATTTCGTCGATGAAAAGAATGATATTCGGATTCTTTTTCAGCTCATTCAGAATGGAGCGGATACGCTCTTCAAACTGGCCACGATATTTAGTACCGGCAACGACCGAAGTCATATCCAGAGCTACTACACGCTTATCGAAAAGAATACGCGATACTTTCTTTTCAATAATTCTCAGAGCCAATCCTTCTACGATAGCCGACTTTCCAACACCAGGTTCGCCAATCAGAATCGGATTGTTCTTCTTGCGGCGACTAAGTATCTGTGCAAGACGTTCGATTTCTTTTTCACGTCCTACTACCGGATCAAGTTTTCCTTCAGCCGCAGCTTTTGTCATATCTGTTCCGAAGGTATCCAGGATAGGGGTATCATTGTTTGAGCGTTGTTGCTGCGTTCGGACAGACGGATTTCCTGTTGAAAAAGGATTATTTCCATCGCCCGACGAAGAACGTCTGCGGATACCTTCTTCTTCGTCTTCATCATCTTCTCCAAAATCCAATCCACTTTGAGGCTCTGCCTTAGGTACAAGCTTGTCCAGTACTTTCTGATATGTAACTTCGTTTTGTTCAAGGATTTCAGAGGCTATATTCTGATTTTCTCTCATAATCGCTAATAATATATGTTCAGTATCTGCTGAATGGCTTTTTAATAGTCTGGCCTCCAGTATACTCATTTTTATTATTTTAGATGCCTTATCATTAAATGGGATTTCTTCCGAATATACTTCGGAGGCATCAGGTGTTTCTCTCAATCGGTCTTCCAATGTCCTTTTAATTTTCTTCAGATCCACATACAGACTTTGAAGAATCTGTACGGCTTTGCCTTCTCCCTCTCGTATCAGCCCCAGCAATAAGTGTTCCGGACCAATATAGTTGTTCAGCAGCCTGTTAGCCTCTTCCTTACTGTATTGGATAACATCAGACACTCTTTGTGAAAATTGATTGTTCATAATTTCTAGATTCCTCCTTGTCTAATATACAATTTATTCTGCAAATATACATTATATTCATAAGTTATTGTATCTTCTTGATTGATTTAACAAAATGTATGCCATATTTTGTCCTTGAAACAAAAATGATAAAGGATTTTCCTAATTTTATTACAAATAATTTTAAAAAATGTTCTTTGTCTTGAATTGACTTCGGACCGTTCAATATGTCGGTTTTATACAATCCTCTAATTGTTAACCGCTTTGGGAAAACTTAGGTGATTTGTTTTGCCAATTCAATAAAAAGTCGTACTTTAGCATGGTTTTTAACAAGCCAATGAGAGATATAATAATAAATAATTTGTTTTAAATGCAAGAACAGGACAGAATTATAAAGATTAACATCGAGGAGGAAATGAAGAAGTCGTACATCGATTATTCAATGTCTGTAATCGTTGCCCGCGCCCTTCCGGATGTTAGAGATGGCTTCAAACCTGTTCATCGCCGTATCCTGTACGGAATGATGGAACTGGGAAATACGTCTGACAAGCCATATAAGAAATCAGCAAGAATCGTAGGTGAAGTTTTAGGTAAATACCATCCGCATGGTGACTCGTCTGTTTACGGTGCATTGGTGCGTATGGCTCAGGATTGGGCGATGCGTTATCCGTTGGTTGACGGACAGGGTAATTTCGGCTCGGTCGACGGTGACAGCCCTGCAGCAATGCGTTATACAGAGGCACGTCTGAAAAAGATTGGCGAAGATATGATGCAGGACCTTTACAAGGAGACTGTAGACTTTACCAACAACTTCGATGATACTTTGCAGGAGCCGACTGTAATGCCGACCCGAATCCCGAATTTGTTGGTAAACGGTGCGTCTGGTATTGCTGTAGGTATGGCAACCAATATGCCGACACATAACTTATCCGAGGTAATTGATGCTTGTGTAGCCTATATTGATAATAATGATATCGATGTAGATGGCCTGATGCAGTATATCAAGGCTCCGGATTTCCCGACTGGTGGTTATATATATGGTATTAGCGGCGTTCGTGAAGCATACGAAACCGGTCGTGGCCGTGTAGTAATGCGTGCGAAGACTGAAATAGAAACTCATCCTACTCACGATAAGATTGTCGTTAATGAAATTCCTTATAACGTTAACAAAAAAGAGTTGATTGAAAATATTGCTTCTTTGGTTAACGAAAAGAAAATTGAAGGTATTTCTTATGTAAACGATGAGTCCGACCGTGAAGGTATGCGTATTGTCATCGATGTAAAACGTGACGCTAATGCCAGTGTCGTTTTGAATAAATTGTTCAAGATGACCGCTTTGCAGACTTCTTTCGGTGTCAATAATATTGCATTGGTTCATGGACGTCCGAAACTGTTGAATCTGAAAGATCTGATTCAGCTGTTCGTTGAACATCGTCATGAAGTGGTTATCCGCCGTACACGTTACGATTTGCGTAAGGCAAAGGAACGTGCACACATTCTGGAAGGTTTGATCATTGCTTCCGACAATATTGATGAGGTAATCCGTATCATCCGTGCAGCGAAAACTCCGAATGAAGCAATCACCAATTTGATGGAACGCTTCCAACTGTCAGAAATCCAAGCACGTGCAATCGTGGAAATGCGTTTGCGTCAGCTTACCGGACTGATGCAGGATCAGTTGCATGCTGAATATGAAGACTTGATGAAACAGATTGCATACTTCGAAGAAATACTTTCTAATGATGAATTGTGCAAGAAAGTTATCAAGGATGAACTGATTGAAGTGAAGGAAAAATACGGTGACAAACGTCGTTCTGAAATCGTATATGCTTCAGAAGAATTCAATCCGGAAGACTTCTATGCAGATGATCAGATGGTTATAACAATTTCTCATCTGGGATATATCAAACGTACTCCGTTATCTGAATTCCATGCACAGAATCGTGGTGGAGTAGGATCGAAGGGTAGTGAAACCCGTGATGAAGACTTCATCGAACATATTTACCCGGCAACCATGCATAATACCATGATGTTCTTTACGCAGAAGGGTAGATGCTATTGGTTGAAGGTTTATGAGATTCCTGAAGGTAACAAGACATCAAAAGGTCGCGCTATCCAGAATCTGTTGAATATCGATGCGGACGATGTCGTTACTGCATACTTGCGTGTGAAGAACTTCAATGATACAGAGTTTGTAAATAGCCATTACGTATTGTTCTGTACCAAAAGGGGAGTTATCAAGAAGACTTGTCTCGAACAATATTCCCGTCCTCGTCAGAATGGTGTGAATGCTATCACAATCCGTGAAGACGACCGTGTAATCGAAGTTCGAATGACCAATGGTAATAATGAAATTGTTATTGCTAACCGTAACGGACGTGCTATCCGATTCCATGAAAGCGCTGTACGTGAAATGGGACGTACTGCAACCGGTGTCCGTGGTATTACGTTGGATGAAGACGGACAGGATGAAGTAATCGGAATGATCTGCATCAAAGATCCGCAGGCTGAAACCATTATGGTGGTATCTGAAAACGGATATGGTAAACGTTCTGATATTGAGGATTATCGTAAGACCAACCGCGGTGGTAAGGGTGTCAAGACATTGAGTATCACGGAAAAGACAGGTAAGTTGGTCGCAATCAAGTCGGTAACCGATGAAAATGACCTGATGATTATCAATAAGTCAGGAATCACAATCCGTCTGAAAGTTGCAGATGTACGCATCATGGGACGTGCAACACAAGGTGTCCGCCTTATTGACCTGGAAAAACGAAATGACCGTATCGGTTCTGTTTGTAAGGTAACATCAGAAACTGAAGAGGAAACAGCTTCTGAAGAAGTAATTGGAGAAGCTATCGAACCGATAATAGGAGAGGACGTATCTTCTGATGAAGTGATTGCTCCTGAGTCGGAAGATGTGTCGGAAGAACAATAATAATGAAAAGCAAGAAATAAGAATATTTGTATTACTAATTTTAATTGTTATGAAAAAAGTGTTATTTACTACCGCTTTGTTCTTTACTGCATGTGCAATGTCTGCACAGGAAAGTGTAGTTAAAGAAGCAAAATCAGCTAAGGATGATCCGATTAAGGCTGCCCAGATTCTGGAACCGGCTTTGACTGATCCTACAACTGCTGCAGATCCTGAAACATGGAAGCTGGCTGGTGATATCCAGAAATCTATTTACGATGAAGAGAACATGAAGCTTTATTTGCCGGGTGGCCAGGCTGACACTGCTAAATTATACAGCAGCTTGTCAAAAATGTTCGACTACTATCTGAAATGCGATGAAGTAGAACAGAGCAAGGT
Source organism: uncultured Phocaeicola sp. (assembly GCA_944321335.1). GTDB lineage: Bacteria > Bacteroidota > Bacteroidia > Bacteroidales > Bacteroidaceae > Phocaeicola. Next base: position 16,980 of record CALUKX010000033.1, on the reverse strand, counting down.
TCAGAGCGGTGAACTTAAGAAAGCTAAACTGAGAAAGAAATTGGGTAAGACGTTGGCTGCTGTACGTCCTAATTTGACAAACGGAGGTTCAGACGCATATAATATGGGTGATTATAGAAAAGCGTTGAAATTCTTCGGTCTGTATGTTGACGCATCTTCCAATCCTATATTTGAAGATGAAGCTGCAGTTAAGAACGATACTTTGAATCCGTTGATTGCTTGCTATGCTGCATTGGCTGCAAATTCTTTGGAAGATAAGGCTGCTGTTATCAAATATGGTAACATCGGAAAGAATCACAAAGAAGAAGGTTACAGAGCTTTGATGTGCTTGGCCGAAGCTTACGGAAAAGGTGAAAATCCTGATTCTACACAGTGGTTGGAAACAATCAAGGAAGGTGTAGCAAAATTCCCGACTCAGCCATATTTCATCGGTAATTTGATGGATAACTATATCCAGAAAGGAAAGCTCGATGAAGCAATGACTGAAATCGATGCAGCTATCGCTCAGAACGATCTTCCTTATTTCCTTTATGTAAAAGGTGTACTGTATTATGAAATGAAGAAGTACGATGATGCTATCGCTACTTTGAATGAGCTGATTGCTAAGAACGGTGATTTCGTAGCTGAAGCTTACGCTAAGATCGGTGATTGCTATTTCTTCCCGGCACAGGCATTGGTAGAAGAAAACGGTAAGATTTCGATGGATGATCCTAAATACAATGAAAATGAAGCTAAAATCAAGGATTTGTATGAAAAGGCTAAACCTAACTACGAAAAGGCTAAAGAATTGAAACCGGATAATCGTCAGTTGTGGGGACAGTACTTGCTGAACATCTATTGGAAGTTGAACAAGGCTGAATATGATGCTCTGGAAAAAGAATTGTCTATGTAATTCAGAAATCAATATTTAAAAAAAGTCCGGCTGATTAAAGTCGGACTTTTTTTTGGCAATAAATAAAAAAACTCAGATAAAGGAGTACAATTCCTTCATAACGGTATTATATTTGTATATCTGATTTTCATTATTTCTTTGAGCTTTTCTAAGAAAATTCCCCTTCTTTATTTAATGTATATTTTAGATATAATCGGTATTATGTTTAATTAGATATATAGAAAATATACTCCTATTCATTTATTCAACAAATAAAAACAAAAAATTAGTCCCACTTACTTTAATTCCTTTATTTGATAAAAGAAGCGCAACAGGCATTGATTCTTATCTTCAATCGCTGTTGCGCTTTTCTATTTTATTTAATGATCAATATTGGTGTCTTGCTATGGAAAATCATTTTCCTTGCCATGCTTGGATTAAACAGACGTGCAAATACGTTCCGTTTATAGTTGGTCGTACACATTACATCAATATTGTTTTCACTCAGATATTTATCCAGATTGTCGAGAAGGTTCTCCTCTTCAATCGTTGAATAGCTGAATTCGAGATCCGGATATTGTTTCTTGAAGTATTCCTTGATTCCTGCAAGTTTGACTTCGTTCCATGCTCTCTTTTCTTCATGTGCATTGATATGGATAAAAGAGATTTTGAAATTGTGATGCAGGAACGTTGTAATGAGCGAATCGAATGCCAGCAGATCGCGTTGGTCGAAGCTTGTAAACAGCGCTACGTTATGGATGTCGTCAAAGTTCTTGTATGGTGCATTTTCTGGGATAGCATATACAAAGCACGGACTGCGGTCGATAACTTCCGCTGTGACACTACCGATCAGATCCAGATCTTTCTGGCTCTGTCCACGGGTTCCCATTACAATAATCACCGGTTTGATGGAACGTGCAATTTGCAATATTTCTTCTTCAGGAATACCTTCGCGAAGCACACACTTGTATTTTACAGGTGCATACTCCCCTTTCTCAATCTTTTCGTCCACACGTTTTGTCAAGTCATTCAGCTGATTATGAACGTTTTCCAGCATTCCTTTCATTGAAGTGACATCTTCTATAGGAGGAATCTGATAGCTATCAATGTCATAATGGAGACTTGGAATAAAAATCGGACTGAAATATACATGGAGCAATGTTACTTCGGCATTGAGCTTGGCTGCTATATCGAAACCCATGTCACAAGCTTTCAGTGAATACGATGAGAAATCTATCGGAATCAGCACTTTAGGTGCTCCTTGATTCTTATCGACTTTCTTTTCCTCTAATACTTCGGATGCAAGCCAGGAAGAACTTTCAATGATCTTCAAGGCGTGAGGCAGATCACTTTCCTTGATGCGGACTCTTACTCCTGAAGAAATAATCGGCTGAATCAGATTCACATTGTGAATATAGGCCTCTATCCCTTCATTTTCAAGCACAGTCTTCAGTATCTGTGCCTTCGAATAAGTAAGGATGGCTAATGTTACTAATTTATCTTCCATAACTCAATTTTTAAAGGTTAAAAGGTTATTTGATATATTAACAGAATTCTAACAAAAAAGGTCCTTCTTGACAACTTGCCAATCAGGACCTTTCTGTAATTTCATTACACTGCTTGTTCTTTCAGTATGGCAAGTGCCTTATCGAGAACAGTCGTATCATCCAACATAACCAAGCCACCATCAGGTCCGGGTTCCAAGTGGATTCCTACACTTTTACCGTCCTTGAAATTGTGACCACCGAAAAAGTTTCTCACGGTGTCAACGCTGATGTTCAGTTCATCGGCGATACGATGCATGCTTCCGTCGGGCAATGAATCCTTGATTTTTCTCAGTTCATTGAATGTTATCGTTCTGTTCATGTTCATAGTAATCCAAGTTTTAAAAGTTAGACTGTTCAGTTATTTATATCACGATATAAATGTAATAAAAGAAATATGAAACAGCAAAGAAACCCGGTTTTTTTTAGAAAGAACTTGTTATAGAACATACATTAGAAGTACAACGATTTTGAAACCACCATACCTGCTACAACTGCATATAAGTATGTGATTAACAGTGCTGTACTTACCAAACGAACATCTTCTGTCTCGAATCCGGACGATGTGTATTGGGTAGAGATAAATTTTCCCTGGTCAAAGAATTTTTTCTGGATTTTTGTATAGAGCCAATAGACCAGGCAGGCAATGAGACAACCTGATAGGGCTCCACAAAATATGTCACCCGGGTAATGCACACCCAGATACATTCTGGAATACGATGGTATGGCTGCCCAGATGAAAACCATAACGGTAAACCATTTGTCACGTAGAAGGAGGGCTAATAACATTGCCGCGGAGAAGGTATTGGCTGCATGACTCGACATGAAACCGTACATTCCTCCCCTATATCCGTTTACAGTCTGTACCAAATACATCAACTCAGGATCTTGGGTCGGCCGGAACCGCATGAAGAATGGCTTGCAGACCGTCGATGCAAACTGATCGGACAAAGTGATTACCAAGGCAATCATGAGCAGGATAGTCAAGCCCTGCATGAGCTTGTTGTTCTTGAAAATGACATACAGCAACACCGCACCGACAAAAATCCATGTTTTTGTATCGGTGACAATCCACATGAAGCCGTCCCAAAACAATGAATCGCTGCCGTTCAGTTTCAGAAGCAGTTCCTGATCGAATCCGATGAGTTGCTGTATGTCAAGTATCATAGTAATATCAAATATTCAAATGAGAATCAGATAACTTCGATGGCTGATGCCGGCAACCATCCGGTCTTGCCATCTTCCAGACGAATTTCACGCCATTCTTTCATTGTAGCGTCTTCGATATAGACCTTGGTGCCTTCGTGGATGACGAAGAGGTCGGTACCGCTTTCGTTCGGAGTACTTTTTACAGTAATGCTCGGCGACATGACAATGGCTCCGTGACGTTCCACCAATTCATCCTTCTGGTGTGATGCGAAAAGGTTTGAACAGACGGTAACTACCAAAAATACGATGGCTGCAATGAAACCGATTTTCTTGATTACGATGCGGTTTCCAAAGATATACAAAGCGATGCATCCCAAGAGCAGAATAAAGGTCACGATACCGGTCATTGCCCATCCGTGTTCACTCATGCAATTGATCAGATTGTTGATCCATGTTTTGATGAATACTTCACTTTTCGGCGTTACCTGATCCACGGTCTTGCTTTCGGCCATTTCGAGATTGAAACGGATGTCGGCATCACCCGGATTGAGCAGCAAAGCGCGCTCATAATTGAGCACTGCTTTGGCTATATTCTTGTTCTTGTAGTAGCTGTTGCCTAAGTTGTAATAGATATCTGCAGATTCGCCATCGTTCTGGAGGATGGTTTCATACATCTGGATAGCGTCAGCATATTTCTCTTCCTGATAGGCTTTGTCGGCTTGTGCCTTGGTGACGGCTGCCGAGGCCAACTGGAACACTCCCATCAATAATACGATGATGATAGATATTTTCTTCATGATTGCTTATCTCCTATCCTTTTAATGTTTGATACTGTTTTCCATCTTGCTGATCACTTCGACAGCTGCAGTATAGACCTTATCCATCGCTTCGTTTTCATTGCCCGGGGCGTAACGTGCAAATTCACATTCGTTCAAGGCACCGATAAATTCCTTGATCAGTTCGTCGGAAACGCCGTATTTTATCAATTCGGCTTCGATATTGTCTTTCGAAAGCTGCGATACAGGAATGCTCAGCTTGTCGCTGATATAACCCCATAGAGCCTTCAATACCTCGTCGTAGAACTCGTTCTTCTTGTTTTCAGCCAACAGCTTGCCGGCGAGCTTCATTCGCTTGGTAGCTACCTTGTTGGCTTTCTTGGTCTTCATCTTGGCCACATTAGCATTTTCGGCTGCCTGCTTGCGGAAGTAGATGATGAAGATGATAAAGAGTACAAGCGGAATAATGTACCAAAGTATGTACGGGAGCGTTCCGAAGAAGTAATCGCCTTTCTTGTGCAAGGTTGTATCTCCCAACTTGATGAAACGGATATCCTGTCCCAGCACCTTGACGCTCTCCTTGTTTGTGAAATCGGCAATCACCTGATCGGCATTACCTTTACCCTTTTCCACTGTCAGTTCGTACGGCTGTGTCTTGAGGGTCTTGTATGCATTGGTCTTCAGGTCGAAATATGTAAATTCAACCGGCGGAATGGTAAAGTTTCCTGCATGGCGAGGTATAGCCAGATATTCGATAGTTTGTGAACCTGTCAATCCGGCCTGTGATACCTTGAAATTGTTGGTTACTTTCGGATCATATACTTCAAAATCCTGAGGGAACTTGATTTCCGGTGTACTGATGAGCTTCATGTTACCCGAACCGGAGATAACCAGTTTGATGGTTACCGCATCGTTTGTCTTCACCTTTGTCGAATTGATCGAAGAACTCATGGTAAACTCTCCTACACCACCCGAGAAGTTTTCAGGCTTGGTTGGCAACGGAAGGACATCGATCGTTATTTTCGGAGTAACGATTTTCTTCTTTACTTCTACATATCCGCCACCGTTGAAGAAGGCATCGAACGGGTCGTCCGATATAGTCTGCTGGGCTACTACTCCTTCGAATGTAATGGATGGGATTTCCAGTTTACCGGTCTGCTGCGGGAACAGAACATACTGACTCCATACCGTTGTATTGTAATTACGTCCTTTGTAATGTTCCAAAGAGAAGGTCTTCTGCTGTGGAAGTTCGATTTCCTGGGTATGGAAGCCTTTCAGATCCGGCATCTTGCCATACAATTGGCGCAAGTTGACCAAGGTATACACTTTATAGGTAAGCAGAATGGCTTCCTGTTCGTGTACGGTTGTCTTGCTGGCCGTCGCTGTAATGAACAGGTCATTGGCAGAGATACGGCTGCCTGCTACCTGGCTACGTGAAGAAGAACTTCCTTGAGAACCACCGGAAGCACTACCTGCCTTGTCGGGTGGCAATACCTTGATGGTAATCGCATTCGAGAAGACTTTCTGATTGTCCACTTCGATACTTGCTGCTGGAATATTATACGTTCCGGCTTTGTCGGCCATCAGGATATAGGTATAGGTAATGGAACTGCTTGAAGATACTTTGCCGTTGATGATTTGTGTGCTGCTCTGCTGCGAACGGCTCGGTCCCATCAATACCTCGAATCCACGGATCGACGGAGCCCGGAAGTCGGATACGTCTTGAGTATTGACAGTGAACGTCAACCGGAACTGGTCGCCGCTTACCACCACATCGGGGGCTTCGGCCACGAAGCTTACCCTCCCGTCGGCATACGCCTGGATGGCAGTGATTGTCAATAGTAGAAAGAAAATCAGTTTTCTCATCGTTATTTCTGTTTATTTATTATCTAGTGGAACGGATCAATTACCAGTCTTTGTCGAGTTTGCGTCCTTGGACCTTGATGGCTTTCTTCACCTTGTCCTGGACATCTTTTTCGTCCTGCATGGCAGCTTTCAGCAACTGTTCTGCATTTTCCTTCGACATTTGGTTCTGGTCTTGCTGCTGTTGTTGCTGTTGGTTCTGCTGCTGTTCCTCTTTCTTCTGGTCCTGCTGATCCTTATTCTGTTGCTTTTCTTCTTGCTTCTGATCCTGTTTCTGGTCCTTGTTCTGATTCTGGTTCTGCTGTTGTTGCTGCTGATCCTTCAGTTGTTTCTGGGCCAGAGCGAGGTTGTATCGTGTCTCGTCGTCCTTCGGATTGTTGCGTAACGCTTTCTTGTAGGCTTCAATACACTGCGGAAGCTGTTTCGACGACTGCAGGATAACTCCCATGTTGTGATAGATTTCCGCCAGCTTCTTCTTGTCTTTTTCTACACGGGCTGCCGCTACATATTGTTCCATCGCATCTTTCGCTTTCTGTTGCATCAGCAGCGAGTTGCCAAGGTTGTACATGGCATCGGTAGAGTTCGGATTCTGGTCGAGAGCCTTGCGGTAATCGACTTCGGCCTTGACAAAGGTACTGTCCTTATATAATTTATTTCCGCTTCGCAGATACTTGCGTTCGTTATTCTGCCCGAAGGCTACGACCGATACAAGCAGCATGCCCAGCAATATACTTCCTTTCCGTAACATATCAGTCCTTTTTAAACAGTTTCACATTCTTGAAAAGTGGGTTCTTGCGGTCGAGCAACAGCAGGTCGGCTATCAACAGCAGAAGAGCGATCCATGCCAGCACATTGAACTGTTCGTCGAATTCGGTATAGACCTGCGTCTCCACATCGGCTTTTGCCAGCTTGTTGATTTCGTCGTTCAAGGCACGTTCGGCACGGTTGGTGTTGTCTACACGTACATACATACCGTTGCCGGCCTTGGCGATTTCCTGACACATCTGTTCGTTCAGACGGGTAACGATTACGTTGCCGTCCTTATCGCGACGGAATTCATTCGATCCTTCCATCGGAATCGGCGAGCCGTCGGGCGAACCTACTCCCAATACAAATACACGTACTCCCTTCTTGGCGGCTTCCTGAGCGGCTTCCACTGCCCCGCCCTCATGGTTTTCACCATCGGTAATGAGCACAATGGCACGGCCCACATTCGGATTGGGAGTAAAGCTCTTCATGGCCAACTCGATAGCTCCACGGATATCCGTACCTTGAGTTGAAATCAGTGACGGATTGATGCTTTCGAGGAACATCTTGGCCGAAATATAGTCGCTGGTGATAGGCAGCTGTGTAAACGCTTCTCCGGCAAATACAATCATCGCTACCTTATCGTTGTTGAAGGTTTCAACCAATCGTGAAATCAGTTTCTTCGATTTCTTCAGACGGCTCGGAGCGACATCCTGTGCCAGCATGGAGTTTGAAATATCCAATGCTACCACCGTTTCGATTCCCTGACGCTTAACGGTTTCCATCTTCGACCCGAACTGCGGACGGGCAAGCATGAAGATTACCATTGCCAAGGCTGCGAAAACCAGCCAGAACTTCACTGCCGGACGATAGTTGGATACGTCGGGCATGAGGTGAGCCAGCAACTCGGGATCACCGTATTGGCGGAGTTTCTTCTTCCGGCGGTAATTGGAATAGAAGTACAGCAATGCAAGGATTGGCAGTACTATCAATAGATATAAATATATCGGTTCTCCAAATCGAAACATAATTTCTCTGTTTTAAGGTATTTTCTTTAATACAGTGTTACGCAAAAGCAGTTCGAGCAGAATGCTCAGGAAGGCGATGATGCCGAAGATGGCGAACGCTTCCTCGCGTTTGCTGAACTCCTTCACGTTCAACTTGGTTTTTTCGAGCTTGTCGATTTCCTTATAGACTTCTTCTAGCTTCGAATTGCTGGTAGCACGATAGTAATGGCCGTCGGTGCTTCCTGCAATCTGTGTCAGTGTCTGTTCGTCGATTTCCACCGGAACGTTTACATATTGTATTCCGGAATAAGTCGGCATCGGATATGGTGCGGTTCCGTTTGTTCCCACGCCGATGGTATAGACACGGATACCGAACTGTTTGGCAATCTCGGCTGCAGTAAGCGGAGAGATATCTCCCCGGTTGTTGCTACCATCTGTCAGCAGGATGATAACCTTCGATTTGGCTTTGCTGTCCTTCAGACGGGTAATGGCATTGGCCAGTCCCATACCTACAGCAGTACCGTCTTCAATCAGACCACGCTGGGCGATATCGCCCTTGATGCTGTTGAAGAGGTTGAGCAATACACCGTGATCGACAGTCAGCGGACATTGGGTGAAAGCTTCACCGGCAAAAATCGTCAGACCGATGTTATCGTTCGGTCGTCCGTTGATGAATTCCGAAGCCACTTTCTTGGCAGCTTCCAGACGGTTCGGCTTCAAGTCTTCGGCCAACATACTGGTTGATACATCGACTGCCATCATGATATCGATACCTTCAATCTCCGTATTCTGCCAGTTGTCGGTGGTCTGCGGGCGTGCAAGCACCAGCACAATCATCACGAATGTCAGGATACGCAGCAGAAACGGAGCATGAAGCAGATATACTTTCCAGCTCTTCGGCGCATTCATATACATGCGGGTGGTAGAAACCTGCATGGTTGCATCCGTCTTCTTCCGCTTCAGGATATACCATACGATGTATGGGATGAGCAGAATCAGTAAGAACAAATATTCAATATGTGCAAAAATCATGGTTCCAATGCTTTAATAGTTAAAAGAAGAGATCCAGAATGTTGCGGACAACCATATACAGGGCGATGAGGGCTGCGGCAGCAATCACTACAATGCTGACGATAAGCACGATACGTCCTTCTTTCGAACGCTTCTCCTCCACTCTGATTTCGGTCGGTTCCTTCTTCGCATTCGGGTCTTCCTCCACTTTGGTCTGATTGATGAAGTCGACTGCATTCACCAGGTTCATGTCGTTTTCGTTCATGAGCGGTGCATGCTTGGCGAATTTCACCAGATCGGCTGTCATGAACAGATTCTTCAGATCGTTGATGGATTCCTGATCCTTTTCCTGCAATAGACGGTCGATGATTTCGGTCGAAGTCATTTCCATCGCATTGAATCCGAAACGTTTCTTGATATAGGTACGGATAACTTCGGTAAGCTCCGTATAGTAAAGTTTCGGGTCTTCACGTTGGATGTTCTTGTCGGCCTTGATCTCTTCGATCTTTTTCATCGCTGCCTGATGAGGAGGCAGCTTGGGCTCTATCTTGATAATCTTGATAATCGGCTTGTTGTCGCGGTAGCGGAGTATCAGGAACACGGTAACGATACCCAGAAGGATCATCAACAAGGATGAGTAGGTCAATGGGGCAACATCGCTCCATGTAATCGGTACCTCACGGATATCCTTCGGTCCGAAGAACTGGTCGGGATGCAAGGTATCCACCGGAACGGAATAGACCTTCAGAGCCAACGCCTTCGACATATACGGCTTATTGTCTACCAGCACCTGCATCGGCGGCAGATAATAAAGAGCCGAGTCGAACGATGTAACCGTATATTCCGTGGTAATCAGCCAACGCTTGTTGTCGTTCAGAAGCTGTGTATCGGGCTTTGCCTCTTCCAGCACCTCCACTCCGGTAATCAATGTATCGGGGAAATGCGGAAGGACCAGTTGTTTGTTGGCATCCATGCTGACCTGCAACTTGATCTTTGCCTGCTCTCCGATAAGAATCTGGAGCGAATCGATGGTGGCGTCAACCGTCACCTGAGCCTGCACACGGGGTGCTGCAAGCAACAGAAGCAAAGCGCAGCCCAAAGCCTTCAGACAGTTCTTACCGTCATTGAATAGGTTGAATTTCATAACAATCTCAGTTTCGTTTTGCAAATAAGTTAAGCAAGGCTTTCACGTAATCCTGGTCTGTGCGGACCGATACGGAATCCACATTGCAGTGTGTAAACGTATCGTTCAGCTTTTCCTGACAGGATACCCACCAGGCATGATGAGCATTACGCAAAGCTTTCGATGAAGTATCGATCCATTGCTCGTGACCGGTTTCGGCATCGCGCACCTTCATCAAGCCTACATCGGGAAGATCTTCCAGACGACGGTCGTATACCTGTACGGCTACCACATCGTGCTTCCGGTTGGCGATGGTCAGCGCGTTCTTGAAATCCTTCGTATCGATAAAGTCGCTCAGAATGAACGCCGTACAACGTTTCTTGATGACGTTGGTCAGGTATTCGATGGCACACTGCACATCGGTACGTGTACTTTCGGCCTGAAAATCCAGAAGTTCACGGATGATGAACAGGATATGCTTGCGGCCCTTCTTGGGCGGAATGAATTTCTCGATACGGTCAGAAAAGAAGATGACCCCAATCTTATCGTTGTTCTGGATTGCTGAGAAAGCCAATGTAGCGGCAATTTCTGTCAGCATCTCCCGTTTGGTCTGTTTCACTGTACCGAAATCCAAGCTGTTTGATACATCGACCAACAGCATTACGGTCAGTTCACGTTCTTCCTCGAATACTTTAACGAATGGCTTGTCGAAGCGGGCTGTTACGTTCCAGTCTATATCGCGCACGTCGTCGCCATACTGATATTCACGAACCTCCGAAAAAGCCATACCTCTACCCTTGAAGGCCGAATGATACTGGCCGGCAAAGATATTGCTCGAAAGTCCGCGGGTCTTGATTTCAATCTGACGGACGCGTTTTAATAGTTCACTTGTTTCCATTCTTTCTAAATGATTAATAAAGGAGACTTCTGTAAGATGTCCTTATATATTCATCGATTCACAATAGTGAATCAAGCGGCTCACAATTGTGAATCATGCGATTCACTATAGTGACTCATGCGAACCACAATTGTGAATCGATGAAAATTTCCTTTTGATTAGGGCACTTCGACCTTATTCAGGATCTTGCTTACGATTTCGTCGGAAGTAACGTTGGTAGCTTCCGCTTCGTAAGTCAGACCGATACGGTGGCGCAGAACATCGTGTGCTACGGCACGTACATCTTCCGGAATTACATAACCACGACGCTTGATGAAGGCGTAGCTACGAGCAGCCAATGCCAAATTGATGGAAGCACGTGGAGAACCTCCGAAGCCGATCAGTCCCTTGAGTTCCTTCAAATCGTATTTTTCCGGATAACGGGTTGCGAACACGATATCGGCGATATACTGCTCAATCTTTTCATCCAGATAAACCTGACGGACAATATTGCGTGCTTCGATGATTTCTTCCGCCTTCAGAATCGGACGGATCTGTATGCTTTCGCCCGAGATATTCTGACGGATAATCTTCTTCTCCTCTTCCAGTTTCGGATAGTCGATGATCACCTTCAGCATGAAACGGTCTACCTGAGCTTCAGGCAGCGGATAAGTACCTTCCTGTTCGATCGGGTTCTGTGTAGCCATTACCAGGAACGGTTCAGGAAGCTTGAAAGTTTCCTTGCCCAGAGTTACCTGACGTTCCTGCATTGCTTCGAGCAAAGCACTCTGTACCTTGGCCGGAGCACGGTTGATTTCATCGGCCAATACGAAGTTGGCAAAGATAGGACCTTTGTTGACTAGGAACTTTTCTTCCTTCTGACTATATATCATTGTACCGATCACATCGGCAGGCAACAAGTCGGGAGTAAACTGGATACGACTATACTTTGAATCGATCAACGATGCCAGTGTCTTGATTGCTAATGTTTTTGCCAAGCCCGGAACACCTTCCAACAGGATATGACCATCGGACAACAAACCGATCAACAAAGATTCCACGAGGTGTTTCTGACCAACGATGACCTGATCCATGCCGGTCATCAGGTTAGTAACGAATGCGCTCTGGCGTTCGATACGTTCGTTCAATTCACGAATGTCAATAGCTTCAGCCATAATTTCTTTACTTATTTAAATGTTTTTCTATATGCGTTTTCATAGGCCTGTAACCAGACCACAATTTAACATAGCCCCAAAAGTAAACGATTCTATTAACAGAAACAACTAATATTTATTAAAAAATACTAGTCGTTTCCGCGGTTTTAAACCTTATTGGACTAAAGAAATTTAAAATCGCACCTTTGGTCTGTTATCCTTATTTTTTGTCCGTTTTCGGAGTCAGTTTCGGAATACGGATAGTCGTACCTACCAGAACGCCATCTGGATCGGAGATGACATCGCGGTTATGCTTGACCAGATACGGCCATAATTTCTTGTTTCCGTAGTATCTCAACGCTATCTTCACCAGACTTTCTCCGTTGCCCAGTGTATAGGTATCGATAGTTCCGGTGATTTCATATTGTACGGTATCGGCCAATGTTTCCCGTTTTTGTACAGACCGGTTAGTTTTACTTGCCTGATTCTGCCCTACCGATACCGCTTGTTGTTGTGTTGCCGATACATTGTTCGGGACGGATGTCGGCAAAGTCTGTGATGGATTTTGTTGCAGGGAATCGTTCGGAACGGTGGTTGCAGTAGAATCGGCCGCGTCCGATTTCAAGGCAGCAATGCTGTCGGCTGCAGCCTGAGCCTTACGTTCCTCATCCTTCTGTTCCAACAAAGCTTCCACCACCGATTTCGGAATATAGCGTCTGCCCGAAAGGATCGTCCACGCAATACCGCCTCCAAGCAATATACCGAGGAACAGAACAGCGGCAATCATGCACCACGGAAGACGAGGCTTTCTTTCCCGGTTCTTGTCCTTATCAATCTCTTCCGATGATTCTACTGGCGGAACCTTATTCTCAGACCGGATACCCTGAGTCTTATCTTCTTCCGTATTTTCTTGTAGATTAGCATCTTGACTATCGTCCGTTAAAGTATTTTCAACAGAAGTGTCGTCTGTCGACGGACGCTCTTCATCTTCCGAATCCTTGGGTTCTGCATCTGCCTCTTCAATCTCAATCTTAGCTTCTTCTGATGGGGTATCTGCCGGATGTTCTTCTTCAGTGACTTCATCTTCAGCCTCAGTTTCCTTATCCGGTTCTGTTTCTTCAGGAATAACCTCTTCCGCACCCAGTACTTTCTCATCTGCATCGGTATGATTATCAGAAGTCGGTTCCGGTTCTTCGGAAATCTCCATTTCTTCGGCTTCTTCCGAAAAATCATCGTCCAAAGTGTCCGCTGATATGGTTTCAGGCAGATTGTCTTCCGGAATATCATCGAAATGGGTGTTCTCGTTCAGTACTACAGTCTCGAAATGTGAGAATGGTTTGTTTACCCAATCGCGCATGGACGGATCGGGTACGAAAGAAATGCGTGTATGTTCCTGGATTTCGATACGCTCACCGGTATTGACATCGATGCTTTCACGTGCTTCGACCTCGATGAGCTTGAAGGTTCCCAGACCTTTTATCTTGACGTACTTGTCGGTTTCGAGCGCTTCTTCAATCAGGGCAAAGAAGGTTTTGACAAATGCATCGGCATCTGTCTGCTCCATCGCATGGCGCTTGGCCAACAAATCAATCAAATCTTGGATTGTGAGTTTTTCATTCATCGGCGGATGTGTTTTTGAACTTTTCTTTCAAGGCCGGGCTCGGCTTGTAGGTTAAGGTTAATTTGGGCGGAACAAGCAAACGTTGCTTGGTGACCGGGTTCACGGTGATGCGCTCCATCTTCTTCTTGACCTCGAACGTACCGAATCCGGTAAAGCTCAGTGTCTTACCGTCCTGCAACTCTTCCCCCATAATACTAACAATAGATGCCACAAGTTGTGTGGCATCCTTGTTGGTGTATCCTAAGCGGCGGGACAATTCGCCTATCAATTCCTTATTGTTCATTTCATCCGCTTTACTTAAACGTTATACTAAAGAGGCATAGAGATCGAAATCATCGGCATCGTACACCTTCACACGATGGAACGAACCGAGATTCAGACGCTTGCCTTCGTCCTTGATCAATACTTCGGGATCCACTTCAGGAGAATCGAACTGGGTTCTTCCGATGTAGTACTCCCCTTCCTTACGGTCGATAATTACCTTAAACTCCTGGCCTATTTTAGAGTGTGTAATCTCGTTGGAAATTTCCTGCTGTACGGCCATCAGTTCGTCCAGGCGCTGTTGCTTGATTTCCTGCGGAATCTCGTCCTTATAATGGCGTGCCGCATAGGTCCCTTCTTCGTGCGAATAGGCAAAAGCACCCATACGCTCGAATTTCGCCCAACGGACAAACTCCTTCAGCTCTTCGAAATCCTGTTCGGTTTCGCCCGGATGACCTACCATCAGCGTAGTACGGAGATGGATTCCCGGAACCTCCCGACGGAAATCTTCAATCAGCTTATAGGTCTCTTCCTTGGTAACGTGACGCCGCATCAGTTTCAGCATATTGTCGCTGATGTGCTGCAAGGCAATATCCATATACTTGCAGACATTGTCGTATTCACGCATTACACGGAACAAGTCATTCGGGAAATGTGCGGGATATGCATAATGCAACCGGATCCATTTCACGCCCGGTATCTGTGCCATCTTTTCGATCAGTTCGGGAAGCATCTGCTTCTTATACAGATCGACACCATAATAGGTCAGCTCCTGAGCGATAACCTGAAACTCTTTCACACCTTTTGATACGAGCATACGGACTTCATCCAGAATCTCATCCATCGGACGGGAAATATGCTTTCCGGTAATGATAGGAATGGCACAATACGAACATTTGCGGTCGCATCCTTCCGAAATCTTCAGGTATGCGTAATGCTTCGGTGTGGTGAGATGACGTTCGATGGCATAATCCGAACGGTACGCCTTACCTAAATCGGCCAACAGTTCGTTCCAGTTGAACTTACCATAGAACTTATCCACCTGCGGAATCTCCTTCATCAGATCCTTCAAATAGCGTTCGGAAAGACACCCCATCACGTATAGCTGTTTCAGACGTCCTTCTTCCTTCGCCTGGCAAAGCTCCAGAATCATATTGATGGATTCCTCCTTTGCATCGCCGATAAAACCGCAAGTATTGACAACGGCAATCTCGCCTTGAGGATTCTCGCTATCGTGCGTAACCTTATATCCGTTGGCTTCCAGCTGCTTCATCAACTTCTCCGAATCGACCAGATTCTTCGAACATCCCAAGGTAATTATGTCGATGGTATTTTTTCTCATTTGTTTTCTGCTTCTCCAAATAATGAATCAACGAACTCCCGACGGCGGAAAATCTGAAGGTCTTCGATACCTTCACCCAAACCGATGTATTTTACAGGAATCTTGAACTGGTCGGAAATTCCGATAACCACACCACCCTTGGCTGTACCGTCGAGCTTGGTAATCGCCATAGCGGTTACTTCGGTAGCCAATGTAAACTGCTTGGCTTGTTCGAAAGCATTCTGTCCGGTCGAACCGTCGAGCACCAGCAGAACCTCCTGTGGAGCGTCGGGCACAACCTTCTTCATAACGTTCTTGATTTTGGTAAGCTCGTTCATCAGGCCTACCTTGTTGTGCAGACGACCGGCTGTGTCGATAATCACCACATCGGCATTGTTTGCAACCGCCGAGCTTAACGTATCGAATGCGACCGATGCCGGATCGGCACCCATCTTCTGTTTGATGACAGGTACACCTACCCGTTCGCCCCAGATAACCAACTGCTCTACGGCAGCGGCACGGAATGTATCGGCGGCACCCAGATAAACCGACTTGCCGGCTTTCTTGAACTGATAAGCCAACTTACCGATAGTGGTAGTCTTACCTACACCGTTTACACCTACCACCATAATCACGTATGGCTTCTTTTCAACCGGAACATCAAAATCGTCCGAATCAACCGTGTTGTTCTCTGTCAGCAATGCGGCAATTTCTTCACGCAGGATATTGTTCAATTCCTGGGTATTTACGTACTTATCCTTAGCCACACGTTTTTCGATACGCTTGATGATGTTCAGTGTAGTCTCTACGCCGACATCCGAAGTGATCAGCACCTCTTCGAGGTTATCCAATACTTCATCGTCCACCTTCGATTTACCGGCGACGGCACGAGCTATCTTGCCGAAAACGCTTTCTTTGGTCTTCGACAAGCCCTTATCCAAAGTTTCTTTCTTTTCCTTCGAAAAAAAACTAAAAAATCCCATACGGCTTGTTTTTTATTTATCTGTTTATGATACAAAGATATAACGAATTTTGGTACTCACAAAAAAAAGGGCACATATATCAATCGGGGTTACGGAGCGGAAATTCCATCTGATTCCATCGCTTTTCGGCGAAAGTCTGATCGGGTGAAACCACATTAAACGAACGGTGAAAGCAAAATCACCTTGCTTTCACACATAACGCTTTATCAATGAGGAAGTTGAAAGAGTGAAAGAGAAAATGACAAAAACTATTTTCCGGTTAGTCATTAACCGGAAAAGGTGTCACGGATATAAAAAAAAGTTCCTTCCATCGAAATGATGGAAGGAACTCTATCTAGACATATAGTAAATTCTATATTATTTCTTAAAGAAGTCCTGAACTTTTTCGTTAGGAACCATCTGTTCGTCAAAAACGTAAGCACCAGTCTTCGGTGACTTAACCATTTTGATAACCTTGGTATAAGAACGACCTTCTTTACCTGTCTGAAGTGTTGCGACTGTTTTCTTTGCCATGGTCTTCTATTATTTAATTTCTTTGTGAACTGTTACTCTTTTCAAAATAGGATTGTATTTCTTCAATTCCAATCTTTCTGCGGTATTCTTTCTGTTCTTAGTGGTAATGTAACGAGATGTTCCCGGCATACCGCTATCCTTCATTTCTGTGCATTCAAG
>CALUKX010000032.1 GCA_944321335.1 uncultured Phocaeicola sp. | reverse complement strand
AAGAAACCGTCACTCAATATTGACATCATTGATAAAAGTAGGCTTATTGCATAAGATTATTATACCGAACTCACGTGAAGTTACAATAGATCATAGTGCAGAAATGGTTGCAGCAACTCCGGCTACTATCGATATTAATTATATCTTGGATGAACGTTCTCGTGAATTCTTTGGCGAAGGCTATCGTTGGTTCGATTTGGTCCGTACACAGAAATGGAATGAATATGCCGATACATATGTAATTTGTGGAACGGAAAAGGGCGATCATACTCCTCAAACCTATACACGGACAATCGAGAAGAAACATTATCTCCGCCCGATACCTCAAGGTCAGATAGAAGCAATGGTAGATATGTCTGAAAGTGAAATAAAGGCTTATCAGAATCCGGGATATTAAAATTATCTCTCTCATTTATAAATGAATAGGGTAGGGTCTTTCGTAGGATTGTGTCTTACCTTATTCCATATAAACTATGAAGTCTAATATTTATTTTTGACAGCTTTGTTAAAGTAAGAAAGACCGCTTCATCACGAGGCGGTCTTTCTCTTCTATCCAATTTGAATTTGTTAGGGTTAGTTTTAGCATTTGTAAATGCTGGTTACAAATATACGGTTTTATTTGTATTCTTGATAAAAGCTATTCCATTTCTCGCTGAATTCTGTCATTGAATGGAACAAATAGTTGGCTCCTTCATCCAACAATACATGGTCGGGAAGCGGACCGGTATTCACTGCCACCGTAAAGATTCCCGCTGCCACTCCGGCTCTGACACCTAAAGGGGCGTTTTCTACGACTATTGCCTCATTAGCCTTGATGCCTCCTTTCTGGAGTGCCATCAAATAGGGTTCCGGATTCGGCTTGCCGTATTTTACATCGAAGGCTGTTACCATGAGTTCGGCTTTAAAGATATCTGGGAAGTTACGGTTCAGTCGTTCCAATAGAGTTTTCTGACCGGATCCGGTAACGACCATCGGAATCAGTCCGCAGGCTTTGACCTGTTTCAACAGTTCATAAGCACCCGGCATACGTTCAGCTTTTGGAAGGGAATTGAAGATCTCGCTTTTGGTCTGATAGATTTCCTTGATTTCCTCTTCGGTTGCTTCACGCTGACGTTGGCGTATGCTTACTATGTTGATGGTCGAAGCTCCGGTTCGTCCTTCATGCATGTATGCTTCTTCACGGCTGAGGTGCATATCGTATCGTTTCATTGCTTCGTGCCAGGCGGTCGCATGGTTCTTCATCGAATCGAACAGAACGCCGTCCATATCAAACAAAACTGCCTTGAGATCTATTCTGTTATAATTGTGTGTTGCTAAATAACTGTCAATTGCTTGTCGGAGCATGATTATCGGATGATTTTATTTCTACCTTATTATATAAATGAAGGAAGTAACGGAGTCTGATCGTTCCGATGTGTTCTCCATTACTTCCTTTTTCTTATATCAGAGTTTTCTGATTATTTTTTCAAACGAGCTTGGATTGCTTTAGAAGCTTCTTCATAACCCGGTTTGTTGAGGAGTGCAAACATGTTCTTCTTGTATGCTTCAACACCCGGCTGGTTGAACGGATTTACTTCCAGCAGATAGCCGCTGATACCGCAAGCCTTTTCGAAGAAGTAGATGAGCTGTCCCAAGTAGTATTCGTTCAGTTTCGGAACGCTTACATGGAGATTAGGAACACCACCGTCAACGTGAGCCAACTGAGTTCCCAGTTCGGCCATCTTGTTTACTTCGTCAACACGTTTGCCTGCAAGGAAGTTCAGACCGTCGAGGTTTTCTTCATCGCTAGGAACATGAAGTTCGTGGTTCGGAGTAGCTACAGATACCACAGTCTCGAAGATAGTACGTTCGCCTTCCTGAATCCACTGACCCATAGAGTGAAGGTCGGTAGAGAAGTCGACTGAACTTGGGTAGATACCCTTGTTGTCCTTACCTTCTGATTCGCCGTACAGCTGTTTCCACCATTCCATGAAGTAGTGGAGTTTCGGCTGGTAGTTGACCAGAATTTCAATCTTCTTGCCGTTCTTGTATAATTCGTTACGTGTAGCAGCGTACAAAGCGGCAGGATTTTCCATCAGGTTTTCGTTTGCACAAACCTTTTCCATGTCGGCTGCACCGGATACCAACTGATCGATGTCGATACCTGCAACAGCGATAGGAAGCAAACCTACCGGAGTAAGAACTGAGAAACGGCCGCCGACATTGTCAGGGATAATGAATGACTTGTAACCTTCCTTATCGGCAGTTACACGTGCTGCACCCTTCTTTGCGTCAGTAACGGCAACGATTACCTTGCGGGCCATTTCCTTGCCACGCTGGTCTTCGCACTGTTTCTTCAGCAAGCGGAAAGCCAATGCTGTTTCTGTAGTTGTACCTGATTTAGAGATATTGATGATACCGAACTTTTTGTCTTTCAAGAAAGAAGTCAGTTCGTAAAGATAGTCTTCACCGATATTGTGACCTGCAAAAACGATGGTAGGATTGCCTTCCTTCTTTTCTTTCAACCAAGCGAAGCTGTCGGACATTGCTTCGATTACGGCACGGGCACCCAGATAGCTACCACCGATACCTGCAACAACCACTACTTCACAGTTTTCACGAAGCACCTGTGCTGTCGCTTTCAGGTCGGCCAAATGTTCTTTAGAGATGGATGATGGCAAATGCAACCAGCCCAAGAAGTCGTTACCCAAGCCGGTACCTTTTTCCAATGTTTCCATACATGCTCTTACTTTACTTTCGTAAGAGGCAAGATTTTCTTTGGAAATGAAATCCAAAGTCTTTTCGATGTTCAGTTTAATATTTTCCATAAGGGTATTTGTTTATCTGAAAGAATCAGTTAAAAGTTTGATTTCGATCATCGGAGATATCCGTTCGTAAAGGATGTTGTATACGGCATCGGCAATCGGCATATTTACATGCAGATGCTTGTTCAGCTCCTTGATACATTTCGTTCCGTAATATCCTTCGGCAATCATTTCCATCTCAATCTGGGCGCTCTTTACCGAGTAGCCTTTGCCTATCATTGTTCCGAATACGCGGTTGCGGCTGAAATTGGAGTAGGAGGTTACCAAGAGGTCTCCCAGATAGGCGGAGTCATTGGTACAGCGGTCAACGGGATCGACAGTGTTCAGGAAACGGTTCATTTCCTGCAGCGCGTTCGAAACGAGGACGGCCTGGAAGTTGTCACCGTATTTCAATCCGCTACAGATACCGGCTGCAATGGCATACACATTCTTCAATACAGATGCATATTCGATACCAGCCACATCGGTGTTAACAGATGTCTTTATGTAATGTCCCGACAACTGGCGGGCGAACATCTTCGCCTTTTCGATATCCTTGCATCCTACGGTCAGGTAGGAGAGTCGTTCCAAAGCTACTTCTTCAGCGTGGCACGGACCTGCCAAGACTGCAATGTTCTCTTCGGGCACATCGTACATCTGGTGGAAGTAGTCGGAAATGACTAGGTTATCATCGGGTACAATACCTTTGATTGCGGTTACAATGAACTTATCCTTAATCTTTATCTTTAGCTTTTTGAGGTGTGCTTTCAGATACGGTGACGGAGTAACGAAAATCAGCGTGTCCGATTCCCGTACTACCTTGTTGATATCCGATGAAAAGTTGATATTCTTGATATCAAAGCGTACACTAGTCAGGTAAGCCGGATTATGCCCCAGACGTTTGAATTCTTCAATCCTGTCGTCGCGGCGCATATACCAGTTTATCGAGTCGGCTTGGGTAAGAATGATTTTGGCGATAGCCGTGGCCCAGCTTCCTCCACCCATAATTGCTATTTTCCCGGGTAATTTCATGTTTCTATGCTAACATTAAAAATTAAAAGAGTAGAATTAAAAGCTCCTTCTCGGATTTAGGAAGAAGGAGGCCTTTAATTTCTATTTCCAATTTTTAATTGATTAAATCTTGGCAACCCATCCTGCAACTTCATCGACAGTCGGGTTGGTGAGCTCTAATTTGTATTTCTTATTGATGCCGCAGATATCCATGTGGAGTTTCTGTGGATTTACATCTTTCATATCCGATACCATGTTGTATCCTGCCTTTTGAAGTACAGGTACCCACGCTTCAGGTACGCCCAGTTCCATGAACTTAGCAGGGGCATCCTTCGGGGTGACCTTTTCAGGGCGCATCTGCGGGAAGAACAATACTTCCTGGATGAATGCCTGACCTGTCATCAGCATGGTCAGACGGTCGATACCGATACCGATACCCGATGTAGGAGGCATACCATATTGCAATGCTTTCAGGAAGTCTTGGTCAATGAACATTGCTTCGTCGTCGCCTTTCTCGCTCAGACGCAACTGGTCCTTGAAACGTTCTTCCTGATCGATCGGGTCGTTCAACTCACTGTATGCGTTAGCCAATTCTTTACCATTTACCATCAGCTCGAAACGTTCGGTAAGACCCGGCTTGCTGCGGTGCATCTTGGTAAGCGGACTCATCTCTACAGGATAATCAGTGATAAAAGTCGGCTGGATGAATGTACCTTCGCAGAATTCGCCGAAGATTTCGTCGATCAGCTTGCCTTTACCCATGGTTTCGTCAATTTCCATGTTCAGTTCCTTACAGATCTGACGGATTTCATCTTCGCTTTTTCCGTTCAAGTCGTAGCCTGTCTTTTCTTTGATGGCATCGAGAATAGGCAGACGTCTGTATGGAGCTTTGAAACTGATGGTCTTGCCGTCTATAGTAGTTTCAGCACAACCGTTTACTGCGATACAGATACGTTCGAGCAATTTCTCGGTGAAACTCATCATCCAGTTGTAATCTTTATACTGCACGTACAGTTCCATGCAGGTAAATTCCGGGTTATGGTTCTTGTCCATACCTTCGTTACGGAAGTTCTTTCCGATTTCATATACACCTTCGAAACCGCCTACAATCAGTCTCTTCAGATATAACTCAGTCGCAATACGCAAGTAGAGGTCGATGTCCAATGAGTTATGATGGGTAATGAACGGGCGCGCACTTGCACCACCGGGAATTGACTGCAGGATAGGGGTCTCGACTTCAGTATATCCGGCTTCGTCCAATACGGCGCGCATGGTTTTGATGATAGTTGCACGTTTCAGGAAGGTTTCCTTTACACCGTCGTTGACAATCAGGTCAACATAGCGCTGGCGGTAACGGAGTTCCGGATCTTCGAACTTGTCGTATGCCACACCGTCCTTATATTTCACGATAGGCAACGGACGGATGGATTTCGACAAGACTGTCAGCTTCTGGGCGTGGATAGAAACCTCACCGGTCTGTGTGCGGAACACGAAACCTTCGATACCGATGAAATCGCCCAAATCGAGCAGACGTTTGAATACTACATTATATAAATCTTTGTTCTCATCCGGACAGATGTCGTCGCGGGTGATATAAATTTGAATACGACCTTTAGAGTCCTGTAATTCAACGAAAGAAGCTTTTCCCATTACACGACGGGACATGATTCGGCCCGCAACAGATACTTTACGTGGTTCTGCCTCGTCCTTGAACTCGGCTTTTATATCAGTTGAAAAAGCGTTCGTTACATACTCGGCAGCAGGGTATGGATCAATACCCATCGCTCTCAATTCGTTCAGACTGTTGCGTCTGATAATCTCCTGTTCACTAAGTTCTAATACGTTCATTGTTGATACATTAACTCAATTTCGCTACAAAAATAACAAAGTTTTCGCAAACAACCACGATATTAGGCTACTTTTATTACCTTTGAGGTGTTTAACCTATGTGTCATGAAGGTAGCTATTTTACAAACTGATATTTGCTGGCGTGTTCCTGCCGATAATTATAGGAAAGCCGAACGGCTGATGGAGCTTCATCCCGAGGCCGATCTGTATGTCTTGCCGGAGATGTTTTCAACGGGGTTCTGTATGCAGCCGTCGGAAACGGCCGAAGAGGAACTGGGTGACACCTTGCTTTGGATGAAGTCGGTGGCGACATCCCGTCAGTGTGCCATTGCCGGTAGTGTGGCGGTTCGTGAGAACGGTTGTTTCTATAACCGTTTCTATTTTGTACATCCCGACGGAAGCTTCGCCAAATACGACAAACGTCATCTGTTCACTTACGGGAAGGAGTATGAAAGCTATACGGGCGGCCGCAGGCGGGTGATTGTGGAGTTCAAGGGATTCCGTATCTTGCTTCAGGTGTGTTACGACTTGCGTTTCCCGGTTTGGTCGCGTTGCCGTGGTCGGGAGTACGATGTCATTCTGTATGTAGCAAGTTGGCCGGTTTCCCGACGTGAAGTATGGGATGTCCTGTTGAAAGCACGTGCGTTGGAGAATCAATGCTATGTCATCGGAGTGAACCGGACAGGGGATGATCCGGCATGTAAGTACAATGGGGGCAGTGTGGTAGTTTCCCCATACGGTAAAGTGATGGTGGCTTGTGAGGACGGCAAAGAATGTTCGGGACAGGCCGAGCTGGTTAAGGCCGAGTTGGAAAAGTTCCGTTCCCACTTCCCTGCATTGGATGATGCCGATGAATTCTTTCTTGTCCCTTAAGTCCGTTTTCTTTCAGGGAATATAAAAAATGTGTCAAAAATAGGATTCATGCGCTGTATTTCCCAGTCTGATCCTACTTCCGACACTTTTCCCCCGTTTTATATCTATTTTATGAACGAATCTTCTATATTTAGAATAGGCTCCAAGCGATGGTCAATCCGGCCATGACGATAGATACCATGCTCATCAGCTTGATGAGGATGTTCAGGCTAGGTCCCGAAGTATCCTTGAACGGGTCGCCTACCGTATCGCCAACAACTGTGGCTTTGTGGATTTCTCCGTTCTTGCCGCCTAAATTTCCTTCTTCCACATATTTCTTTGCGTTATCCCAGGCTCCTCCGGCATTGGCCATGAAGATGGCGAGCACGAATCCCGATGCCAGTCCTCCGGTGAGCAGACCAATGATGCCCGGAACTCCGAATACGATTCCGGTGAGAATCGGAACGATGATGGCCAGCAACGATGGAAGAACCATCTCGCGTTGCGCTCCTTGTGTAGATATCTGTACGCAGCGGGCATAATCGGGTTCGGCTTTCCCTTCCAGAATACCTTTTATTTCACGGAATTGCCGGCGGACTTCCTCTACCATGCGTGCGGCAGCTCTTCCTACAGCGTTCATGGTGAGGCCGCAGAACAGGAATGCCATCATACTGCCGATGAACATACCCGAAAGAACTTTCGGATTCATCAAGGTTACATCATAATAGAACATGAAATCGGCAAATGTCGCCTGGTGGATATCAACGCTCTTCCCGTTTGGTAGGTCCAATACAGAGATTCCGATCCGTTCCAGACCGATCCGGATCTCTTCGATATAGGAAGCCAGAAGGGCCAGTCCGGTAAGTGCTGCCGAACCGATGGCAAATCCTTTGCCTGTAGCTGCAGTGGTGTTTCCTAAGGAATCGAGTTCATCGGTACGTTTGCGGACTTCTTCTCCGAGGTCGCTCATCTCGGCATTGCCTCCGGCATTGTCGGCTATAGGTCCGTAAGCATCGGTTGCCAAGGTAATACCCAGGGTGGAAAGCATACCAACCGCAGCGATGCCGATACCGTAAAGCCCCATGCTGATGTTGCTGAAATCGAACCCCGAAGCCAGCCAATAGGAGAGGATGATGCCACTTACAACGGCGATTACCGGGATGGTAGTGGAAATCATTCCCAATCCGATACCCGAAATGACTACAGTGGCAGGTCCGGTTCTACCGCTTTCTGCCAGACGTCTGGTCGGACCGTACGATTGGGATGTATAATATTCGGTCGATTGTCCGATAATCACTCCGACCAACAGACCGACGACTACCGCCAAGGCGATATTGAACCAGTTGGTGATGTTCAGTATCCAGAGAATCAAGAATGTGCCGGCTATTATCAGAAAGGCGCTTAGATTCGTGCCTAAGGATAGGGCACGTAGCAAGCCTTTCATGCCTGCATCTTCTTTGGTACATACAGAGAATATTCCAATAATGGACAGGATGATGCCGATGGCGGCAATCAGCATCGGAGCGATGACTGCCTTGAACTGCATATCGGTATCGCCGCTTCCGAGGAAGGCTGCGGCGCCCAAGGCTGCGGTGGCCAGTATCGAACCGCAATACGACTCGTACAGGTCGGCTCCCATGCCGGCTACATCACCTACATTATCTCCCACATTGTCGGCGATGGTGGCGGGATTCCTCGGATCGTCTTCCGGAATACCGGCTTCCACTTTACCTACCAGGTCGGCTCCCACATCGGCGGCTTTGGTGTAGATACCTCCGCCCACGCGGGCGAACAAGGCTTGTGTAGATGCACCCATACCGAATGTCAGCATGGTTGTCGTGATGATACAAAGCTTGGCCGTCGGATTCATGGCATCGGCCGGAATGAAATAATCGAGCAGGATGTACCAGAAGGAGATATCGAAAAGTCCTAAACCTACCACTACCAATCCCATGACCGCACCGCTACGGAAAGCGATACGCAGTCCACCGTTCAACGACTTTCGGGCGGCATTGGCGGTTCGTGCCGAGGCATAGGTCGCTGTCTTCATACCCAAAAAACCGGATAACCCGGAGAAGAATCCGCCGGAAAGGAAGGCTACGGGCACCCAAGGGTTCTGTAGATCGAAACCGTAGGCCATGATGGAAAACAATATCACAAGCCCGATGAATACAATAGTTACTACCTTGTACTGTTGTTTCAGGTAGGACATTGCTCCTTGGCGGACATGAGCTGCAATCTCCTGCATACGAGGAGTACCTTCGCTTTCTTGCTTCATTTGTTTGTAAAAATAGCCTGCAAGTAGCAAAGCAATGATAGAGGCTGCAGGTACCAGCCAGAATAACGGAGCTTCCATACGTAAATTAAGATTTTAAGGTATATTCAAATATATCACTTTCTAAAAATATCGGCAAATGTTTGGTGAATAAAAATGTCGTGAACAAGATAATGGAACTCTTTTTGTTACGATTTTACCATTTTATTAGTCGCTGAATATAATATTTATGCAGTTTCGGGCGAATAAATTACAATTTGAGTGAATTTATTTGTGATTTGTTGAATATTGTATCAGGAAGTTTGTATATTTGCATCGTGACAAAAAGTTATAATTTTTATTGAAATGGTTTACGATATTGAAATGTTAAGACAGTTCTACAAGTCGTATGCGGCAAAAGTAGATTGCGCCCGTAACACATTGGGCAGAGCCATGACTTTGGCAGAAAAGATTCTTTATGCACATTTATATAACCCAAATACAATAACAGCATTCCGACGAGGCGAAGATTACGTGAATTTCCGTCCCGACCGCGTTGCGATGCAGGATGCGACAGCCCAGATGGCTTTGCTGCAGTTCATGAATGCAGGCAAGGAAACTTCAGCTGTTCCGGCTACCGTACATTGCGACCATCTGATACAGGCCTACAAAGGTGTAGCTACCGATTTGCCTGTGGCTTGTGAAACCAACAAGGAAGTGTACGATTTCCTGAAGAGCGTAGCATCGCGCTACGGCATCGGATTCTGGCGTCCGGGTGCTGGCATTATCCATCAGGTAGTATTGGAGAACTATGCGTTCCCGGGTGGTATGATGGTCGGAACCGACTCTCATACGCCGAATGCCGGTGGCTTGGGTATGATTGCTATCGGTGTTGGCGGTGCTGATGCGGTGGATGTAATGACAGGTATGGAGTGGGAGTTGAAGATGCCGAAGCTGATTGGTGTGAAGCTCACCGGAAAATTGAACGGTTGGGCTGCCCCGAAAGATGTAATTCTGAAATTGGCAGGCATCCTGACGGTTAAAGGTGCTACCAATGCTATCATTGAATATTTTGGCGAAGGAACAGCTTCGTTATCTGCAACTGGTAAGGCAACTATCTGCAATATGGGGGCGGAAGTAGGGGCCACGACTTCACTTTTCCCGTTCGACGAAGAGATGAAGAAGTACCTCTGTGCTACAGGTCGTGAAGAAGTCGCTGCCCTGGCAACGGAAAATGCTGCTTGCCTGAAGGCCGACGATGAGGTTCTGGCTAATCCGGAAACCTACTATGACCGTATCATCGAAATTAATCTCTCAACCTTGGAACCTTACATTAACGGTCCCTTTACACCCGACGCTGCCTGTCCGATTTCAGAATTTTCAGAAAAAGTCAAGAAAAACGGATATCCACAGCGTATGGAAGTGGGACTGATCGGTTCCTGTACCAACTCGTCGTATCAGGATTTGAGCCGTGCGGCTTCTTTGGCACGTCAGGTCAAGGCGAAAGGGTTGAAGATGGCTTCTCCGCTGATTATCAATCCGGGATCGGAACAGGTTTATTGCACGTCGAAACGCGATGGTATGATTGCTGATTTCGAATCGGTGGGCGGTGTGATTATGACCAATGCCTGCGGACCGTGTATCGGTCAGTGGAAACGTATCACTGATGATCCGACCCGTGCGAATTCCATCGTAACTTCTTTCAACCGTAATTTCGCTAAGCGTGCCGATGGCAATCCGAATACACACGCGTTCGTGGCTTCTCCTGAGCTGGCGATGGCATTGACCATTGCGGGCGACTTGTGTTTCAACCCGCTGACTGATACATTGACCAATGAGAAGGGTGAACAGGTGAAGCTGGATGCTCCGGTAGGCGACACCTTGCCGGTAAAGGGCTTTACGGTAGATGATAACGGTTACGTGGCTCCTGCAGCCGACGGTAAGAACGTTCAGATATCGATCGACCCCGAATCGAAACGTCTGCAGAAGTTGGCTCCGTTTGCTCCTTGGGACGGAAAGAATCTCGAGAATATGCCGTTGCTGATCAAGACTCAGGGAAAATGTACTACCGACCATATTTCAATGGCTGGTCCGTGGTTGCGTTTCCGTGGTCATCTGGAAAATATCTCCGACAATATGCTGATGGGTGCGGTCAATGCATTCAACGGAAAGACCAACTGTGTATATAATAGTCTGAACGGCGAATACGATGCCGTATCGGCCGTTGCCAAACAATATAAGGCGAAAGGAATTTCTTCGATTGTAGTGGCTGAAGAAAACTACGGGGAAGGATCGAGCCGTGAACATGCGGCGATGGAACCGCGTTTCCTGAATGTGAAGGCGATTCTGGCGAAGAGTTTCGCACGTATCCACGAAACCAACCTGAAGAAACAGGGTATGCTGGCACTGACTTTCGTCAACAAGGACGATTATGATAAGATACAGGAGCACGACAAGATTTCAATTTTGGGATTGGATACGTTCGCTCCGGGCAAGCCGTTGACCGTAGTCCTTACACACGAAGACGGCACTACCGATACATTCGAGGCTGCACATACCTACAACGAGATGCAGATTGCCTGGTTCCGTGCAGGTTCGGCCTTGAATACATTCCGTAAATAAGAAATAGTTATTAGTATAGGATAAGCACTTGCCGGAGCGTGAGGCTCCGGCGGCTGTTATAAAAGCAAGAAGAAAATGAGTAAAGTGTATATGCAAGACGGTCGGTTGGTTGTACCCGACTGTGTGACTATCCCTTTCATCGAAGGGGATGGAGTGGGAGCGGAAATCACTCCTGTTTGTCAGAAGATTGTAAACCGGGCTGTCGAATTGGCTTATGGCGGTAAGCGTTCCATCGAATGGATGGAAGTGCTGGCCGGCGGTAAGGCTTTCGAAAAGACAGGCGAATGGTTGCCCGAAGCTACTATGGATGCGTTCCGTGAATATCTTGTCGGAATCAAAGGACCGTTGACTACACCGGTGGGCGGAGGTATCCGTTCGTTGAATGTGGCTTTGCGTCAGACTCTCGACCTGTATGTGTGCCTGCGTCCGGTACGTTGGTTCAAGGGAGTCGTTTCTCCGATAAAGGAACCTCAGAAGGTTGATATGCATATCTTCCGTGAAAATACCGAAGATATCTATGCCGGAATCGAATGGGAACAGGGCACTCCCGAAGCAAAGAAATTCTATGCTTTCCTGCGTGATGAAATGGGCGTTACCAAGGTTCGTTTCCCTGAAACTTCTTCGTTCGGTGTGAAACCGGTATCTGTGGAAGGAACACAGCGTCTTGTACGTGCGGCAATCCTTTACGCTTTGGAACATAAGTTGCCGTCGGTTACTTTGGTACACAAAGGAAATATCATGAAATTTACCGAAGGCGGTTTCAAACGTTGGGGATACGAACTGGCGGAAACTGAGTTTGCCGGAAAGACTTTCACCATGAACCAGTACGACAAGATTAAGAAAGAATTGGGAGAAGAATCGGCAAAGGCGGCTATGGCTGAGGCTATCAACAAAGGCCAGGTTATCATCAAGGATTGTATTGCCGATGCCTTCCTGCAGAATACCCTGCTGATTCCGGAAGAATATTCGGTTATCGCTACCCTGAACCTTAACGGCGATTATGTATCCGATCAGCTTGCCGCTATGGTAGGCGGTATCGGTATCGCTCCGGGTGCCAACATCAATTACCTGAGCGGCCACGCTATCTTCGAGGCTACCCACGGTACGGCTCCGAACATCGCCGGAAAGAATATCGTCAATCCGTGCTCGTTGCTGCTGTCGTCGGTAATGATGCTCGAATATTTGGGCTGGAAGGAAGCCGGCCAACTGATTACCAACGCACTCGAACAGGCTTTTGCTGCCGGTGAGGCAACCAACGACCTGGCTCGTTTCATGCCGAACGGAAATGCTTTGGGCACTGCCGAATTCGGCGATCGGGTAATCGATTATCTATAAATTAAGTTTAACCATGTAGGGACAGGCTTGCCGATAGGGGGCCTGCTTTCGGGTAAAGAAGGTAAAAGATTGTTCCTGCACTAATTTTAAAGGACTCATGAAAAAGGAATACGTTGTATATAAGCTCTCGGAATGTGCAAAGCACGCATGCCGTATCGATAACGAATTGTTTACCAAATACAATGTCAAGCGTGGTTTGCGTAACGAAGACGGTACCGGTGTATTGGTGGGTTTGACCAAAATCGGTAACGTAGTGGGTTATGAACGGACAGACAAAGGTCTGAAAGCTATCCCGGGTAAGTTGTATTACCGTGGTTACGACCTCGATGATATCGCTCATGCCCTGCTGAAAGAAAAACGTTTCGGATTCGAGGAAGTGGCTTATCTGTTGCTTTCGGGCGAGCTGCCCGACAGCGAACAGCTGGCATCGTTCAAGGAACTTATCAACGACAATATGCCGTTGGATAAGAAGACTACCATGAACATTATCGATCTCGAGGGACAGAATATCATGAACATCCTGGCTCGAAGCGTACTCGAAATGTACACTTTCGACCCGAATCCGGATGATATCTCACGCGACAACCTGATGCGCCAGTCCATCGAACTGATTTCGAAGTTCCCGACCATCATCGCGTATGCGTACAACATCTATCGTCACAGTACTCAGGGACGTTCGCTGCATATCCGTCATCCGCATGAAAACCTGTCGTTGGCAGAGAACTTCCTCTACATGATCAAGAAGGACTATACACCGCTCGAAGCCCGTGTACTCGACTTGCTTCTGGTGCTGCAGGCCGAACATGGTGGTGGTAACAACTCGACCTTCACCGTACGTGTCACCAGCTCTACACGCACCGATACCTATTCAAGTATCGCAGCCGGAATCGGTTCGTTGAAAGGCCCGTTGCATGGTGGTGCAAACATTCAGGTTGTCAAGATGTTCCATCACCTGAAGGAAGTTATCTCCGACTGGACCAATGTAGACGAAATCGATACCTACCTCATCCGCATGTTGAATAAGGAAGCTTACGATGGCAGCGGATTGATCTATGGTATCGGCCATGCCGTATATACAATTTCCGACCCTCGTGCCGTATTGCTCAAGGAACTTGCAGGCGAACTCGTTGCCGAAAAAGGTATGGAAAAGGAATTTGCTTTCCTCGAACTGCTTGAACAGCGTGCCATCGAATGTTTCAAGAAGGTAAAGGGAAACAAGAAACAGGTATGTTCGAACGTCGATTTCTATTCAGGTTTCGTTTACGAACTGATGGGATTGCCGGTAGAAATCTATACTCCGTTGTTTGCTATGGCACGTATCGTAGGTTGGACTGCTCACCGCATCGAAGAGTTGAACTTCGAAGGTCGCCGTATCATCCGTCCGGCTTACAAGAATGTGTTGGAGGAAGTGGAATATACTCCGATAGGAGAACGATAGTCCGTTCTTGCGGTCGGAAGACCATTAAACGAATCACTTGATTCATTCCGATATAGTATTAGGAAGTTATGTCAACATGGTTGCGACAAATTAGGTTGTCCGTCGGCCTTTTGGTATAACTTCCTTTTTTGTCTGTTGTACCTATCGTCTTCTTCCATGTCTGATTCTGGCTTTATGGGTATCGTCTTACTCCAAATTTGTTTTTTATTTTTTTGCTTTCATCTTTCACCCTCGCTCATTTTCAGCTGATTAGGGGTGAAAGGAGACTTTCTTTGCTTTCACCTTTTTTCTCCTGTCGTTCATGCATGTGTGGCATGCAATGTCTTGTGATGTTCTCTTTCTGCTCCAATAATTTGTTTCATTTACCTCTTCTGTGTATTTTTAGGCTTTAATTAATCTAATAATGAAAAGTACATGAGAAAATACATTGTAGGGGTAGGGATGTTCTTGAGTGTAACACTCTGCGTACAGGCCCAGGATTTGAAACTTTGGTACGAGAAACCGGCGACTACCTGGGTGGAGGCTTTGCCGGTGGGTAACTCTTCGATGGGAGCGATGGTTTATGGCGGTACATCCAAGGAAGAATTGCAGCTGAATGAGGAAACCGTATGGGGAGGAAGTCCGCACCGTAACGATAATCCCAAAGCGAAGGAACATCTTCAGGAAGTGCGCGACCTGATTTTTGCAGGTAAGACGATGGAAGCCCAACAGCTGATCGACAAGACATTCTATACAGGTAAAAACGGTATGCCGTATCAGACAATCGGTAGTCTGATGATTGAGATGCCCGACCTGGGTGAGGTGAGCGATTACTACCGAGACTTGGATTTGGAACGTGCCGTAGCAACTACCCGTTTCAAGGCCGATGGTGTGACTTATACACGCGAGGTCTTTGCATCCTTCCCCGACAAAGTTGTCATCGTCCGTTTTACAGCCGACCAGCCGAACAAGCTGAATTTCAAGATAGGCTATACTTCTCCGTTGGAAAATTCTGTCAAGAAGAGTGGCAAGAAACTGGTGCTCCGTGGAAAAGGACAGTCGCACGAAGGTGTTCCCGGTGCTATCGAAGTCGAAACCCAGAGCCAGGTCGTTGCCCAAGGCGGTAAAGTGAGCTTGACCGATGAGGCCATCACCGTGCAGGGTGCTACTTCGGCTACCTTATACATTGCGGCTGCTACCAATTTTGTGAATTACCACGATGTAAGCGGTAATGAAACCAAGAAAGCTACGGCCTTGCTGAATGCTGCCATGAAGAAAAAATACAATGAGGCTTTGAAGGCTCACGAAGCCTATTACAAGTCACAGTTCGACCGTGTATCCTTGTCGCTCGAAAGCACTGATAAGAAGGCTGCTAAGCAGGAAACCGTAAAACGCATTGCCGGGTTCAACAAAGGTAATGATGCTTCTTTGGCTGCACTGATGTTCCAGTACGGCCGTTATCTGCTGATTTCTTCTTCCCAACCGGGCGGACAGGCTGCCAATCTGCAGGGTATCTGGAATCATCAGCTGCTGGCTCCGTGGGACGGGAAATATACCATCAATATCAATACCGAAATGAATTATTGGCCGGCTGAAGTAACCAATCTGTCGGAAACTCATGAGCCGTTGTTCGATCTGGTAAAGGACATTTCCGTTACCGGACGACAGACAGCCCGCGATATGTATGGATGCGGAGGATGGGTTGCCCATCACAATACCGATATCTGGAGGATCACCGGACCGGTCGACAAGGCTTTCTACGGTACCTGGCCGATGGGAGGCGCTTGGCTGACGACACATCTGTGGCAACATTACCTGTATACTGGCGACAAGCAATTCCTTAGTAATGTCTATCCGCAAATGAAAGGTGCAGCCGATTTCTTTATGGATTACATGATTTCTCATCCGAAATACGGATGGAAGGTAACAGCGCCTTCCATGTCGCCCGAACACGGACCGACAGGAGAGAATGCGCAAAGGAGCTCGACCATCGTGGCCGGTTGTACCATGGACAATCAGATAATCTTCGATGTATTGAGCAACACGCTGGCGGCGGCAGAGATATTGGACCTTTCGCCTGCCTATCAGGATTCGCTGAAAGAACAGCTTGCCCAACTGCCACCTATGCAGATAGGGTGTTACAACCAGTTGCAGGAATGGTTGGAAGATTTGGACAACCCACGCGACGGGCATCGTCACGTATCACATGCCTACGGTTTGTTCCCGAGCAACCAGATTTCGCCGTTCACTCATCCGCAGCTTTTCCAGGCTGTAAAGAATACCTTGCTGCAGCGTGGCGACAAGGCGACGGGTTGGTCTATCGGTTGGAAGATAAATCTTTGGGCACGTCTGTTCGACGGCAATCATGCCTACAAGATGATATCCAATCTGTTGATGCTTCTGCCGGATGACTCGTTGGAGGAAAAATACCCCGAAGGACGTACTTATCCGAATCTTTTCGATGCACATCCGCCTTTCCAGATCGACGGAAACTTCGGATTTACGGCCGGAGTAGCCGAAATGTTGCTGCAGAGCCACGATGGTGCCGTTCATCTGTTACCCGCATTGCCCGATGTCTGGACCGAAGGTAGCGTAAAAGGACTGGTAGCCCGTGGCGGTTTCGTAGTCGATATGGAATGGGACGGTGTTCAGCTTGCCAAGGCAACAATCCATTCACGTTTGGGAGGTAACCTTCGTCTGCGCTCGTTCGTGCCGTTGAAAGGCGAAGGACTCAATCCGGCAGAAGGAACGAATCCGAACCCGTTGTTCAAGCAGGCAGCCATCAAGGAACCGCTGGTTTCGAAGGAAATCACACCGCAGTATCCGATAATCCCGAAAGTCTATGAATACGATTTGATGACAAAACCGGGTAAGGATTACGTCGTAACCCGATAAAGTAATGAAAACATCATGCTATTTTAATCGTATCATAATTATGATACGCTCGTCTCACGGCTGTGATACGATTGAAATGTCCGGTTAAACAAACGATATGGACTTAAAAGAACGGGCCGATGGAAGCACTCCTTCGGTCCGTTCTTATTGTTACATGAATGAACGTTAAGTAAATAGAGATTGATTTTGATATTTTGTATAGTTTAAGTTTTTGTTGGTTTTATACTGCCTCCCGGATAGAATCGATCATCTGGCTGCAAACCAGATTCACGTTTTCCTCTTCCGATAATTGATGGGTATTGGAATCGATCTCACCTCTGGTTCCTGAATTTCCGAAATGGATCAGATGGATTTTTTCCAGAGGCTGTAATCCATGATACGGGTAAGAGCCTCTTGCTGCCATTTCTCGATGACAAAGATTGCATCCATTGTCTGAATGGCGAGGCTTTTCATTTTTTCTGCGAAACTCTTGTCTTCGGGAAGTCCGAAAGATGTCAGATCTTTTACTGTCAGATCAATGTCATTCAATAATGATTGGTCTAGTTTGTTCTTCAGCGATTCCCTGCAGGGAAGATGGCTGTTCTCTGTGCTTAGATAGAAAATAAGGATTTTCATAACAAAAGGTTTAGAATTAAGATAAAGGTTAGTTTTTTTATTCTTTCACAAGTGTATAGAATACACCGTTCTCATTAACATTCTGCTCCACTTTATTCTCAGCAATAAGGTGGATCAGGGCCAGGCACAAGTCGGTATTCGTCAATTCGGTAAGTCGCTGTAATTCACTGAAAGAATACCGCCCGATTCGTTTCATACTACTATAGACCTTGCTATATGAAGGTCTGCTTGCTTCGTTCAGTTTCATGGTTATATAAGGTTATGGGGTAAATTTTCATTCTGAAACTGGTCACATGTACAAGTAATTACTGACAGTATTCATCAATTCTAGTATAGTTTAGAAAGGTGTTTTTCAAACAAATTTCTTCAGGATACGTATATCAACCTCACTTGTATAAAGCTGTCCTTAATTAATTGTTTGAGATTTAAGGTATTATCTAGTACAACAAATATAGAAATATTTTTTTATGTTGCACTTTTTTTGAAAAATTTTTTCTGGTTTTAACATTTCCGCCCTCCCGTTTTGCCATTTTCTTCGGTTTACACCTTATTTATATATAAATGGATGCATTTTGCCGTCCGGATGGTTCTTTTGGACTGTATGGTCTGATTTCTGCTGCCAACGGCCGGATAAATCAGCGGGTGTAGACGGCTTCAATTCCCACTTGCTGACAATCGGCTCCCATAGGAGGGTTCTGTTTGTAGAGCGCTATCTTGATTTCGGTAATGTCAGGGAACTGGCTGAACAGATGTCGGGCGATACGCCATGCCACGTGCTCAAGCAGTTGCGACGGAATCAGCATTTCCTCCTTGACAGCTTCGTACACTTCGGCATAGTTGATAGTATCTTCAAGACTGTCTTTTTCGGCGGCGGAAGAAAAGTCGGTAGTCAGTTTCAGGTTGATGATGTATTCTGCCCCTACACGGTTCTCTTGGGGGAGAACTCCGTGATAAGCATAAAGCTTGAGTCCGTTGAGCTGGATATTCATGTCTTTCGCTTTCATATCTTCGTTGTTCTGGGATTGAAAAAGGTCATTCGGAAAGAAAGACGTATGGAGCCGGTATCATGAACCTCACCGTTTCCCCTTTATTTCCCGAATGACCTATGTGGAAGCTTGCCCTATCCGGCAGGGTGGGCAAGCCTGTTGTTTCTTGAATCTGTCTTATAATTATCCGCAACGTGAAGCGCCGCAAGTCTTACAGATCAGGCAGCCTTCCTGGTATACCAAAGTTTCATGGCCGCAGTTCGGACATTTCACTCCTTTGGCCTCAGTACCGTCCTGAACGTATTTCTTCAAGGCACGTTCCACACCGTTCTTCCAGGTATTGATGTTTTCGCTGTCGAGCTGGAGCGAACCTACCAGTTTGATTACCTGTTCGATCGGCATCTGCCAACGCAAGACTCCCGAAATCAGTTTCGCATAGTTCCAATATTCCTTGTTGAACTTTTCAGACAAGCCTTCAACGGTCATCTTGTAACCGCGCTTGTTTTCAAACTGGAAGTCGTAACGCTTGTTTCCTTCCTCATCGAAGTTCTTGATGATACGTCCTTTGGTAACCGACTTCGGCAGAAGGATACCTTCGTCATCGTCCT
Organism: uncultured Phocaeicola sp.; assembly: GCA_944321335.1. Classification (GTDB taxonomy): domain Bacteria; phylum Bacteroidota; class Bacteroidia; order Bacteroidales; family Bacteroidaceae; genus Phocaeicola. The sequence continues at coordinate 9,698 of CALUKX010000032.1, read as the reverse complement.
GAAGACCGGTAAAGATTTCGTACGGACGTCCGTCGAGAAGGCCGACAAATGCCACCCATTTTTCCTTTTTGTTCTGGAAACGGACTACATCGGCTTCCAAAACGCGCGGACGAACTTCTACAACCTGGCGTACCTTGATACATTCGCAAGGCTCTTCCTTCTTCTCGTCCTTTTTCTTGGTAGAGAGCAATACACCGGCGCGTGAACCGTCGCGGTAAACGGTACATCCCTTACAACCCGACTGCCAAGCTTCTACATACAGACGATTAACCAAATCTTCATCGACGCTGTTCGGTAGGTTGATGGTAACGCTGATAGAATGGTCTACCCACTTCTGGATGCGTCCCTGCATCTTCACCTTCATCAGCCAGTCTACATCGTTCGAAGTGGCCTTGTAGTAAGGTGACTTTTCAACCAACTCATCGATTTCCTCCTGAGTGTAACGCTTGTTCGGATCGTATCCGTTGGCTTCCATCCAGGTGAGGAACTTATGGTGGAATACGACATATTCTTCGAAAGCATCTCCGGTTTCATCGACAAAGTCGACGTGAACGTTGGCATCGTTCGGGTTCACCTTGCGGCGACGCTTATAGACAGGCATGAAGACCGGTTCGATACCTGAGGTAGTCTGAGTCATCAGACTGGTGGTACCGGTAGGAGCGATAGTCAGACAGGCAATGTTACGACGACCATACTTCTTCATGTCTTCGTACAATTGTGGGTCGGCCTCGCGCAGACGGTTGATGAACGGATTGTCCTTTTCACGGTCCGACTGGTAGATTTCGAAAGCACCACGTTCTTTTGCCATATTGACAGACGAACGGTAAGCTTCCAAAGCGATAGTCTTCTGAACCTGTTCTGCAAATTCAGTTGCCTCTTCGGTACCGTAACGCAGCCCCATAGCAGCAATCATATCGCCTTCGGCTGTGATACCAACACCGGTACGGCGTCCGAGACCTGACTTGCGGTAAATCTTTTCCCACAAATGACGTTCCGTGCCTTTCACTTCTTCGCTTTCCGGATCGCTTTCAATCTTTTCCATGATCTTTTCAATCTTTTCCAGCTCAAGGTCGATGATGTCATCCATGATACGCTGGGCGATTGCGACATGTTTCTTGAACAGTTCGAAGTCGAAGTAAGCTTCAGGAGTGAACGGATTCACTACGTATGAATACAGGTTGATAGCCAACAGACGGCATGAATCGTACGGACACAATGGAATTTCACCGCACGGATTGGTCGATACGGTACGGAAACCGAGGTCGGCATAACAATCAGGTACAGATTCGCGCAGGATAGTATCCCAGAACAGTACACCGGGTTCTGCCGATTTCCATGCATTGTGTACGATCTTCTTCCACAAAGCGGAAGCATCGATTTCTTTAGAATATGAAGGATGATCGGAATCGATCGGGAATTGCTGTGTATACGGACGGTTTTCGATAGCCGCTTTCATGAACTCATCATCCAATTTTACAGATACGTTGGCACCTGTAACCTTGCCTTCTGTCATCTTTGCATCGATGAAAGCTTCGGAATCCGGATGCTTGATTGAAACGCTCAGCATCAAGGCGCCGCGACGGCCGTCCTGCGCAACTTCGCGGGTAGAGTTTGAATAACGTTCCATAAACGGAACCAAACCTGTTGAAGTCAGGGCTGAGTTCTTTACCGGAGATCCTTTCGGGCGGATGTGTGACAGGTCATGGCCCACACCGCCACGACGTTTCATCAACTGAACCTGTTCCTCATCGATACGGATAATCGCACCGTATGAATCGGCGGCTCCATCAAGGCCGATAACGAAACAGTTGGAAAGAGAAGCTACCTGATAATCATTACCGATACCTGTCATCGGACTACCTTGCGGTACGATGTACTTGAAATGATTCAGCAGGTCGAAGAGTTCCTGAGCGCTAAGTGGGTTCGGGTACTTAGCCTCAATGCGGGCCACCTCATTGGCGATACGCCAATGCATGTCTTCTGGTGATTTTTCATAGATGTTTCCAAAAGAGTCCTTCACGGCATACTTGTTTACCCATACGCGGGCAGCAAGCTCATCTCCTTTGAAATACTCCAACGAAGCTGCATAAGCTTCATCGTAGGTGTAAGTTTGTTTTTCCACGGTGCAATATAAATAATTAGTATGTTATTGTATCCTGTTTTTCATAGAAGTTTCGCTTATTAATAACATACACTTGCAAAACTAAAGATGTTTCCGGAAATAACAAAATAAATCAGAAAAAAGTTATTAACAGGTCTGTATGTTTTCCAAAATAAAAATTTATTTATCTGATTATTAGCTGCTTAATGCTGATATATGCTTTGGAAAGTTCTCCAAAACGAACTACAACCTGCTTAAGGCGGTTGAAATAAAGTCTGCCCCCCTTTTCTTATGTGTCTGATTATTTTTTTGACGTTTGCTGTAGGGCGTAGTGCAGGAATGATAAATATATCGTATATTTGTAGAACATAATTTGTAAGTTTATGGATTCAATCAAGAACAGACGTACGATACGTAAGTACAAGCAGCAGGATATACCTGCCGCTTTGTTGGATGAGCTGCTCGAAGAATCGTTCCGCGCTTCTACAATGGGAAACATGCAGCTCTACAGTGTGGTGGTGACTAGAAATCCGGAGATGAAGGCGAAGCTGGCACCGGCTCATTTCAATCAACCGATGGTGACTCAGGCTCCGGTTGTGCTCACTTTCTGTGCCGATTTCAACCGTTTCAGCAAATGGTGTGAACAACGCAAGGCGCAACCCGGTTACGATAATCCGCTTTCGTTCCTGAATGCACTGAGCGATACTTTGCTGGTTACTCAGAACTTCTGTACCTTGGCCGAAGACAACGGATTGGGTATCTGCTACCTCGGTACGACAATCTATAATCCGGATCCGATTATCGAGCTGCTGAAACTGCCGCGTCTGGTGGTTCCTGTGGCTACCATTACGGTAGGCTATCCCGACGAATGTCCCGACCAGCCCGACCGTCTGCCTATCCGTGGCATTATCCATGAAGAAACCTATCACGACTATACTCCGGAAATGATTGATGATATTTATGCCTATAAGGAGTCTCTTCCCGAAAACAAGCATTTTGTTGAAATCAATCATACAGAAACTTTGGCTCAGATATTTACTGATATCCGTTACAGAAAAGCAGATAATGAAGCTATGTCGGAAGGGTTTAAATCTACTTTAAAGCGTCAAGGCTTCCGTAAGTGATGATATAATAGGACAAGCTAGAGATAAAAATCTCCGGATTTCGAAAGGGAAACCCGGAGATTTTTATCTGTTTTCTCTGTTATACATTGGTAAGGATTGTTATTTCAATACATGTAAGTCGTCTTTTATTGGTTGGATTGATAATTGAAATTCCCGAAATATTCAGATATTTAGAGGTTCAGCTTTCCCAAAATGTAAGTAATGCTTCCTTTTAGTAAACCATTTGTCTGGGGTATTCCGGTCATTTGCCTAAGCCAAACACCTTAGGGCGGTTATTTCTGTCGCAAACTAGATTCAATCTCTTCAATTTCCGCCTTAAAGTTCTTGTCTACTTCAACCTGATCTTTGACTATCTTGCATGCATGTAAAACAGTTGCATGGTCTTTGTTTCCGATCAATTGGCCTATCTTGGAAGAAGATGTCTCCGTATATTTCTTAGCCAGATACATGGCGATTTGTCTTACCTGTACCACTTCACGTTTACGTGTCCGTGTATGAATAGTCGAAGCATCGACTTTGTAGTGTGAACAAACCTTTTCAATAATGTCATTTACGGTAAGCTGTTTGACTTCTGCGCAGCGAACGGCTTTCTTTACGATGCGCTGGGCAAGTTCAAGGTTGATTTCACGTTTCAGCTGGATAGAGTATACGAGCAGGGAATTGACGATACCTTCCAGCTCACGAACACTTTCGTTGACGTTCTCCGCTATATAATTGATTACCGGATCAGGGATGTTCAAGCCGTCACGGCGGATCTTGTCTCGAAGAATGTTCTTACGCAATTCGACGTCCGGCTTTTCCAGTTCTGCCACCAGTCCCCATTTGAAACGGGTAAGGAGTCGGTCCTCCATACCCTGTAACATCACTGGGGCACGGTCGGATGTCAGAATTAACTGCTTTCCGTTCTGGTGCAGATGGTTGAAGATATGGAAGAAAGTGTTTTGAGTCTTGGTTACGCCGGCGAATTCCTGGATATCATCAATAATCAGCACATCGATTGTCTGATAGAAACTGATGAAATCATTGAAATGGTTGGTCCGTACAGAATCGGTATATTGCACCTGAAACAAGTGTGCAGAAACATAAAGGACTCTCTTTTCCGGATAGAGTTCCTTGATACGTGTACCGATTGCATTGATCAGGTGGGTCTTGCCGACACCCGAAGGACCATATAAAAACAATGGGTTGAATGTACGGGCCGGATTCTGTGCTACAGTTTCGGCAACGGTACGGGAGAACTCATTGCTACTTCCTTTGATAAAGTTTTCAAAGTTATAGTTAGGGTTCAAATGTGGATCCAAATCTTGTACTTCCGGAGCCTGCAGCAGATTAGGCGCTTTGTTCCCATTATGGATAGGCGCTTGAGGGGGCAAAGCGCTGGAACGCTCAGACCCTTTCATGTTGATGGCAATGTGATTAGTCTTGTCGGTAAGTATAGAATACATAAGCTGCGTGCCTTCACCTATCTCCTTATAGATAGCTACACGAAGCACACCCACGAACTTTTCTTCCAGATATTCATAGAAGAAAGGACTGGGAACCCCAATTGTCAAAGCCTTGTTATCGTAGTTTAATGGTACGATTGGCTCGAACCACGTCTTAAAGGCTGTCGCACCCACGTTGTCCTGAATGAAAGTAAGGCAACGATTCCATAATGCAATAGCCTGATTGTTTTCAATCATATTTAATCAGTTATTAAAAAAGCGAAACTTCTACACTCGCAAATTTCGTAATCAAATTTTAGAAAAACAAATAGGTTTTCTTTTGGTTTTTTGGTGTTTTGTATAACTATTTGTTCTACAGCGTATTACAAAATTGTTAAAAAACAGCCTTCAATTTTTCCATTTGCATTATTCCAAGGGCTTGATATATAGATTGTTATATGCATTCATCCTTTATTTGATAAGGAAACGCTCTGATGACCTCAGTTTGGTTATCAGAGCGTTCCATTGCGTTTCTAATAAGATAAGCCTTGAAATGCTATTTAGAATGTTTCTATATAGATGTTACTTGTCTTTTTTCCCGAACACCGAAAAATGAACATATCGTTTCGGATGTTCTTTCAGGTCTTCAAGTAGCTTGGCTGCATTTATCGAAGTGGCGTTCAAATTGTTATATAGGGCAGAGTCGTTCAGCAGCAAGCCAAGGGTATTGTCTTTCCTGGTGAGCTTTTCGCTCAACAATCTTACGTTGGTCAATGTGGCATCGACTTTCTCGAATGTCGACGCGTAATCGACATTCTTCAAATTGCCGCTGATGGTCTTGAGGTTATCCGAAACGTCGTTCATGTTCTTTACCATTTGCGGAATTTCATTTGACATCAGTTTGTTTAACTGCCGGCTTGTAGAACTGAGTGATGCAGTCAGTTGTTCTGTGTTGTGAAGGGTGTTTTTTAATGCCGGATCAGCCAAGAGCGAGTTAAGGGAAGTCAGGATTGAATCCATTTTCGGAAGCATTACTTCTATCTTCGGAAGCAGTTCCTTTTCGGCGATACCCATGATTCCATTATTGGCTACGCCTATCAAAGTATCTCCTTCAGTGCAGAACTTGTCTGTATCCTTGTTTAGGATGATATTCATCTTGACTGTTCCCAACATCTCTGTAATAAGCTCTGCATGGCTGCCTGCCGGAATACGCATGTTCTTGTTTGTTTCAACGCACACCACAACATGCCCGGGATGGCTGTAGTTGTATTGGATATCATTGACGATTCCAATCTGGAAACCGTTGGCAAATACCGGACTGGATTTGGCCAATCCGTTGATATCTTCGAATTCTACGTAATAGTAACTTTCCGGTTTGAATAAATTGATCCCTTTAAGATAGTTGATGCCAAAGAACAGGATAAGCAGGGCACCGATGCCGGCTATACCTATTTTTACTTCTTTCTTCATATAATTGTCATTAATCGTTATTATCTGTTTTTCTTGAATTCTTTGATGGCTTCACTGACATTCATTTTGACTCCGTCCTTGAATGCAATGATGAAGGCGTCCTTGAATTTTGCTTCTACCTTGTTGCGCTTGGTGCGGAGTACTTGATTGTAATCTGTACTTTCACCATATGTATATTTATATAGTCCGTTTTCCTGATAGCTGCCGACAGGCGAGAGCCCTTTGAATTTACTGCTATTTGAAGGAAGCTTTTTGCTGGATGTCAGAATCTGTATCTTGAATACGGGCTTGTTGGTCTTGGCTGTAGCTGTTGAACGACTTTTGCTTGTTGGAGATGTCTGTTTTGGGGCTACTGCTTGTCTGGTATTGCCGTTTTGGGCTGAATTTGTCCGTGCCTCCTTTGTAGTGTCTGTTCCTGTAGCAGCAGCGGGACTTTTGCTTTGCTTGGTTTCCTCGATGGACTTTCCCGTTGGACTTGAGTCGGTGTCAGGCTCCGTTCTATTTTCTGCATTGTAAGTGGCTGAAGTATTTCCTTGCTTATGTTGTTTATAGTTCACGAAAGCCTGATAGATGCTATTTGCCATTGCGCTTGATCCCTTATCTGAAAGTAGATAAGATTCTTCGCTCGGGTTTGTGATGTATCCTAACTCAATGAGGACGCTCGGCATAGATGTTTCTCTCAATACCAGAAATCCTGCTTGGTGTACTCCTTTATCCACACGTTTTGCCTTGTTCCGGAATTGCTTTTGGATCATTTGGGCAAAACTTACACTTTGAGACATGTTCTTGTCTTGCATGAATTCAAAGATGATGTAGCTTTCGGATGAATTAGGGTTGAAGCCTGCGTAGCGTTGTTTGTAGTCATCCTCGATTAAGATAACGGAGTTTTCCTTCTTGGCAACTTCCAGATTATCCTGGGTACGATGCAATCCCAATGTGTAGGTTTCTGTGCCGCTGATATTGCTGTTTCTTGAAGCTACCGAGTTGGTATGTACCGAAATAAAAAGATCGGCCTTTGCATCGTTGGCTATTTCCGCTCTCCGGTGCAAAGGGACAAACACATCTGTTTTTCGGGTATATACTACCCGAGTGTCGTTGCAACTGTTTTCGATTAGCTTTCCCAATTTCAGAGCAACGTTCAGGTTTATGTTCTTTTCCCTTCCACGCTTGCCTATGGCTCCGGGGTCGTGACCTCCGTGTCCGGCATCGATCACTACCGTGAAACGTTTGTTGGGTACTGCCAGTATGCTTTCTCCTGTCAGAAAGAAAAGCACGAAACAGAATATATATGCTATATTGAATCTTCTCTTTTTCATATCCAAAATTCATGTGCAAAGTTAATTGTTTTTTCTTCACTCACATTATATATTGAGGTAAGAATTGAATATACAATTGATTATGCCTATAAAATCAGATAAAAATGCTATAATTTCTATTGCTTTTCTATACTTTTGTTTGGAGTTTTAAGCTAAAATAGGACATGATACGCTTTATTAAGGATTGGACATTGCCCTTGGCGATGATGATGGGGGTACTCGGGTATTTCTGCTTTACAAATTTGGATGTCCTTTACTGTTTTCGCCCGATAGTGAAAGAGGTGGCCTCATGGCTGACTCCTTCCTTGATTTTCGCTCAACTTCTTCTTACCTTCTGTAAGGTGGCTGTGAAGGATCTTTCTCCTCGTGGTTGGATGTGGCCTCTGTTGGGTGTCCAGTTTGTCGGATGTCTGTTATCTGCTGCCATATTGTTGTTTGCTCCACTTCCCGGTGAATGGAAAATCGCCTTGGAGGGTGCGATGGTCTGCATCATTGCTCCGACAGCAACAGCTGCTGCTGTCATTACCGGTAAACTCGGGGGAAGTGCTGCGGCTCTTACCACTTATACTCTAATGTCGAATCTGCTTGCGGCCGTGATGGTTCCGTTGGTGTTTCCGCTTGTAGAACCGTCGGATTTGACTTTTGGGAAGGCTTTCTTGACTATTATGGGCAGGGTATTCCCATTGCTCCTGTTTCCGTTCTTTATTTCTGTCATTCTCCGTCGTTACTTTCCATTGGTTTATATATTCCTTTCAGGATTGAAAGATATGGCTTTCTATTTATGGGCACTGGCACTGGTAATCGTTATGGGGCAGACGACACGGACGATTGTGGAAGGAAATATCCCGGTAGAGGTAGAGCTGTTGGTTGCTTTCCTGGCTTTGATTGTCTGTTGTCTTCAGTTCTTGTATGGCAAACGTGTGGGCGGTCGTGTCGGTGAACGGGTGAGCGGTGGGCAGGCTTTGGGGCAAAAGAATACCGTTCTTGCAATTTGGATGGCGTTGACTTATCTGAATCCGATATCGGCTATTGCGCCGGGCAGCTATATGGTATGGCAGAATCTTATCAATTCATGGCAACTGTGGAAAAAGAATCGCTTAGATAACGTTAATAAAGATTAAACGGCAACCGTATAGCTTATATTTAGCTATAAAAAGAACTACATTTGCTTTCAATTTATAATTAGAAAAGGAGAATCGACTATGACATTGATTGACGGAAAAGCCATTTCGGATCAGATCAAGCAGGAAATTGCTGCTGAAGTTGCCGAAATTGTGGCTCATGGCGGCAAGCGTCCTCATCTGGCTGCTATTCTGGTAGGACATGACGGCGGAAGTGAGACTTATGTGGCCAATAAAGTGAAAGCATGTGAAGTGTGTGGCTTCAAATCGACCTTGATCCGTTTTGAAGATAATGTAACCGAAGAAGAATTGTTGGCAAAAGTGCAGGAACTGAATGAAGACGATGATGTAGACGGATTCATTGTTCAGTTGCCTTTACCTGATCATATTTCCCAGCAGAAAGTGATTGAGGCGATTGATTACAGAAAGGATGTCGACGGATTCCACCCCATCAATGTCGGTCGTATGGGTATCGGATTGCCTTGTTACGTTTCGGCTACTCCGAACGGAATTCTGGAACTGCTGAAGCGTTATAATATCGAAACTCAGGGTAAGAAGTGTGTAGTGCTTGGAAGAAGTAATATCGTAGGTAAGCCGATGGCTATCCTGATGATGCAGAAGACTTATCCGGGTGATTCTACAGTGACTATCTGCCACAGTCATACCAAGAATATCAAGGAAGAGTGTCTGGAAGCCGATATCATTATCGTTGCGATGGGTAAACCGAATTTCCTGACTGCCGATATGGTAAAGGACGATGCTGTCGTTATTGATGTAGGTACCACCCGTGTTCCTGATGCGACCCGTAAATCAGGTTTCAAGCTTACCGGAGATGTGAAATTCGATGAGGTGGCACCGAAGTGTTCCTATATTACACCTGTTCCGGGTGGAGTAGGACCGATGACCATCGTCTCCTTGATGAAGAATACATTGCTTGCAGGAAAGAAAGCTATCTATAAATAAAATCAGACAGTTGCATGCCTTGAATTTATTTTCTTGAAGAAAAATCAATCCAAGTGTTTGCAAATTCAAAATATTTTGTTACCTTTGCACTCGCTTTTGAAAAGGTAATCAACATGGTGACTATAGTTCAGTTGGTTAGAGCGTCAGATTGTGGTTCTGAATGTCGTGGGTTCGAGTCC
>CALUKX010000031.1 GCA_944321335.1 uncultured Phocaeicola sp. | reverse complement strand
ATTCTAAAATACTGCTTAAAAGACTGTATTTCAACAATTTCAAAGGCCCATTAACCAACTTTTATTGGACAGTAGTGTATAATCAAATAAGTAAGATGAAAAAGATTCAGAAATATCTATATATCCTCTTGTGCATGATGTGCAGTGCCGTTGCTCTGGCCTCATGCAGTGACGACGATGACCCGACAAACGAAGTTCCTGAAGCGACAGTTCCGGCTATCGGCACATACGAGTTCGACAACGAAACTTACAATATCCTGACAGGAGCCTACGAAGATACAGGCGACTATTATTCGTTCATCTTCTCTCCGCTCAGTCCGGACAAGAAAATAAGTACCTATGCCAGCATTGCCATCAAGAAATACTGGGACGGCAAGGAAGCAAACGTGGAAGACATTTATCACAATGACGATTATGTATTTGTTTACGAAGACCCCGTACACTATTATTCCAAATACCGCGAATTACAGGATGGAACCATGTACATTAAACATAATGGTGGAAACAATTTTACTGTAAACATTGACGTTCATTTGGCCGACGGAACTCCATTCTTTATGGAATTTACCGGAGAATTGAGAACATCTTCTGACGAACCAACAGAAGAATAATACCTGATACGGCATACGTCGGACAAGACAAGCATAGAAAGCAAGGTTGGGATTTGATAGTGCCCAACCTTGATTTTTGTTTTGTAAATGAATAGTAATCTTTTATACATCACTCTGTAATAACCAATTACGATTTTTGGGTAGTCAAAATTAAAAATGAGTGATTATGGAAGTTTTTGGAAATGAATATGCAGTAGGATGTACAGGCAACGGAGGTTATTACGCTTACCTTCTCAGCCACGAACAATGTTGTGCTTACGGAGAAACTGCCGAAGAAGCACTGGAGAACCTACAAATCATCGCCGATGAATTCTTCGATGACATCTGCTCGGTATTCTCGATGGAAGCCTAATACGAGTTTTCAATGGATAACCAACTATATATCAAACGTCTGAAAGGCTATACCGTAAGCCTTGTCATGCTGTTGATATCTTGTTTATATCTGTTCTATCTGGGATATAACCTATATAGTAACGGACACTAAGGTAGAAAGTACACATACAACTATGGAAAAAAGAGACATTCAGAACAGATTCAACTACCGTACCATCGTTTTATCAGATATCCATCTGGGAACCACCCATTCGAAAGTGGATCAGGTAAGCGATTTCCTCAGCCGCGTGAACTGCGACCGTCTCATCCTCAACGGTGATATCATCGACGGATGGAGTCTGCAGAAATTCGGGACAGGCAGATGGAAAGCCGAACATACACGCTTCTTCAAGATACTGATGAAGATGATGGAGAATTATGGTACGGAAGTAATCTATGTAAGAGGTAACCACGATGATTTTCTGGATAATCTGGCACCGCTACAGTTCGCCAACCTGAAAATAGTGAAGGACTATATGCTCGAAAGCAACGGTCGGCACTATTTCGTGACACACGGCGATGTCTTCGATAAAGTAACCACACAAATGAAGTGGATGGCTAAACTAGGCGATCTAGGATATACTTTCCTGCTTTGGATGAACAGCAAGTACAACCAATGGCGCATCAAACGTGGGAAGCCTTATTATTCGCTTTCACAGGAAATCAAGCAGAAGGTGAAAAGTGCCGTTTCCTACATCTCCGACTTCGAAAAGGTTCTGGTCGATTTCGCCCGCAACCGTCAGTGCGAAGGTGTTATCTGCGGACATATCCATCACCCGGAAAACAAGATGATCGACGGAATCCATTATCTGAACTCCGGCGATTGGGTAGAAACCTTATCGGCCCTCACGGAAGATAAGGACGGCAACTGGAATGTTTTCCTTTACACTCAAGAAGCGATGAATGATTCTACTGAACAAGAAAAGGTACTAACCCTTATCCCTGCAGCATCATGAAAATTCTTTTTATCGTACAAGGCGAGGGTAGAGGCCACCTCACTCAAGCCATCAGCATGGAACGGCTACTTACAGCCAACGGACATACCGTAGTGGAAGTATTGGTAGGAAAAAGCGCATCCAAACGTCTGCCCGGTTTTTTCAGCCGTAGCATAAAAGCACCTATCCGCCAATTCATCAGCCCCAATTTCCTGCCTACCCCTTCAAACAAGCAGGCAAAACTGACACGTAGTTTCTTCTATAACCTCCTCAAGCTACCCGAATATGCTGAAAGCATGAAATTCATCAACCGGCGGATCAAGGAAAGCCAAGCGGATCTGGTCCTCAACTTCTACGAACTGGTTACCGGACTCACTTACTTCTTTTACCGACCTTCTGTACCCCAAATCTGTATCGGGCACCAATACCTGTTCCTGCACAAAGACTTCTATCTGCCTACCATCAGAAAGGCGGAACTCTTCTTTCTGAATCTGTTCTCCAGAATAACGGCTATCGGAGCGACAAAAAAGCTGGCGTTATCTTTCCGCAGCATGGACAATGACGAAAAACACAACATCATTGTAGTCCCACCTTTGTTACGTCAAGACCTCTTTGAACTGGAAGCTTCCGATGGAGATTATATCCACGGATACATGGTCAATTCCGGATTTGCCGAAAACGTAGCCGAATGGCACAAGAAACGCCCGGATATACCTTTGCGGTTCTTCTGGGACCGTTGGGAAGAAGAGCCCGTCAAGAAAATCGACGAAACACTCTCGTTCTATCAGCTGGATGATGTGGTATTTCTCCGACAGATGGCCGGCTGCAAAGCCTATGCAAGCACAGCTGGATTCGAGTCGGTATGCGAAGCCATGTATCTGGGTAAGCCCATCCTTATGGTACCGGCACATATCGAACAGGAATGTAATGCCTACGATGCCATGCAGAATGGGGCCGGTATAGCCGATACCAACTTCGACTTGGGACGTCTTCTGGAATTTACGGCCCAATACCGTCCCAACCAGCAATTCAGGTATTGGGTACGTTCGGCAAGTTATGCAATCCTTAATGAAGTGGAAAACTTCGGGTCCACAACAGCCGAAGAACACATGTATATGGTCGAAGAATTCATCTAACTAACTGATTAATAATTTATTTCATATTTTATGTTTCTGTAATATTTCTGTAACAAAAAAAGCTTTTCTTTGCAGAAAAGAAGTTTGAGATGGTACAGAAGAAGAAAAAGGAACTCCCTTATCTGGAGAGAGATATCAGTTGGATGTATTTCAACCGACGTATTTTACAGGAAGCGACAAGGCCACATGTTCCCCTTTTGGAACGTATGGCCTTTTTAGGTATTTATTCGAACAACTTGGATGAATTTTTCCGGGTTCGAATCGCAACACAAAACCGAATAGCTGAATATAAGGACAAATCAACCTCTAAAGAAAGCAACAACGCCAAACAGTTGCTCAAGCACATCAGCAAAATCAATGCAAATTATGTAAAATCCTATGAAGTAGCTATCCATGAGATTACAGACGAACTTCGTAAGGAAAACATCTATCTGGTAAACGACACGGAAGTTACACCCGAACAATTGGACTATATCCGTTCGTACTACCGGAGCAAATTGAACGGATCGATCATTCCGATTTGGTTCTCATCGGTCAAGCTGTTCGACTTTGAAAACGATGAGAATATCTATCTGGCCGTAAAGGTAGGCAAGGAACATTCACGGACAGCTACCGATTATGCTTTCCTGGAACTTCCGGTCAGCATTGCAGGACGTTTCATCCGATTGCCCGACAGCGATGGGAAAAGCTATCTGATGTATCTGGACGATGTGGTTCGCTGCTGTCTTCCTTTGGTATTCGAAGGCTTAGGCTACAACACTTTCGATGCCTACGCATTCAAGTTTACCCGTGATGCTGAAATGGAAATCGACAACGACTTGCGTACAGGTACCTTGCAGAAGATATCAAAAGGAGTCAAGAGCCGTCGTCGTGGCGAACCATTACGAGTGATTTACGATGCACGGATGCCGAAAGACCTGTTGAAACGTGTGTTGAAAAAGATGGATCTTGATACATCCGATACCGTAATAGGTAGCGGAAGATACCAGAACCACAAGGATTTCATGAAATTCCCCGACTGTGGAAGAAGCGATCTGAAATACCCTTCATGGACACCAATCTTGAAAAAGGAACTCGACGGTCCGGAAAGCCTGATCGGCAAGATCCAGAAGAAAGACCGTTTCATCCATGTCCCCTATCATAATTTCGACTCGTTTATCCGGGTTCTGCAGGAAGCTGCTGTCAGCAAACAGGTTACCAGCATCAAGATTACCCTGTATCGTCTGGCCAAGGAATCGAAGGTAGTAAAGGCCTTGATTGCGGCAGCCCGTAACGGAAAGAAAGTGACGGTAGTCATCGAATTGTTGGCACGCTTTGACGAGGCATCCAATATCAGCTGGTCGAAAAAAATGCAGGATGCCGGAGTGAAGGTTATCTTCGGTGTAGAAGGTCTGAAAGTACACTCCAAAATTACACATATCAAGACCAAGATAGGACCGGATATCACCTGCATCAGCACCGGCAACTTCCACGAAGGAAACGCCCGTTCCTACACCGATTGTATGCTGATGACAGCTTCACCCCGTATCGTAAAGGACGTAGAATCGGTATTCGACTTCATCGAACGCCCGTACAGCCCTATCAAGTTCAAGGAACTGCTTGTTTCGCCGAACGAGATGAAGAACAAGTTCATCACCCTGATCAACAATGAAATCAAAAACAAGAAAGCGGGAAAGCCAGCCTACATCAAGATAAAGATCAACCACATTACCGACCCGATTATGGTGAACAAACTTTACGAAGCTTCACAGGCCGGTGTAAAGATCGATCTGCTTGTCAGAGGCAACTGTTCGTTGGTAACCGGAATACCCGGAGTAAGCGACAACATCACAATTACCGGAATTATTGACCGATATCTCGAACATTCTCGTATCTTTGTATTTGCAGCCGGTGGAGAAGAAAAGGTCTTTATCGGTTCGGCCGACTGGATGCCGCGCAATCTCGACAACCGCATTGAAGTAATTACTCCGGTCAATGACCTTATCATCAAGGAAGAAATGAAACGGGTCGTAGAATACGGATTGAACGACACCCTGCAGGGACGAATCGTAGACGGTAGCGGAGAAAATCTTTTCCGTGAAACTTCCGAAAAACCTTTCCGCTCACAGGAGGCCTTGTACAATCATTATTTATCAGAAAACACAAAAGATTAAAACCATGAATATGACAGTAGGTAAGAATCATATATGTGAGATAAACTATGCAGCAATCGACATCGGTTCGAATGCTGTACGTTTGCTCATCAAGCAAGTGGAAGAAGGTGGAGAAAAACCTCATTTCTCGAAAGTGCTTCTGTTGCGCGTTCCGCTGCGACTCGGATTCGATGTCTTCGCTATGGGAAAGATTTCAGAAAAGCGTGAAAAGAACATGATCCGTCTGATGAAGGCATTCAGCCATCTGATGAAAATCTACGATGTGGAAGATTACCGTGCCTGCGCCACTTCGGCCATGCGTGATGCCAAAAACGGACCGGAAATCATCAAGAATATCGAGAAGAAGACCGGTATCCATATCGAGATTATCGACGGACAGGAGGAAGCAAAGATTGTGTACAATAACCATATCGAATATATGAAGGACCGAACCGGCAACTACATGTATGTCGATGTCGGTGGTGGTAGTACAGAAATCAACCTCCTCTCACAAGGCGAACTGGTATGCAGCCGCTCATACAATATCGGTACGGTCCGTATCTTGAACGAAGCTGTCAAGGACAGCGAATGGGAACGCCTGAAGAACGATCTCGCCGAACTTGCCCAATCGTATCCGAAAGCCAACATCATCGGTTCGGGTGGTAATATCAACAAACTTTACCGCTTGTCGGAAAAGAAGGACAAGAAACAGCTCCGCATGACTATTGCAAGTCTGGATGAGCTCCATCAGAAACTGAAAGCCTTGACAGTGGAAGAGAGAATGGCACAGTTCGAACTCAAGGCCGACCGTGCCGACGTTATTGTCCCTGCCGGCGATATCTTCCTGACCATTGCAAGGATTCTTGGCTCCGAGTATGTATATGTGCCTGTAATCGGTCTCTCTGATGGTATCATCGACGACCTCTATATGCGCAACCAGGAAAAGCTGAAGGAGTCTTATCTGCTGAAAGAAAAAAAGAACGACAAGAAAACAACAACAAAAGAAAGCAATAAAATTGAAAAGAAAGCCGATAAGACAACCGAAAAAGTCAATAAAAAGACAACCAAGAAACCCTTGGATAAATAAGCATTAAACCTTTTTCATTGAATAAAGGGAGAAGAAGAACATACAAAGGTTCATCTTCTCCCTTCCATTTTTTCTTCCTAAACAATCTTTATTATATCTTCACGCAGCATTCCATCATCTTTTTTGTTTAATTATTGAATCAAATAACTACAATTATGAAAAAGATATTTTGTCTATTGATAACCATGCTGATGATTGGAATCAGTAACATTCAGGCACAAGAATCCCAACAGAAGTTAACCCGTGAAGAAAAGAAAGCATTACAGGCCCGAACGGATAGCCTTCAATTCTGTGAAGCCGTAAAAGCAATTGAAAATAAATGTTTCACATTAGAAGCAGATCAAGTCATTTTCAAACGGGGAAGAAATGCCTACGTAAACTCTAATACAAACTTTATCATGGTCAAGGATGACAATGCCGTTGTTCAAGTATCATTCAATATTCCAGTCAGTGGCCCGAATGGGTTAGGAGGCATTACAGTTGAAGGGAACATAACTTCCTATAAAGTAAAAAAAGACAAAAAAGGCAATCTTACCTTGTCAATGAACGTTCAAGGAGTAGGAATATCCGCCAATGTATCCATCCGAATGCCAAAAGGAAATAACCAAGCCAATGTCGATATACTCCCCAATTTTCACTCTAACCGTCTGAGCCTACGTGGAATTGTACTTCCATCAGAAAACAGCCGTATTTTTAAAGGACGCTCTTTGTGAATTATAAAAATACCACAGATTACCCTGTCACATATACCTTTGAAGGAAAAAAACTAAGAATTATTTGGAATTTATTACCTAAATAGATTATCTTTGCATCGCTTTCTGAGGAAAGCACCAAAGTTTGGACTATGGTGTAATGGTAGCACAACAGGTTTTGGTTCTGTTTGTCCAGGTTCGAATCCTGGTAGTCCAACTGAAAAAAGCTCTGAAGGTTTCTAACTTTCAGAGCTTTTTTCATTAACTTATTCTTTCACCCATACATGTTCTATCTCCACCACATACATCTTGTGGAAACCGCCTTTCCCCTCACCATACCAGCGGTCGGTCAACGACTTATCGATAAAATGTTCCGGATCGATCATATCGGCATACAATTTCTTGCACTCCAATACCATACGAGCCTGTTCGTAAGCGATATTACCATCAGGAGTAGTGTAAGGTTTCAGACCGGTCTCGGCAACCTTGTCGGTATCACGTCCCGACTTTAATCCACAGACCTTATGTACATCCTTATGCTCTTCACCTAAGAAAGACAAGGTAAGCTTATCATTCTTCTCAATAAACTCATAGGTATATCGTTCCGGACGGATAAAAATAAAGGCAACCGGTTTAGCCCACAAAACACCTACACCTCCCCAACTTGCAGTCATCATATTAAATTTGTCAGGAGTACCCGCAGTCACCAGCATCCATTCCTTGCTGATCGCATCAAACATGTTATCTCTCAGTTCTGAGATATTCAATTCTTTCATAATCAACCTTATTCATTTTTATTTTGCACGAAAATAATCATATTATTCCGCTTTTCCATCGTTTTTTACATTTTTATCAGCGCTTGTAAGAGATTATAAACGACTGGAAATCCTAAATCATGCAGGTTCAATGAAAAAACTTTTTTTCATTCGCACTTTTTAAAGTATCTTTGCTCTGATAATCTTTAAACGAACAACTTAAAACCGATATACAGTGGCAAGAGATAATGATGTGGTTCTAACCCCCATGATGAAGCAATACTTCGATCTGAAAGCGAAGCATCCGGATGCAATCATGCTGTTCCGGTGCGGCGACTTTTACGAAACCTATTCGGAAGATGCCGTAACGGCTTCCGAAATCCTAGGCATTACACTTACAAGACGTGCCAACGGCCAAAGCAAGACCGTCGAAATGGCCGGTTTTCCGCATCATGCCCTCGATACATACCTTCCGAAACTTATCAGAGCCGGTCGCCGTGTTGCCATCTGCGATCAGCTTGAAGATCCGAAAACAACAAAGAAACTGGTAAAACGAGGTATTACTGAACTGGTAACTCCAGGTGTAGCCATCAGCGACAATGTGCTTTCGTACAAGGAAAACAACTTTCTGGCAGCTATCCATTTCGGAAAGAACGCTTGCGGTGTCGCTTTTCTGGATATCTCGACCGGAGAATTCCTTACGGCTGAAGGTCCGTTCGATTATGTCGATAAACTTCTGAATAACTTCGGACCGAAAGAGGTTCTTTTCGAAAGAGGAAAGAAACCGATGTTCGAAGGTAACTTCGGTAGCAAATATTTCACGTTCGAACTTGACGACTGGGTATTCACTGAAGCCTCAGCCCGAGAAAAACTGCTCAAGCATTTTGAGACCAAGAACCTAAAAGGTTTCGGAGTGGAACACCTGAAGAACGGCATCATCGCCTCGGGAGCTATCCTTCAATATCTAGATATGACCCAACATTATCAGATCAGTCATATCACATCTTTGGCACGGATTGAAGAAGACCGTTATGTCCGTCTGGACAAGTTTACCGTACGCAGTCTGGAACTTCTGGGCAGCATGAACGATGGAGGAACCAGCTTACTTGATGTAATCGACCATACCATCAGTCCGATGGGTGCCCGTCTGCTAAAGCGTTGGATAGTGTTCCCTCTCAAGGATGTAAAACCTATCAATGAACGTCTGGATGTTGTAGAATATTTCTTCCGTGAACCCGATTTCAAGGATTTCATCGAAGAAAAACTGCACCTGATCGGCGATTTGGAACGAATCGTTTCCAAAGCGGCTGTAGGACGTATCTCGCCAAGGGAAGTCGTACAGCTCAAAGTGGCACTGCAAGCCATCGAACCCATCAAAAACGCCTGCCTGAATGCCGATAACGACAGCCTTCGCCGTATCGGAGAACAGCTGAACCTCTGTGAATCCATCCGCGACAAGATCGCCAAGGAAATCAACAATGATCCACCGTTGCTGGTCAATAAGGGAGGTGTCATTGCCGATGGCGTAAACGAAGAACTCGATGAACTTCGCCGTATCGCTTACTCAGGAAAAGATTATCTGTTGCAAGTCCAACAACGGGAAAGTGAACTGACAGGAATCCCTAGCCTGAAGATTGCCTATAACAATGTATTCGGATACTACATCGAAGTCAGAAATACGCATAAGGATAAGGTTCCGGCCGATTGGATCCGTAAACAGACTTTGGTCAATGCCGAACGATACATCACCCAGGAGCTGAAAGAATACGAAGAAAAGATTCTGGGGGCGGAAGACAAGATTCTGGTTCTGGAAACCCGTTTATATAACGAACTGGTAGGAGAACTGGCCGAATATATTCCGGCTATCCAGATCAATGCAAACCAAATAGCAAGAATCGACTGTCTGCTTTCATTTGCGAACACCGCTAAAACCAACCGTTACATCCGTCCGGTTATCGTCGATGATGATGTGTTGGATATCAAGCAAGGACGTCATCCGGTAATCGAAAAACAGTTGCCGGTGGGAGAGAAGTATATCGCCAACGATGTTTATCTGGATACGGAAACCCAACAGATAATCATTATTACCGGACCGAACATGGCCGGTAAATCGGCCTTGCTCCGTCAGACTGCCCTGATTACTCTGATGGCACAGATCGGATGTTTCGTTCCTGCCGAAAGTGCCCATATCGGATTGGTCGACAAGATTTTCACCCGCGTTGGAGCCAGCGACAATATCTCTGTAGGCGAATCAACCTTTATGGTCGAAATGAACGAAGCTGCCGATATCCTCAACAACCTTTCACCCAGAAGCCTCGTGCTTTTTGATGAATTGGGACGAGGTACATCTACCTATGACGGTATTTCCATCGCATGGGCCATTGTAGAGCATATCCATGAACATAAGCGCGCCCGGGCACGTACGCTGTTTGCCACCCACTATCACGAGCTGAACGATATGGAGGAACTTTATCCACGTATCAAGAATTACAACGTATCCGTCAAGGAAGTCGACAACAAAGTCATCTTTCTCCGTAAGCTGGAACGTGGAGGTAGCGAACACTCGTTCGGTATCCATGTAGCCCGGATGGCAGGTATGCCTAAAACCATCGTCAAACGTGCGGATGAAATCCTTCACCAACTGGAAAAGGAAAACCGGCAGGAAGGAATCTCCACCAAAAACAAGATTACCGGTAAGAACAACAATTCGGATGGCGTACAGCTCAGTTTCTTCCAATTGGATGACCCCGTACTATGCCAGATCCGTGATGAAATACTTCATCTGGATGTAAACAACCTCACCCCGATTGAAGCATTGAACAAGCTGAATGATATAAAGAAAATAGTAAAAGGAAAATAAAAATATCCACTTTCAAAATAAAAATAGGCTGCTTGAATGAACAAGCGGCCTATTTGTTTGTTATAATACTATGAAAACGAACAATAAACGAAATATATGAAAACCAAGGATAAAGACAATAACAGATTTTCTGAACCCATGCGAATCGTTGCCATAATACTGGTAATCTGCATGATTATCTTTACCATCTTTATCCTTTAAAAACAGGACTCTAATCTACACTTCCCCAATATATATAACAGCATCATCTTCAAGAATTCCCGGAAACGAACCTTTCGTTTTCGGGATATTCGTTTTATGACACCTTATTTATAGTTTCTTCCTTCTTCCGTTCCTTATACAACTGGTATGAATTCACCACATTGTGCCATACACTGTAGAATCCTCCTGCGATGGCCGTAATGGGAGAAAAGAATGTATATCCCATCCAGATAGCCAAAACCGTATTCTTTTGTCCCAAAGACTGTCCAGCACTGATCGGATCACCATATCGCCTACCTATCTTTCTGCCAATCCAGAACTGTAATCCACAACAGAGCAACGAAACGATTGCCAACCCGATTTCAGTACCGATGGTAACATTGCTGTGTACAATACTCTTAACCGTTACGGCAATAGCCAAAGCCAAAGCAACCGCCCAAAGATAGAATGAAAGTTCATGATATTGTGAAACCTTCTCGTGCAAAGCCGGTAAGACATAGCGCAAAATGACGGCAGCCACGAACGGAAGCAACAGCAAAGGAAAGACTTTACCGATAATCAGTACAAATGATGTAAAAGACGACATTTCGGGATGCGGATGCACAAAAGGCACCAATGTAGGTACGAGCAATGCCGTAACCAGATTGATGAAAATAGTATAAGTAGTCAGACTTGCAGCATTTCCACCCAATTTTTTAGTGATAACGGCACCTGCGGTAGCGGTAGGACAAATCAGGCAAATCATGGCACCTTCAAGAATGATACGTGTACCACTATGAGGCATCAACACCAGAACAACGGCAATTGCAGTAAACAATAGCGACTGTACCAACAACAGCCAAAGATGCCATTTACAGAAATGGAGATCCTTCAGATTAACCTTACAGAAAGTAAGAAACAACATTGCAAAAATCAACAAAGGCTGAATGATGCTTACAGCCCGATTTACATACGGACGAGTAATACCTATCCCCGGAATATTGACATACACAAAATAAGCGATGACACCCGTTATCATAGAAATAGGCAAAGTCCAGTTTTTCAGAAATCGAATAATAGCCATGCTAGTTTTCTTTAAAAATCATGCAAAGTTATTCTGTTATTCAAGAAAAACATACAATTTTCAAAGAAAAAGGAATATTGACTGACATTTTAACACAAGAGATATTATGTAGAATAAGGAAAACAAAAAAATCCTGAAATCTTTAAACTTCAGGATTACTGGCGGTGCGTACGGGACTCGAACCCGTGACCCCATGCGTGACAGGCATGTATTCTAACCAGCTGAACTAACGCACCTTTGTGTTTCGTTTCGCTACAATCATTCTCGATTGCGGTTGCAAAGGTACAACTATTTTTCAATTCTGCAAATCTTTACTGAAACTTTTTCTGATTATTTTTCATCAGAGAATCCGAAAAATCTCATATTCAAAAGCTTATCAGCAGATTAATTTCTAAAAGTAAGGCAGATACACCTCAATGGCATATCCGCCTTACTGAATTTATCGGATATGAGTATAACCATAAACAGCCAAATCGCCCAATTCCTCCTCAATACGGAGCAACTGATTGTACTTAGCCATACGGTCGGAACGGCTCAATGAACCGGTTTTGATCTGTCCGCTATTGGTTGCTACAGCAATATCAGCAATGGTTGCATCTTCCGTTTCACCCGAACGATGGGAAGTGACGGTCGTATAACCATGACGGTGAGCCATTTCGATTGTATCCAACGTTTCGCTCAAGGATCCTATCTGGTTCACCTTTATCAGAATAGAGTTGGCACAACCTTTTTCGATACCTTTCGAAAGGAATTCCACATTGGTAACAAACAAATCATCGCCAACCAACTGACAACGGTTGCCGATACGGGCAGTCAGATCCTGCCAACCTTCCCAATCGTTTTCGCTCATACCGTCTTCAATCGAATCAATCGGATACTTATCTATCAATTTTTCCAGATAATCGATCTGTTCTTCCGAAGTACGTTTCTTGCCGTTTGCCCCTTCAAAGATTGTATAATCGTAGATGCCATCTTTATAAAATTCGGAAGAAGCACAGTCCATACCGATCATCACATCCTTGCCCGGTTCATATCCTGCGGCCTTGATAGCTGCAAGAATCGATTCCAATGCATCTTCAGTTCCTTTCAATGCCGGAGCGAAACCGCCTTCATCTCCTACAGCCGTACTCAGACCACGATCGTGTAACACTTTCTTCAAGGCATGAAACACTTCCGCTCCCATACGCAATCCTTCACGGAACGATGGAGCCCCGACCGGACGGATCATAAACTCCTGGAATGCAATCGGAGCATCACTATGCGAGCCTCCGTTGATGATATTCATCATCGGAACAGGCATCACATATGTGTTTGTTCCACCGATATAACGGTACAATGGAATATTCAGATAATTGGCTGCAGCTTTGGCAACGGCCAAAGAAACGCCCAATATAGCATTAGCACCCAAATTCGACTTAGTTTTGGTACCGTCCAGTTCCAACATCTTCTTATCAATGGACCTCTGTTCCAGAACCGACCGGCCGACCAAAGCCGGAGCTATCACATTATTGACATTCTCAACCGCTTTCAACACGCCTTTTCCACCATAGCGTCTCGGATCCTTATCGCGCAACTCCAACGCTTCATGTTCACCGGTAGATGCACCCGATGGCACCGATGCACGACCTACAACACCCGATTCCAACTTCACTTCCACTTCCACAGTAGGATTACCGCGAGAATCCAGAATCTCACGACCGACAATTGATCTTATTTTCATATATAAAAATTTTTAGAGGTTTATTCATTACAAAGATCAGAACAACAGATCCTTGAATCAATACCTTGAAATAGGTATTTTAGAGATAAAAAAAGCAGAATACTTGTTGCAGGAATGAATGAAGCTCCCCGACAACAAATATTCTGCAATAAACAAATTAAACTATCTATTAATAATTAGTCTTCTGTACTTCGAAATAAGCCTGTGGATGCAAACAAGCCGGGCAAATTTCAGGAGCTTCGGTACCTACATACAGATAACCGCAGTTGCGGCACTGCCATACCACCTCCGTATCTTTCTTGAATACCTTACCTTCCTCGATATTCTTCACGAAAGCCAGGTATCTTTCTTCATGTCCCTTTTCGGCAACTGCAATCTCACGATACATCTTGGCAATTGCAGGAAATCCTTCCTCATCGGCAATATCAGCAAATTTCGGATAATCCAACGACCATTCCTCGTTTTCACCGGCAGCCGCAGCCTTCAGGTTTTCCAATGTAGTTCCGATAACACCGGAAGGATAGCTAGCTGTAATCTCTACCATACCGCCTTCCAACCATTTGAACATACGTTTTGCATGTTCCTTTTCCTGATCGGCTGTTTCTGTAAAGATAGCTGCAATCTGCTCGTAGCCATCTTTTTTAGCTACACTAGCAAAATATGTATAACGGTTTCTTGCCTGTGATTCACCTGCGAAAGAGATACCTAAATTCTTCTCTGTTCTTGTTCCTTTAATACTTTTTCCCATAATCGTTAGTTATTTAGTGGTTAAACATTCTTGTTTCTCTTGTTGTATTACAAATATAGTAATAATTTTCATATTTGTAATTATTACAATTTTATATTTAAGCTTTATTATAAAATTCTTTGTTTATCCATTTAATATAACCTTATTATTAATATGAATGTTCATATAAATGACTAATTTTGCATTTATTTTTATATATTATATCATTTTCGATTATATGAAAGGATTGGATTTCAGACCAAAACTGGTAACGACTTTAAAAAATTACACAAAAGCCGACTTCATGACCGACCTGATGGCAGGTATAATTGTCGGCATTGTAGCATTACCGCTAGCCATCGCTTTCGGTATCGCATCGGGTGTTAGTCCGGAAAAGGGTATCATCACGGCCATTGTAGCCGGCTTTATCATTTCTTTTCTGGGAGGTAGCAAAGTACAGATCGGAGGACCTACAGGAGCCTTCATTGTCATCATCTATGGCATTATCCAACAATATGGAATTGAAGGATTGATGGTTGCCACCATGATGGCTGGTGTTTTACTCGTCCTGCTTGGTATCTTCAAATTAGGAACCGTAATCAAGTTTATCCCTTATCCCATTATCGTAGGATTTACAAGCGGTATTGCAGTAACCATTTTTACCACACAGATAGCCGATATTTTCGGACTCCAGTTCGGAGGTGAAAAGATTCCGGGCGACTTTATCGGAAAATGGATTCTTTATTTCCATCATTTCGATACGGTCAACTGGTGGAATGCAGGCGTAAGTCTGGTAAGTATTCTTATTATCGCCCTTACTCCTAAGTTTTCGAAAAAGATTCCTGGCTCTCTGGTTGCCATTATCCTGGTTACCGTAGGCGTTTACTACCTGAAGACATTGGGAGGAATCACCTGTATCGATACCATTGGCGACCGTTTCAGCATCAAGGCCCAGCTGCCCGAAGCTGCCGTTCCGTCGCTCGATTGGGAAGCTATCAAAAACCTTTTCCCGGTGGCCATCACCATTGCCGTTTTGGGAGCTATCGAATCCCTGCTTTCGGCTACAGTAGCCGATGGTGTAATAGGCGACCGTCATGATTCGAATACCGAACTGATAGCACAAGGTATCGCCAATTTCGTTTCACCGATATTCGGCGGTATCCCTGCTACCGGAGCTATCGCCCGTACCATGACCAACATCAACAATGGAGGCCGTTCGCCGATTGCCGGTATCATCCATGCAGTCATCCTGCTGCTGATTCTGCTTTTCCTGATGCCGCTGGCACAATATATCCCGATGGCATGTCTTGCCGGAGTTCTGGTTATCGTTTCATACAACATGAGCGGATGGAGAGTGTTCAAAGGTTTGTTGAAGAATCCGAAATCGGATGTTACCGTATTGCTGATAACTTTCTTCCTGACTGTCATCTTCGACTTGACCGTAGCTATTGAAGTTGGTCTTGTAATCGCTTGTGTACTCTTCATGAAGCGTGTCATGGAAACTACGGAAATCTCAGTCATTACCGATGAAATCGATCCGAACAAGGAATCCGACCTGGAAGTACATGAAGAACATCTCATCGTACCGAAGGGAGTGGAAGTATATGAAATCAACGGCCCTTATTTCTTCGGTATCGCCACTAAGTTCGAAGAAATCATGGCACGACTGGGCGACCGTCCGAAAATACGTATCATCCGTATGCGTAAGGTACCATTCATTGATTCGACAGGTATCCACAACCTGACCACCCTCTGTGAAATGTCACAAAAGGAAAATATCCACATCATCCTTTCGGGTGTAAACGACCAGGTTCATAAAGTATTGGAAAAATCCGGTTTCTATGAACTGCTTGGAAAAGAAAATATCTGTAGTAACATCAATGAAGCCCTGGAAGTAGCATCAAAGGAAATAGAGGAACTCAACAAAAAATAACTTTTTTCTGAATATAGACAAAGCCGGTTTGCTTTTTTACCATTTCAAGCAAACCGGCTTTTTAATTCTTTCTTCATTAGAAATTACGGAGCAGTTCCTCCAATGTAGCACCTGAACCACTTCCCATCTTTTCGATACGTATTCTTTTCAACCGTTTTTTTACAGAATCTTTTTCAAGATGCATAATTTGAGCCATTTCAGATTGCGACAATTGCATCTTTACCATACAGCAATAACGCAAATCATCCTTGTTCAAATCTGGATAGGTTTGTTGCAGACGTTTGGTAAAACCGGAAAAGACTGCATCCGCATTCCTTTCAATATCATTCCAATCGGTATCCGAAAGAATTACATTTCCTCCCGATTCCAGTTTCTCAATAATCCGCCGGCTCAATCTACGGAAAAATATTTCCTTCAATTTGGCCTCCTTGTGTTCCATTTCCAATAACCTACGTTTATCCTCAGAAATTTCCGCCTGTTTCTTGTAAAGCTCTTCTTCCTGAGCGGCCAACCGGTACTGTTGTTCCAATAATCTGAACTTATTCCGCCTATAAAGGATATAGATACCGGTTGCCAGCCATAACAGAACGACAGAAGTAATGATCATCCAGAATATTTTCCTCTGGCGGATGTCTGCCTGTGTACGCCAGAACATATTCTCCATTGACAATTGTTCATGTTGATAAAGCTGTTGAAGCGCTACAGACTCTTCGGCCAAAGTAAAATATCGCAAGGAATCGGCGTACTCCAAAGTTTTCTTATACAACGGACAAGCCTTATCATACCGACCTTGCAGATAATACGAATCGGCCATCGCCAGACTTGCATCCCCTTTCGTTCCAAGATCGGAACTCAACATGGCTTTATTGAAATAATATTCGGCAGAATCATACTTACCCAATTTGCCCCAATAATCAATCTTAAACGTATAGAGACCCCTAATTGCCAACGAATCACCGGCAGGACGAAGCGAAATGGATTTATCAATGAAATCAATTGCTTTTTCATATTCACCCATTTCTCCATATACGCATCCCAAACGGATATAAACATGAATCAACCGACCGGGCAACGAGTCCTCTATTGCTGATTTATAGGCCAATTCAGAGAAATACAATGCACTATCCTGCATACCAATCGAATAGTAATCGGCAGCCAAATCACATAAAGCCAAATTCTTGTATCGGTTGTTACCTAATTTTATGGCAGCATCCAATCCTCTACGGTCATATTGTACCCGGCTCTTGTAATCATACAGTTTCATACACATTACACCGATCCAGGTATTTACCCGGTACAACTGTTCATAGTTATCGCTGCCCTTTAGAAAAGACAATGCTTTCATAAACGTTTGCATGGCATCTTCATAGCGTTCCATCTTACGTTGCAGATGGCCTTTACAATACAAGGCACGTTCGGCATAGAGGGAATCACCCGAATGGGAGAAATAATTGATAGCCGGAATAAGTAATGTATCCGTTGCAGCGTTTATTTCCTTCTTACGGGCCATAGCTTCCGACATCAGCAAACAGTACAGTGCATAATCACGATCCGACATACGAATCGGACTGTCGATACTTTTCATTACGGCAATTGCACTATCCGTTTCCTGCTCTTCCATCAATTTTTCAGCAAGGGAAACCCTCTTGTCAGGGCCGCAAGAAATCAGGAATAGACCACTTAAAAAGAATACTATCAGGCATTTCACATTCATGAAAACAAGAATATTTATATTAAAGTGTTTGGTTGTTAATAACGTTCTTTATCTACAAAAATAAAAAATTATTCTTTGGTCTCTTCCCACTCTCTTTCCAATTTTCCATTGATATCGAATCGTTTCCATCTTCCCACCTTCCTGTCGTTCCGATACTGTCCCTGTTCGAATATACGGTTATTCTTGACATACCTCGATTCAAAAGGTCCGTTCCTTCGTCCGTTATTATATGTTGTTTCTTCCCAATAATCGTACCGGTTGGAAGTGATGTAACGGCGTTCCTTACCATGCAGACGATTGTTGAGATAGGTGGCTTCCTTCTTTACCTCACCTGTCGATAAGTCGTATTCCTTATAAGAACCATTCTTGCGGTCGTTCTTTACATAATATTCCTTACTACGTAAGCCGGTTCCTCTGGCAAACGACACATGAAGTCCGTCTTCCTTTCCATTGACATAATGCTCGATCTCCAAGGTATCCCCGTTTTCGGCAATTTCAATCCATTCTCCATCCTTCATGCCATTCTTATATTGTCCCAATATATGTGGCTGTCCGAATGTGAAAATGGATGTATACTTTCCGTCGCGCAATCCTTCCGAATTATAATAGGTGGTTTCATACAAATCGTATGTCCCTTGCAGGTAAGAGAACTGTTTTCCTACCTGCTTCCCGTCGACATAGTTATGATCCCTACGCAAAGTACCGTCATAATCATAATAAACATCACGACCGTCATGACGGCCATTCTTGAAACTACGCTCCTGTTCAACTTTGCCCGTAGTGTAGAATGTACGCTGCAATCCGTCCAATTTGCCGTTCTTATACGATTTTTTTTCCTTCACACGGCCTTCACTATCGTAATACTTGAATACACCTTCCTGGCGTCCTTCCTTATAGAATCCATCGCATTTCAGCTTGTTATACTGATATTCTTCATATTTACCATCGTAAAATCCATCTTTAAATCCTGCCTGGATGTAATAAGACTGATATCCGTCGATGATACGATGCTCTCCATTCAAAGGCGATTCACCTTTTATTGTACGAAACAGGTAACGCCCGTCACCGATGTTGATGACGGTAACCTGACCGACTGTGTATTCTTTCTGCGCAAACAGTAAAAGCGGCAGAAAGAAACATAGCGATACGAAATAAAATCTAAATCCGTTCATTTATTCTACCATTTCAAGTTCACCGGCATCATTTGTTTTTAAAGTTATCTGATAATAATTGGTGATAACCTGACGACCGTTGTATTCCTTTTCTTCACCTTTCTTCAACAGGCTCAGGCAAATCCTTATGGAACGTTTGCCATATTCATCATCATCTTTCACATTACCTCTCAAGGCACGAAGTGTCATACGGGTAGTAGTCGGATAACTTTCTTCAATGATGAAGTTATGAAGTGAAGCAAATTCATATTCCTCCGGAATCATGGCCTTGGCCTTATTGATGTAATCTGAAAACAAATTCATATCCAACTTATTGATACTATTGATCCGATTATAATCAATAACCAACTTGAAATCTTCCGATCTGGAAAGACCTTTATCCAACTCCTCTGCCTTGAATTCATCACCGTTCTGTTCTTTCGAGAAATCCTGTTTATAAACTTCCCCATCCTTGCTCATATAAGTAAGTGTTAGAGAGCTCATATCATTACTCAATTCTTCCGATTCGAACATGTTAATACCTACAACCTTAAATTGTGTAGTATCAACTTGAGTCGACAAGATTTTATTAACCTTTTCAACCGCTTGTTCAGAATCCATTTTTACAGATTCCCCAATAAGATTGCAGCCTGTCATGCCTACCAGACAAACAGCTGCTACCAACCATTTCATTCTTTTCATAATACTATATTTTGATTTATACATAAAATAATCAGATGTCGGACTTTGTAAAAAATGATGAAAAAGGCCTAACTGCTACCAATGCATGACACAAATTTAAGGGAGTGTACAGAAAACGGAGAAAAAGGGAAGGGGGATAAATAAAAGAATATTATATAGTACCAACATCCTATAAAACAATAGATTAGAGAAAAACAGGAGAGGTACTTATGGGGGACATTTATAAAATAGTATCATCAATTGCCCTCTATTTGAGCCTAATCGAATTTACTTTTTTAAGAAATTCACGTATCATAATACCTAATTTCTTAAAGCATGATAACAGATTCAATACATCTATTAAAACATGTTATAAAGCATAACTTTTTCATTGATTTATTTGCAGATAACCGAAAAGTCCGTACCTTTGTATTGTGTTTTTCATAGTATTAGATTTAAGGTTAACAAAGGTTGGAGTACAGCGGTACTCCTTTTTTTATGCCCTTACGCAAAAAAAGCTGATCCGCAATTACGAATCAGCTTATCTATATTATAATCAAATACTATTCTATCAATACGATGCACTCGCATTCAATCCAGCTTCCTTCAACAAACCGACAATTCGGTCGAGTTCATTGTGCGTGGCTTTCAGCAATGATTGATCGGGAGTTTCCCTATCAATGGTATAAATCATCACCTGACGGGGAGCTATCTGCTTGACAACTTCCAGCCAAGGCATCACGTATTTATCTGTCGTATTGTCGATATCCACACCTTCATCGGTCTTTCCTTTCATAAACATCGTCTGTATTATAAGATTACCTTTGAAAGCTTTCATACCTTCAATAATCCTGTTTACATCGTATGAACCGGTAGGACGGTCGACTGTTCTGATGTAATCCATATCTATGGTATCCAGTTTCAATATATTGTTATCAATCTTATTCAATGCTTCGAACACTTCCGGCTTGTGAATAAAGGTGGAGTTACTCAACACACTGACTTTCGCATTCGGAAAATAACGGTCGCGCAATTCGAGGGTATCTTTGATAATCTCCGCAAAATGAGGATGTGCTGTCGGCTCTCCATTACCCGCAAAAGTCAGAACATCGGGAGTAGGACCGTTGTCGCGCATATCAATCAATTTCTTTTCAAGCGCTTCACGTACCTCTTCACGGGTAGGTAGTTTGGCATGGGCACGATGATTCTTATTGTATCCACATTCACAATAAATGCAGTCGAAAGTACAAAACTTACCGTCGGCAGGCAGAAGATTGATACCCAACGACACTCCCAAACGGCGGCTATGTACCGGACCGAAAATAGGAGAAGGATAAATAACTGTAGACATAAGTCAATTCTGTTTTTTAAGTTATAGACAAATGTACACAATAAATCTGACTACCATTTAAGTTTTAACTGTATTTGTACATCCGATTTATTGCTGCCTATTATTTCTTCCGTTCCCGAACCTATCCTGTTTCGGTCGGTATAATGCGTCCATCCCAATTTGGCTTGTATCATCAACCTGTCCTTATAATCATACCTCAAATTGACGGCATTACGTATACCGTTTCCATAAAAGGAAAACATAGAAAATGCATACGACAATCCGGGCTCATTCATATAGACTCTCGAATTGAAATCATCCGTACGAAAATATCCTGAAGTCAACGATGCCTGTAACGGAATCTTGTCAATATTCACACGCACCGATCCGTTCAATCCGAATCCCCTCGATGGTTTCCGCTTCAGATAAGCGGTCTGAAGGTATTGCACCGAAGTTTTCAACAACAATGCATTTATAGGTTGATAAGAGAGCTGAAACTGGACACGTTGCCGGATTTCAGGTAAAACCGCCTTTGTTCCCTGTTCCGAAGTATAATTTCTAGCCTTGTTCTTATAGCTGTACTTTATCAACATATCCAGTGAATTATGTGGTGAATAACCAATCTGTACCAAACCGCCCAATCCGTTTGTTCCATTGCTATCGACTCTGTATTTACGGAAAGGAAAATGAAAGAAATCCAGATATCCTATCAATTTTATATTTTTCAAAGCATTGGATTCCAGACCTATATACATTCCTATTTCATTCTGTATAAGAGAATTTTCACCGAACGGATTGTTACATAACGACTGATATTGTTTGTCGTAATATCGGTTGATAAGTACAATCTTGTTATTAACATCAGGTGAATAACTCAATATATTCAAGGTAGCTATATGCCCTTTCTTGTCAAAAGCGGTTTCTCCCGAAAAACAGAAACGTTTCAGAAAAAACTTATAGAATCCACCTATATTGAAAAAGTTCCTGCCTCTCGGATAAAAGAGATTGTATGGTCTTTGTTCAGGATTCAACACCTTGTTGAAAATTGAATAAACAGCTGTTAATCCATATTCAATATTCTTTCCATTATAGAATAGATTACTTACAATCAAATGATTATGTATTTTATTTTTCTTTTCAACATCTTTTTCCAGCCGATGATATCCATCGGTTTTCAACGAGGTTATAAACATACCGTCAATTTTGGCATCCTTCTTTCTGAAGGAATATCCCAATGAGACATTCCATCGTCGGTTCAAACAATAACTGATTCCCAATCCGCGGAGAAATTCACTTTCACCCATCGATGTATATTTCGAAAAGCCTTTACCCATCCGTCCCGAATTAGATAATAATGTTGTGTTTCCCATAGAAAAACTGCCGTAATTGAAAACCAGTCCATAGCCGAAACTACCTTTATAATCACCTGCAACCAACGTCTTTATCTTACCCAAATCCGATAAAGCCAGGTGCATGGAATAGAAATCATACCCTTTTTTATTGATAGAAGAAAAAAACGGTTCACCGCTGTCTTTTTCTGCAGTCAAGCCGAAACTCACCTTATTTTTATATTGGAAACGATACCGCAGATTGGTATAGACAGGATCACCCAGATACTGCTTGTTCGGATTGTCCAGCAAAACCGATTTAGGATATCCGGCATAGCCTGCCTTCATGTTCAAAGGTACATCCACCCTTGTTAATAACCATTGTTTATTATATTTCAACATATCCTTTATTCTAAGTCTATCCGACTCATTATAAGGCTCTCCTACATAGATGAAATCCTGTAGAAATCTTCTTGTCTGCTTGTCAATTCCTTCCACACCCAACAATTCATTCTTACTTACCAACGGTCCGTATTTATACACATAATAGAGTATATTCTCTATCAGTTTGTCTGATAAGAATGGAAGTTGTTCAAGTTCTTTTTTTGTTGCCCGGTTGATATTGATAGGATGTTCGGCCAACTCACTTAACTCGGAATACCGTTCTTGCCACGACAACAGACTTTCATCATCATCTATATGTTCTTCCCAATCGGTCCACGATGATTGCGCTGATATTTCTGAACAAATGTAAAGTAATGAAACACAGCATAGAAACAAAGTTTTCAACATAGTATAAACAGACCTTTTATAAGTATTATAACGTTAATTTTTACAATATTCAGGTACCACTTTCATTATTATTCCTATTTTTGCGCTGTATGAAAACCAGCGTCTATATCATCCTGTTCAGTATTCTTTGGTTGGGAAAAGTTCTAACGGCCAACGCTCAAACCAGCGCTCAGATCCAGGAGCAACCCAAACAGCAGATTACTCCGGTACACAACGGATTTCTTGTACCTGTTTGTGTGTACCAGGGAGATACTATACCTTCTATAACGCTAAGAAACATATATATTTATCCCCGGATGAAATTTAAAAACAAACGGCAGGAGAAATATTATTGGAAATTGGTACGTGATGTAAAGAAGACCTTGCCTCTGGCTAAGGAAATAAAAAGGGCTGTACTCGAAACATACGAATATATGGAAACCTTACCCAATGAAAAAGCTAAAGAACGCCATATAAAACGTGTGGAGAAAAGTTTGAAACAGCAATATACACCACGAATGAAGAAACTTACCTTCGCTCAAGGCAAACTGTTGATTAAACTGATAGACAGGGAATGTAACCAGTCGTCGTATGAATTGGTAAAAGCTTTTATGGGACCGTTCAAAGCAGGATTTTATCAAACTTTTGCAGCCTTGTTCGGGGCGAGCCTTAAGAAACAATACAATCCGGAAGATGATGACAAAATGGTAGAAAGAGTAGTTAACCTGGTGGAATGTGGTCAGTTATAGCTATTGAAAATCAATAAATTAACAATAAATAAAAAAGCTATTAACAAGATATTAATATCGGTTGTTAATAGCTTTTTCCATTTTATTTATTCTTTATCATCTTATTGGCAAACTCCCAGAGAACTATACCTGCCGTAACAGAAACATTCAATGAATGTTTGGTACCGTATTGAGGTATTTCAATACAACCATCGCACATATCAACCACTTCCTGTTGTACACCTTTCACTTCATTACCCATTACAATGGCGTACTTTTTCTGAGGATCCAAAGTCAGCCGGTCGAGCATAGTACTTCCTTCACACTGTTCGATGGCCAATACAGTATATCCTTCATTATGAAGTTCGTTTACAGCATCTTGCGTATGTTTGCAATATTTCCAGTCGACTGTATATTCGGCTCCCAAAGCTGTCTTATGCATTTCCGGATGAGGAGGAGTGGCGGTAATGCCACACAAATAGATACGGTTAACAAGAAAAGCATCGGAAGTACGGAAAACAGCACCTATATTATGTAAACTACGCACTTCATCCAACACTACCACCAATGGAAGTTTATCCGCTTCCTTGAACTCTTCCACGGTAAGGCGGTTCATCTCTGTAATCTTCAGTTTTCTCAATTCCGACATAACTACTGTATTTAGATTTACAAAGATAAAAACAATATTGATAACCCTGTTGAAAACGGTTGAAAAGGTGTATAAAACACAATCAAATAAAATGAAAAAATTTTCTTGCATTATTCGGATAAAGGTCTATAGCAACTATGGAATAAACATTCCAAAAAAGTTAGCAAAAAGTTTAACCTCCGGTTTAAACATATTTTTTATCTGAAAAAACAGGAATGAACAATGGAAAGTTTTTAACTTTGCAACATATCAACAAAATGTTAATAGAAATAGTAAATAGGCTATTATCAATATATAAGCCTGTTGATGGATATTTGATATCGTTTATCCGAACTTTAATAACTTAAAAAGCAAGAAAACCGGTCTAAGTTTTACTAACACTATTAACCGGCTATTATCATCACCATAGATTTCTCTTTTAAAAAGAAAAAAATAAAATATTAAGAATAATAATGAAAGAAGAATGGTTGAAAAAAGGGTTTGTGGATGAACCTGTCGACAAGGCTTTGGACCTGAAAGCCGAAATCGATAGATTGCGCAAGGAAAAGAACGCTGTTATTTTGGGACACTTCTACCAGTCGGACGAAATTCAGGAGATTGCCGATTTCATCGGCGACAGTCTGGCTTTGGCTCAATGGGCTGCAAAGACCGATGCGGATATTATCGTGATGTGCGGTGTTCATTTCATGGGTGAAACAGCAAAGATTCTTTGTCCCGACAAGAAAGTGTTGATTCCGGATCTGAATGCAGGATGTTCGTTGGCCGACAGCTGTCCGGCCGATAAGTTTGCCGAATTTGTCAAGGCACATCCCGACCATACTGTCATCTCTTATGTAAATACCAGTGCTGCCGTTAAGGCAGTAACCGATGTGGTGGTTACTTCGACCAATGCAAAACAGATTGTCGAAAGTTTCCCGGAAGATGAAAAGATTATCTTCGGTCCGGACAAGAATTTGGGAAACTATATCAATTCGATTACCGGACGTAATATGTTGCTTTGGGACGGTGCATGCCATGTGCATGAAAAATTCTCAGTAGAGAAGATTATCGAACTGAAGAAACAATATCCCGATGCAGCCGTATTGGTACATCCCGAATGTAAGGGTGCTGTTGCCAAACTGGCCGATAAGGTAGCTTCAACTGCCGGTCTGTTGAAATATGCAATGGCAAGCGACAAGAAAGATTTCATTGTTGCTACCGAAAGCGGTATTCTTTATGAAATGCGCAAGAAATGTCCTGAAAAGAATTTTATCCCGGCACCGCCTGAAGACAGTACTTGTGCATGTAACGAATGTAACTTCATGCGCCTGAATACACTCGAAAAGTTATATAATACATTGAAGTATGAATGGCCGGAAGTGAATGTTGATCCGGAAGTTGCTGAAAAAGCTATTCGCCCGATCCAGAAAATGTTGGATATTTCGGCTAAACTTAATCTGTAGTCAATCCGTGTAAAAATAAATAGAAAGGCTTTTCCACTTGAAATAAAGCGGAAAAGCCTTTGTTATTTCATATCTTTAGTATGAAAGATTTTAAAAAATAAATGTGATTTTCATATTAAAATCAGAAAATCAAAGACAAAAAGCAGAAAAATACATTTTTTTAGTACCAAGAATGAAAGATTATCTTACATTTGTAGAAACCAAAGATAATCTATATATGAAAAGAGTATTTTTTCTGTTCATTTTTTCTGTTTTCTTTTTCTCTTTGCCAGGATTTTCCCAGGATGATTCAAATAGTTTGATGAAACAAGCTGAAACGGCACAAAGTAATAGGGAATATGTGAAGGCGCGTTATCTATATCTTCAAGCATATAAGAAGTTTGCAAATGAAGGTAATTATGAGAAAGCGGCCGATTGTGGTGTGAATGTAAGTGCTTTGTACCATAGGGAAAACTTTTATAAGGAAGCTTTCGATATGCTGCGTACGACAGATATGCTGATTGCTACAGGTGAACAGCAGACCAGAAAATCGCTCAAGTCATTGCATTATCCTGTAACCAAGGAAAGATTACGTATGTACATCAAGTTGAGAAATTCGGCAAAGGCTTCCGACCAGTTGAATATATTGGAAAACATTGCCCAGAGTTCCGAAAGTGATGAACTGAAAAATGATTTTCTATATACCCAAGCCAATTATTACTATACTTTCGGTATGACTTCCAAAGGTGATGAGGCTATCAATAAGCTGATAAGCACTTACAAGGAACAGAAAGATTATGATAAGATAAGCGAGTGTTACAAGACATTGATCAGTTTTGCACGTCAGGCCAATAATGCCGGTCTGGTTGCGAAGGCTTACGATAAGTATATTGTATGGGCCGATTCGGCTAAAGCCTATGCTGCTCAGGAGAAATACGATGCACTGAAGAAACAATATGATGAAAGTCAGACAATCATTGACGATAAGGACAGTTCGTTGAGCGCCAAGCAGTATATCATTATAGGATTGTGCGTATTGGTTGCCATTCTGGTAGGTGTACTGATTGTAGGTGCTGTTGTTCTGATGCGTTTCATCCTGTTGACACGCAAACAGAAAAAGACTATAGCCATAGCCAATGAACATAACGAACTGAAGACTCAGTTTATCCGTAACATATCGGCTCAGATGGAACCTACTTTGGATACATTGGATGGTACCCAGCCTGGAGTAAGGGCGCTGAAAGAGTTTTCAACCCACATACAGGAACTTTCGGAACTGGAAAATTCACTGACCGAACCTTATCCGATGGAAGAAAAGAATGTAGCTACCTTCTGTGAATCTGTAGCCGACAAAATCCGTGATAAAGTCAAACCGGGTGTAACCGTTGCCGTAAATGCTCCGAAAATTAATGTAAAGATTAATCCTGAGAAATTGGAACAGGTTTTGCTTCATCTGTTGAACAATGCCGTAATCTATACACCGGAAGATGGAAAGATTACATTGGAGTTCAAGAAGCGTGGCGCGCACTCTCATCAGTTTATCGTTTCGGACACAGGCTGTACCGTTCCTGAAGAATTGAGGGAAAATCTGTTCAAGCCGTTTACAGAAATAAAAGACCTTACGAAAGGTGACGGTCTGGGACTTCCTATCTGTTCGTTGATTGCTACCAAGATGAACGGTACACTTGAACTGGACAAGGAATATACCAAAGGAGCAAGGTTTGTTCTTAACCTCCATCCATAAGATGTTTCATTCAAAATGATTATATTGAGGGGTGCTTTCAAAGCATCCCTTTTTATGTGTATCGTTAAATTCTTTTTAGAATGAAATAGGGTTTCTTAAAACGTGTTATAAAACATGTGTTTTTCCTCTTTTTATTTGCAGATAACCGAAAAGTCCGTACCTTTGTACTGTGTTTTTCATAGTATTAGATTTAAGGTTAACAAAGGTTGGAGTACAGCGGTACTCCTTTTTTTATGCCCATATATCAAGTCTTTTTCCGGGCAAATGTTTTTTTATCATTTGAAAGTCTATGTTTTGTAAATAAAATTTCTTTTTCTAAATTTAGAGCGCTATAAATAACAGAAACTTTTAATGATAATATTATGGGAAAAAAACTTATTACCACTCTTAGATTACGAAGCAATAGTGAACTTTATGGTTATTCTTCCTCAAAAGAGGAATCCGTAATTGATCTGGATAATTTTAAATTGGGAAATACTATATTTGATAATGACCTTTGTGAATATGTAAGCATTGAAAGTATTACCCCGGATGAAGTAGTGATCAAATCAGTTTCAGGAAAAATTTATAATGTTGTTGAAGGAAAAGTTTATGAAACTCCCTGTTCAACGAGGGACGGCAATCATAGTTGGTGGTATACTTTTGAGATTGTTGAAGATTAAACATGAAATGGACTATGGAAAACGATATCGATTATAGAGAAGAATTAAATAAGGCTAGAGAAAACATAAAAGGTTTGGAGCGTAACGGGATAGGTTCAACTATCGATGCGTTTTGGGAGGTGTGTTGCGGTATAGTTTTGGTTGCCGAGCAGAATCTCAGAAATCAGGATAGAGATTGGGAAATAGTATCTCTTGCCAATGAATTTATGGATATTGCCAATTACCTGGGAAAATTCGATCACATGCTCGATAAATTGAATTCTGCCGCCAAAAGAATGGTGGAAACAATTTATGATCATCCCGAATTGAAAATGAAGATGATGGAAGCCAGGGTAAAGATACTTCGTAGGATAGAGGCTCGTTGTCCGCACGATATCGATCTTTGTGAAGATCTGGTGTTGGAAATAGGTACCTACAGTTACAACATCTATTATGCCAATCGAGGGGAATTTGATAGAGTCAGACAGACCGGTCATCTGAAGTATGATCCGATAGAGTGGACTACAAATTATGAAAGTGTAATAGATGAGGCCAACAAGAAAATTTATGATATATTGAAGGATCATCCCCGGGGTATGGGATTCTGTCATGCTTACTGGCATGTAAAGAAAAAGGTCTTGAGTGAAGATTATGGTATTGAATGGAGAAGTCCGGCTGAAATGAATCCGGGTGTTTTATTCGATTGATGTATGAGTCAGATACATATAAAATTGTCCGAACCGGAGGGACATTTACCTTTATGTTCCAGCCATTTTTGGGGTAATCCTGATTTGCCTTTGGGTTTCGGTTATCCCACTTATCTTGATTCGGATGGAGATCCGTGTGAATATCGTTTTTTATGTCAGATCAATTTGGCGGATTTAGCCTCTTGTGATGTGGGTAATTTACTTCCTCACAAGGGGCTGTTGTCTTTTTTTGCTAAGATCGATAATTATTTGGGGGAGTACGAAGAATTTTCTTTAGGAGGATTCATAAGTGGTCCGGATGATGTAAAAGTGTTGTTTTTTCCTGAAGTTGGTTTACCGGGTATGGATACAGGGTTCGTAGAGAAGGTTTTGGTAGATGAGGATGACAATCCTGTCAATTCCGGAGAACTGAAAATGAATTTTTCGGCTACTGCATTTAAGGACTGTTGGGAAGAGCATGCTGTTTTGGCCGAACCGACACATAGGGAATGGGAAACGTGGGATTATCCGTTTGAAGACTGGTTGGTTCTGCTACAGGTGGATTCTTTCAGTGGAAAGGATTTCAATCTTAACTTTATGGATTGTGGTGTTCTGGACTTCCTTATTTCTCCCAAAGATCTTTCTATGAGAAATTTCAATGATGTTCGAGCTATAGTTTTGTCCACTTGAACTTTTATTTTGTGTATTTCTGACAGGATGCAGTAATTTTTTCTAATTTTCTTGTAGTTTTTCCATCAATCTTTTCGTCTAATGGTCAAAGATTAATAAAAACGCTATGAAAACTTTGGATGCAGCATTTGCGCAAATGATTAAGGAGCATAAGAATACCATCTACACGGTATGCTTTATGTTTTCCAATGATTCTGATGAAGTGAGCGATTTGTTTCAGGAGGTATTGATCAATCTCTGGAAAGGATATGGCTCGTTCAAGAATCTCAGCAGTATTGATACCTGGATATGGAAGGTAAGTTTCAATACCTGTATTTCGTACGAACGGCAAAAGAAGAAACGGAATACCGTTCCGTTGTCCATGGATATCAATTTGTTCGAAGATAACGACGAGGATTCTCGTCAGATCCGTCAATTGTATTCCCGTATTCATCAGTTGAAGCCTTTCGACCGAGCCATCATTCTTCTGTGGCTGGAGAATATCAGTTATGAGGAGATAGGGGCCATCGTAGGTATTTCTGCAAAGAATGTTTCCGTGCGTCTGTTCCGAATCAAGGAGGAACTGAAAAAGATGTCTAACCGTTAAATTGATTTCATTATGGAAAATTTTGCTGATAATCTGGAATTCGAAGAAATGAAAAGACAGTGTATGCTGTTGAAAGAAAAACTTGATAAGGAAGCTATCGTGAACGAAAAATTGATACGCTCGTCAATGCAGGATAAGGTTTCCTATATTGTCCGTCGTAAGAGGATTGTCATGCTTATAGCTATCGTAGGTCTGTTTTATTGTACTTACATATTCAGTATTTTAGGTTTTTCGATGTTCTTGCGGATCTTTACCTGTATTTTTCTGTTGGTTGCCGTTGGTTATAATTATTATTCTTCAAAAGGAATGGATTCCCAGCGAGTGGTTTCGGGTAATTTGTTGGAAGTGTCGGAAGCCTTGGTGCGGATGAATCTGTTGGGAATCCGTTGGTTCTATTTTGCGATACCGACTGTGCTTTTCTGGTTGGGATGGTTCATTTACGAATGTTTCCAGACCGAAGGAGGTAGCTATATGGCTTACGGAGGTATAGGAGGATTTATAGTCGGTGCGATAATCGGACTTCGGTTGTATTTTTCAATGCGGAGAAAATCGAAAGAAGTGATTAGTCAGATTGAGGAACTGGAGAACTATAAAAACGGCTGACCTGTCAAGAAATTAGACACCGGTGTCTAAAAATCATACACTTTAAAAAATCAGTGTTTTTAAATTGTTGCTGATAATCAGTGTTTTATAAGTTTGGCACGCACTTTGCCTTATGTATGGTGAAGATAATTCACTGAATGTAAAACCTAAAAAAATAAAGCGATATGAAGACTCTGAATCTTAAAAGAATGGCAAGTGTATTGGTAGTAATGTTGATGGCAGTAGTGGCTATGGCTCAAACTCCGGAGCGCATCTATAACGACTTCAAGGAAAACAACCGTACCTTAGTGCGTGAAATCTGCAGCTGGAGCGATGACGGATATGTGTTGGACACCCGTTGTGAAATGCAGTACGATGCAGACGGCAGCCTCCTGAGCAAGAACGTCTATAAATGGGACGCTGATGCTGGAAGCTGGACGCTGGCAAGATCCTATTTCTATACCACCGGCAACGTTCGTATGGTTTCCTATAAGGAGAACGGCTCCATAGCGGTCAGCGAAACGATGTATGCCGATAATCTGACTGAATAGGCTAATATATTTTCATAAAACTCTCAAAATCCGGGGTGTATCCGGATGCGATATCCGGATGCACCCGTCTTGTTTCTGTAGCCGTTTGACGCTCCGATTCCTTGACGTTTCCGCAGGATTCCTTGACATATCCGGAAATATCCCTT
>CALUKX010000030.1 GCA_944321335.1 uncultured Phocaeicola sp. | reverse complement strand
AAAGAACTCGATTATCCCCTTTTTGAAGGACTATTTGATTAATTTTTTTACTAGTCCATTTTTATTGGACACTAATGGTT
Organism: uncultured Phocaeicola sp.; assembly: GCA_944321335.1. Taxonomy (GTDB): domain Bacteria; phylum Bacteroidota; class Bacteroidia; order Bacteroidales; family Bacteroidaceae; genus Phocaeicola. The sequence goes on along the minus strand of CALUKX010000030.1, from coordinate 31,870 downwards.
TTATGTATATTATATAAATACTTTGTTTTTGTCGGTATAAACGATGTTGATTGTTAGAATATTAACTGTTTGATGGGTGGCGGTCGGGTTATTGTTTCATCCTTCAATAAAAAACCGATTGTTTCAAACTTATGAAACAATCGGTATATGTGGGTAGTCGCTAATTTTACTTTTTTAATGAGTTGTTGATCTCTTCGATATAGTTCAGAATTTCCTGCCTTCCGGTCTTCTTTTCCGATGAAGAAACGAAATAGGGGGGCAATTCTTCCCATTGTTCTTTCAACACTTCCATGTAGTGGTTTACATTGTATTTGGTCTTGCCGGAGCTTTGTTTGTCGGCTTTAGTGAAGATGATGGCGAAAGGAACTCCGTTTTCTCCCAGCCATTCCATAAACTCAAGATCGATCATCTGTGGCTCAAGGCGGCTGTCGATGAGTACGAAAAGACAGGTCATCTGTTCACGTTCGAGCACGTAATATTCGATCAGTTTCTGAATCTTTTCCATCATCTTCTTGCCTCGTTGTGCATAGCCGTATCCGGGAAGGTCCACAAGATACCATTCCTTGTTCACCAGGAAATGGTTGATGAGCAAGGTCTTTCCCGGAGTGGAAGAGGTCATAGCCAGCTTCGGATTCTTGGTCAGCATGTTGATCAGGCTGGATTTCCCTACATTGGAACGGCCGATGAAAGCATATTCCGGAAGGTCGGTCTTCGGACACATATCGGCACGTGAATTACTAATTACAAATTCGGCACTGGTTATTTCCATAATGATTCAGTTTGATTAAAATATATACAAAAATACATAAACTCGGCGTATTCTCCAATTCTGATGTGGATTTTGAACCTTTGCTGACAAAATGAAAGGCCACCTCACACCGAAGTAGAGAGGCGGCCTTTACGCTTGGTTGTTTGATGATGGTTGATATTTATTTGACTGGCTTCAACCATTTATCCAGCCAGTTGAAAAATGTACGTTGCCATAATATGCCGTTCTGAGGTTTCAATACCCAATGGTTTTCATCGGGAAATATCAACAGCTCGGCCGGAATGCCGCGAAGCTTGGCGGCATTGAAGGCTGCCATGCCTTGCGATGCTAAGATGCGGTAGTCTTTTTCACCGTGGATGCAGAGAATCGGGGTATCCCATTTGTCTACAAAGAGGTGAGGTGAGTTGGAATAACTGCGCTGTACGGCCGGGTTTTCCTTGTCCCAATACGGACCACCCAAATCCCAGTTGGTGAACCAGAGTTCTTCCGTTTCCAGATATTGCTGTTCCATGTTGAAGAATCCGTCGTGTGCAATGAAGGCCTTGAAGCGCTTGTTGTGGTGGCCGGCCAGCCAATATACGGAATATCCTCCGAAACTTGCACCTACGCATCCTAAACGTTCCTTATCGACATAAGGTTCTTGGGCGATATCATCGATAGCCGACAGATAGTCGTCCATGCATCGGCCTCCGTAATTGGTGCTGATCTCTTCCAACCATTTCATACCGAATCCCGGTAGTCCGCGGCGGTTCGGTGCGATGATGATATAGTCGTTGGCTGCCATAATCTGCAGGTTCCATCGGTAGCTCCAGAATTGGCTTACCGGACTCTGCGGACCTCCTTCGCAGAACAACAGAGTAGGATATTTCTTGTTCGGATCAAAATTGATCGGATAAACTACCCACGACAACATATCCTTGCCATCGACAGTCTTGGTCCAACGTGCTTCTACCTTACCGATTTTCAATTGGTTGAAGATATGGTCGTTTTCCTTCGTGATACGTGCCACCTCGTTTTTCTTCTTCAAATTGATAGTGTAGAGTTCATCGGCTTCACTCAGCGAATGACGTTTGGTGAGCAATGTCTTGTCATTTAGCATCGCTACCGAAGCATAATCGTACATACCGTCGGTGAGTCGCTTGACTTCTCCCTTGAGGTTGGTGCTGTAAATCATGCTTGTGCCATGCCATACACCAGTGAAATACAGGGTCTTGCTATCAGGACTCCAGCAATAATCGTCAACGCCCGATTCGAACGATTCGGTTACATAAGTTTTCTTTCCCGATTTCAAATCCATCACACACAGGCGGTTGCGGTCGCTTTCATAGCCGTCGCGTTCCATACTTTGCCATGCGATGCTTTTTCCGTCGGGCGAGAATTTCGGATTGATGTCATAACCCATATTCTTGTCGGTTGCATCTTCCTTGCAGAGATTACGGGTCTTCTTTGTGTCGATATCATACAGATAGATATCCGAGTCGGTCGATACGGAATAAGCCAGACCGGTTTTCTTGCGGCAGGTATAGGCTATCTGTTTGGAATCCGTGCTCCATGCAAGCTGTTCAATACCGCCGAAAGGTTTCATAGGGGCCTCATACGGCTCACCTTCGAGGATGTCAGTTGCATCACCTATCTTTTCTCCGTCGAAAGACGCTACGAAAGGATGGGGGATTGTCTCTACCCATTCATCCCAATGCTTGTACATCAGTTCGTCGATAACCTTACCGCTTGCTTTGTCGAGGTCAGGATATTTGTCGACTGTACGTTCACCGTATTTTACCTGTGAAATAAACAGAACCTTGCTCCCGTCGGGCGAGAAAGAGAATCCGTCTATTCCACCTTTATAATCAGAAAGTTGTTTGCGCTCGGTACCGTCGGGATTCATTACCCAAATCTGTCCGTCTTTCAGGAAAGCAATCTTGCTTCCACCTTTAATCCAGGTCGGGTCGCCTTCACTAGCTGCAGTAGTGGTAAGCAGCTTGTTGTCGGTTCCGTCGGTATTCATCACATAAATTACAAGGTGTCCCTTGTTTTGTTCCACACTATAGTAGGAAACTGTGTAGGCGATACGTTTGCCGTCGGGCGAAACGCTCGAACCACCGATACGTCCCATTGCCCAAAGTGCCTCTGGAGTCATCCGGCCGTCCTTGATTGTAATTTCATGTTTGCCGATGACAGGAGCATCCTCCTTGGCCTGTTCCGCTCCGCAAACCGGTGCGGCAGCCATCATCATAGCAGCAGTCATTGCCATAAAATCAGTCTTTTTCATAAACTTGTGTTTGATATTTCATCTTTCAGACCGACAAATATAAAGATTATTTAATAGATATTGAAATATAGAGGATGGGAAACTATTATTATTTCCTGTATTCGAAAAGATGAAGATGTAATAGCATATTTTATGTTCTCCGTTCGTGAACCGTACGGTTCTCGGTCGGAAAACGTACGGTTCTCGTACGAAAACTATACGATTCTCGAGCGAGAACCATAAAAAACGTCCTTGAATATTATAATTATGATGTTGTCGAAATCCTAAAAAGATGACTATAGCAGAAAAACTTCACACTTTTGGGGTTAGACTTCCTGATTTACTTCACATATATAGGGTAAATCTCCCTGATTTGCTTTACATGTCAAGGGAAGAAATCTTAAAGATTATATGCCACTATGGAATAAAAAACCTCTTCAGGAAATGATTCCTAAAGAGGTTGTACGTTATGATTCTAAAATAAGAAGCGCTTTTATTTCTTCTTGTTGCCGCTTTGGCGTTCCTGACGTTCTTTCTGCAAGCGCTCAGATTCTTTCTGAAGAGCTTCCAGTTTGGCCATCATGCCACCCATACCGCCTTTCTTCATTTGCGACGGATTCTTTTTGTTGGCTTCCAGTTGGGCGAGCAGTTTCTTTTCATCGGTCATTCTACGCATTACCCACATGATAATGATACTGATGATACTAGAAACGAAGTAATAATAACTCAAACCGGATGCATATTCGTTGAAGATGAAGAAGAACATTACAGGCATGATATACATCATCCATTTCATGGCTTTCATCTGCGGGTTGGCTCCTGTATCCTGCTGTTTCATCATAACCATCTGGTTGACGATAGTTGCTGCACTGAACAACAAGCAGAACAAGCTCAGGTGGTTGCCCAACAACGGAATTTCTGTACTCCAGTGAATCAGGTCATCGTATGCAGAGAGGTCATCAGCCCACAAGAAGCTTTGCTGACGGAACTCGATTGCATTCGGTACGAAGAAGAACAAGGCCATGAAGACAGGCATCTGAATCAACATCGGCAAACAACCGCCCATCGGACTTACACCGTATTGGCTGTAGAGGGCCATCGTTTCTTGCTGTTTCTTCAAGGCATCTTCCTTCTTCGGATACTTCTCGTTGATCTTGTCGATATACGGTTTCAACGCTTTCATCTTGGCAGATGACATGAATGATTTGTATGTGGTAGGCAATACCAGAATCTTCACAATCAGAGTCATCAACAGGATGACGATACCCATTCCGAGACCCAAACCCGACAACCAGTCGAACAGGTTGATAGTAAACCAACGGTTGATCCAACGGATAATCGGCCAACCCAAGTAAACCAAGTCTTCCAGTTCAGGATCCTTGTTTTCGAAAGTCAGCTTGTTGGTCGCAAGCAATGTCTTGTAATGGTTCGGACCGAAGTAGAACTGGAATCGGCTGGGCTGTGTGCCGGTCGGATCGAATGCAGCCTGCATATCGGCTTGATAATTCTTCATATATCCGCTGCCTTTCTGTTCCAGATTCGATTCGAGGGTGACATTTTCGAAACTCTTCTCGGCTATGAATACGCAAGAGAAATACTGATTCTTGAAGGCAATCCAATCCAAAGCGGTAGGAAGCGTTTCCTTTTCGTTATTCGTTTCGCTCAAATCATCGAAGCTGTCGTCAACCGGCTTGTAGGTCAGGGCAGTATAACGCTGTTCGAACGTATAACCCTTTTCCATCTGACGGGCACGCTGTGACCAGTCGATGCTCATGGTCTTGGTAGAAGAGGGGAAGAAGTTCTGCAAACCTCCTGCCTGTACGGTAAAATCAACTACGTATGAATTTGGCAATAATTTGTAAGTGAAATCCAGATACCCTCCGTTGGCTGCATTTGCACGCATCGTTACGGTAGAGTCTGTAACGTTGGTAGCCTGGAAATACATCTGTCCGCTCATCAGGTTCTCGGTCTTTCCGTCGAAACCGATGTTCATGGAAGCATCCTGCTGGTCGAAGAGCACCAACGGCTGTTTCTGCTGGTCATTGTACTCTTTCAGCATTGCCTTGCAGACGCGTCCGCCCTTATTGGTCAGCGTAACCTGAAGCAAATCGTTTTCCAGTACTGTAAACTGTTCTGTACCCTGAGATGCCTGAAAAAATTGTGAAGTCGAGTCCAACTCAATAATCTGTGCTTTAGCTGCAGCTTCCTGCTGCTTGCGCATCTCTTCCTGCTTTTGAGCTACTGCCTGAATTGAGTCTTGATAGTGCTGTGCACGTGCCATTTCCTCTTGACTGGGGCGGTTATAGATACCGAATCCGATAATAACCGCACCAATCAGAGCAAATCCCACTAACGTGTTTTTATCCATTTCTGTTTATTTTCTAATTTAAATACCTATTATTTATCAATAGCTGCCTTGATAAACGATAAGAACAAAGGATGTGGCTTCAATACGGTACTGCTGTATTCCGGATGGAACTGTGTACCGATAAACCATTTCAAGGTAGGAATCTCGACGATTTCAACCAGATTTGATTCCGGATTGACACCGACGCATTTCATACCTGCCTTTTCATATTCTTCCTTGTAATCGTTATTGAATTCGTAACGGTGGCGATGACGTTCCTGGATGTGTTCCGACTGATATGCCTGATATACTTTCGAGTTCGGGTCGAGTACACATTCGTAAGCTCCCAGACGCATGGTTCCACCCATGTTGGTAATCGACTTCTGTTCTTCCATAATGTCGATCACATTGTGTGGGGTAGTTTCGTCCATTTCACGGCTGTTCGCATCGGCATATCCCAATACGTTACGGGCAAATTCGATGGCCATACACTGCATACCCAGACAAATACCGAATGTCGGGACATCGTGAGTACGGCAGTACTTCAAGGCAACGAACTTTCCTTCGATACCACGTTGACCGAATCCCGGACAGATAATTACACCGTCCATGTCTTTCAGTTTTTCTTCCACGTTGGCATCATTCAGGTTTTCGCTGTTGATGAAGTGGATGTCGGCCTTACGGTCGTTGTAGGTTGCGGCCTGCGACAATGCTTCGAGAATTGACTTGTAAGCATCCTGCAGATCGTATTTTCCTACCAGACCAATCTTGACAATCTCTTTAGCGTTATGACGGCGGTTAAGGAACTCCTTCCAAGAACTCAAATCGGGCTCTTCACCGATAGGCAATCCCATCTTCTGAAGGATCGTTACATCCAGATTCTGTTCCTGCATACGCAATGGAACTTCGTAGATAGTCGGCATATCCATCGACTGGACAACTGCATTTTCATCTACATTACAGAACAAAGCAACTTTCTTTCTCAAGTTCAGGCTCAACGGATGTTCGGTACGCAATACCAGGATATCAGGTTGGATACCTACCGACTGCAGTTCTTTTACCGAGTGCTGAGTCGGTTTCGTCTTCAGCTCACCTGCAGCTGCCAGATAAGGAACATAAGTCAGATGAACGCAAAGAGCATTCTTTCCCAATTCCCATTTCAGCTGACGGATACTTTCGAGGTACGGCAATGATTCGATATCGCCTACAGTACCACCGATTTCAGTAATGACGAAATCGAATTTATATTTGTTACCCAGCAACTTAACGTTACGTTTGATTTCATCGGTGATGTGAGGAATAATCTGGATAGTCTTGCCCAGATAATCACCGCGACGTTCCTTGTCGATTACACTCTTGTAAATTCGTCCAGTAGTAATGTTGTTAGCTTTTGTTGTCTGAATACCCAGGAAACGTTCGTAGTGTCCTAAGTCTAGATCCGCTTCATGGCCGTCTACCGTTACGTAGCATTCTCCATGTTCATACGGATTCAGGGTTCCCGGGTCAATGTTGATGTACGGGTCGAACTTCTGTATAGTTACGCTGTAGCCTCTGGCTTGCAGCAACTTACCGATTGATGATGAAATAATGCCTTTACCTAATGAAGAGGCAACACCACCAGTTACGAAAATGTACTTTGTTTCTGCCACAATCTGTATGTTTTAAGATAATTTGTTATCACACTATTTTTCTAAGTTGCAAAATTAATAAAAAAAAGCCGAAACAGAAACATGTAGAATGTGAAAACATTGAAAAGAATATACTCCATGATAACTTCTGCCCGTTGTATGCGCCTATTGTGCATTAAATATAGCCAGTTTTGCCTCGTTTTGGTGGCATAAACTTTCAATCTATCAAAAAATAGTTGTAATTTTGCCAAGAATCATAGGTTAGGTTAATATTAATGAAAAGAGTAGGAATATTGTTATTGACGCTTTTTGCAATTGGTATGGCTTCAGCCGGATTGGGTTTGCCGGTTGGAGCTTCTTCTGTTTCTGCAAAAGCATTGGCATCATCTCAACGAACTAAAATACAGAAAAACCAAAATATCACAAAAAATACAGGATATAGTAAGAATCTTCCCTCGGTAGATCGTTTCTATAGTCTTACAGCCGATTTCCGTGCCTACTATGATAGTATGTTGGTGCGTTGGGACGATATTTATTTGCCAACAGCTCCCGAATGGATTCATATTAATGCCGATTACTACAAGTTGGCAATGCCTGCCACTTATTATAAAAAGCCGATCCGTCAGGCTACTTCTATAAAAGGATGGAAGCCTGCCGATAAGTATCTGGATAAGAAATCCGATCCGGTAATGGATTCGTTGTATCAGATTCCACGTTTGACCCATACGGCGGATGTCGATCGGGCCATCAACAAGCAATTGCTCAGTTTTTATACGCAGTATCCGAATCTAGTCTTGAAACATGAAGACAGTTTCAAGGCATTGGAACCATTGGCGGATAGTATGCGTCCGAAAAGAAGGAAAAAGGAAAAGGTTACCGAGTTGTTGGATACATCTGTACGTATATCACAGGTAAGCGAGAAGGATTTGTATGTGTTTCGCCCGAATTTCTGGTCGATAGGTGGTAGCGGTTATATCCAAGGATCACAGAATTACATTTCTGATAATTGGTACAAAGGTGGTGAAAGTACAGTAGCTTTGATTTCGGGCATGACTTGGCAGTTCAATTACAATGACAAGCAGAAACTTCAGTTTGAAAATAAGGTTGAATGGAAATTAGGTTTTGTAACGGCTCCTTCGGATACGGTACATCAGTATAAGACCAACGATGACCTTTTCCGTATTAGCAGTAAACTTGGTTATCAGGCTATCAATAACTGGTATTATACTTTATCCGCCGAATTCAAGACCCAGTTCTTCTCGAAATACGAAACCAATTCCGATAATTTGATTTCGTCCATCTTTTCTCCTGCCGAACTGAATGTCGGTCTCGGTATGGATTACAAGTATAAAAAGGACGGGGTTTGTAATTTGTCTGTGCTGATAAACCCGCTCAACTATACATTATATAGTGTTGCGAGTGATAGGGTTGATCCGACCAAATTCAACATCAAGGAAGGGAAAAAGGTGCAAAGTCAGTGGGGTTCCCGTCTGGAAGCGACATTGAAATGGAGCATAATATCCAATCTGATGTGGGAATCAAGATTGTCATATACCACCAGCTACGACAAAGTTTTGTCGGAATGGGAAAATACATTTACTTTCTCGTTCAACAAGTATTTTTCGACAAAGCTATTTGTCCATGCAAGATTTGATGATTCGGTTTCCCGGGAGGAGGACGAAAGTTATTTCCAACTACAGGAACTGTTAAGCTTGGGATTTAATTTCGCATGGTGACGCTGGGCTATCTTTCTTGAGGCGGAAACGTGGGGATACACTTCATCAAGTATAGAATTTTTTTCTGTCGCTTGTACATATATGGACTAGGATCCCCTGAATTGAATCTGAGCGGATTTGGAAGGCTGGCTGCTATAAGTGCGCATTGTCCTCTTGTAAGCTCTTTGGCAGTTGTCCCGAAATGTTCTTCCGCTACAGCTTCTGCACCATAAATCCCGTCACCCATTTCTATGGAGTTCAGATAGACTTCCATAATCCGTTCCTTGCTCCAGAAACATTCGATAAGGACTGTGAAATAGGCTTCAAAGCCTTTTCGTACCCAAGACGATTGTGGCCAGAGAAAGACATTCCTTGCAGTTTGTTGGCTGATTGTACTTGCGCCACGTGCTTTCTTCCTTTTTTTATTTTCCTTTGCCGCTTTCTTGATTTCTGTAAAGTCGAATCCCCAATGCTCGGCAAAACGGTTGTCTTCCGAAGCGATGACTGCCATAGGCAGATGTTTGGATATCTTTTCTTTCGGAACCCAATGGTGTTCCAATCTTATCTCTTTTCCATCGGCGGCTTGTTGTATGCATCGGATTAACATCAACGGTGTAACATAAACAGGAACAAACCGTAATACAATCACAGAAAGGATGCTTGATCCGAAAAATGCAATGATGCAATACTTGATGATTTTCCTTATCTTCTTGAAATTCATAACGCCTGATAATCTTTTACCTGTCCACCTTCGCTGTTGTGCTATGGATTATAAAACAAGGTACGAAGATATAAAATATCCTCGTACCTTATATTCTTTAGAGATAATGTATTGCATTATCTCAAAGTTCCTGCTTCTGCTTCCTGGATCATCTTTTGGCTAGCGTACATGTAGACTTCTACACGACGGTTCTCCTGACGGCCGGCAGCTGTGCTGTTGCTTGCAATAGGATCGCTTTCGCCCATACCGTCTACAGATTTAATCTGTGATGTAGAAACTCCGCAATTCAACAGATAGCTGGCAACACTCTGAGCACGTTCCTGTGACAAAGCTATATTCTTTTGCGCGCTCTCTTCTGCTGTACAGCCCTTCCAACCGGTGTTGTCGGTATAGCCATAAATATTGACGTCCATATCACGGTTCTGGTTCAGCACATTATTAGCAAACTTGCTCAAGGAAGATTTTGCCGATGAACTCAGACTTGCACTGCTGGTGTTGAACAGGATTCCGGAATCAAAAGTAACCTTTACGGCCTGTAAACCGTTGTTGTCGGTTACCTGTTCTACCTGAGCTCCTTGGATCTGAGCTGCTTCAGCGGCAGCTTTGTCCATCTTCTTACCGATGAGCACACCTGCACCTGCACCTACAGCAGTACCTACAGCAGCACCGATGGCTGCACCTTTACCGTGGCCGATTATACCACCTAAAACAGCACCGAGGGCAGCACCGCTTCCGGCACCGATTGCTCCACCTTTGGCGGTATTGCTCATTGAACCACAACTGCTAAATACTAAGCAAGCGCTTAATAAGATAGCTATGCAACTAGTTTTTTTCATAATGAGTTAGTTTAGTTAAACAAATAATATTTCCTAAATGCTTAATAAGCAAATATAGGATAATTTTTCATAGTATCGTTAACGCGGGCACGAACTTTTGCAATAACTTCTTCATTTTCGACGTTAGACAATACTGTTTCAATCATTTCTGCAATTTCATACATCAGATCTTCTTTAGCACCACGGGTCGTGATTGCCGGTGTTCCCAAACGGATACCTGATGTCTGGAATGCTGAACGGGTATCAAAAGGCACCATGTTCTTGTTGACTGTGATATCAGCCGATACCAATGCCTTTTCTGCAACCTTACCTGTCAGCTCAGGATATTTGCTGCGTAGGTCAACCAACATTGAGTGGTTATCAGTACCGCCGGAAACAATGGTAAATCCACGGTCAATCAAAGCCTGTGCCAATACTGCTGCATTCTTCTTTACCTGCATCTGATATTCCTTGAACTCAGGCTGCAGACATTCACCGAAGGCAACGGCTTTGGCTGCAATGACATGTTCCAGCGGACCACCTTGGATACCTGGGAATACTGCCGAATCAAGCAATTGCGACATCATCTTGATTTCTCCCTTTGGAGTTTTCTTTCCCCACGGATTAGGGAAGTCTTTGCCAATCAGGATAATACCGCCACGAGGACCGCGCAGAGTTTTATGTGTGGTTGAGGTGACGATGTGTGCATACTTCAACGGATTGTCAAGCAAACCTGCAGCAATCAGACCGGCCGGATGAGCCATATCAACCATAAAGATTGCACCTACCTTGTCGGCAATTTCGCGCATACGCTTGTAGTCCCATTCACGAGAATATGCAGAACCACCGCCAATAATCATTTTCGGATGTTCACGTAACGCGATTTCTTCCATCTGGTCATAATCTACACGTCCGGTTTCCTTGTTCAAGTTATATTCACATGGAGTATAGATGATACCTGATGTATTGACTGCAGAACCATGAGAAAGATGACCGCCATGAGCCAAGTTTAATCCCATGAACTTATCTCCAGGATTCATGACTGCCAAGAATACGGCAGCATTAGCCTGGGCACCGGAATGAGGCTGTACATTGGCCCATTCTGCACCGAATATTTTCTTTACCCGGTCGATTGCAATCTGTTCACTTTGATCGACTACTTCACAGCCTCCGTAGTAACGTTTCCCAGGATATCCTTCTGCATATTTGTTGGTCAGGCATGAACCCATAGCCTGCATAACCTGGTCGCTAACAAAGTTTTCGGATGCAATCAGTTCAATACCTTTCAACTGACGCTGATGTTCTTTTTCGATAATGTCAAAAATTAAATCGTCTCTTTTCATGATTTGTTGTTATTAGATGAGAAAATTATTGCTTAGAAAATGACTCCCACAGAGAAACTTAAAACGTTTCGTCTACGTTTAATCCTTATTTCCTGTTCATTATAGGGAGCGGATGTCAGTTGCTTATCGAAACTGACATCTTTTGTGAAGTTATGAAAACCTGCTTCATATCGGAAATCAAAGAAGATATTGGCAATGTTGACTGCAAGACCTACAACACCGCTGAATGTCAACGGGTGAAGCTCTTCGTTGATGTCTTGTTGATAAAAACCGCTATATTCGTTCTTTGTATGTCTCTCCCAGGTATAGGCAACTTTCGGCCCCAGAAAGAATGCCATCCCATAGGGGTATGAATCAATAAACTTATATCCATATAATAATGGTAAATCTATTGAATGGATTGTTGTCTTTATAAGGATTCTGTCGGAAATAATGTCCTGGTTTTCTGCATTTCTGTTGGCGGATACACTTCCATTAGATATGTTATAAGAAAATTCTGTCTGTAGGAAATGATGCCTTTTCATGTTGATTCTGCAGAAGATGGCTCCCAGATATCCAACTTTATAGTTGTTTTGAATATTGCTTATCTTTTGACCGCCGATAGTCAGATGATCGATAGAGAACAGGGAAGAGTTAAATCCGGCCTTTATACCCACATTGACTTTCGGCTCACTGTTCGTGTTCCGAAAGTAATTTCTGTTTTGTCCCTCTGCATGCAAAGCCGACATCAAATAAAAAAGGATAACAAGGCCAATTGTTTTCATGTTGTTATTTTTTCTTTTCTACCGACCATCCGAATTTTCCAACTTTGGAGCCGGTTTCATAATATCCGCCGTGAAGATACACAAGAAGATTGGAATCTGCAAGATTAAACTTACCTGTTTCAGAATCAAGGTATTTGTCATCGGCTTTCACATTCACTACATCGGCGATAAACATATCGTGTGAACCTAACGAAATAATCTCTTTGACCCTACATTCAATGCAAAGAGGGGATTCTTCGATAATCGGAGCGTTGACAATACTTGCCTTTCCCGGTGTCAGATTCATTTCTTCGAATTTGTTGTAGTTCTTTCCTGAACGGACGCCGCACCAGTCGGTCGCAAATGCCATATCTTTCGTTGTCAGGTTGATGACGAATTCCATATTTTTCTTGAGGATAGGGTATGAATACCTTTCCGGCCTGACGGAAATATAACACATCGGTGGGTTGGTACAAATCGTACCAACCCATGCAATTGTGATTATATTATATTCCTCTTTACAACTCCCGCACGTTACCAGTGCTGCGGGTAACGGGTAGATCATTGTACCGGGTTTCCAATCTTGCTTCATTCAGCTTAAATCAATTTGATGTTGTCTTTCTGCTGTTCCTTCTCGCAATAGTGGCATTTTAAAACACCTTTTTCCTTATCGATGACATGGAACCAAGTCGTCATCGGCTCATTGTTGGTTATACATTTCGGATTGTTGCATTTCACGATTCCTTTCAATTCGTCGGGCATTACCACTTGTTTCTTTTCTACAACCTCGTAGTTGCGGATAATGTTCAGACGGATGTTGGGAGCTATGACCGACAAGCGGTTGATTTCATCCGGAGTAAAGAACTTGTCGGCAATCTTGATGATTCCTTTCTTTCCGAGTTTCTTGCTCTCGAAGTTATTACCGATTGTGATATTGGTATTGATTTTCTGTAGGTTCAACAAAGAAACTACAGTAAATAATTTATCGGATGGTATATGGTCGATAACTGTACCGTTCTCAAGGGCAGCTACCTGTAATTCTTTTTTGTCGCTCATAATGTACGTTTTAAGAATTTCAAATTTATTTAAGAGTATCTGCTTTCACTTCATCAAGAGTTATGCCGAGTACATCACAGAGGATGGCTTCTCGGGCATACAGTCCGTTTTGTGCCTGTTGGAAGTAATAAGCTTTTTCATTATCGTCCACATCATAGGCAATCTCGTTTACACGGGGTAGCGGATGGAGGATTTTCAGGTTAGGTCGGGTGTGTTCCAACATCTTGTTCCGTAAGATATAGACGTCCTTTACACGTTCGTATTCCATAAGGTCGGTAAATCGTTCACGCTGTACACGTGTCATATAAAGGATGTCGGCATCGGCGATTGTTTCTGATGTAAAGTCAGTATGTTCGATGTATTTGATATTGTGCTGTTTGCAATAGAGCTTATATTCTTCCGGCATCTTCAGTTCATCAGGGGCGATAAAGTGGAATGTCGGATTGAAATGGCGCATAGCCATGAGCAATGAATGTACTGTGCGCCCGTATTTCAAGTCACCGACCAGATAGATATTCAGATTTTCGAGGGTGCCTTGAGTCTTGTAGATAGAATAGAGGTCGAGCATGGTCTGGGAAGGATGCTGGTTCGCACCGTCGCCTGCATTTACGATAGGTACACGGGTAACTTCGCTTGCATAGCGTGCTGCACCTTCAAGGTAGTGACGCATGACGATGATGTCGGCGTAATTGCTGACCATCATGATTGTGTCTTTCAAGGTTTCTCCTTTGGACGAGCTCGTTACTTTAGGGTCGGTAAAACCAATAACTTTGGCTCCCAGACGGTTGGCTGCTGTTTCAAAGCTCAGACGTGTGCGTGTTGACGGCTCGAAGAAAAGAGTTGCAACAATTTTCTGATCCAGCAGATGGCGGTTCGGTTTCTTTTCAAATTCTTTTGCCATTTCCAAAAGATACATGATTCTTTCTTTTGAATGTTCGGCAATAGTAACTAAACTTCTATTTTCCATATCTACGGTTTTATGATTATTTCTATACCGAGATTCAAAGTTAGGCAAAAAAAATCAGAAACCCTTTTTTTTATGCGTAAATTAGATGAAGAATTTCATTGGAATGATATTGTTTCAGTGTGGGTGCGTGTGTGGGAACAAGGTAAAAGGCTATGGTTGAAAGTCTTTAACGTAATGATGTTCTTAGGTCGTTAAATTTATGATTGTTTGAAATCTCGTTGAAGCATTTTACATGTGGAAGCCTGTTGAAATGCTTTTGATGACAAATCTTATTAAATAATTCGTTTATCCCATCTTTTTCTGTAAATTTGCAACTTTAGTATATTGGATAAAGAAATACAATACATAAGGGAAGCCGTGTATTAATATAAATAAGGTATAAGATTCTTATTTGAATTATGAGAAAGAAATTCATATACGTTTTGTGGGCTCTTTTGGGGCTGGGCGTATTGACTGTGGCCGGAGTGTTTACGGCTATCGCAAAAGGATGGATAGGGTATGTGCCGCCGGTCGAGGAACTGGAAAATCCGAACTTGAAGTTTGCCACTCAGATCATTTCCGATGATGGACAGTTGTTGGGTACTTGGTCGTATAGCAAGGAAAACCGGGTCTATGTCGGTTATGAGGACCTGTCACAACATCTTGTCAATGCGTTGGTTGCAACAGAGGATGTACGTTTCAGTGAACATTCCGGTATTGATGCGCGGGCATTCCTGCGAGCTGTAGTCAAACGAGGTATCCTGATGCAGAAACATGCCGGAGGTGGTAGTACGATTACACAACAGTTGGCTAAACAGTTCTATTCGCCTACAGCGGATGATGTGATGGAACGTTTATTGCAGAAACCCATTGAATGGGTAATTGCTGTGAAGCTCGAACGTTACTATACCAAGGAAGAAATCCTTACAATGTATCTCAATAAGTTTGATTTCCTTAATAATGCGGTCGGTATCAAGACTGCTGCCAAGACTTATTTTAATAAGGATCCTAAAAACTTGTCAATTGAGGAAGCGGCTACTTTGATAGGTATGTGTAAAAATCCGTCACTCTATAATCCCCGTCGTTTCAATGAGCGTTCAAAAGGACGAAGAAACACAGTTTTGGACCAGATGAGGAAGGCTGGTTTTATTACTCCGGAGGAATGTGATTCATTGCAGGCCTTGCCTTTGGTTCTGAAATTCCAGCCGGTTGACCATAAGGATGGTCTGGCTACTTATTTCAGGGAATATCTCCGTGGAATAATGACAGCTAAGGAACCTAAGAAGAGCAATTATCGCGAATGGCAGATGCAGCAGTATTATGAAGACTCCTTGGCTTGGAAGACCAATCCTTTGTATGGATGGTGTGCGAAGAACAAGAAAAAGGATGGAACGAACTACAATATTTACAACGATGGATTGAAGATCTATACTACCATCAATTCGAAAATGCAGAAATATGCGGAAGAGGCAGTAAATGAACATGTAGCACAATATCTGCAGCCTCGCTTCTTTAAGGAGAAAAGTGGACGTAAGACTGCACCGTTCACCAGTATGCTGAGTGAGGACGAAGTGAATAAGATATTGGATCGCTCCATGCGTCAGACCGAACGCTATCGTTTGATGAAAGAAGACGGATGTACGGAAGCCGAAATCCGTAAGGCGTTCAATACAAAATATGAAATGTCGGTTTTCAGTTATGACGGTGAGAAGGATACACTGATGTCGCCGATGGATTCCATCCGTTATTACAAACATTTCCTACGTGCCGGATTTATGTCGATGGACCCGATTACAGGATATGTGAAAGCTTATGTGGGCGGACCCAACTATAATTATTTCCAGTACGATATGGCCATGGTAGGACGTCGTCAGGTAGGGTCTACCATCAAACCTTATCTATATACATTAGCGATGGAAAATGGATTTTCGCCTTGCGATAAAGTACGTAATGTAGAACAGACCTTGTTTGATGAAAACGGCAAGGCTTGGTCGCCGAGAAACAGTTCACGCTCACATTATGGAGAGGTAGTGACATTGAAATGGGGCTTGGCAAACTCGAATAACTGGATTTCCGCTTATTTGATGAGTCGTCTGAGCCCGTATGCGTTAGTCCGTCTGATCCATTCCTTTGGTGTGCTCAACAAGGATATCCAACCTACAGTATCTCTTTGTTTGGGACCTTGTGAAATATCTGTCGGTGAAATGGTCAGTGCCTATACAGCATTTGCCAATCGAGGAATCCGTACAGCACCGCTGTTTGTCTCCCGTATAGAAGATAACGAAGGCAATGTGATAGCAACTTTCTCTCCGCAGGTAGACGAAGTGATCAGTGAATCAAGTGCATATAAGATGCTGATTATGCTTCGGGCCGTAATCAATGAAGGTACGGGTGGACGTGTCAGACGTTTATATAAGATTACTGCCGATATGGGTGGTAAGACTGGTACGACAAACAGGAACTCGGACGGTTGGTTTATGGGATTCACTCCGTCATTGGTTTCCGGATGTTGGGTAGGTGGTGAAGACCGAGACATTCACTTCGATACGATGCGTGACGGACAGGGAGCATCTATGGCTTTACCGGTTTGGGGATTGTTCATGCAAAAGGTTTATGCAGATAAATCACTCGGATATAGTCAGGATGAAAGATTTGATATTCCTGGGGATTTTGATCCTTGCAAAGACAAATTAACTGAGATGGAAGAAAACAATCCACCTGCAGGAAACAGCAAGCTGGATGAAGTGTTCTTTCAATAATTATATTTGAGAACATACAAAAAGTACCGGAAACATTTTTGATAATAGTGTTTCCGGTACTTTTTGTATGTTCTTTTTGGATTTGTTCCCGATTTTGATTATATTGCAAGAAAACAAGAAGGAGGGAATATGGATTTCAACGGAACATCATGTCAAATATCTCCTGAAATAGCGTCAAAAGTGCTGGAGCGAATCGAAGCTTTTAACCGTGGTCGGAATTCAGAGCGTGGATGCTATGCAATAAGCTTGTCTACTCCTTTCCGGCCTTATTATGGCTTTTGGCGACTTTTCCCCAATCATAAACCTTTGTTTATACGGACTTTGGCCGTTACTTTTGAAGAGGCGGCGGAACGTGCTTTGATGATGCTCCAGAATTGCAATGTATACCTTGATGTTAAAGATAGTTCTGTTTTCGATGGCTGTTACGGGACTACAGATGACATTGTGCCTTTCGGTAAGTATCGTGGTAAACGCTTGGCTGAGGTCTATTATGTAGATCCATCCTATGTGTTGTGGCTGGCAAATAAATTCGTAGTAGAGACCAAGCGTTATGAAGTTATTGTAGAATTGGCAAAATTTTTTGCTTTGGTACATTTTGAATTGACCGTGTCGAAACGGCATATATCTTCTGTCAGCCATTTTGTCGGAAATATAGGCGTCAAACTGAAAGATCAATATCTTACAGTCTTGAATGTTCGTTTACAGGTCGATGGTTATAAGCCCGATTTCTATGTGGATCAGAATGTCCTGGCTGCCGATAGGGATGGAAATAGAATGACATTTCTCGTCAAGGCTGCAGGACGAAGTCTTGTTCCCAATGTATTGAGTTGTTACAGCAGGAAAATTTATCCGCAAGAAATGCTGCACATTTTATCCGCAAAGGTAATGTCGCATTATGAAAGTCATGGAATCAGGTATACACGGCTAGGGTATGTTAAATTGGCCTGAGTCTTATCGGATTGTAGCAATACTTTCAAGTGCCTGCTTGACATAGTTTTTATCCATATCTGCCGGCTTGAGAATCCTGTGGTCGAATATCAGGATGTCAATGTCGATGGGAATAATTCCTTCAGATTTACTTTTTGCTGTTCTTCCTAAATGGAGTTCAATCTCTTTAAAAATCTTATTTATATCTTCAAGCGGCAGTTCGCTAGATATGGCTGCCGCCCGGTTCAGGTATATACCTTTTGCACAATCACCTTCTGCGGTTGTTTCAACGGTTTTTCCCCATTGAATATGTTCAAAGCGCTCATCAAGTATTTTTTTTGCTTGTCGGAGATGGGCTTTAGATTCATGGTTCGACCCTAAACAAATTATACAGCAGTGCTTGTCTCTCATATTTGTATTGTTTGAACGACAAAAATAGATTTTTTTTATAAATTTGCAGATAAAACCTAATTAAGAATTGTATGAAATTTATTGGAATTATTCCTGCAAGATATGCTTCAACCCGTTTCCCGGCAAAACCGTTGGCAATGTTAGGAGGTAAAACGGTAATTCAAAGAGTTTATGAACAGGTGGTCGGTGTGCTGGATGATGCCTATGTGGCAACCGATGACGAACGTATCGAGGCGGCCGTAAAGAATTTCGGCGGTAAGGTAGTAATGACTTCTGTCAATCACAAAAGTGGTACCGACCGTTGTTATGAGGCTTTCACAAAGATCGGTGAAGGCTTTGATGTGATAGTCAACATCCAGGGTGACGAACCGTTTATACAACGTTCTCAATTGGAGGCGGTCAAGCAATGCTTTGATGATCCGACGACACAGATAGCAACATTGGTCAAGCCATTTGTTCCGGCCGACGGTTTCGATGCGTTGGAAAATGCAAACTCTCCTAAAGTGGTGGTAAACAAGAATATGAATGCTTTGTATTTCAGCCGTTCCATCATTCCATATCAACGGAATAAAGATAAGGCGGAATGGTTGGCCGGACATACCTATTATAAACATATTGGCTTGTATGCATATCGTGCCTCTGTGCTACGAGAAATAACAGCATTGCCACAATCATCTCTCGAACTTGCTGAGTCATTGGAACAGCTTCGTTGGCTTGAAAACGGATACACCATCAAGGTGGGCATCAGTAATGTAGAAACTATCGGTATCGATACACCACAGGATTTGGCTCGTGCAGAAGCTTTCCTGCAAGAACATAAGGAGATGAAATAATATGCTCGACAGAACCAAAGCTCCGGAAATCCGACAGATTGAAAACTTGTCGATTTATGCACCCGAAAGGCTTATCATGCCCAATGGACTTCCTTTAAGTGTTATCAAAGGGGGCAATGAAGATGTTATCCGTTTTGATATATTGATAAAAGGAGGACAATGGAATCAGAATCAGCCTTTACAAGCGACTTTTACCAACCGTATGCTTCGTGAAGGCACTACAAAATATACTTCTGCCCAAATAGCTGAAAAACTTGATTTTTATGGTGCCTGGCTGGATATGTCTTCTTCCTTTAATTGTGAGTATATTACGTTGTATACATTGGGGAAATATTTTCCACAGACAATTGAAGTGCTTGAATCAATAATCAAGGAACCAACTTTCCCGGAAAAAGAACTTTCAGTACTTTTGGATAGCAATCGACAGCAGTTTCTTGTCAATGCCGAACGGGTGGAAGTTATGGCTCGTAAACGATTGAACAAGGCTTTGTTCGGGATGACTCATCCCTTAGGCATGTATGCCGAGCTTGAGGACTACAATCGGCTTGCTCCGGATGTATTAAAGGCATTTTACGACAGGTTATATCGCTCGGACAATTGTTCCATGTATATTTCCGGTAAGGTTACACTGGAAGTCCTGCATCTTATTGAGGAGCATTTCGGAAATCATTCATGGGGTAAGGTAGGGCAGGTTGAACCTGTTCTTAGCTTCAAGCCTACAACCGAAAACGACAAGTATATTTTTCTTGAAAAGAAGGATGCCATGCAAAGTTCCTTGAAAATGGGAGCCCTTTCGATGAACCGCAATCATCCCGATTATCTGAAGACCCGTGTATTGGTTACTCTTTTCGGTGGTTATTTCGGAAGTCGTCTGATGTCGAATATCCGGGAAGACAAGGGATACACCTATGGGATCAGTGCGGCATTATTCTGTTATCCCGATGTGGGAGTTTTTATGATTGGTACAGAAGCGGGCAATGAGTTTATTGACCCGGTTATTAAAGAAGTATATAAGGAAATGGATATCCTGCGCAATGAGAAAGTTTCGGAAGAAGAACTAGGCATGGTAAAGAATTATATGTTAGGTGAATTTTGCCGTGCATACGAAAGCACCTTGTCGTTGGTTGATTCATGGATATTTATTGAAAATTCAGGACTGGATGACGGATTCTTCGAACATTCGCTTGATGCGATCAGAGAGGTTACTTCCGATGAAATTTTGAGCTTGGCTCAGAAACATTTCTGCAAAGAAAACTTAATAGCGGTGGTCGCTGGTAAAAAAGTGTAATTAAACGTATGATAAATTAGTAAAAAAACTAATTTTGACATCTATAATATGAAAGATAGGAGACATGAATAGATTTACGTATATATTTTGGGCCTTGATAACATTCGGTAGTGTATCCGCATCGGCCCAAATGACCTTGGGGTATTATAAATTCAAAAACGGAGCTGAATACACCGGTGAATTAAAGGGACGCAAACCGAACGGTAAGGGAAAAACCATTTTCAAGAACGGTGATGTATATGAGGGTGAATATGTAAAAGGAAAACGTGAGGGTGAAGGTACATATACATTCAGTGACGGGGAAAAATATGTCGGACAGTGGTATCAAGACCAACAACATGGTAAAGGTACTTATTATTTCATGAACAACAACCGATACGAAGGAATGTGGTATACCGATTTTCAAGAGGGAGATGGTATCATGTACTATTATAACGGTGATGTTTATGATGGCTCCTGGCATCGTGACATGCGGAATGGAAAAGGTGTATATACCTGGAAAGGTGGTGCCAAGTACGATGGTGAATGGATTAATGACCTGAAGGATGGCAAGGGTGTCATGGTTTGGGAAGACGGTTCCAAATATGACGGGGAATGGAAGAATGGTGAACGCCACGGCAAAGGCACATTCTACTATACCAACGGTGATAAATATGTCGGAAACTGGATGGACGATGTCCAGCAGGGAAAGGGTATTTATTATTTCCAGAACGGAGAACGTTATGAAGGGGATTATGCCAATGGTGAACGTACCGGTGAAGGTGTTTATTTTTATCCGAACGGTGATAAGTATATAGGCCATTTCAAGAACGGCTGGCAGGAAGGCAAAGGAAAGTTCGTATGGGCCAATGGCGCTGAATATGAAGGTGATTGGAAACAGAATGTCCGTACCGGATACGGTAAATATAAATGGGGCAACGGAGATGAATACGAAGGCCAATGGAAAAATAACATGTCGGAAGGAGAGGGGAGTCTCCGGACTCGGGACGGATCTATATATACCGGTAATTTTGTGAGAGGAAAGGAAGACGGGAAAGGTACAATCATAAATAAGGACGGGGTACGTTTCGAGGGTTTCTTCAAGCAAGGAAAGAAGGACGGTCCTTTCGTTGAAACCGATGCAAACGGAAAAGTAATCCGTCAGGGAACATATCGCTATGGTAGATTAGTAGACCAAAAGAAATGATGAATCAAGAATTATTTCAATTGACTGATAAGGTTAAGGCACTGGCTGTAGAAACCGGTGCCTTTATTCGTGAGGAGCGTAAGAAATTCGATCGGAGCAATGTAAAAAAGAAACATGCTCATGATTATGTTTCGTATGTAGATAAGGAATCGGAAAAGAAGATAGTGACCTGCCTGAAGGAATTGCTTCCTGAAGCCGGCTTTATTGCAGAAGAAGGAAGCGGTTCCTTGAATGATGAAGAGTATTGCTGGTTGGTCGATCCCTTGGATGGAACAACTAATTTCATTCACGACAATGCTCCCTATTGTGTAAGCATCGCATTAAGAAGTAAAAAAGAATTGTTGCTGGGTGTGGTTTATGAAATATGCCGTGATGAATGTTTCTGGACATACAAAGGCGCTCCTTCTTATCTTAACGGACAGGAAATTCATGTCTCGACAGTCAATTCAATGGAAGATGCCTTTATTGCTTTGGGATTTCCGTATGATTCGACAACTTACCGTCCGATGGCTGTACATTTGATCCGATCTCTATATGGGAATGTAGGTGGACTTCGGTTACCGGGTGCTGCGGCAGCCGAATTGTGTTATGTTGCGGCAGGCAGGTACGATGCCCGTATAGAAGCTTTTCTAGGACCGTGGGATATAGCGGCAGGTACTATTATCCTTGAAAATGCAGGAGGTAAGGTTACTGATTTCAAAGGGGGAGATAATTATACATCAGGATATCAGGTCGTCGCATCCAATGGCCTGTTACATCCCTATCTGTTGAAGATTATTGACGAATTGTAAAATCATTCCTTTTTTATTCGCATTATTAAATATATTTTGTATGTTTGTGTGATAAAAAGATGATTTTATGGAAATATCGGATATATTGGATTTCCTGAAACGTTTGTCGAGAAATAATAACCGCGAATGGTTTCAGGAACATAAATCGGAATATGATGCAGCAAAGGAACGTTTTGATGAATTGTTGTCTGCAGCGATTTTCAGAATATCGCAGTTCGATGATACCGTAGCGCATCTTCAACCTAAAGATTGTACGTATCGTATCTATAGGGATATCCGCTTTTCTTCCGATAAAACACCTTACAAGAATTACATCAGCGGGTATATCAATCCCCATGGCAAGAAAGCCGATCATTGTGGCTATTATATCCATCTGGAACCGGGAAATTGTATGCTTGCCGGTGGTAGTTGGTGTTTGCCTCCTAAAATGTTGAAAGCGTTACGTGAATCAGTTGTCGACAATATTGATGAGTTCCGTAGCATTGTGGAGGATCCGGAGTTCAAGAAATTCTTCCCGACCGTCGGAGAAGAACATCTGAAAACGATACCGAAGGGATTCCCGAAGGATTTCCCTTATCCTGAGTATATTAAATGTAAGGATTATATCATCAGTTGTCATATTCCTGATTCTTTTTATGATAATCCGCATTATATGGATGAAATCGTCGTTGTATTCAAGCAATTGAAAAGGTTCGCCGATTTTACCAATTATACGATTGATGACTTTGAATACTAATATTAAATAACCCTATTAAACTTATTACTGCTATGGTTATAGATAAATTGGAAAACCTAGACAAATATGCGTCATTGAATCCGTTGTTTGCTCAGACAATCGAATTCTTGAAATCTACCGATCTGAACGCTCATGAAATCGGTAAGGTTGTGTTGAAAGAAGGTGAATTGATGGTCAATTTCGCACAGGCTCGCCCGAAGACAAAGGAAGAAGCAAAACTGGAAACCCACAATAATTTTATTGATATCCAGATTCCGTTGTCGGGTGTGGAAGTGATGGGATATACGCCACGTGTGGATTTGCCTGATGAAGAATATAATGCAGAGAAGGATATTACTTTCTATAAGGGATTGGCTACTGATTATCTGACTGTCAAACCTGGTATGTTTGCTATCTTTTTCCCACAGGACGGTCATGCTCCTGGTGTTACTCCTGATGGAGTCAAGAAAGTAATCGTTAAAGTTCGCGTACATTGATCAAAACTCTAATACTATGGATGAAGTGTTGAATATCATCAAGAATGACCCTTGGTTGGAGCCTTTCCAACAGGCTATAACAGGTAGGCATCAGCATGCAGTTGAAAAAGAAAAGGAATTGGCAGGAAAGAAGACCTTGTCGGATTTCGCTTCCGGTTATCTCTATTTCGGCTTGCATCATACAGACAAAGGATGGATTTTCCGCGAGTGGGCGCCGAATGCGACCGAAATTTACCTGATCGGTGATTTCAATGGTTGGCAGGAACAGCCACGTTACAAAATGAAACGTTTGAAGAATAGTGGCAACTGGGAAATCAATCTCCCTGAAAAAGCTATGAAACATGGCGACCTTTATAAGTTGAAGGTGTATTGGGAAGGTGGTTGTGGCGAACGTATCCCGGCATGGGCTAGACGTGTGGTTCAGGACGACCAGACCAAGATTTTCAGTGCTCAGGTATGGAATCCGGAAAAGCCTTATAAATTTAAGAAGAAAGTATTTGCTCCGAACGTTGCTCCACTGATGATCTATGAGTGCCACATCGGTATGGCTCAGGATGCGGAAAAGGTAGGAACATACAACGAATTCCGTGAAAATGTTTTGCCACGTATTGCTAAGGATGGATATAACTGTATCCAGATTATGGCCATTCAGGAACATCCTTACTATGGAAGTTTCGGTTATCATGTATCAAGTTTCTTTGCTCCGTCATCACGCTTCGGTACTCCGGAGGAGTTGAAGCAATTGATTGATACGGCTCATCAGATGGGAATTGCCGTGATTATGGATATCGTTCATTCACATGCAGTAAAGAATGAGGTTGAAGGATTGGGTAACTTTGCCGGTGATCCTTGCCAGTATTTTTATCAGGGCGATCGTCGTGAACATCCGGCTTGGGATTCATTGTGCTTCGATTACGGAAAGAATGAAGTTATGCACTTCCTTTTGTCCAACTGTAAATATTGGCTGGAAGAATTTCGTTTCGACGGTTTCCGCTTCGACGGTGTGACTTCAATGCTTTATTACAGCCACGGTTTGGGCGAAGCATTCTGCAATTATAGTGACTATTTTAACGGCCATCAGGACGATAATGCAATCTGTTATCTGACTTTGGCCAACAAGCTTATACATCAGGTAAACCCACGTGCCATTACCATTGCCGAAGAAGTGTCAGGAATGCCCGGGTTGGCAGCTCCGTACAATGATGGAGGCTTCGGCTTCGATTATCGCATGGCAATGAATATTCCTGATTATTGGATTAAGATTATCAAGGAACGTCGTGATGAAGATTGGAAGCCTTCTAGCTTGTTCTGGGAAGTAACCAATCGCCGTAATGATGAAAAGACAATTTCTTATTGCGAAAGTCACGATCAGGCTTTGGTTGGTGATAAGACTATCATCTTCCGCTTGATTGATGCCGATATGTATTGGCATTTCAAAAAAGGCGATGAGAATGGTGTAGCCGAAAGAGGCATTGCACTGCATAAGATGATTCGTCTGCTTACCGCTTCAACTATCAACGGTGGTTATCTGAACTTCATGGGTAATGAATTCGGACATCCTGAATGGATTGACTTCCCTCGTGAAGGTAACGGATGGTCGTATAAATACGCACGTCGCCAATGGAATCTGGTTGACAATAAGGATTTGTGTTACCATTACTTGGGCGATTTCGATGAAGCGATGATACATCTTATCCGTAGCGTGAAGAATATACAGAAATCGGATGTGGTAGAAATCTGGCACAATGACGGTGATCAGATTTTGGCATACCGCCGCAAGGATCTGATATTTGTTTTCAACTTCAACCCGACACGTTCGTTTACCGATTACGGCTTCCTCGTTCCAAGAGGAGAGTATAAGGTTGTGCTGAATACCGATAATAAAGCATTCGGTGGTTACGGATTCTCGGATGATACGATTTCACACTTTACGTGTGCCGATCCGTTGTATGAGAAAGATAAGAAAGAATGGCTTAAACTGTACGTCCCTGCCCGTTCGGCAGTGGTATTGAAACGACAGAAATAATCCGTCCTTTAGGAGAATCTCTGTCACCCTTTAATTTATGAGTGAAACTGATATCCATAAAAGTTCCAAGAAAGCCGCCCGCATACAGACCGTGGTGTGCGGCTTTCTTTTTTCTATTTTCAGCTTTGTATATATGTATGTCTTCCAGCGTGATATACTGGAAGCATTGCATTATTCATTGGCTCATGGCAAGACTCATTATGCTCCATTGGCTACAGCGTTGGTGCTGACCGTTATTTTGGTATTGTTGCGATGGGGAACCAATAGTCTGTTGGGGCTGAAAGGAGAGGTGCGTGCCTGGTCGTATTTCCCCTCGTGCCTGATTCTGGGTGTACTGACAGCGGTAGGAAGAACCATTTATATGGAAAGTTACCATACTGTCTGGGGATGGTTACTTCCGGTAATTCTACTCGTGTATTTTGTTGTAACCTTTTGGTTGCGTCATGTGTTCCGTGCCTGGCTTAATGAGGAGTGTTCTCCGATAACCATCATGAATACCAATCTGTTGGTTCTTTTCGTGTTGTGTTTGATGACGGTCTGGATAGGAAATTCAAACCGTACGTTCCACCATGAACTGCAGGCAGAACGATATCTGCGTGAACGTCAATATGATAAGGCTTTGGAAGTGGGACGTAAATCATTGGAGAGCAGTCGTTCGCTTACGGTTCTCCGCTCGTACGCCATGTCGCGTGCCGGTGTGTTGGGCGATAAACTGTTCGAGTATCCACAATATTACAGATCGGAAGGGTTGTTCTTTGCCGACGATTCGTTGACAGTTCTCCGTTATACCAACGATTCCATTTATTATATGCTTGGGGTTCGTCCGTATAAAGGGGAGGGACGTATGGAATTCCTTCGAAATATCTGCTACAAGGGTACCGGAAAATATTTGGCACTCGACTATTATCTGTCGGCTCTGTTGCTCGAAAAGGAACTCGACGGCTTTGCCGAATCTTTGGAAGAATTGGTAGATACAGCCACTGTTTTGCCACGACATTACAAGGAGGCTGTGCTGATGTACAAGAGCAAGCATCCTGATTATCCGTTCAATGTCTCCGACACGACGCTTATGGGACGTTATGAAGATTATAAGGCGCTTCAACAGACTTTCAAATTGCCGATGGAAGAGAAAAACATGATGCGTAGAGAATATGGCGACACCTATTGGTGGTATTTTGATTATCAGGAGTGAGAAATCCTGCATTAATTGGTTGGCATTCGCCCTCTTTTTATTATTTTTGCAAATCAAAATCGCAAACTAGAAAAAATACAACAATATAATTATGGCAAAAGAACTGAAAGATCTTACCAAAAGAAGTGAGAACTACTCACAGTGGTATAATGATTTGGTGGTAAAGGCTGATTTGGCGGAACAGTCGCCTGTTCGTGGTTGTATGGTTATCAAGCCTTACGGTTACGCTATCTGGGAAAAAATGCAGCGTCAGTTGGACGATATGTTCAAGGCAACAGGACACGTTAATGCCTACTTCCCGCTGTTGATTCCAAAATCATATTTGAGCCGCGAAGCCGAACACGTTGAAGGTTTCGCTAAAGAATGTGCGGTAGTGACTCACTATCGTCTGAAAAATGCAGAAGACGGTTCGGGTGTTATCGTCGATCCGGCTGCAAAACTTGAAGAAGAACTGATTATCCGTCCTACTTCGGAAACCATTATCTGGAGTACTTATAAGAACTGGATCAATTCATACCGTGACCTGCCTATCCTGGTCAATCAGTGGGCTAACGTAATGCGTTGGGAAATGCGTACCCGCTTGTTCCTGCGTACAGCCGAATTCTTGTGGCAGGAAGGTCATACGGCACATGCTACCCGTGAAGAAGCGGAAGCTGAAGCTCAGAAAATGTTGCATGTATACGGTGAATTCGCTGAAAAATATATGGCTGTTCCGGTTATCAAGGGTGTGAAATCGGCTAACGAACGTTTTGCCGGAGCATTGGATACTTATACTATCGAAGGTTTGATGCAGGACGGTAAGGCTTTGCAGTGCGGTACTTCTCACTTCCTTGGACAGAACTTCGCGAAGGCGTTCAACGTACAGTTTGTCGACAAGAACAACAAGCTTGACTATGTATGGGCTACTTCATGGGGTGTATCAACTCGTCTGATGGGTGCCTTGATTATGACTCACTCTGATGATAACGGTCTGGTATTGCCTCCACACTTGGCTCCGATTCAGGTTGTTATCGTTCCTATCTACAAGAACGACGAGCAACTGAAACAGATTGACGCTAAAGTAGAAGGTATCGCTGCCAAATTGCGTAGCATGGGTATCTCAGTGAAATATGATAACGCCGACAACAAGCGTCCGGGCTTCAAGTTTGCAGACTACGAATTGAAGGGTGTACCTGTACGTCTGGTTATGGGTGGCCGCGATCTGGAAAACAACACCATGGAAATCATGCGTCGTGATACCTTGGAAAAGGAAACACGCAGCTGCGAAGGTATCGAAGAATACGTAAAGAATCTGTTGGAAGAAATTCAGGAAAATATCTACCAGAAGGCATTGAAGTATCGCAACGAACACATTGTCAAGGTAGATACTTACGATGAATTCAAGGAACAGATCGAGAAGGGTGGTTTCATCCTTGCTCACTGGGACGGTACTCCGGAAACAGAAGACCGCATCAAGGAAGAAACCAAGGCTACAATCCGCTGTCTGCCTTTCGATGCCGACGAAGAAAGCTTGACTCCGGGTGTGGATATGGTAACAGGCAAACTTTCAGCACGTCGCGTATTGTTCGCTCGCGCATATTGATTTGGAAGGATAGATACTAAATATAAAATAGTTAAGGGGCATATCTTGATTGATGTGCCCCTTAATTTTTCTCATCTGTCTGTTTGTCATTCTTTCAGATACTTGCGGAAGAATGTTTCCATTTTATCAAAAGGAATCTTTTCCATATTATCATATAGGTCTGTATGATTGGCATCGGGAATAATCAACAGTTCCTTGTTGTTGCCTTTCAGCTTCTTGAATGCATCTTCGCTGAAATAACGGGAGTGTGCCTTTTCTCCGTGTATCAACAGCACAGCATTCCTTATTTCATCAGCATGGCAGAGGATAGGCATATTGATGAATGAAAGCGATGAAGTCTTGTTCCATCCGTTGTTGGAGTTCAGTGAACGCTTATGATAGCCTCTAGGAGTCTTGTAATAGGCATAGTAATCCTTTACGAATTGTGGGGCATCATCGGGAAGAGGGTCGATGACGCCTCCGGCCAAAGCATACGAATTGTTTTTGGCGTCCGTAATTCGTTGGGCATTGAGCTGTTTCTTGAGTTCATACCGCTCGTCGGGTGTCATTGCATCGAAATATCCATAAGTGGATACGCGGCTCATGTCGTACATGGTAGATGTTACGGCTGCTTTGATTCGTGTATCAATAGCGGCTGCATTCAAGGCAAAACCTCCCCATCCGCAAATTCCGATGATTCCTATCTGTTCCGGATTTACGTCACCGCGCAAGGACAGATAATCGACTGAAGCACAAAAGTCTTCGGTGTTGATATCGGGAGAGGCTACATATCGAGGCTCTCCACTACTTTCACCGGTAAATGAAGGATCGAAAGCGATAGCCAGAAATCCACGTTCTGCCATTTCTTGTGCATACAAGCCTGACGATTGTTCCTTTACCGCTCCGAACGGGCCGCTGACTGCAATGGCTGGCAGCTTTACGGAAGCATCTATGTTTTTCGGTTTGTAGAGATCGGCTACCAGAGTTATGCCATATCGGTTTTTAAATGTGATTTTCTGATGTTCTACCTTATCACTTTTAGGGAAAACCTTATCCCATTCGGCAGTAAGTCTTGGATTTTCCATATTGTTCTCTGTTGAGGGTTGTGCTGTTCCATTCGAAAGGTTCAATGAACTTGCCAACAGCATTGTCCCGATTAGTCTTATATAATTGGCTTTCATTTTATTTGTTCAATTTGTTATAGATATCATCACTTACCGGTTCCAGCCATTCATTGGCCGTATCTTCGCCCTCCAGTTCGAAAGCGAGATGCGAGAACCAACAGTCGGCTGCAGCTCCATGCCAATGTTTGACATTGGCCGGTATATGGATAACGGTGCCCGGTGTTATCTGTACGGCTGGTTTCCCTTCTTCCTGATACCATCCGGTTCCGGCTATTCCGACAAGCATCTGGCCGCCGCCTTTTGTGGCCCGATGGATATGCCAGTTGTTGCGGCATCGGGGCTCGAATGTTACATTATAGATAGTAACCTGTTCCTTCGATACAGGTGCCAGATAACTGTTGCCTGTGAAGTACTTTGCAAAAGCGGTATTCGGTTCACCTATCGGAAAAATAGACTCCTGTTGGAATCTTGTCATGGCATCTGCGGCCGAAGTGTCTTCTGCCCATACCTCTTTCGCCAGATTGAAAGCCGCCCAAACTTTAGGCCATCCGGCATAGAAGCCGATGTGTGTAAGCATTTCTGCAATCTCCGTACGTGTGATGCCATTGTTCTTGGCCGATTGTAAATGGTATTTCAGCGATGAATCGGTTATTCCCATGCTCACCAAAGCTGTAACCGTAACCATGCTGCGGTCGCGCAAACCCAACTTGTCTGTCCGGCTCCATACTTCTCCGAAAAGCACGTCGTCATTCAATTCCGCAAATTTGGGAGCGAAATTTCCCAATTGCTCTCTGCCTGCTGTCTGTTTGATTTTAGTCTGTCCCATAACTGTTGTAGTTAAACTTAACGATAACACCAATGTATAACAAGTTTTTCTTAGCATAGATCTGTATTTTGGTTTACGATACAAAAATACATGGATACCGCAGCTTACATTGTATATGGATTTTGGAACGAATAACCCGAATCGCTGATTCTACCATCTGTCTGTTTCATAATCGGATGAAATGCCTATTTTTGCATTGTAAAAACAAAACGATATGGATAAGATCATTCAATTGGATAGTATCGACGCATACAATAAATTGTATGGCTTGAAAACCTTGCATCCTCTGGTGGCTGTTGTCGATTTGACCAAAGCCACCAATATACCCAATCATTTTAAGGTGAATTACGGAATCTATGCTTTATACCTGAAGAATGGGGTGGCATGTACCATGAAATACGGTCGTAAGAACTACGATTATCAGGAAGGGACTATCGTAAGCTTTGCACCGGGACAGGCGGTCAGCGTAGAAATGATTGAAAATGAAATATCCCCCAATGTCTATGGTCTGCTGTTTCATCCCGATCTTATTCATGGCACGTCGTTAGGCGATAAAATCGACCGGTATACGTTTTTCGAGTACGGACAGGCAGAAGCTTTGCATCTTTCGGAACAGGAGCGGAGCATCTTTATGGATTGTCTGAAGAAGATCGAATACGAACTGCATTATCCGGTCGATAAGCACAGCCGGAATCTGTTGAATGTACAGATTGAGCTGATTCTTGACTATTGCATGCGTTTCTATGATCGTCAGTTCTGTACCCGTGCCAAAGTAAACAGTGATATCCTGACCCGTTTCGAACAGCTGTTAAATGATTATTATAAAGGGGAGGAGCCGCTGAAGAACGGTTTGCCGTCGGTAAAGTATTTCGCCGATAAAGTGTTTCTTTCGCCCGGCTATTTTGGCGATTTGGTCAAGAAGGAAACCGGACAGACTGCGCAGGATTATATTCAGCGTAAGATTATCGAACTCTCCAAACATAAGCTTTTGAGTGGTGGTATGAGTATCAGTGAGGTGGCCTATTCGATGGGGTTCCAATATCCGCAACATTTTATCCGTTTGTTCAAAAGGGAAACCGGAAGTACACCGGGCGAATATAAAAAGCAAAACTGATATTAGGATAATAAAATCCGTTCTCTTTGTAGAATGTCAGAAATCGTAAATTAAATGGTTATAAAATTTTGTATCTTGTCCTATCCTTTCTATAATCTGATAGAACTATGAAAAAATTTTATTCCATACGATGTGTCATTATTAACGTGAGTTCGATGAAATATAAGTGTTTGAAGATTTGGTGATTAGCGAAAATTGCTGTAACTTTATAATGCTAAAATACAAAGACTTACAAACAATAATCGCTATGATCACCGAGGACAAAGTTACAGAATTATTTTGTATGGCA
>CALUKX010000029.1 GCA_944321335.1 uncultured Phocaeicola sp. | reverse complement strand
GATTCCCTAAGATACAAAAAATTAGGGAAACGGGCAAGTCCTGACTGAGCGAAGTTGGGGCTTGCCCGATTTTTTTTGCAGACACAAAAAAGGCCATCTCAAATTATATTTCAATTTGAGACAGCCTCTTTTTTATTATCTGACATATCACGAATTGATACACACGCATGGTAATGAGCAGTATAATACCGGAATTAAGTCTTTTCATATAGAATCTATAACAAAGGTAGATTGAAGTAAAGAATAATCTATCCCGTATATACCCCTAATAAATTACAGGAATTATGAAGTTTTTAGGGCTATACCCATAAAAACTTCATAATTCCTTTTATAAACCAGCGGTTGTAAAAGTGATAACAGGAACCAGGCGTTGTAGCAAATCTGTTATCTTGAATTTAATACGAGAACGATTATTGAGAAATGGAGTTGATGATGACCATATTCTATATATGAATTTTGAAAGTTTTCAATGGATAGATATTACAGATGCCAAATCCTTATATAACCACATCAGTCCAATTGCCGGGTTTCATCTCAATATCCAGCGAAGAAATTCAATTTTTCTGTCCTGAACACATCATTTACCCTATTTGAAATAGAAGAAAACAACAGATTTACCCTATTTCAAATAGAAATAACTATAAGATTTCCCCTATTTCAAATAGAATTCATATATTTGTAAATAAACATTCAGCTACAGCCATGAAGCAACTTTTAAAGGACATTATTATCGATCAGAGAAATTTTCTTGCAAACAGGAAAACCATAAAACGAACTTTCCCTGAAAGTTATTTGAAAAATGAAGAGATAATCATCATTTCCGGAGTACGCCGTTGTGGAAAATCCGTATTGCTCCAACAAATCCGGGAAAGACTGCCACAGAACGATTATTTCTTCAATTTCGACGACGACCGTTTAAGCGGATTCAGCATAGAACATTTCCAAGAACTCTATGAAGTGTTTATCGAGTTGTATGGAGAACAGAATTATTTCTTTTTCGATGAAATCCAGAATATTCCGGGATGGGAACATTTCGTGAAACGCCTTTATAATGCAGGGAAGAAAATCTTCATCACCGGATCGAATGCGAGAATGTTAAGTAAGGAATTGGGGACCTATCTTACCGGCTGTTACATTGCCATTGAGTTATACCCTTTTTCCTTTACCGAATACCTTACATTTACCGACCGTTCACATCTTATTGAGAATGTTTCAGGTACGGTTGCAAGAGGTGAAGTACAAAGAGCTTTCAGTGAATATTTCCGGCAAGGAGGCTTTCCATTGTATCTGAAATCGGAAGACGATATTGTATTAAAGACCTTATATGATAATATTCTGTACAAGGATGTCATGGTACGGAACCAGATTGTCAACGAAAGGGAAGTCAAGGAAATGGTCTATTATGTCATAAGCAACATAGGAAAACCTTTGACCTACTCCTCATTGTCTAAAGTTATAGGAGTAAAAAATCCTACTACAGTCAAGAATTATCTGGAGTTCATTGAAAATACCTATCTGCTATTCTCGCTGACCAAGCTGGATTTTTCGGTGAAAGCGCAGTTACGTAACCCTAAAAAAATATATGCCATAGACAATGCATTAGTTTCGAGACTAGGATTCCATTTTACCGGCGAAGAAGGACGGCTCTTGGAGAACCTGGTCCATATAGAATTGAGACGACGTGGAGGAGAAATATTCTATCACAATTCAAATGGTGCAGAATGCGATTTTATAGTCCGTAACGGCTTTCAGGTCATTCAAGCTGTTCAGGTATGCTACCTGATGGATTCATTGGAAACAAGAGAACGTGAAATAAAAGGTATATTGGATGCGATGAAAACTTATCATCTGTCGGAAGGATATATTATCACCAATACTCATGAAGAAGATATCCCATTGGGGAATGATATTATCCACATCATACCGGCCTGGAAATGGCTGTTACATCATGTATAACAGTCAATTACAATAGCCAATATAATGAATGGCTGAAATAAAAAGAGGCAGACCGGATGGCCTGCCTCTCAATATTCAATGAATCATAATTTACTTATCTTCATTAAATCCGGTATATCTATAACCGGACATCTTCATATAGGTAAATCCATAACTATCATCTGAATAGTACACATAAGCAACGATACTGTCGGCTTTCATGCCACGAGGTGTTGTTGCTGCACCTTCCAACACTTTACCGCCGATAATATTAACCGAACATCCTTCGTATGCCTCCTGATCTTTACAACTAAAGGTACGTGCACCATAATTGACGTCACATTTTACTTTAGCTCCCCAGAAATTTGCATCATCAAACCACATGGCATCAGAAGTATTGGATGCTGTATTATAAGTCATAAGCGTGAGTTTGCCCATGCCATAAACATCATCCCACTCCAGTTTGTCCAGTTCTTCCGGAGTTTTGCTTGTAAGCTGAGGGTCGGCAGCGCCTTCAAAGATTGCATAATATTCATCAACACTCTGTTGGAAAGTGACGGTCCAAGTACCTGCCATCTTTTCTACGGCAGTTCCACCCGGTTCTTCATTAGTTTCAGGATCACAAGCAGTAAAACCACAAATTCCCAAAAGAGCAATAACTAAATAGATATATTTTTTCATACCAATTACAATTTTAATGTTACATAAAATTTCAGATGAGACTCTGAATAATCGATCATCCAGGAAATCTCTCCCGTAGCTGGATCATACTTTCCACCTACCATTTCTTCCATTGAATCTCCCCAGCCGGCTACATAGCTATCAATCGGGGTAATTGTATTGTCGGCATTCAACTGAAAATGGCCCTCCATTGCATATGCACTTCCATAACCTGCACGCTGGTCATACCATCCACCGAGGAAATCGGAAATATAAAATTTACCTGGAGCGGTCTGTAGGATAATGACCTGAAATTCTGATCCGTAAGATGTCTGACCATTATAGTCACGATAACTATCAGATGAAGCAGTCCAGAATCCAGAAGCTATTGGGCTCGGGGTAATATCCGCCACCATTACAGTCCGTGATTTTGTAACTGAAAAACCATCCACATTGGTAATTACATAAGTCAAGGGATAGATACCCGGTGTATTCACATCGACTTCACCCTTAACTACGACCTGATCTGTCACATCTTCTCCCTGCAATTCTGCATAATATCCCGGTTCCACATACTCTTTCCCTAGCTCCCAGAACAAAGTAGTTTCGCCCTGCAAGTCCAAAGTCGCATAGTATGTGATTTTCGACGTATCTTGTGATGTTTCATCCTCACAGGCTGTAAAGCCCAATGTGAAGCACAGAAGCATCAAACTATATATTACTTTTTTCATAATCTGTTCTTTTTATAGGGTTATAATTTATTTTACATCCCACCACAAACGTTCACTACCCGGTTTACCTGTAGGAGTGTTCGGGTTCAAGTTACGGGCAGTCTGAGGATAGAACATACGTTTCATTAAACCTCCGGCTTCCAAACCGTTTTCAGCCGGTTCAATCAAATCACCCGGAGTATAGATTGTAGGATCCTTATAAATGTCCTTTCCTGATCTAGAAGACAATGCCGGGACATCTGTACGACGGATTTCAGACCATGATTCCATGTTATCCATATAGAATAAAGCCACCCATTTTTGCATATAGATCAGATGCAACTTATCCGATACATTATCCCAATTCACTTCGGCGCCAGCAAGGAACGAATCGACTCCTGAATAACCTCTTGCTTCAAAATCTGCTCTTACAGCCGCTTCATAAGCCGCTTTAGCACCGGCATTATCATTCATGAAACGCACCTTGGCTTCAGCAATCAGGAACTGCAAGTTAGCCTGTGTAAAGAAGTAAGCCGGACGTATAGCACCTGTACCATTATAGAGATCATAGTTTATATTACTTACATCATTATTCATCCAATCTCCTGTACTGGTCCAATTTTTTTCTATAGCCTTGGCACCAGGCATCTGACCGACATAATTACCGGAATTGACAGCAACCTTAAATGCATATGTAATACGCGGGTCATTGGTGGTCTGCATATATGAAACAATAGGATATGCAGCACAATGGTTACCTGTTCCCAAGAGGTAATAACTTCCATAGAATGGGCTACGATTCAGATTATCATTGCTATAGATATTAAGCATTGCATCGCCGCTGAAGAAATTATTGGCACTCACCAACGCTTTAATCTTTTCTACCACAGAATTGTCAACATCACTCATACGCATATACATACGCAGGCGCAATGCATTGGCATAGCCAATCCACTGATTGATATCCTTGTTGAACATCATATCTGTCATAGTCATCTGATCATCCGATTCATTTAACGCAGCTTCCGCAGCATCCAATTCTGCGAGAACTCCTTCATAAACGGTCTTGCCATCATCCCACTTAGGTTGGGAACCACCACTTCCTTGCAAAGCTTCTGTATAAGGACAATCTCCCATGTTGTCAACCATCAACTGGAAACAGAACGCTCTCATCACAGTGGCAGCAAACAGGTCGGCCTTATTTGTGGTTTTACTCATAATATCGTTGATATCAGTCAAAGCTCCGGCATAGATATTAGAATATGCACCATCAATCGTCTGACTTGATTCCGTTATTTTCTGGCTGGCAATATCATTAAACTGATTTTGCTCCGGCAACTGTTCAAAATACTGGCAAAAGAAGCCGGCATAGTTGAACATGATATCACACGAAACAGCAGCAATATAGTTCTGTACAGACGGGAACACCAAATCGGTAGTAATAGTTCCACCTTCCGGATAGCTTGGGTCATCATTGATATTCAAATCACAAGAAGTGAATAGAGTTGATGCCGCAAGTATATATAAAAACTTTCTTTTCATAAGTCGTACTTAATTAAAATTTAACTGAAACATTGAAGCCGAAACGACGTGAGCTCGGGTTCGCACTCCATTCACCATAGTTACCTTCCAAATCATTACCAAAACTGGTCAATTCAGGATCAACAAATGTGTTGCTGGAAGGAGTCCATACAAAGAGGTTGTTTCCATATACCGACAAGCGTACATCTTTCAAGAAAGTCTTTGCCAACCATTTTTTCGGCAAATCCCAGCCCAACACCAATGAACGGAGTTTGACATACGATTTATCAATCAAGAAAGCGCTATCCATATCGCTACCTCCTGCTTCCCAATAGCTATAAATACCGGCATTATCCAGCGGAGTCGTATTCTCAACATAAGTTACACTTCCATTGGCATCGGTTATCGCATTGACAGAATTAGGAACAATGAACGGGTTACGGTCATTGTATGCTGTCTGCATGGCATTACCGGTAAAGTAGTTGATATCCTTGGTACGGGAGTACATCAAGCCTCCTTTACGGATATCAAAGTCTGCACTCAAAGAAATACCCTTATATCTCAAGGTAGTAGAAATACCCATCGTATATTTGTAATTCATGTCACCGACAATTTGCATTCCCTCTTTGGCTACAGGAAGTCCGGTTGCAGAATTGACCACAATCTTACCATCGTCTGTACGCTGAGGAACCTCTGCCTTAAACACACCTACCGGTTCACCAACTACGGCATACATACCGATACCACCGTTCAAACCATAAATCAGTGCTTCACCACCCATTTCTTCCGGCAAGCTCAGCACCTTACTCCAGTTCTTGGTAAAGTTCCAGGTAATATCCCAACTGAAATCCTTAGTCTGGATAGGAGTTACATTAACCAACAATTCGACACCCTTGTTTTCCACTTCACCCAAGTTAGTATTCTGATAAGTATAACCTGAAGCCGGATCCATGTTCAAAGAATAGATTTGCTTATCTGTCTTACGGTTATAGTAAGCGGCATCGAATGACAAACGATTATTGAAGAATGCCATATTCAAACCAAATTCATACTCAGTAGTCATTTCAGGACTTAAAGTATTACTACCCAATGTATTTCCTACCGTATATGCATTATATCCGGAATTTATAAATGGAAATCTATAAGTAGAATAGTAAGTATTTTCTCTCCAATAACCAGCTGCACCCGCTTGAGAGTAAACAGGATTTACCATATAAGGATCCGCATCGTTACCAGTCTTACCCCAAGCAGCACGGATTTTACCAAAAGTAATGATATTTTTTAAATCCTCAGGAAGAATCTCGCTAAAGATAAAGCTACCGGTAAATCCCGGATAGAAGAATGAACGGTTTTCTTTTGGAAGTGTAGATGACCAGTCGTTACGAGCTGTAACAGTCAGATACAACATATTTTTCCAAGAACCTTCGAACTGGCCATAAACACCCATCAATCTACGGAGTGATTCAGACGTATTAGTTGAAGGAGACTTTGACGAGTTCGACAAGTTATACCAAGTCGGGATTGTCAAATCTGTAATACTTGAATACAAGTATGAAGATTTACGTTCATTGCCATTGAAACCGACCAAAGCATTGACATGGAAATCATTTATCGGCATATCGAAAGTCACCATGATATCCTGGTTGATTTCACGACGACGAATAATCTGTTCAGTAACCGAACCTGTTTCACCTGTAAACGGGCTTACACTGCCCTGACCTTCTCCATTCGGAGTGCCTTCGTAATACAAAGCATACAAGTTCGGCTCACCTGTATCTTTTTGTCCTGTACTAGTATCCAAACCGAAACGGTAAGTAAACTTGAAATATTTCAAGAATTCATAATCCAACTGGAATTTTCCGTAAAAACGTTCCGATTCATATTCGTTCTTGTAGTTTTCCAAAATGTAATATGGGTTCATTACACCATAAGGAGTATAATAATATCCAGGAGTATTGAAAGGATCGCTCTGATCTTCCATACTGATAAGGCTGATGTCACGTGGAGTCTGCATAACACTGTTATACATTGACAAGCCCTGACCGGTAGTTGCAAAACTGTTCTTCTGATAAGCGTAATTTACAGAAGATGAGAAAGTCAAGTTTTTGATTTTATGACTACCTCTAGCCGAGAAAGTATACTTATCATAGCTGTCGGCATCGGTCGGAATCATACCATCATCACTAACCTGTGAAAAACTTACGAAATAGCTACTTGCATCTGTAGCCCCGTTGAAAGACACGCTATTGCTATAGCGCAAACCTGTATCAAAGAAATCTTTGATATTATCTTCCTTAGCTACATAGGGTTTCAGTTTCTGAGAATTGTTATAAACATTTCCCCAAACAGTCATACTACCATCGAAACGAGGTCCCCAAGAACCGTTTTCAATATCGGTCTTGTCGCCATACCATCCCATACCGAACTCATTCTGCATCTGAGGCAAGCGTAATACGGTACTCCATTGAACACCACCATTGTATTCAATACCGAGACCTTTTCCCTTTTTACCGCTTTTGGTGGTAATCATGATAACACCACCGGCTGCACGAGAACCATACAATGCAGTCGCTGCAGCACCTTTCAAGATGGTCATGTTTTCTACATCATCCGGGTTTACAGCATTGGCACCGTTACCAAAATCATAACCACTATTCAAAGCATCTGTAGAATATAAGGCCGAGTTATTCAACGGCACACCATCTACAACATACAACGGCTGGTTACTTCCACTCAACGAACTGACACCTCGGATTACAACAGAGTTTGAAGCACCCGGGTCGGACGACGTACTGGAAATCTGTACACCGGCAACCTTACCAGCCAAACCTGACATCACATCAGATGTACGGGTTTCTGTAATTTTATCCGGCCCTATCGAAGTCGCCGAATATCCCAAAGCCTTTTCGGAACGCTTCATACCCATGGCCGTTACAACAACTTCATCCAACTGTTTGGAGTCTGCCAATAAAACAATCTTCAAATTCGGTTGAATTGCCACTTCCTGAGTCTGCAATCCGATGTACGAAATCACCAGTTGCTTCGCTGTACTTGGCACATTACCCAAAACAAAATTACCATCAACATCAGTAATGGTACCAACATTAGTACCTTTCACTAATACCGATGCTCCCACTACAGGTAAACCGTCTTCATCTGAGATAACATTACCTGTTACCTTCGATGTCTGAGCGTTTACCAGACCGATGCTTATTAAAAGCATGGTCAATAACAGCATCATTTTTCTTTTCATAAACCTCTTTTTTTGAATTTGACAATGATTAAATTCATATCCAAATACAAAAATATATCAAAAAAAACAAAAAACAAAAATTTTATGCCAAATCGTACCGATTATATATAAAATTAAAGCAAAATGTTAAATTAAAAGATGAATTTTTGACGCTACCGTTTTCCATATATTTCCCAAACGTTCGTGCCGATAATAGAATTATCCCCATACTATCCCTACGGTATTGGGAAACTCTGGTGATGACTGTAGTTATTTGACGCTGGAATGTCTTGATGTTTCCGCAATATTCCTTGGCATACCTGAAAATTTCCCTTGACAGGTTTTCAAAGATTCCTTCTTTCATCGGGTGATACGACTTTGTGTTTCACGCATAATGTCTTCAGATATGGTGATGAAATTCATGAATTTTTGATGGGAATTTCATGAATTTTCCCGGTAATTGTCATGTCATCCTGTTTGGAGCTTGCGCTTCTGTCGAAGTGCATCACTTGATTATCCGCTATATTTCTCAATTTAGGGTGAAGGATAGGAATTCGGCCATCACTGCTTGTCAGTATATTTCAGTATCATGCATTCTTTACACCCTCTCCCTATTATAGGTTGTTTTTATCTTTCACATCCTTCACAAAGCAATAGTACGCTGAATATCAACGACTTGCATAAAAATATAATAAAAACATGCTTCAAATCTCCAATAGCAAGCTGAAAACCAGAACTATACATATTTCACTATCCGGTTTTGCCTCCGTGTAAAGCATCTACATTCCCGATTTCATCGCCCACATTCACTTTCTTTTGCAGGACCGTGAAGGATGTGAAGGATAAAAACATGCAATTTATTGTATATATAGGAATGGTACATCAGGTAAGAAATGTAACATATATGCAAAAAAGTCCGCCGTTCTGAAGCGATCAGAACAGCGGACAATCTTATCTTAACGGCTGATGAAGCCGTAACTTATTCAAGAACTTCCTTCATTCGGTCATCCGGACCGGTAGCGTGGACGATTTTTTCTACCCGTACATCGAAAATCAATGTAGAGTTGGCCGGAATATCCGACATGGAACTAGCGCCATAGCCCAAGTCAGAAGGGATATAAAGCTCGGCGCGCTCACCCTCACGCATATACCACAAAGCTGTTTCCAGACCGGTAATCACGCCTGATAAGGTAAACGCTGTAGGTTCGGCAATTTTCGGATTCCACGTACCGGTATAATTCTGGTCGAATACGGTACCGTTTATCAGTCGACCACGATAGTAAACCATAACGGTATCGTTGTTCGAACGGGGATATGATCCCAATTCCGGTTCCACACCGTCCGGATTATAAGGCAGACGCTTCATATATACATAATCGCTGATCGCCCACTGGGTACCCAAGGAACCGATCGCATTTCCGTCCTGCAACTTATAATTCAGGTGTGAACTCCAATCTTCGCCGGCAGGTGCATTCTTGCAGACAGCAGCGATGGAATCAATATATGTAACATTGCGCGTATCCCAGTTGCTGTAGGGATCGACAGATTCAGTATCCTTGCTGCAGGATGAGAAGCACAACGAGAGAGTCGCGCAAACGCCCAATAACCAAAGTATGTTCTTTTTCATTATTCTAATCAAAATATTATTGCAAAGTCTTCAACAAGCTTGTGATGCTGACCTTGTCGGCAATGATGTTGTTCAGGTCGGCAATTGCCACACGTTCCTGTGCCATGGTATCACGGTTACGCAAAGTAACGGTGTTGTCTTCCAAAGTCTGATGGTCGACTGTGATACAGTACGGAGTACCGATGGCATCCTGACGACGGTAACGCTTACCGATTGAATCCTTTTCATCATATTGGCAATGGAAGTGGAACTTCAGGTCGTCCATGATTTCACGAGCCTTTTCGGGCAGACCGTCTTTCTTTGTCAACGGCATGACAGCCAGCTTCACCGGAGCCAAAGCTGCAGGCAACTTCAGAACGACACGGGTTTCACCGCCTTCCAAAGTTTCTTCGGTATAGGCAGCACTCATTACGCTCAGGAACATACGGTCGACACCGATTGATGTTTCGATAACGTACGGAGTGTAGCTTTCGTTGATTTCCGGATCGAAGTACTTGATGCTCTTGCCAGAGTATTTTTCATGCTGGCTCAAGTCGAAGTTGGTACGCG
Source organism: uncultured Phocaeicola sp. (assembly GCA_944321335.1). GTDB lineage: Bacteria > Bacteroidota > Bacteroidia > Bacteroidales > Bacteroidaceae > Phocaeicola. Next base: position 22,149 of record CALUKX010000029.1, on the reverse strand, counting down.
AGTGGATACCTTCCACTTCCTTGAAGCCGAACGGCATCAGGAATTCGATATCGGTAGCGGCATTGGCATAGTGAGCCAACTTTTCATGATCGTGGTAACGGTAGTGGTCGTCGCCGAAGCCCAGCGCCTTGTGCCATTTCAGACGGATTTCCTTCCATTTCTTGAACCAGTCGAGTTCGGTACCCGGCTTAACGAAGAACTGCATTTCCATCTGTTCGAACTCACGCATGCGGAAGATGAACTGACGGGCAACGATTTCGTTACGGAATGCCTTACCGATCTGTGCGATACCGAACGGAATCTTCATACGGCCTGTCTTCTGCACGTTCAGGTAGTTTACGAAGATACCCTGAGCGGTTTCCGGACGGAGGTATACCTTCATCGCACCGTCGGCAGTAGAACCCATCTCGGTAGTAAACATCAGGTTGAACTGACGCACTTCGGTCCAGTTCTTTGTTCCCGAAATCGGACAAACGATTTCTTCGTCGAGGATAATCTGACGCAATTCGTTCAGGTCGTTCGCATTCATCGCTTTCGCAAAGCGTTCGTGCAATGCGTCACGCTTAGCCTGATTTTCCAGCACACGACCGTTGGTGCTGCGGAATTCAGCTTCATTGAATGCGTCACCGTATTTCTTTGCAGCTTTCGCTACTTCCTTGTTGATCTTCTCATCGTATTTGGCAATCTGATCTTCAATCAGCACGTCGGCACGATAACGTTTCTTCGAATCGCGGTTATCGATCAACGGGTCATTGAATGCATCGACATGTCCGGAAGCCTTCCAGATAGTGGGGTGCATGAAGATTGCAGAATCGATACCGACAATGTTTTCGTGCAAGAGCACCATGCTCTGCCACCAATACTGCTTGATGTTATTTTTCAGTTCCACACCCATTTGTCCGTAATCATACACAGCGCCCAGGCCATCGTAGATTTCACTCGACGGGAATACAAAACCATACTCTTTACAGTGTGATACAAGTTTCTTAAAAACGTCTTCTTGTGCCATTTTTATTTTATTTTGAGTTTCTATTTTTATTTTTTCTTTCTAATAGGGCACAAAGATAGGGATTTATAAGAAAAAAAGAACGATTGGTCTATTAATTTATCTTATGTTTGGGAGAAAAGAGGGAAATAAAGTTAAGGAGTTAAGCCAATACAATTCCACCGTTTTCTTAAACTTCGGTAAATTTCACTCCTGCTCCCCGACTTATCCGGCCCTTTTTGAAAACTTTTCCGTAATTTCACATCGTTTTTTGAATTTTCCACAGAAATTAGCGTCCATGACACAACAATCGAAAGATAAATTTACCGAAATGACTACCATGCCGGTACCGCAACTTATCTGCAAGCTTGCCGTACCTACCATTATCAGCATGCTGGTCACTTCATTTTATGTCATGGCCGACACGTATTTCGTCGGAAAGATCAATACCCAGTCGACTGCAGCCGTGGGCATTTCGTTCTCAGTCATGGCCATCATCCAAGCCTTCGGCTTTTTCTTCGGACACGGTTCGGGCAATTTCATATCTCGGAAACTGGGAGCTCAGGATTACGGAAGCGCGGAAAAGATGGCTTCCACCGGTTTCTTCTGTGCATTTCTTGTCGGAATACTGATTACCGTATTCGGATTGGTATTCCTGACCCCTATCTGCAAGATGTTGGGGTCCACTCCGACCATCCTCCCTTATGCCGAAACTTATCTGGGCACCATACTGCTAGGCGCTCCGTTCATGTCGTCGTCCCTGGTATTGAACAACCAGATGCGTTTCCAAGGGAATGCGATATATGCCATGATCGGCATTACTGTAGGTGCCGCATTGAACATCGGACTCGACCCGTTGCTGATATTCGTTTTCGACATGGGTATAGCCGGAGCGGCATGGTCGACGCTTATCAGCCAGCTATGCAGTTTCGGAGTGCTGCTCCTGATGGACCGCAAGGGTGAAAACATCCGCATCCGTTTCCGCAACTTCACACCGAAGCTTGATTTTCTGAAGGAGATTGTCTATGGAGGAAGCCCTTCGATCTTCCGTCAGGGACTGGCCAGTGTGGCAACCATCATGCTGAACATTGCTGCCGGTGTCTATGGCGATGCGGCCATTGCCGGTATGTCCATCGTCACCCGCATCTGCATGTTCATCAACTCGTTCGTCATCGGTTTCGGACAAGGGTTCCAGCCCGTCTGTGGATTCAATTACGGAGCCGGACTGTATAAACGTGTGCGTCACGGATTCTTCTTCTGCGCCAAGGTAGGCGTGGTATTTCTTGCCGTCTGTTCGGTAGTGGGCTATATCTTCGCTCCCGAAGTGGTGGAATGGTTCCGCAAAGGCGACCCGTTGGTTATCGAGACCGGAGCACGTGCCTTGCGCTGGCAGCTCATCACATTGCCTTTGGGAACATTCGTCATCCTATCGAACATGCTGCTGCAGACCATCCGCAAGCCGGTACGTGCCGTCATTATGGCCGCTGCCCGTCAAGGACTGTTCTTCATCCCGTCCATTCTCATACTCCCTCATTTCCTGGGATTGCAAGGAGTGGAAATGAGCCAGGCCTGCGCCGACCTCTGTTCGTTCCTTCTCGCACTTCCACTCACATTCCCGATTCTGAATTCTTTCCGTCAAGACCGCATCCGCAGGTAAATTCGTTCGGTTTTTTCTCGAAAAAATCTTCCATTACCCAAGAAATTTCGTATTTTTGTCGGGTTAAGATAATAAGGAAAAACATCACTCATGAGCGAAGAAACTTTTGATAAAGAAGAAACGAATATCCCTGAGAAAGAAGAACATTCAGATTACAAACCTGTCGACCAGACCGATGAAGCCGTAAAACACCAGTTGAGCGGCATGTACCAGAACTGGTTTCTCGACTATGCTTCGTACGTTATTCTGGAGCGTGCCGTACCTCACATCAACGATGGATTGAAGCCGGTACAGCGACGCATCCTCCATTCGATGAAGCGTCTGGACGACGGCCGTTACAACAAAGTCGCAAACATCGTAGGCCATACCATGCAGTTCCACCCGCACGGCGATGCTTCCATCGGCGATGCATTGGTGCAGCTCGGGCAGAAGGATCTGCTGATCGACTGCCAAGGTAACTGGGGTAACATACTTACAGGCGACAGTGCCGCAGCTCCCCGTTACATCGAGGCTCGACTTTCGAAGTTCGCTCTGGATGTGGTGTTCAATCCGAAAACGACCGAATGGCAGGCCTCCTACGACGGACGAAACCGTGAACCGGTAACTTTGCCGGTGAAATTTCCGCTGCTGCTTGCGCAAGGTGTGGAAGGTATCGCCGTAGGTCTTTCATCGAAAATCCTGCCACACAATTTCAACGAGCTTTGCGATGCCGCCATCTCCTACCTGAAGGGCGAGGATTTCCAGCTTTATCCCGATTTCCAGACCGGCGGTTCCATCGACGTATCCCGTTACAACGACGGCGAACGTGGCGGTGTGGTACGTGTACGTGCCAAAATTTCGAAAATAGACAACAAGACTCTTTGCATCAGCGAGATTCCGTACGGAAAGACGACTTCATCGCTGATCGACTCCATATTGAAGGCCATCGAGAAAGGCAAGATCAAGGTTCGCAAGGTAGACGACAATACTGCCGGCAAGGTAGAGATTCTGGTCCACCTCGCTCCGGGTGTATCGTCCGACAAGACCTTGGATGCGCTTTATGCCTTTACCGACTGCGAGGTAAACATCTCGCCCAACTGTTGCGTCATCGACAACAAGAAACCGCACTTCCTGACCGTAAGTGCCGTACTGAAAAAATCGGCCGACAACACCCTGAAGCTGTTGCGTCAGGAACTCCAGATCCGCCGCGACGAAACATTGGAAACCCTGCACTTCGCCTCATTGGAACGTATCTTCATCGAAGAACGTATCTACAAGGACAAGGAATTCGAACAGGCCGAAAACATGGATGCCGCTTGCGAACACATCGACGAACGACTCACTCCTTATTATCCGCAGTTCGTCCGTGAGGTGACCAAGGAAGATATCCTCAAGCTGATGGAAATCAAGATGGCCCGCATCCTGAAGTTCAACAAGGACAAGGCCGATGAGTTCATAGCCAAGCTGAAGGCGGAAATCGAGGAAATCGACAACCACCTGGCTCATATCACCGAATACACCATCGAATGGTTCCAGTATCTGAAGAACAAGTATGGCGCCAACTATCCGCGCCGTACCGAAATCCGCAACTTCGATACCATTGTAGCGACCAAGGTGGCCGAAGCCAACGAAAAACTGTACATCAACCGCGAAGAAGGTTTCATCGGTACGGGACTGAAAAAGGACGAGTACGTGTGCAACTGTTCCGACATCGACGATGTCATCATCTTCTACAAGGACGGCAAGTACAAGATTGTCCGTATCAGCGACAAGCTTTTCGTAGGTAAGAATATCCTGTACGTGAATGTGTTCAAGAAGAACGACAAGCGTACCATCTATAACGTAATCTACCGCGACGGTAAGGACGGTTATCATTATATCAAGCGATTCAACGTAACCTCCATGATCCGCGACCGTGAATACGATGTAACCCAAGGAACTCCGGGTTCCAGAATCGTTTACTTCACCGCCAACCCGAACGGGGAAGCCGAAGTGATCAAGGTAACCCTCCGTCCGAATCCGCGTATCAAGAAGCTGGTGTTCGAGAAGGATTTCAGTACCATCAACATCAAGGGACGACAGTCGATGGGTAATCTGCTCACCAAATTCGAAGTCCACAAGATCGGCCTCAAGCAACGGGGCGGTTCGACACTCGGCGGACGAAAGGTTTGGTTCGACCACGATGTGCTCCGACTCAATTACGACGGTCGAGGACAATATCTCGGCGAGTTCCAAAGCGACGAAAGCATTCTGGTGGTACACAAGAACGGCGAGTTCTACACTACCGACTTCGACCTGAACAACCACTACGAACCGGATATCCAAATTATCGAGAAGTTCGACCCGAACAAGGTATGGACCGCCGTACTCTATGACGCCGACCAACAGAACTTTCCGTACCTAAAGCGTTTCACCTTCGAATCGACAAGCAAGAAGCAGAGCTACATGGGCGACAACAAGCATAGCCAGCTGATAGTCCTTTCGAGCGAGGCATACCCACGTCTGCAGGTCGTATTCGGTGGTCACGACAATTTCCGGGAAGCCCTGATTGTAGAAGCCAGCGACTTTGTAGGTGTAAAGAGTTTCAAAGCTAAGGGAAAACGACTCACCACCTACACCATCGACCACATCGAAGAACTGGAACCGACCCGTGTACCAGAGCCGGAAACGGAAAAGCCGGAAACGGAAGATACCGACAATGCCAACGCTCCGGATGAAGACGGACAAATGACTATCTTTTAATCTGCCGTGATGACGAAAAGACTCTTTCCCCTATTGATAAGCCTGTGCATCGCCCTTGCGGTACATGCACAGGAAGACAGCCTCCGTGCCACCCGATACGTGGTACGCTCTACCCTGTTCGGAGCGGGATTCAACAACGTGCTGGAAACCTATCTTTCCCCATTGGAATACACCGGTCCGGAAGTACGTTTCATGCATGAACGGATGCGCATGACCCGTCTGATGGGAGGCAACGTATCGTCACAAAGCATCATCCAGGTGTGCGGATCGTATACTGAAAACATATCGAAGACAGGGGAAACTTTCGCCGGGCTGGCAAACTTCAGCTATGCCCTGCACTATCAGTTTCCCATCAACGAGAATCTGAAGATACTTGCCGGACCATTGCTCGACCTGAATGTCGGTGTGGTATATAACCGGCGTAACTCGAACAACCCCGCCCAAGCCAAAGCTTACGGCGGATTGGGAGCTTCGGGGATGGTCATCTATAAGTTCCATATCAAGAACTATCCCCTCACCCTGCGCTATCAGGCCAACCTGCCCCTGCTAGGAGTCATGTTCTCTCCCGAATACGGAGAATCTTACTACGAAATGTTTTCGTTGGGTCACAGCGGCAAGCACGTATTGTTCTCATCCCTACACAACAATCCGTCGCTCCGCCAGATGCTCACCCTCGACTTTCCCGTCAAGAACACCATCCTACGCGTAGGCTACGTGTGCGACATCCAACAGTCGAAGGCCAACCATCTGAAGAGTCATTCGTACTCCCACGACTTCATGATCGGCTTTGTACGCAACATCTATCTGCTGAAAGGAAAAAACAAAATCAGTCTGCCACAGAAAGTAACTCCGTTCTGACGTATGAAAAAATTTAAACATATAATATATATAAGTATGTTCCTGCTAATTGCAGCGACAAACAGTTCGTGCATCCGCGAAGACGTTTCGGGAAACACTCCTGAAGCCAATTTCGAAATGCTCTGGAAAATCATCGACGAACAATACTGCTTCCTCGACTACAAGAAACAGGAATACGGGCTCGACTGGGACGAAGTACATGAACGCTATGCCAAACGCATCACCTCGTCTATGCCTCCCCAAGCCCTCTTCGAAGTGCTTTCGGACATGGTAAACGAATTGCGCGACGGGCATGTCAACCTGACAAGCTCGCTTGCCAGTTCACAATACCGCGAATGGTTCGACAGTTACCCGCGCAACTTCAGCGACACCATCCAAAGCAATTATCTGAAGAAAGACTACATCATTTCTTCGGGACTTACCTATCAGATACTGGAGAACAACATCGGATACATCTACTGTTCCAGTTTCTCGAACGGTATCGGAGATGGCAACCTCGACCAGACATTGAACCAGATGGCGATCTGCGACGGCCTCATCATCGACGTCCGCAACAACGGCGGCGGAAACTTGACGACTGCCCAGAAACTGGCTGCCCGGTTCACCAATGTGAAGACTCTGGTAGGCTATATGAGCCATAAAACAGGCCCGGGACACAATGATTTTTCCAAACCTCAACCTGTATATATAGAGCCATCAGAAGGGATACGCTGGCAGAAGAAAGTGGTAGTGCTCACCAACCGTCGTTCGTACAGTGCCACCAACGATTTCGTAAACAGCATGAACCAGTTCCCGAACGTAACCATCGTAGGCGACAAGACCGGAGGAGGTTCGGGTATGCCGTTCACTTCGGAAATCCCCAACGGATGGACCATCCGCTTCTCCGCCAGTCCGATGTTCGACCCACAGATGAACCAGCTGGAGTTCGGTATCGACCCTGATGTAAAAGTCGACATGACCAGTGAAGACATCCAGCGTGGTGTAGACACCATCATCGAAATGGCCATCGACATTTTAAAGAAATAGAAACCAAATATTTTGGAAATTCGAAAAAACGCTCTATCTTTGCACACGCTAAAGCGAATGAACATTCACTTTGCGCCAGTGGCGTAATTGGTAGCCGCGCCAGACTTAGGATCTGGTGTCGTGAGACGTGTAGGTTCGAGTCCTATCTGGCGCACAGAAAGACAGAAGAGGAAAATTCGGAAGAGTTTTTCTCTTTTTTATTTTTGTAATCGCTTGATATTTTCGCTATTATAGAGAGTGCCTTATTCTCATGGAAGGTTCGATAATCGTCAATTTCTTTATCCCACAAAATTCCATCAGGAAAGAGTAAATTTTGGATTCTTTGGCTTAATTCCAACGAAGCATTTTTCCATAAAGTATCTAATTCACAGCATATTGCAAGCGTATCATCAACTTCACTGTTGAAGTTCGATAAATTTCTTTTGCAGTTTGCTAATTCAAGGTCTATTTTAGTAAGCCTTTCCTGCAATGTCTCAACCGTTGCCTCATAAATATCTTCATCAATATCGCCCATTCCAAACCGTACTTTACACTTCTTCATCTTGTTTTGGCATTCCGTTTTCTGCTTTTTCAATAGGGCTTCTGTTTTCCTTTGTTCTTCATCGTCAACAGCAATCATCCGACTGATAATATCACGCAAAATGCTTGTCAGTTCGTGAGGAATATTGAATGAATGCAAGACACGTTCATATTTGCTATGCAACTTCTTTGCTGATTCATTTGTTTTGCAGCCAATCTGATTGCATTTATAATAATCCAAATTCTTTTTCTTTACAGTGTAAGCTGTAAACGGAGTATGGTCTTTTGCACACAAAACGTGGCGTTTCAAAGGATAGCGTGGTGTTTCTTTTTTATGAGTATATACCCCTGTTCTATCACTCAGTATTTCTTGCACACGCAAAAAATCATCATAACTGACAATGTGAGGTTGATTGCCGTCCACAAGTTTTCCTTCCAACATCTTGTGTCGGATTTTCCCTGCATAAAAAGGATTGGTAAGGATGTGATGCAACTTCTGCTTGGTTAATGTCAGTCCATAAGTTTTCAGTTTCTCTATAATTTGGTAATTTGCCATACCTTGTAATTTCCAAGCAAAGGCTTTCTTTATCAATTTACCATCTTCATTTATCGTGAAAGTTGTACCCAATGATTTTCCATGTTTGGTGTAGCCAAGAGGTTTGGCCGCTTCACAGTACACACCATTTTCAAGGCAAAACTTTCGCCCTGATATAAATTTGTCGGTACGATTTCCATTGTCCCATTCAGCCAGTGTCAGTTTAAATTTGACCATCATAACCCCGTTACGAGTAGAGGTGTCTATTCCTGTTGATGCTTCTACTATGATTACTTTGCGCTTTAATAGTTCATCAATAATAGTAGCCCCTTGTCCTACATTCCTACTAAATCTGTCAACTTCGGATATAATAACGTGTGTGATGGTTTTATCCTTCTTCAATACAGAATACATCTCTTTTAACATAGGGCCTGGTGTTTTGGCAGTTTCATGCGCACCACCAAAATACCCTTTTATCTTATATCCATTTTGCTTTGCAAATAGTTCACATTTACATTTTTGGTCAGCTAAGGAAGCTCCATTTTTCTCCTGATACTTAGTTGATACTCTCGTCCATATTATACAATTTTTCATCGCCTTCTACTTTTTTCTCATTATTAAATCTAATACCTATCTCTGCTATGGCTTGCATATAGTCTAAAAGAATGCAAGCGTCTGTTTGGGATATTCCTAACTGATTAAATTCTTGTTCATAGTCTTGATATTTAATCATTCATTATACTTATATGCTCCCTTACGGGTTATTTGTTTTTCGCCTCCCTACCATAGCAGCACTATAGTAGGGACTTCTATTCGGCGGGATAAGCGTAAAACCCATTTTACTCAAATTTTTATGCTCTTAGTCTTTTCTTTCGTTTAGTTACTGATTCTCTTTCCGTCAATTTAAGGATGGATGATAATTCAATATCCCAATATGTTATGTATTTCCCCATACTGACATCATAAACAGCAATACCTCTTCTATCTAAGGCTGTCAAGAAATCCATAATCCTTGAGAGCCAACGACTGATTCTAGCCCAATTAGATATAATGATAGTATTTACTTCGGGATTTGACTCTAAAGTTCTCATCAAATCTTTCAGGGATTGTTCAAAATCATCATACTGGAATTTGAACACATCTTTTACATTGCAACCTTCTTCTTCTTTAGCATATTGCTTACACATACTAAGGTTCTCGTACCTTTTCGGATTCTTTTGAGATTCCGAAATACAAATTACTGAATTAACAATTTTACTATTCATATTTATTTATTTTTAAAAAACTTGTTTATTAAACACAGTGCAAATATACTACCATTTATCAATGAATCCAAAAGTGTTAAAATAACATCATTTCACACGCAAAACGTTGTATTTTAGGTAAATAGCTGATACTCAGCAATACTAATATCCTATATGAAATGTTTATGCTAATACAAGTGAAAAAATCAATAAGTGTTAAATTATTTAACTATGTCAAGGTTGTTATTTAACAAATATTATACATACTTTTCGCAAAGTGTTAACGCTCGTATGGGTCAATTTGCTTACATTTCGGAGAGAATACCCCTTCTTCAACAGCCGAATTTCCTCAGCATACTCTTCTTTCATTTTTTCCTCAGACTTTCTATAACCCTGTTTTCTTCCAACCACACCGCCGTTTGCACGGAAATTCTGATACCCACTATCCATACGTTCTTTAATGGTTTTTCTTTCCATACGGGCTACTTCGGCAAGTATAGTAATAAGGAATTGGCTCATTGGATTTACTTTCCCTTCTGCCGTCAGCGTTTCTATGTGATAATTTTCAATGTACAGGCTTATCCCTTTGGCATTGAGCATTTCTATCACTTCAAGCACCTGCAATGTATCACGTCCCAATCGTGATAACTCTGTTACCATAATCTTATCTATATTGTTGGCCTCTACATATTCCACCATCCGTAATAGTTCGGTACGCTCAGCGTTCTTTTTTGCGCCTGATACTTTTTCAGCAAAAGAGGCTGCAATCTCCCATCCATTACGTTTGGCCAATCCCGTAAGTTCATTGATTTGTCTGTCGTAATCCTGTATATTGGTTGACACTCTTGCGAACAATACTACTTTCATGTCTGAATTGATTTATATGTTATTTATTATGCTGCAAAGTTAACGCCAATATCATATTTTGCCAAAAATAAACGGCCAACTAAAGTTAATCATCCGCTACTTGATTGATATTTTATATCAATTTTGTACCTTTGCAAACAAAAGTATAGAGTATGGAATATAACCTGAGCAACAGAGTGAAAGAATTGTGCCGTCAAAGAGGCATTCAACTGAAAGATTTGGCAAAGGAAATGGGTATAGCTCCCGAAAGCCTTAGTCGGGCTATCAATGGCAACCCTCAGCTATCTACTATTACAAGTATAGCAGACAATTTGGATATTCCTATTTCAGAACTATTTGCTATCAAAGAGCAAGTTCCATTAAACGCCATTATTGTATGCAAGAACAAGACTTATGTGGCTCAAACTATATCTGAATTGAAACTGCTGGTAAATGAGATAGAACGTGAATATGCCAACCATTGATGAAACTGTTCTATGAATAAGGTAAAACTGAAATATGACCCTAATCTTTCTATAAAAGAGAATGCTGCAATGTGTGGCGTTTCTGAATCCGCAGTTAGGAAGTATATCAGGACAAATGGGATTGACCGTAATTATGACAACAAAGTCGCCAAGAAGAGAGCCATACTTACACTGAAAGAAGAAAACCCTTCCATATCATTGGCTGAAATGGCTCATAGATTAGGATATTCTGTCAATACCATAAGGAAGTACCTTCAAATGGACTTAGGACAGTCAAAAATTACCACTTCAAAGGTATCAACTTTTGATTTATCAAACAAAAAATTCATTATCAAAAGTGTTTCAGATGACCAAACAGAAATTCTTATGAATATACTAAGATTGTATGTTCATAAAGATACTTTTGATTGTGACTTAACATTTAGCAAAGGAGTATTCTATCAGCATATATCTATGCCTAAGTTGAAATTTGATAAGTACCCATTGAAAAAAGACGTTCTGCCTTTAGAAAAAGTAGAGGATATAAAAGATGCTTCCTTACATTCGATTGTGATAGACTTGCCTTTCATCGTAAAGGACTATAAAAGCGCACAAACCTCTATGATAGCACAACGATTCAATTACTTTTCTTCTGTAAAAGAACTATATGAGACTAATACTTCTATGATATCCTTAGCTTTTAGGAAACTGCATAGAAATGGATTCCTGATTATGAAAACTATGGATTTTGTATTTGGCAGCAGTCAGCATTGGGTCGGCAATTTTGTTCAGAACACAGCGAATGAAATAGGATTTGTTTTATATGACACTTTCATTTTAGTTTCTAGAACTAAAATACTCACCACCAAGGGAGAAAAACAACATTTTGCCCGTAAGTACCACTCATACTTCTTTGTATTCCGTAAGGCGAAAAAGCATAAATAGTGAGCCACTTCCATACCAAAGTTGGAAGTGGCAGAAAAATACGATATACTCAGGTCTCTCTTTTCTAACTATTCTTCGGCTTGCCACCATTATATCGCCAAATGGTAACAATGATGGCCAAGACAAAAGCTACCCACGAGAATAAAGAGATAGCAGCATCTTGAAGCCACTCTTTCTTTGTAACGTTTGATAGCTGTTTGTTGTGGTCGAACTGATACTCAAACCAAATAATATGCACAGCTGCTGCAACTACACCAAGTAAATAAATTTCTAATATGCTCATCTGATTTTGAATTATATGTTATACAAAAAGTTGAATATATATCATTCGTATATAAGCATTCTATTTCGTTTTTATAAGGATGAGGATTTTACAAACTCAGCTATTTCAGATAAGATTTTATCCAAATCTCCAAAAGACAATCTTATCTCCCCCTCTGCCAACTTTGGAACCAGCGTAGAGATAGATTCGTTAGCATACTCATCCAATTCCCATTTCAACTGTTCTATTTCTTTCTTATTTGCGCTTAACAGGGGTTGATACTCCTTGTTTGTCAACTCTTTCTGGTGTAATTTTCTTTTTAGTTCCTGATTCTCTTTGGCAAGTTCTTCTTTCCTGTTTTGAAAATTTTCTTTTCTGAGGTTGTACTCTTTGTGGAAAGCTACTATTTCATCCTTTTTCAGTTGAAAAAGGGCGAAATGCCATTCTTTTTCATACTTGTCACATTTTTCCTTTAGACTTTCATAGTTTTCCTCCCAATCTCTTAGTTGTGCATTAAGTAAATTGACTTTGGCTTGATAATGAAACTCTTTAATGTTTTCAGTGTAGATCTTTTCTGTCGTTTCACGCCTCAATATATCTATGACTTCGGGCAGTGTATAGGCTTGATAAAGCCTTTTAGCATCGTGATAGTTTGCCAATATATCTGTAAATTTAGGCCATAACTTTCTGAAAAAAGGAACTCTCACTGTTTCTGTCTTACCATCTTCAGTAACCATTGAGCAAAGGTTTCCACCACTGAGCGGACTGCCTGACAAATACCATATCAAAGACATTGCATCGTCCTTTTCGTCAAATAAGACAGAATAAGGGGCGTTTATCCACCATTCAATATAAACTCCCAACGTGGCTGTTTGAAAAGCACCAGAGTACGCTAAACCGTTCCTGACAGACACGGGAGTAAGCAACATCCTACTGTCATTCAAAATCCGTTCACGATTGGCCAAGATGAGGAAAGCATTATCCGTAAATAGTTTCTGCAAGTATCTCTCTTCCTCATCCGTAGGCTTGGGCTTTGCAGGTTTCTTTTTAATGCTGAAATATACACCTGTTTTGTCTAATACGGGAGTTTCCTTAGCCTCTTCCATCACTGCATCCTGCTGTATGGGATAGCCTTGTATGATACGCCCGTCTTGCAGTTTTATTCCGTTTACTATCGTATTGCTTTTTTCCATATCCATATTTATTGCCGTTTTGTTTCTATTGATAATCCGAATAAGTTTTTATAAAGTCTTTGGCGATAATACCAAGGCGTGATTCCTACACCCTCATCAGCCAACTTAAGAATTTCATCTGCACTTGTATGCAAATTCTGTATCATAGCCTCAAGATTATCAGCAATAATCATGTTTGCTGTTTCAATATAAGGCATATAAAGTTCTGTTCCTTGTTCCTGACTACTTATAAGGACAAAAGGATTCTTCCTTATATGATAGGGCAATTCCTTGTCTTTCAACGTCCAATGTTCACATATCGCTTCATCGTTCTCTCTAAGTTTGTAGAATGCAAAGGCAATTATCCCACATTTGGAGATATAGTAACACAATGTCTTTCTGTCAATGTTGAGCAGAAGCAATGATATCCTGTTCAGACAAAAGACAAAAACAAACGGGATATGACTACCTGCCAATGTCCGCACAACAGATTGCTTGTAGGTATCGCTCCATTTGTTTGAAACGTCTAATACAGCAAACTGTCTGATTGCATTGTGTCGTATTATTTCTGTCATTTTATGTGCGCATAATCAGGTATTATCACATCATCCCCATCGTCATATTTCAATATAACTTGGTTTCCGTCATTGTTCATATTCCAAGCCTCCGCAATCCGCTCGTAATTGCGTGTGAAAGGAAATCTGTAAAGGTTATAGGGAGAGAAACTTATCATATAGTCAGTTAAAAGGGCTTGCTGTTCAGGGGTAAGCAAATCCTTGTATGTACCGTGCAGACAATAGCAGTTTGTCTCTATGCTTATGCACGTCTCGAAGCGTTCACCCTTTGTCTCGCTATCCCTTATGTGGAAATGAGGAATTGACATCTCATCGTCTGTCTTTACATATACTTCATACTTGTCATTCTCACCAAAGTAGCCAATGCGCGCTATCTCTTCATTGTACTTATAGAGCACTCGAAAATACTCTTTGACCAACGGTACATCCTGCTCCAAACGAAGGATAAAATTTACAATATCCTCATCTTCCGTACATTCTATCTTGTTAAAGCCAATGCTTTGGAAGTATTCTTCCGCACATTCCTGAATGGCCTCCCAATCCAATTCATCAATGCAGCCTATTATCCAAGACCTGTCATCGGCATCCCGTAAGGCACATTTTAACGTAATAGACTTAACTATCATAGAGTTATGTTCACAAGCCACATCCAATCTCAAGTACATATTGCGGATGCTGCCAAACCGCCTGATAAGCATGGTTTTCAAAGGCGTAGGCGACCATTGCGACCAAAAGCGTCGGGTCAGTGCCGTGCTTATGTCGTTCAGTTCCACATATTCGTAATCATTGAAACTGCTGACATAACACAAATCTTCCGTACTCCGTTTCAGAAAAACTTTCTTAGCCATAACTCCCTATTCATCAACGATTGCAAAATAATCCTTTGCCAAAGGTATTTCCTCAGCCAACTTGTCAATTTTCAGCAATACTTTCTTCATCATAATCTCATCGTTCAGGATTGACAAACAATATTAGATCAGACGAAAGACATCTGACCAAGACAGCCTCCTGCATAAAAGATTTACATAAATCTTCAGCAATTTCCATCAGCACATCATAGGAAACGCCTACTGCCATAATTGACAGACTGTCCGCTCCGTAAATGATCCCACTCTCAGCCTTATATTTGCTGTTAAGGTATTTCCCTATTGCCCATTTAATGTGGCTTTCAGCATCGATTCTGTCGCTTATAGTCCTCATTTTTTGTTTTAACTTGTTGATTAACATCTCTTCTGATTGTTTTGATGCACTAATTGCTGTTGGAAATACAATGAAGCCTACTTCCTCGTTTTCTTTCAGGCCAAAGCCAACACCTTCATCCAAGGTACTGAATATTGTTTCTTTTGCGCAATATCCTATCTTCAATGCATATGCTCCCCTTGCTTGCTTTTCCATAGCGGAAGCCCAACTGTTTGCCCTGTTTATGCAATCGTATTTATTCTTTTTCTTCATAGAAAGCCTCCTCTATGACTTCAAAATACTCTTTCACCAACGGCACATCTTGTGCTATCCTTTTAAGGAAACCGACAATGGTGTCATCATCCGTACATTGGAGGCTCTTATATCCTATGCTCAGGAAATACTCAGTCAAACATCCCTTAATCTTGCCCCAATCGACCTTGTTGTCATCATACATCCGCTCCACATCGTCCAACATACCACATTTTAAGGAGATGGACTTCACAACGGAACTGTCTTTCTCACAATCCACTCTTAGATGAAGATACATTCGTTTTAGTGTCCCCAATCGTTTCAATAGTAGGGTTTTCAATGGTGAAGGCGACCACAGAGGCAGATAGCAATCAGTCAAAGCCTTGCTTATGGGGTTAAGTGAAATTATATCATAATCATCACCACCCCAATTCATATCTTCCGTACTTTTCTTCAATAATACTTTCATGGCATTCGGTTACAAAATTCTTTTTCAATCAATCCTATTGATGTTTTCAAGACGGATGGAGAAAGTGATAATGGCTTAATTCCGCATTTATTCATCAACTCGTAGAAATGCTCCTTGGCGTCCCTGCCTAACATCTCAATATGGAAATTGAGCAAGACTAATTTGTCAGAATCCACTTCCTGCCTGAATGTGACGGCTTCCTCTTTCAACCGTTGTATCTTTTGCTCGTAGGGCATCCATTCATTCAGCAGCTTCTTGTATTTGTCGTATTCATACAATATATCTTGGAATTGTTCGTATAGCCTGCTAAGTTCCCATTGCGCCCTACCTTTGATATTTTCCATAGAGCAACAGTTATTATTGCGGAAATATTCTGCCTTGGCCAATCCTTTGTAGGGCTTGTCCATCGTTATAGAATATGTGGAGGGATGGATAACCCTGCAAGTCCCCTCCAAGGCTATCCCACGATATTCTTTGTTGATTTTGAATGTCTCAATCTTCATAAAGCCTCCTCCTTGTCGAAAGTCAATAATTCACCGAACAGATAGATTTTCTTCTCACGCAACAAATCATAGTCTATAGGCGGAACAGTGTTGTTCCGTAAAGCAATTTTGCACAGCATCAGAATTTTTCCCATATTGTTTTCTCCGACAAAGTTACCGACATCCGTTATTTTTCCACATTCATCTGATATTAGCTTATACAGCTCTTTCTTCTTCATCGTAGGGTTGTGAGCTATCAATTCTTTCTTCCTTGCCCTGCGTGCTTTCCTTAGCTCTTTGTTCTTCGCTCCCCATACAGATGATGTAGTTCCGTGATTGGCCGTGCTGTCTTCTATAACAATAGCATCGTCAGGTATGGATAGAAGCAAATTTCTGAAGTCTGCATTGCCTATGCACTTATGCCAAACCACATAGAGCATCCATTGCAGACGGACATCTTCCCAATCTTGCCTGATATGCTCTGCATTTCTGCGTTTGATAACTTTTTTGGCAAGGAAAGCATTCGGCTCTGCCTGCAAATCACGCTGTATGGCTTCACTTAAGGCTGTATGTGAAGAGAACTCCCCACAAAGGTAGGCCGCTTCACTCGTGCGAAAGATATGCCCGTTTAAGGTAAAAGAATAGCCTTTGCACAGATTTCCTAAACTGAGAGTAATCCCGTTTCTCACGTTAGCAGCCTTGCAGAAAGGCCAACAATTCAGTTTGCTTGCATCGTATATCTCAGTACGACCAAGCACTATTTCATCAAAAAGTGAATGGTTTGAAGTGGTGTAGCGATTGCTACCAATAATGTTACGGTCATTCATATTGTTTATTTTTGATTATTAGACAATCCGCATCATTTTACCACCGTGGCTACAATATTCAAAGCTCGGTTGGTGTACATTCAAGTACTCTTGATGCTTTACGATTGCAAATATAGTAATTTTTCTCGAAAGGATCCATTGAAGATGCCGCTTTTGTTACTATTCAGGCACATATTCAATCCTAATTTTCATTTTATTCCCATAATTCACCTCAATAATATTTCCTTTTGTATCATATTTGTAGGTAATATCATATTTTGTTCCACATATATTCATTTTTGTGGCTAAATATTTCTCTCTAATGCCAACCCATTCAGTAAAATACAATATATTAGATAAAACATTATCATTACCAGAACCACTTATTTCCTTTATTTCGGTTAATCCATTCAAACATATATTTGTATCATTAATAGTGTCTGAATATAAAAACGATATCACAGTACCGTAATCTTCTTGGCGAAGATATGGAAGACTTTCGTAAAATTCTTCCTCAGTATATAAGGGAGCATATTTTTTTATTTGCTCGAGAGTTAAATTATAATATTTCTTATTTGATGACCAACATCCGTCAATGAATTTTATATTATTACCCCCTATTCCATCAGCATAACACCACTGTCCATTCTCTATCCAAGAGAATGTGTCTTGTATCTCTAAAATTATATCATTAGCATAAATAAATTCATTAGAACGTCTAAATACTCTATGCATTTCTGCATATTCATATCTGTCAAAATGAATTAATTTTGAATTATCTCCAAACTTGTAAACATATTTAAATCTATTATAAGGCTTACCGTCCAAATATGATTTTTGTACTATTGTATTTCCTTCTTTCGTCAGAATATCTTTATTTACAGTATTGTATCTTGGTCTTACACCCAAATTTCTATATGTATATGTAAACACCAACTGTTTCAGTCTATTGTTACTATCATATTTGAAATCAACATCATAATGAATTCTTACAGATGATTCATAAGATATCCTACTTACCATTTTTAATCCGTCAGAATTTAACCTCTGAGAGTAAAGATTTACTGACAACAAACACAAAGTAAAAAATAATACTTTCTTCATTGTTTTATAAGCTATTATTTTAGTTCGGCTTTTATTTCAAAGAAGACAAATCAAATCCGTAACTCTTGAACAAGTCATCTATTTCCTGATATGAGATGGGTTCATTTAAATAATGGGCGATGTAGTTGATTATTTCATAAGTATATACAATTTCTCTACTGAAATAATCTTTTACATGCCTGTCGTCATCTTCTTTTTCATACGGATATGTAGGTGAGCAAGCTATTTCAAAATCCAATAATTCCAAGGCCCAAGTATAATTCTGAGCATTGATAGCATTATGCAAAATATTGTGTGTATGCAACACTTTCAGATTGTGTAATAAGACATTAGCTGCAACCAAATGAGATTTGTCAACTCCCGACACATTATATTTCTCCCATTTGTTTATCTCGTCTTTTATGATGGAAGAGTATTCAGGGAAAGATGCGTCGCATATTCGGAAAGGACATTCAACAGAATACTGTAATAATATAGGCTTCAATATATGCCCATTACTTAAAGCAATCTCATGCTCTAACTGAATAACATATTCCATATGATTAGTCTTTACTCCTAGTTGCTCAACTTCTAAACCGACATTAAAGTCCCGAATGGCATCTTGTAGTAATAATAGTCCAAATGTATCATCACCCAATTCCCCTGTATTCAGAAAATTGTGTTGAGAATAACTTAAACCATTACCTTTACTCACTATATATTTTCCCTCCTTGTTACGTCCAATTATGTAGCTTCGACCGTGGTGTGGACTAATGCACCACATTTCTTTATCGCCGTTTAAAGAACGAAGATAAGGGTATACTTCATCTTGATTCTTTGTTTGACGAAGTATTGTATATGGATAGGATGAAGCCTTATAGTTATTCATTTTGCAAATGTTGCTTGATTGAGAATAAGGAAGAGGAATATAGAGAATTGTATATCCCTCTTCCACTTTTACTGTGCAATAGGCACTACATACTTCTGTATGCGATGCCACAGTTTGCCTGTGTACCTTTGGGGCAGTGCGCCATACAAATGACACTTGAAGCCTTGCTAATCTTCAAATTCTTTTTCATTGTGTAGAATTTTAAAGAGTTATAGGAATACTTTTGGGAGATTCCATTTATCCACTTACTTTTTTGTAAATTCATGTTTCAATTCAACTTTCTCATATTGAGGTAAGCCATCCAATACATCTTGAATAGATTTTCCTTGTAAGGGGTCATATCCTGTCATCATCTTGTGTGCTAATTCATATCGTACCTTGGCCATATAACAATTATTTTCTCCTGCTTTTAGCGGAGTCCCTAATTCTGAATAGTTCAATCCTGCACAAAGGTTGCAATAATCGCAATATTCATGTTTACCACATTCTTCATATTGCTGCAAGGTCTGTACATTCCACCATTTCAGCACCTCACTGTGTAGTAGAATTTCTTTAATACTATACTTCTTAAGATTTCCAAAGACTAAATGGAATGCACAACAAGGAATCAAATCACCGTTAGGAGTTATACAAAATGTGTTGTAACCTGCGCCACAGGCATTTTCAGACATTGAGCGGGTTTGTCCGCCATAATTAGGGGCTTCTTTACCCACATACAAAGGAATGTTATCGTCCCTGAGCACAATTTCCAATAATTCAGGTGTGAGCCGTAGATATTTACTAACACATTTGTCTCCTTCAACAGAATCAGTTACATTTACTTCAAACTGCACTACACCTCCATATTGTTTAGCCAATTCTGCAACTTTATAATAGTGTTTTACGTTTGGTTGCATTATGCAACACTTAAGATTGAAGGGGACTGCCAATTCAGAAAGTTTCTTTACTACATCCATAGATTTACGCCAAGAACCTTTGATGCGAGTTATATAATCATGCTCACTTTCTTCACTACTATAAATTGAAACGCCGACTAAACGGGGATAATATTTGGCCAATCGCTCTACATTGCCTAATAGCTTTTGCCCGTTTGTGAAAATGTCAAAAGCAATTTCTTTCTTATACAGATAGTCTATGATTTCCCACACGAAAGATTTAGAGAATGGGTCTCCACCTGACAGACACACTTTTACTAAACCTTGTTCATTCAAGTCGTCTATGATATGGTAATAATCATTTAGTGTCAATTCCTCACAACTGCTACGTTGAGAGATTTCATTATCATTACGTGTTGCACCAATATTATAACAATGTATGCACTTTTCACTGCAATTGTAAGTCAGTTCAAACATTACATTCGCTACGCCTTTTATGCTGTTCATATAATCCATTTCTGCACTACTGACAGCCGTGGGTAATTTTTCTATGGTAGTCTTTGCTTGTATTATGGATTGGGTGCATTTATATTTCGCAATAGCATTACGATATGATTTAATGCCTTCTGATGTAACAGGCACATTGGTCAATAAACCGCACGTCACCAATTCATCAAGAAATGGCATAAGACATTCTATAGCAGTATCAGTAGTTCTTGATAGTGTATCAACTGACAAGTTGCCATTGCGAGGAATCGCTAACAAATGACCCACAATTTCAGCAGAGTCGTTTTCAAAGAAGTAACTCATACCTTCAATGAGGTTATAGAAAATAGCAACCTCTGCTTCTTTGTTATATCTGCCACAAGTCCATTCAGGACGATAATAGACATTTTCGGCCATACTTAACATATATGCACCTACTGGCTCGCTCGGTGGAATTACTATTTTTTGTTTTTGTAGGCACATAAAAAAGGTGAGCCACTTTAACGATTCCTCTCGTTGACGGGTTCACCACAAACCTTGCAGTAGAGATACACGTTTCCGCAACTCACCCAAGGCGTATATCTGATTAACGGATATGCGACCAAGGGGAGAGCGTTTTCGGTAATCCTAACTGCTGTTGAACTGTTGTGGTGATTAGTCAACGTCAGAAATGCCAAAACACTTTCCTATATGTCTGCCAAAAGCCTAAAGAGGCTAATGACGTGTCAAAGATAATAAAAATCAGCCTAAAATCGGAAGATTTGGCTGAAAATCTTTGGTTATGTGGTAATTTTGCATTATAAAGCATCAAATATCACTGTTTATGGCCAAGAGTATCATTGCATCGAAATATAATCCTTGTTTGTCTGTCGCTGAAAATGCGGAAAGATGCGGAGTGTCTGAGTCTGCCATTAGAAAGTACATTCGGACAAACGGAATTGACCGTAATTATGATAACAAAGTTGCCAAACAGAAAGCAGTACTCGCGTTGAGGGAAAAGAATCCTGCCATGTCCTTAGCTGAGATGGCTCGTAAGTTAGGCTATTCTGTCAATACCATAAAGAAGTACCTAACTTTGGATAATGCTCAATCAGAAACAGCTACTTCAAAGGTATCAACTTTTGACGTAAAAAAGAATGTGAACAATATCAAGTCCTTTTCGTTTTCCCAAGATGAGATACTGAGTAACATTCTACATTTATACGCCCATTCAGAGACTTTTGAATGTGACCTCACTTATTCAATAGGCGTATTCTATAAGCATCTTCCACAACCTGCAATGAAATTTGACAAATATCCACAATCCGAAGATGTGCGCCCCTTGGAAGAGGCTTATAACATCCCTGACAATTCCCTTAGCTCCATAATATGTGATTTGCCTTTTATTGTCCGAGGTCACGGCAAGGAAAACAATGCAGGACAATTGGTGGAGCGTTTCAACTTCTTTGCTACAGCCGAAGAAGCCTATCAAGCAAATTTGGAAATGATTACTTTGGCTTTCCGTAAACTCAAACGTGGAGGTTACTTCATTATGAAGTCTATGGATGTTCGTTGCAAGGCTCATACGTTGTGGCTGAATGCTTATATTCAAGTGGAGGCTATGAAGTTGGGCTTTGTCATGGTTGACCTCTTTATACTGGCTACCAAATCGCGGATGCTGTCCTATCGTGGTGAGAAACAAAATCACGCAAGAAAGTACCACTCTTACTTTTTTGTATTCCGCAAGGGGAACTCTATATCAGTATAACCTTTTAGATTATGATGATACAATAAAACCACCGTATCAAAGTCCGTTGAAAGATTATTTTGATACAGTGGC
>CALUKX010000028.1 GCA_944321335.1 uncultured Phocaeicola sp. | reverse complement strand
TGGGGCTTGCCCGATTTTTTTTTTGCAGACACAAAAAAGGCCATCTCAAATTATATTTCAATTTGAGACAGCCTCTTGTTTTTTGTTCTTTATGGTATTATTTGTGTTAACGTCAGTTCGATAAAAATCATGTTGTCGTTATTTGACGCCGACATTACTTGACGTTCTGCCAACATTCCTTGATATATCTGCCAATATTCCTTGAAAAGTGGACAAAGATTCCTTGAAATATGAGATGGAATGTACTGATCTTTTTAAAAAGCCTGTTTTTCGGTCCTGTTTTGTCTTTCGTTGGTGAAGGATGTGAAAGAAAAAAATCACAATTAATTTGTTTGCATACAGGTTCCCTTTTATGTTTTTCGAGAGTTATATATACTTGCGTTATTTATTCGCTAGACTAATTCTTATTGTTCCTGTATTTCTTCTGCTTCCAAAAATTGAATCCGGCATAAATTCGCAATCCTCCGAATGAATGGGTCATAGAAAAATCCTTCTTACGATAATCGTATGTATTCATGACATACGAAGCACCAACAAAATATTTCTCGTTGTTCCACGTAATTGCTGCTCGGGTAATGATGTCGAAATTGATATCGTTCATCCATTTCAGCCAATCTTTTTTCTCTTCATCCACCTCTTCACCATTCAGTTTGGTTTTTTTGTAAGCCAATGCGGGCATAACGGAGATATTGAAAAGGCAATTGGGGGCAAATACCCAATTGTATCCATATCCGAAGCTAAGGTTATAGTCCTGATATTTCAATGTGTTGAATCTCATCGAAGGCCGAATCTGACTCTCCATATCATCAGGCAGTTTAGTGTGATCGAAAGTGACATTGTGTTTCGAGTATGAAAAACCAGCCATAAAAGAGCCGCAACTGATCCGTTGGTTAGTTGATTGACTATAGGCTGCCGGATAAGAGAAACGTTTGTTGTTGAATATCCAATAGGCATTTAGCCCTACAATCTTGCTTTTTAATCCATCAAATTTCTGTCCTATATAAGTGTCGGGTATATCAAATCCTGAGTAAGACTTGATGCGGAAGTTACTGCCCGTTTTCCGGTAATATAGATCAACACCTACCCGTGAACTGTATAGGTTGAATACATATTCCTGCTTTGATTTATCAGGTTTGCTGTTTCCGACTAATTCCGGGATACTGACTGATAGACCCAGAAAAATCCATCTCCAACCGAAATATGCACCGATTTTAGGTGTTGGAGTGGGAGCTAAACTGATACTTTGCTTGTGGCCGTTTACATTGGTTCTAATCTTATAGTGTTCATGCCACAAGCTATGTTCTACCATAAAGGCAAGGTTATATTTGTATGGTGTGATGTAGGTAGTATCAATCTCCGAGAATGTTTTACCGATTTTTTGTGCAAAAGATATTCTCTTCTCGGTTTCTTGAGAATGAATAGTTAGACCAAGAAGTAAGAAAAGAATACTGAATGTTAATCGGGTACTTCTCATTGGTGGTTGTTGATATATTGTTTCCTGAAATGGCTTCGGAAATCCTGTCCGGGAATAAACATCCTTTGGCATTGGATTCGTATAGTACGGAAGAGAACAATGAAGTATAGAGCAGATTAAAGTTTATTCAGGATTCGGTCCATAACCCAGTTGGTCGGTGTTGCACTGACCCCATCACAGGTACAGATGGCTTTACCTTGCAGATGTTCCACCACTGCTTGTATCAGAGGGAGCTGGACATATGATGGGTTGGTGGGGAGGATTTCTTCCCGTCCACGCTCGGTATGTAAGGCTATCGGGTCATAGGTGAATACAGAAAAACAAATCATACCTTTATCTCCGATAATTTCAATCCGGTCTTCTTTGGCGGAGTCATGGGCGACAAAGCACCATGAACCGGAACCTGGAAGTCCTGATTCAAACTTAAAGCAGGCGCTGATCGTATCTTCTGCCTGATATAGGCCGCCACGGTTCGACTTGTATCCTTCAGCTTCGAGTATACATCCGAACATATCCTGTAAAAGGTCGAGTTGGTGAGGAGCCAGGTCGTAGAAATAACCTCCTCCTGCAATATCCGGTTGTACTCGCCATGGAAGGTTTGTACTGTTGTAATCGAGGGCACGGGGTGGTTGGGCAAAACGTATCTGGACATTGATGACATTACCTATTTCACCTTCTTCCACTAACTGGCGTACTTTTTGGAAATACGGAAGATATCGTCGGTAATAAGCGACAAAACAAGGAATTCCGGTTTCTTTCGAAATACGGTTAATACGGGCGCAATCTTCATAGCTTGCCGCCATCGGTTTCTCTATGTAAACAGGTTTGCCAGCCTTCATTGCCATGATAGCAAAGGTGGCATGAGAGGAAGGAGGAGTTGCAATGTAGATTGCGTTGACCTCTTCATCACCTATAAGTTCTTGTGCGTCGGTATACCAACGAGGTATATTATGGCGTTTCGCATATGATTGTACTTTCTCTTCATCGCGGCTCATTACTGCAACAACTTTCGATCCTTCAATCATGTTGAATGCAGGACCGCTTTTCTTTTCGGTTACTTCTCCACAACCGATAAACCCCCATCGTACAGTATCAAGTTTTATCATATTTGTATGTGTATTAATTGAAGTATTTTTTATATAAGTTTTTATATGCTTTGGTATGCTTATACTGGTCTAACCAGGTATTTAGACTATCTAACAAAGATTCTGAATGTTTGTTTACTCCCCAAGCATAAAATTGGGTGAAACTGATATCGGTATTGATATCAAGATTGGGAAATTGCTCAAGTGTTGATGCCGCTATGTTTTCATCACAGACTGCATAATCAATATCTCCTTCGGATACCATTGCCAACAATTGTTCGGGACCGTAATCCTCTACTTCTTCGATATAGATAGTATCAGCTATTTCATTTATTAGGTTATGAATACGGAGTAGGGCTGGAGATCCTTTGATGATGTGGAGTGTCTTGTGTGCAAGATCTAATTGGTTCTGAATATATGTAGAATCCTTTTCATCAGATTTCTTTCGTTGTACCAATACTTGTTTGCTGAGCAGTAAGGGATTGGTGAATAGCAGTGAATCTTTCGACTGTGTAGTTACAATTGTTCCTATGGCAAGAAGGTCGTATTGTCCTTGGATAACTCCTTGTAGCCGTTTTTGAAAACTCATTTCAGGAGTTATTTCCAGCCGTAACCCTTTTTCTGTAGCAAATGCATTCAATAACTCATAATCAAATCCTTGTATAGTATCACCCTGTACATGATAACTAAGCATATTGTATTCAGTGACGGCACGTAACGTTCCCGATTCTTTTATGGCTGTGTAGTCACGAGGAGTATAGTTTGTCACTTCCTCTTCACGGGTATTAAATATAATAACACCTATGGCTACTGCTATCATGATTAATCCGTAACGAAACCATTTGTTTTGCATAGTATTGAAATTTTTTAGTCAAAAAAGTTCCATGAAAGTCCCAGTTTCAGAATTCGTGGATTCAGTGGATAGTGTGGAGAGAAGATATAGCTCTTTTCTCCCTGTCCCTGAAACAGGTTATACATTTGTATGAAGAAACGTGTACGTTTAAGATGGATGTTAATGTATCCATTTACCATTGGATAGCCACCTAACTTGTAACGGGTATCCTTGTTCTGTAAGTGGAATTGGCCGATTCCTGGAGTATAATCTGGAGCATAATATTCGCTGAAATAACGCAAATCTGCACCGATTTCTACCTGTAATACTTTCTTCGCCAGCGCGAAACGCAGATAGAGATTATGATATAATACCAAATCTGGTAGCGGAAGTACATCTTGCTTGCTTGACTTCTGATAAGTCACTTCATTGTCAAGATGAAAGATTCCAAACTTAAAGTCCTGTCGGAGAGTTGCACTGAACACTTGTATATTGTCCGAGCACTGACGTACTTCCAGATTGTTCAGATAAGTAATATTCTCTTCTCCACCGGTAGTTGTAGTATATGGTACTGATACATTGTCTAAGTAAGTATAGTTTTTGATGTTTTCAACACCTGCTGACAATCGTGTCTTCCAACGGTCGATGGTCAGTTTCCCTTCAACGCGTGTCCGCATCACTTTCGAAAGGTCGTCATTGTCCCACCAATAATGTTTTGAGTGAAAATGCCGGAAGAAAAATGTCGGATTTTGGTTCTTGATGTAAGCTTTGACATCTAATCGTACAGTATCGTTGAATAGTTTGAAATTCAAGTCACCATTACCTTCAATCTGGAATTGTCCTGCATCTTCGCCCAAAACAGCTACTTCTCCTGTCACATTATAGTGAAGTAGACGTCCTTGTTCCTTAATCAGCTGTCCTCCTACTGATACCACGTTTTCTATATATTTCTTTTGATAGCGTGAATCGGGTGTAAGGCTCAATGAGTCAACCATATTAAAACGTCGGAATTCATGTGTCGCAAATGCTGTAAGACCTGCTTTCGCCCATTTATTGAAACCTTCTCTCAATTCAATTCCGATTGTATTCTTTACTGAGAAATTGTCGATGATATCTTTTTCCACATCAGGCAGGAATTGATTTAGATAATATTCCTTGTTTTCCTTTTCATCTTTCGAAATATATCTTCGTTTGTTAATATCCAGATTGATGGTATGAAGAAAGCTTGTTACCGGTACATATTCAGTAACGGTCAGTGTGTCTTTTTCAGTTATCGTTTCTTTATCTCTGTAAAATCCAAGATTATAGCGTTGGGTAAGGAATGCGTGGTAGCCGGTGTTATGGTTCCACACGTTCGATAAATTGGTAGGTATTTCGTTATTTTTATATTTCTTTCCTCCTTCAGCCATATCAAGCGGATATCTGATATAGCGTTCATCGGTAATACCGCCGTTCTCGGCCATCTTTAGGTTGTCATTGATGAAATTGAAGTGCATGTTGTATTTATCACCTAAATAATAGGCGAAAAGATTGCCATTGAAGAAAGCTGTGGATTGGTGGTCGTATTTACCGCGACCATATACATAGTCGAT
This sequence comes from uncultured Phocaeicola sp., assembly GCA_944321335.1. Taxonomy (GTDB): domain Bacteria; phylum Bacteroidota; class Bacteroidia; order Bacteroidales; family Bacteroidaceae; genus Phocaeicola. Next base: position 28,564 of record CALUKX010000028.1, on the reverse strand, counting down.
GTTGAAACCGAATCCCATACGTTTGTTGGCATTGACTGCAAAATACGATTTGAAACGTTCTTCACCATCTCTATTCGTCCCTTGTTTGTAATAGGTCAGATTAGCGAAAGGGGATTTTGTATTGGTATATACAACTGTTTCCGGACGAATGACTGTAAAATCGTATGGATCGAGAAAAAAGAACTGTGTAGGGTCTTTACGGTCAAAAAATACATGTGAGATTCGTGGCGAGCCTAAGTTCCCGAGGTAAGTATAATGTCCGGTTGGGCCTCCTGTATCGTTGCTGTTTTGAAAATCATGTTGAAGTGTATCAATGGGAACTTCTGTACGATTGCCGAAACGCGGATCGATAGTCCATGAATACAAACCTACCGGAATGGTACTGGCATCATTGACAGCTGTTGTATCAATCAGATTTCCATTACGGTCGTATTTATCGCTATCCGCTCCCGAAGCCGATCTTCCGAACTGGTTAGTGAGAGGACTAAGTTGGTTCTGTGCAGATACCGCACAGCATATCATTACTATGGTAGCTAAAATAAATATCTTTCTCATAATGGGACAAAGATACAATTTTAATGTGAAACATCCCCCGGCAAGATGCTAAAAATACTATACCGGATAATGTATGGAGATAAAGAGAGCGGTGCAAAGCTTTGTTGGCTGCTCTAGATGTCAGATACAAAGCATTGCACCGCTCAAAATATGAATAAATTGTTATTCTTTTACTTCTTTGATGATATCCATACCTATATGAATTGCTTCTTCATTCATTGGAATCAAGTGATGATGCCGTTCGGGTAAGGTTTTTCGTAAAGCCTTGATTACGCTGTCTATGGATACGATTGGACGGATTTTCAACAAGCCTCCTAACACAATCATATTGAATGTTTTAGCCATCTTTCGTTCGTTGGCTTCGTCCATTGCATCAATGCGGTAGATTTTGATATCCTTACGAGTTGGGGGATTGATAATTCCGTATCCGTCATATATTAATACACCGCCCGGTTTGATTTTACTTTCGAACTTAGCTAGTGACGGTTGGTTCAAGATAATGGCTGTATCGTACTTGCTCAGAATTGGAGAGGAGATACGTTCATCGCTTACAATCACTGTTACGTTGGCAGTTCCTCCTCGTTGCTCCGGACCATACGCCGGCATCCATGTAACTTCCTTGCCTTCCATCAAACCGGAGTAGGCTAGGATCTTACCCATTGACAATACACCTTGTCCGCCAAATCCTGCTATAATGATTTCTTCTTGCATATTTTCTTTTTTAATGGTCAACAATTAAGTTATTTCTCTACGGTAGTATCTTTCAGGTCGCCCAAAGGGTAGAATGGGAACATGTTCTCTTCCATCCATTTGTTGGCTTTCTCTGGAGTCATTTTCCAACCGGAACTACAGGTTGATACAATCTCCACCAAATTTGATCCTTTCCCTTGCATTGAGTTCTCGAACGCTTTACGGATAGCCTTCTTTGCCTTACGAATGGCTGCTACAGTATGTACCGATTGACGTGTAACATAACATGTTCCTCTCAGAGTTGCTGCAATTTCTGTCATCTTCATCGGATAACCGTGAATTTCAGGGTCACGACCATAAGGACATGTCGCTGTTTTCATCCCTACTAGGGTTGTCGGAGCCATCTGACCGCCTGTCATACCATAGATTGCATTGTTGATGAAGATGATTGTAATATTATCACCACGGTTCAGTGAGTGGATGGTTTCGGCTGTACCAATACACGCCAGGTCACCGTCTCCCTGATAAGTGAACACCAAACGATCCGGCCATAAACGTTTGATTGCTCCGGCCAATGCTGGTGCACGACCATGAGCTGCTTCCTGACAATCTATGTCAAGATAGTTGTACATGAATACAGCACAACCTACAGGACTGATACCGATAGCCTTTTCTGTCATACCCATTTCTTCAATGACCTCAGCTACCAGTTTATGCACCACTCCATGGGAACATCCCGGGCAATAATGCATTGGATTATCGTTCAAAAGTCGAGGTTTCTGGTACACCAGATTTTCAGGTTTTATTATATCTTCTTTTGTCATAGTTTTTCCTCCTTGTGATTAACGTAGAAAGAAACGGAAAACAAATTCCATCATCTTTATGAAAAGTGATGCTCCGCAAACATAAAAGAAAATGGTTTTGTCGTCGCCTAAAGCGAAATATAAGATGAATGAAGCAACAGCTCCAATCATGAAAATGACATTCAGGACGACTCTGATTCTATCTATATTATCCATACAAATTATTTCTTGATAAGTTTGTTTTTCAATGCATCAATGACTTCGTCCGGATCAGGGACAATACCACCAAGACGTCCGAAATGTTCAACTGGAACACTGCATTTTACAGCTAATTGTACATCCTCAATCATTTGTCCGCTGTTTAATTCGACCACAAGGATACCTTTTACCTGCTTTGCTCTGTCTGCCAGTGGTTTGCTTGGGAACGGCCATAGGGTGATCGGGCGGAACAATCCGACTTTAACCCCTTCTTCACGGGCATGTTCCATTGCTTTCTGGGCGATGCGGGCGCACGAGCCAAAGGCAACGATTAAATATTCTGCGTCATTGCAGTCTATTTCTTCATATCGGTATTCTTTAGCTTGAATCTCTTCATATTTGGCCTGCATGTGTAGGTTACGTTTCTCCATGATTGCAGGGTCAAGCTCCAATGATGTGATAATATTGGGTTTACGACCTTTACATCCTGTAGTAGCCCAAGGACATTGTTTGATGATTTCTTCTTCTGTACGGCGTGGACGAGGTTCAGGTAAAACTACTTTTTCCATCATTTGACCGATAACACCGTCGGCAAGAATCATGGCCGGATTTCGATATTTGAAAGCCAATTCAAAAGCAAGACCTACAAAATCGGCCATTTCCTGAACTGAAGCCGGAGCCAATGTAATCAGATGGTAATCACCATGCCCACCTCCTTTGGTTGCCTGGAAATAATCTGCCTGACTTGGCTGTATAGTACCCAACCCTGGACCACCACGCATCACGTTTACAACGAGACACGGCAGTTCGGCACCAGCGATATAAGAGATACCTTCCTGCTTGAGGCTTACACCCGGACTGGAAGATGATGTCATAACCATCTTGCCTGAGCCGGCGCCTCCATATACCATATTAATTGCTGCTACTTCACTTTCTGCCTGGAGCACGACCATACCGGTAGTTTCCCAAGGCTTCTGTTCGGCGAGAGTTTCCAATACTTCTGATTGGGGAGTGATAGGATATCCGAAATAACCGTCAACACCAAACCGGATAGCGGCATGGGCGATGGCTTCGTTACCTTTCATTAAAACTACTTCTTCTGCCATAATTTCTCTTCTTATTTTGCTTTCAAGCACTTTGTTATTCTTCACATTTAGCTCTGTACACGGTCAGACAAGCGTCCGGGCAAACGATTGCACACGATGAACATCCGTTACATGTATTTTCTACAACCTGCTGTACATAGTTATATCCTTTTTGATTTACTTTGGCGGTAAGTGATAGCACATGCAATGGACAAGCTACTACGCATAGGTTACATCCTTTGCAGCGTTCTGTGTTCACTATTACTACGCCTTTCATTTTAGCCATAAAAGTCAGTTATCTTATTGATTAAACATATCTTTATTATAAAAATTCAAGATGTCCATGACCATGTTCCGTGCTTCTGCAGCAGGGCTTTCAGGATTTAGCTCGATAGCTTCCTGATAGCTGTTGAGTGCACCTTGCCAATCACCCATCTTTCGATAGGCGTTACCACGGAGATAGTAAGCTTCGGCTGCTAGTTCAGGATGGGTGTTTATAAGTTGATTCAACAGGGCAATTGCATTTTCTGCTTGTCCGCTGCCTATCTGTTCTCTAATTTCCTTAAGGCTTTCAATCATGGTATGAAATCATTTTGATGATGGCAAAGATAAAATTTATTTTTTATGGAATCGGATTTTTAAGGTAAAATCATAGGAAAAAATAGAAAATATTTTTATTGTATTGTGTAATTTGTTGATATTCAATATAGTTATGATTGGTAAATTTCGTTTTATTTGAAAATGTTGTGTATGCAACTTATAGCTCGCTGATTGAATAAATGATAGCATTTAGCCGTATTGTTGATTATTTATCAATGGAATTTTCTACCAATTCTTGGTTGCTGTCATTTTAAATCATAACTTTGCATATTGGATATCAAACGACTATAGAATTTAGTAAATAACTAACTTATTATCGATAGAAATGAATAAAATTATTTCAAAAGAACACTTTTCAGAGAAAGTCTTCAAACTGGTGATTGAGGCTCCTCTTATTGCAAAGTCGCGTAAAGCCGGACATTTTGTGATTGTTCGAGTGGGTGAGAAGGGAGAGCGTATGCCTTTGACCATTGCTGCAGCCGATCCTGTAAAAGGAACTATTACTTTGGTGGTACAGGAGGTAGGTCTTTCTTCTACACGTTTGTGTGAATTGAATGAAGGTGATTACATTACCGATGTAGTAGGGCCGTTGGGCAAAGCTACTCATATCGAAAACTTTGGTACAGTGGTTTGTGCTGGAGGAGGCGTTGGGGTGGCTCCTATGTTGCCTATTGTGCAAGCATTGAAAGCGGCTGGTAATCGTGTGATTACTGTGCTTGCCGGTCGTACTAAAGAACTGATCATCTTAGAAAAGGAAATGCGCGAAAGTTCTGATGAAGTAATTGTTATGACTGATGATGGTTCTTACGGAAAGAAAGGTTTGGTGACCGAAGGTGTTGAAGAGGTTATCAAGCGTGAAAAGGTTGATAAATGCTTTGCTATCGGTCCTGCTATTATGATGAAATTTGTTTGTCTGTTGACAAAGAAATATGATATACCTACTGATGTTTCTCTGAATACCATTATGGTGGATGGTACTGGTATGTGCGGTGCTTGCCGTATCACAGTAGGGGGCAAGACTAAGTTCGTATGTGTAGATGGTCCGGAATTCGACGGTCATCAGGTGGATTTCGATGAAATGTTGAAACGTATGGGAGCGTTTAAGGATATCGAACGTGAAGAAATCCATAAGCTTGACGAGAAACCGATGGTTTGTGAAGCGGTGAAAGCTGCTGACGACCGTAATGCTCCGTGGCGTGAGGCTTTACGTAAAGCAATGAAACCGAAAGAGCGTACAGCAATCCCTCGTGTTAAGATGAACGAGCTTGATCCTGAATATCGTTCTCATAGCCGTAAGGAGGAAGTAAATCTTGGTCTGAATGAAGAACAGGCCCTGACTGAAGCGAAACGTTGTCTTGATTGTGCGAATCCTTCTTGTATGGAAGGTTGTCCTGTTGGTATCAACATTCCTGGATTCATAAAGAATATTGAACGTGGCGAGTTTCTTGAAGCGGCTCGTGTCTTGAAACAAACCAGTGCCTTACCGGCAGTTTGTGGTCGTGTTTGTCCGCAGGAAAAGCAATGTGAATCGAAGTGTATCCATCTGAAGATGGGACATGAAGCTGTGGCAATCGGTTATCTGGAACGTTTTGCAGCCGATTACGAACGTGAAAGCGGACAGATTTCAGTTCCGGAGATTGCGGCAAAGAATGGTATTAAAGTGGCTGTTGTCGGATCGGGACCTGCAGGTCTGTCTTTTGCAGGTGATATGGCTAAGATGGGATATGAAGTTACAGTCTTCGAAGCTTTGCATGAAATTGGTGGTGTATTGAAATATGGTATTCCTGAATTCCGTCTGCCGAATAAGATTGTGGATGTAGAAATCGATAACTTGTCGAAAATGGGTGTACAATTTGTGAAGGATTGTATTATCGGCAAGACCATCAGTGTAGAAGATTTGGAGAAGGAAGGTTACAAAGGTGTATTTGTCGCTTCGGGTGCTGGACTTCCCAACTTTATGAATATCCCGGGTGAAAACTCAATCAATATCATGTCATCAAACGAATATCTTACACGTGTTAATCTGATGGATGCTGCGAGTGAGGATTCTGACACTCCGGTTACCTTCGGTAAACGTGTGGCAGTAATCGGTGGTGGTAATACAGCAATGGATTCTGTCCGTACGGCACGCCGTTTGGGAGCTGAAAAGGCGATGATTATCTATCGTCGTTCGGAAGCTGAAATGCCGGCTCGTCTGGAAGAAGTTAAACATGCAAAAGAAGAGGGGGTAGAATTCCTTACTTTACATAATCCGATTGAATATATCGCTGATGAAAAGGGACGTGTAAAACAGGTTGTTTTGCAGAAGATGGAATTGGGTGAACCTGATGCATCTGGACGTCGCAGTCCTGTTCCTATTCCGGGAGCTATTGAAACCATTGATATTGATATGGCTATTGTGAGTGTGGGTGTTTCCCCAAATCCGATTGTTCCGCATTCTATCCCAGGTTTGGAATTGGGACGTAAGGGTACAATTGCTGTAAATGAGGATATGCAATCATCTATCCCTACAATCTATGCTGGGGGGGATATTGTACGTGGTGGAGCAACAGTAATCCTTGCAATGGGAGATGGCCGTCGTGCGGCCGCTGCTATGGACAAACAATTGCGTGGTAAATAAGACTCTTGAATATAACAAGCTTCCGAAACAATCTTTCAATGGATGTTTCGGAAGCTTATTTTATTTGGATCTGAAGTCCTTTTGAATTTATATAAATAGCAGGACTAATTCTATTTAATGATTAACGTCTGAAAATTGCAGTCTTTAATTTTAAAATTCAAGTTCTCTGTCTCTTTCAGGCTCCACGGGAAAATACGTACATTGAGTTGTTCGCCTGGTTTTAATGTTGTATTTACAGGGAGTGTAAGTTGTTGCGCTCCAGAAATAGGACGTTGCGCCTCACCTAAGTCTGTGCGAGGATAGAAATCCTTGCCGCGGGCATATGCGATACGGTAGCAGATATCTCCTTCCAAAATCAGATTCAGTTGCTTGACGTTCAATGTCTCGTTTTCATTATGGAGGATAAACTCTACATATCTATTGGCTGCTTCATCAATGTCGGCCGGCCATTTATTACCTTCAATGTTATATTTCTCTCCCTCCTTGATTATACCTTTTATGGATGTACCTGTAGGTCGCAAGGTGAGGGGAGTCCTGCTACTGACAGTCTTGCAGTTTGCATATACCGGTAAACTACGATAACTTGTTCCATAACTGATAACTATCGAGTCGTTTATTTCACCTGCCGTATGTGGATTGAACTTCAAATAAAAGCTTTTGCCCCATAACTTACCATTGGTATATGGTAGTTCCATTGAGCTATATCCGACAGTGTCCTGTGGAATATCTGTCAATGTCATTCCTTGGGGAACTTTGATGTGCACACTTCCTTCTTTGGGATGCAATTGAAGTCCTATTACATCAAAGCAGATAGTCGATTCATCTCCACAATACATCGTCTGGAAGTCTATATGGGTAGGGTTGACTACCAACTGAACATTATCCTTGATATAGTTGCTTAAAATACCTCGCTCTTTCAATCCTTTGGCTGCTAGTTTAGCATAATTTGCTGCGCCGGTTGCAGTGGTATGTGTTCCATCTGTAGGAACGTAAATCTCTTTAGTTGTTACTTCTTTTCCCAATTGTTCAGAGAAATCTTTAGTTATGGAGGTCATATCTACCAAAGGGACTTTTTTTTCTCGGGCAACATGTTTCATAACCCGAACATAATTCAAAGTCGAATCATCGGGAGCTGTGCTTAAATCATGGCAGCCTTTCGGACTTATAGTACCATCTTTTTGAAAATACCGACGGATTATTGGAGTGATGAAAACCGGTTCCCCTCCTAATGTACGGGTTTCGTCAACATATTTTTCAAGATAAGATTTATATGTAGTCCAAGGTGCAGTACCGCGTCCGTCTGCTCCGTCTTTCCCTTTCTCTTTTTCATCATTATGGGCAAATTGTATGAGTACATAATCTCCAGGCTTTAAGCCTTCTTTTACCTTATCCCATAATCCTTCCTGATAGAAGGAGCGGGAGCTGCGTCCACCTCTGGCATAATTATATATCGTGGCATCAGAGACAAAAAATTCCTGAAACATTTCGCCCCATCCGCGTGTACGGGTCGTGTTTTCGGCATAGTCGGCCATGGTAGAATCACCGATTGTGTGTACACCTATTTTCTGTGCCTGTAGCGAACAGGTTATTCCTGCTATCAGGAGGGATATTAATATTGGTTTTGGTTTCATCGTTTGGTTTCATATGAAAAGTGCACGGAACAGTATAGCTTATCCGTTCCGTGCACTTTAAGTCGGTTATTATTTATTGAAAATGTTGTCTTTAGCACTAGCTGTAGATGGTACACCTACTATTCCACCAAGATTACAATTCTTTATATTGATGAAATCTGTATTTGTAAAACTTAGTCCGATACCGGCTTTTTCAACATTTACATTTTCAAAACTTACATTATATATAGGTTGTTTTTTTGTCCCTTGGAGTACTATTGCTGCTGATGATGCTTCGTGGCATCTTACATTCTTTACATAAATATCATGTACTTCTGTAAAATGTGTATTGTCCATACCTTCCCCAGCGTACATGGAAGTGGCATAAAACAAATCTTCCACATCTCCAAATTCACAGTCATTCACAAAAATATTGCGGATGAAACCTCCTCTGTCAGGGTTGGTCTTGATGTAAATACCTCGTTTGCAATATCCTCCATATGTGCAGTTTTCGATGAAAACATTCTGTATGCCTGAAGACATTTCACTACCAAGTACGACGCCATGCAAGCCTTTGAATCTACAATTGCGGATAATGATATTTTCTGATGGACACGCTGTATTCCAACCATCATTATCGCGTCCACATTTGATGGCAACATTATCGTCACCGTTATTGAATTCGATATTTTCAATCAGCAGGTTACGGCTATATTCAGGATCAATTCCATCATTATTTACCAGTTTGGCATCATAGCGGATTCCACGGCAGATTATGTTTTCCGATTTCAATAGATGAATACACCAAAAAGGTGCATTTGTAATGAATACATCCTCTATAGTTATACCTTTACAATCGAAAAACTGAATCAATTGTGGACGTAGGTAATATTCGTCACCGAAATTTCGTTCTGTGACAGGGATTTCTTTATGGTTCATCTCACGACTTAACTGTTGTCCTTTCTTCTGTAATGTTTTCCAGGTAGCAAAAGTTGTCGAAGCATTTCCATCGATTGTGCCTTTACCGATAATGGATACATTTTCCAATAGATATCCATAAATGAAGGGGCTGTAATTTTGTAAAAATGTTCCTTCCCAACTCGTTTTTACGAGAGGTAGGTAGTAATGAGGCTCTGGTGAAAATTTCAATGTCGCTCCTTCCTGCAGCTCCAAACATACATTGCTGACGAAATGTATAGGCCCGTTAATTATATATTCACCGGCAGGCACAATTATATGTGCACCTCCCAATCGGTTTGCACGTTTCATTACCTTGTCGAAAGCCGGTTTGCAATCTTTCTTGCCATTACCTTTTGCTCCGAATGATGTGATATCCAATGTCTGTTTGGGACGTACTGCCCCTGTTATTTGTTGCAAAATAGAGTCACGTTTTGCTATGTGGTCTATATCATTGTTTGCCCAACCGTTTGTATTCATTAGTAAAATTGCTATCAAAAAAGCAATATAGTTGTTATGTAATTTCATGGTTTAGCTCTTTTGAAAGAAAAAATCAGCGCATGGAGGTCTTTATTACTTCACCTATATATAAAGTATATTCCTTATTGGTATCAGCTTGAAGGTTCAATGCTTTCAAATCTTCAGCCGACATCTTCTGTGTCATCATTTTCTTACATTCAACAACAACAATAGGTGTAGTGGTGTTGGTCGTGTAGAAAGCGATAGTGTATTCATTGCTTTGTTCCATCATAGCGCTTGCTGCAATACGGCTCTTATCAAGCAATATATAGGCTATGTCTTTTGAGAACATCTTACCGAATCCTCCCCAATTGGCTGCTTTGATTTCCAGTTCTTCACCATTTGCAGTCAAAGTCACTTTCCCATTTGTCGCAATTTCATTCAGATTGGATGGCAGAGTGTTGAGTGTAACTTCTTTTATTTCTTTTGTCTGTCCGGAATTTGCAGGAACTGTAGTTTGTATTGTTGTTGAAGTTGCGTTTGCAGAAGGAACTACAGGGGCAACAACTGAAGTTTGAATCTGTTTAGGATTAGAAGTTGTATTCATCGTATTAGCCAAAGAGTTGACTCCTAATTCATTTGCAATCTCCTGAAATATTTCGTCTTTCAGGTCGATAGTTTCACGACGGAATTTTCCACAAATGGGAGCTAGTTTGGTCTTTTTCTTGTTTAAGGCCATTTCATCACTGATCCATTCTTCTGCAGTATACTTTTCACCACCGTCACGGTTTTCATCATACCAATAACGGATACGTGTCATCTTCATTTTGCATAGACCGTCTTCTATGTCTGTTGTTAGTTGGTAATAGATACGTGTACGGTCGAGTGAAAGGGCAGTTGATGAGAAAACCAGGTATTCTTCACCAGATACGGCAATTTGTCCTTCCGCTTCATTTTTGTATGATACAAAGCTGTGTAATTTCCCTTCAGGTTGGTAACGTTTTTCAGCCCATGCAAGTACACGGGTATAGATGTCATTTTGAGAAACACCCGGTAATTTGAATTCCTTTGTGAATGTTACTTTCCCATCATCGTAGGTAATGGCTCCTGTAAGGTACTTCGGATCCGAATTGTTCTTTTCGTCTTTGGCCATACCCATTATTGGAAAGCATATCAGCAATAATAATAAAAGTTTTTTCATGGTGAATAGAATTTGTTTTAATATATTGACTGACAAATATAGAAATAAAAAAAGAGAAGCAAATTACTGCTTCTCTTTTTTTAGTATTTTAAGATAGAATTATCTGACAGGAATCTTGTCGACCCTTTTCTGATGACGTCCTCCTTCAAACTCAGTTTTGAAGAATTCTGTCATAATCTTGTCGGCCATCTCCGTATCGATGAATCTGCCTGGCATAACCAAAACATTTGCATCATTGTGCTGGCGTGCCAGATGAGCAATTTCCGGAATCCAACAAAGTGCAGCACGGATGCCTTGATGTTTGTTTAAGGTGATACCGATACCTTGTCCGCTACCACATACAGCGATACCAGGGTAACATTCACCGGATTCTACGGCCTTAGCCAACGGGTGGGCAAAATCCGGATAGTCACAGCTTTCAGTGCTATATGTACCGAAGTCTTTATATTCCCATCCTTTTGCTTCCAACCATTGCTTTACATATTGTTTGAGTTCAAATCCTGCATGATCGGATGCCAATCCTATTACTTTCATTATAACATTGCTTTTACTTGGTTATACACATTTTCTGCAGTGAATCCCAGTTTTTCGTCCAATACTTTGTATGGAGCAGAGAATCCGAATGATTCAAGACCCCAAACTTTACCATTTGCACCAACCAAGCCTTCAAGGTTTACTGGCAGACCTGCTGTCAGACCGAATACCTTAGCTCCTGTCGGAATGATGCTTTCCTGATATTCCTTGCTCTGGCTACGGAACAGGCCTTCAGAAGGAACTGATACGATACGCAGTTTTACACCATCTTTGCGTAACAATTCAGCACCTGCAACCAATGTTGAAACTTCAGAACCTGAAGCAACCAAAATAACATCCGGATTTTCATCTGCACCTGCAACGATGTAAGCACCCTTGCCTGTCTGAGTGTAATCTGTTCCAGTCGGGAGGTTAGCGATATTCTGGCGTGAGAAAATCAGTGCAGTAGGAGTAGATGTATTTTCCATTGCCAGTTTCCATGCCTGAGTAGTTTCTTCTGCATCTGCCGGACGGAGAACCAACATAGAATTGTGTCCCTTGTGATTCTTCAGTTTTTCCATCAGACGAATCTGTGCTTCCTGTTCTACAGGTTCATGAGTAGGACCGTCTTCACCTACACGGAATGCATCGTGAGTCCAGATGAACTTAACCGGCATTTCCATCAACGCGGCCATACGTACAGCTGGTTTCATATAATCAGAGAATACAAAGAATGTACCGCAAGCTGGGATTACACCGCCATGCAGAGCCATACCAATACAGCAGCAAGCCATTGTCAATTCGGATACACCTGCCTGGAAGAATGCACCGCTGAAATCCCCTTTAGTAAATGCATGGGTCTTCTTTAAGAAACCGTCAGTCTTATCCGAGTTGGAAAGGTCGGCAGAAGCACATACCATGTTCTCAACCTGTGTAGCCAAAGCACCCAAAACTGTAGCCGAAGCAGCACGGGTTGCAGCACCTGCTTTCTGTTCGATAGCTTCCCAGTTTACTTTCGGGGCCTTGCCTGAGAACCAACATTCCAATTTAGCTGCCAATTCTGGATTAGCCTTAGCCCATTCAGCCTTAGCTGCGTAACGTTCAGAAACGATTGATTTCAATTCCTCACGACGTTTAGCATAAAGTTCTGCTACGTCAGGGAAAATTTGGAACGGATTGGTAGGATCACCTCCCAAGTTCTTTATTGTGTTAACGTATGCATCGCCACCGAGAGGAGCTCCGTGGGTAGCACAATTGCGTTCATAGCTTGAGTTGTCGGCTTTCAATGCACCTTTACCCATAATGGTCTTACCGATAATCAATGTCGGCTGGCCTGTAACAGCTTTAGCTGCAGTCAATGCATCGCGGATTTCATCTGCATCATTACCATTGATAGTGATGACTTTCCATCCCCAAGCTTCATATTTCTTAGCAACATCTTCGTCTGTTACATCTTTACATTCTGTAGACAACTGGATGTCGTTAGAGTCATAGAACATAATCAAGTTGTCCAGACCAAGGTGACCCGCAATACGGCCGGCACCCTGAGAAATTTCTTCCTGAACACCACCATCAGATATGTAAGCATAGATAGTCTGGTTCATGACATCGCCCAAACGCGCTTTCAGAAACTTGGCAGCAATAGCGGCACCTACAGCAAATGTGTGTCCTTGGCCGAGCGGACCTGATGTATTTTCAATACCGCGCATTACGTCAACTTCCGGATGGCCTGGAGTAGGGCTTCCCCATTGGCGGAACTGTGACAGTTCGTCCAATGTGAATTTACCTGTCAAGGCCAATACTGAATACAGCATCGGTGACATGTGACCCGGATCGAGGAAGAAACGGTCGCGTCCTTCCCAACGCGGATTTTCTGGATCATATACTAAGAATTCGGAAAACAGTACATTTACAAAGTCTGCACCACCCATAGCGCCACCCGGGTGACCGGAATTGGCTTTTTCTACCATCGAAGCAGCCAGGATACGGATATTGTCGGCTGCACGATTCATTAATGTTTTACAGTTTTTCATTATTGGATATTATTGGATATGTTAATGATGTCGCAAAGATAATAAAATATCCCATCGTCGAAGAAATTTACAATACAAAATAAGTGGATTTTTGGCCTGAAAGAGTTACATTTTGTACACTTTTCGGGAATAGCTATGCTATAAATGGAAAAGGGATAAAAAATATTGCCTGAAACAGCAGTAAGGAAGCTTCAGGTAATATAAATGGTTATGATTTAGAATCAGAGTCTTGCATTAGCAGATCTTGCGTGATCCGTCACTGATGACAACATCGTAAATTTTCGGAGAACGACCGAATTTTGCTGCAAAACGTTCTTTTGCTGTAGTTACGAATGTTTCATACAATTCATTCTTTACAAGGTTGATTGTACAACCACCGAATCCACCGCCCATGACACGTGATCCTGTTACACCGCAGTCGAATGCAATGTCATTCAAGAAATCAAGTTCTTCACAGCTTACTTCATACAGCTTGCTCATACCCTGATGAGTTTCATACATCTTCTGACCTACTGTTTCGTAATCGCCACGTTCCAATGCGTCGCAGACATCAAGTACCCGTTGGATTTCTTCGATAACATATTCAGCACGCATATAATCTTCTTCCGATACAGTTCCTTTCACTTCATTCAACATGTCCATAGAACAATCACGGAGGAACTCGACTTCGGGATGTTTTGCTTTGATTGCTGCCACCACGTTTTCACAGCTCTGACGGCGTTTGTTGTATGCTGATGAAGCCAACTCGTGTTTAACTACAGAGTCAACCAATACGAGACGATAGCCGACCGGATTGAACGGATAATATTGGTATTCCAATGAACGGCAGTCAAGACGCATCAAGTGTCCTTCTTTTCCGAATACAGAAGCGAACTGGTCCATGATTCCACAATTTACACCGCAATAATTATGTTCGGTAGCCTGACCAACTTTTGCCAGTTCGAACTTGTCAATCTTGTTGTCGCCGAACAAATCGTTCAAAGCAAATGCATAAGTAGATTCCAAAGCGGCTGAAGAAGACATACCTGCACCCAGAGGTACATCACCGGCAAAAGCTGTATTGAAACCTTTCACGTCAACACCGCGTTTGATCATTTCGCGGCATACACCGAAAATATATCTTGCCCAACTTGCTTTCGGAGCATCTTCTTCATTCAAACCGAATTCTACATAATCCTTCAAGTCGATTGAGTAAGCACAAACCTTGTCTTTTCCGTTCGGCTTGATTTCTGCCAACATACCTTTATCTACAGCTCCTGGAAATACGAAACCTCCATTATAATCAGTGTGTTCGCCAATAAGGTTGATACGTCCCGGTGATGCATATATTGATCCTGTAGTACCATCAAAATGTTTGATGAAGCGACTTCTTACAAATTCTATATCCATAGTGGTAAAAGTTTATGAGGTTAATTATATTAATTGATTATTCAACAGGGATATCTTTGTTTACATTCTTGCAACCGATGAGTGCATAGTATAAAAGGTAAACAAGTGCGATAAGCGGTACGATGTATGAGATCATGTATCCGGTCTTGTCGGCAATGAAGTTCTGTAAAAGTGGAAGTACACCACCACCGACTACCATCATCATAAAAATACCTGAAGCGGCAGCTGTGTATTTACCAAGTCCTTCTGTAGCAAGGTTGAAGATACTTGCCCACATTACCGACGTACAAAGACCGCAAAGAACAAGCAGCAGTGCACTGAGTGGGACAGTTACCATTGTAAATGATGAACCTGTAAATACCGGCATGGAAGTAGTCGTTTCCTTTGATATGAACATGGCTGCCAGTATAAGTATAATAGCGACACTTGATACGGTAATCATCATTGAGCGGCTGGAAATCTTGTCGGCAATAAATCCTGCGAAGAAACGTCCGACAAGCATCAGAAGCCAATAGGTTCCCGCTACGAAACCACCGATGGCAGCTGCATCTCCCAATAATCCGGCACCTTTGTCGGTTGTGTCTGAAATATAGAAGTTAAGAGTACCGGGAATTCCGATTTCAATACCTACATATACAAAGATACCGATAACACCCAAAACACAATGACGGAATGCCCATGGACTGCGTTCGAACACTGTGGTATTGGTAGCTTTACCCATTTCCGGATCTTTAATAGGAATGAAAGACAATACAATGAATGCTGCTGCAAATACAGTCATTGCAATATAAAGAACGAGATTAATATCTGTAATTGTAGTTTCTTTGGTAACAGTACCGACAAGAGCACCTACCAACATCGGAGTTAAAGTTCCTGAAAGTGAGTTGAGGGTACCTCCGATAAGGTTAAGCTGGTTACCACGATTTCCACCGCCACCAAGAAGGTTAAGCATCGGATTTACTACTGTATTAAGCATACATACAGAGAAACCACTGATAAACGCTCCCAATAAGTATACCCAGAATCCGGTAATGCCGGTAGGGAATCCTGATAAATATTGGACGAATACACCTACGAAACCAACGGCGATGGCTACAAGTGCAGTCTTCTTATAACCGATTTTGACAAGTAGTTTACCTGCTGGAATACCCATGAAAAGGTAAGCAAGGAAATTCATCATGTTACCCATCATGCCTAATGTGTTACTTCCCATTAACTCGGGTTGGTTTTTCCAGATTACTCCTAACGGTGCTGCTAGATTGGTTACAAAAGAAATCATAGCATAGAGAAACATCATTGCAATGATGGCAATAACGTGTCCACTTTGTTTAGTTTTTTGATCCATGTTTAAATATGGTTTAATTTTAGGTTAATATTATTTATTTATCGATTCCGAATTTATAAATTGTTACCTGATGGTAATTCTCTCCCGGATTTAATACTACCGTTGGGAAATATGATTTGTTCGGGGTGTCGGGGAAGTGTTGTGCTTCGAAACAGATTGCGCTTCGTGCCGGGAATGTCGTTCCATGCCATCCTGCAAAACCACTGTTCCAGTTGGCTGTATATACTTGAACTCCCGGTTCTGTAGTATAGACTTCCAATGAGCGTCCGCTTATCGGTTCTACACACTTGGCTGCAAATGTCAGGTCACCTGCTTCTTTTTTGTTCAATACGTAGTTGTGGTCGTATCCTGTTCCGAATATGAGTTGTTGGAATTTGTCGTTGATACGTTCTCCGATAGTATGTGGGGTACGGAAATCCATTGGAGTACCTTCCACCTTGCTTATTTCACCTGTTGTAATGGAATTTTCGTCCATCGGTGTATAATGGTCGGCATTGATGGTCAATATGCAGTTTTCTACACTTGGTGTCGGATTAGCCAGGCCCGACAGGCTGAAGAATGCGTGGTGGGTAAGATTGACGATAGTGCGTTTGTCTGTCTGAGCCGAATAAGTAAGAATAAGTTCGTTCTGATTGGTGAAAGTGTAAGTGACTGTAATGTCGAGGTTACCTGGGAAACCTTCTTCGCCATCTTTCGACAGATAATGGAGAGTAACACTTTGTTTGCTGGTTTGTTTGGCATCCCAAACCCTAGAATGGTATCCGGTTGGTCCTCCATGCAATGAATTGGGACCGTTGTTGATTTTCAGATTATATTCTTTTCCATCGAGAGTGAATTTCCCTTTTGCGATACGATTGCCATAACGGCCGATTAAGGTGCTCAGAAAAGATTCAGGGCTGTTTATTACCCCTTCGATGTTGTCATGTCCCTGAACTACGTTACCTAAAACTCCGTTTCTGTCAGGAACCATGACAGCGAGGATGGCCCCGCCATAGTTGGTAATGGCCATTTCAGCGCCATTGTCGTTAGATAAAATATAAAGGTCTGTTTTCTTACCGTCGATTTCTTTTTGGAAATCGGCCCTCTTTAACCCACAGAGATTATCTTCTTTGTAAAAAGTGTCGTTCATAATGTTAGATGTAAATTATTTTTAAAATGAATATTGTGAAAACAAAGTTTTCTATGCAAATAAAAAGATTTTATTCAAGAAACCCAAACAATTTTTGCATTTAAATTGATAAGAAAAAGAGGTATTGCGATTCTTTTTTGTAAGAAAGGCAATACCTCTTTGCTTTTTGCAAAAGCAAGTTTACAATTAGTTTATTTCTTGAGGAGGGTATACGGTTGCCAGCAAATCGGCAACGATAAAGCTACTTCCGCCGACAAAAATAAGATCATCGGGGTTGGATTCCTTACGTGCAGCCGTTATTGCAGATGCGACATCGGAATAATTGTTGCCTCGTAATCCGAACCCTTCCGCCAGTTCTTTTACCTTTTCAGATGGAAGTGCTCGTTGCACACTGGCTTGGGTGAAGTAATAAATTGCATCTTTCGGGAGCATTTTCAATACTCCCGAAATGTCTTTATCGTTTACCATACCGATTACGATCCGGAGATGGTCATATTTCTGTAGGGAGAGTTGTTCGACTATGTATTGGATACCTCCTACGTTGTGTCCTGTGTCGCAGATAACGGTTGGATGTGTATCGAGCTTCTGCCATCTTCCCATCAAGCCTGTCAGCTCACATACATGGGCGAATCCGTTGCGTACGTCCGATTCTTCCAAATGATATCCGGCTTTCTTCAGCTGCCGGATAGCTGATAGTAGAGTGTTGGTATTCTTTTGCTGGCAAAGTCCGCCCAATTCGCCGATAAGGTGAGGGTAATCGGTTGTATCATAGTCATATTTCCCGTCTTCTGTTCGTGCCACTCCATTCAACAGGTGTTCGTCTTCTGCAAAAATGATCGGAGCATTTACTTCAATGGCTTTCGTCTGGAAGACCGGACGGGTTTCTTCATTCGTTTCACCGATGACAACCGGAACATCCTTTTTGATAATGCCTGCTTTTTCCGAGGCTATCTTTGCTAGGGTATTTCCCAAGAATTGTACATGGTCAAAGCTAATGTTGGTTATGATTGACAAGTCGGGATGAATGATGTTGGTGCAATCCAGACGACCGCCTAACCCTACTTCAATGACCGCTACATCTACTTGCTCTTGTGCGAAATAGAGAAAAGCCATTGCTGTGGTCAGTTCGAAGAAGGAAGGATAGAGTGGTTCGAAGAAACTCCGATTTTGTTCTACGAAATCGATAACGAATTGCTGTGGAACCGGGATCCCGTTGACCCGGATACGTTCTCTGAAATCCACCAGATGAGGGGAAGTATAAAGCCCGACTTTATAGCCTGCCGACTGAAGTATAGCTGCAAGTGTATGCGAACAGGAACCTTTTCCGTTGGTCCCTGCTACATGGATTGTCTTGAAACGGGTATGGGGATGGTTGAAGTGTTCGTCCAGTTTTCGGGTTGTTTCCAATCCTTCCTTATATGCGTCCTTACCTACATTCTGGAAGAGTGGGGCGCTTGTATATAGATAATGAAGTGTTTCCTGATAATTCATTGTTGTTGTATTTAATACCACCAAGGGTAGTCGTTCTTTCTTCCTTCCACGCCGATGCTGATCGATCCGGTTTCACCCAGCTTGAAATTTACCATACCGCCAAACCTGTCGCCGCAGAAATTCGGAATCGGATAAGCGTAAGGAGGCAAATCACGGGTAAGTGATTTGTTTCCATAGGCATAGATGCTGATACGGTCGGTGAGCCGATAGGCAGCTACTGCTGCAACTCCTACGTTACGGTAATCGATGAATCCCCAGTTCAGGTTGCTTGCATAAACTCCGAAAGCTACGCTCAACCGGTTGCTGATAGGAGCGGCATACATGAAAGCGGCATCCTGACCGAAGCCAACACCGGATGGGGCATATTTGCTTGGACTATAGGTGATATTCAATCCGATAGAAGCATTCAAACCTTTATGCAGTTCCCATGTTGCATATCCATAATCGAATGGGGTGATGCCGTACATTCCGAACGGGTGGATGTATCCGCTCTGGGGGATGGGGGCAACCAATGGTTCGCTGAGTGTAGAATCGGAAGATACCGGTACCGGCTCTTGGAAAGAAGTAATAGAGTCGGTTCGTATGATAGATGCCTGTTCGGTCTGTCCTTTAGCGGTTGATGCAAGACCTAGACTACAGAACAATAGTATGACGACGTTTTTCATATTTCCCGAATTTTACATGTATGCGTCAAATATAGGGAATATTCGGTTTGGGTGAAGCCTTTTCCCCGATTCATTTCAAGGGAATTCACGGAGTTTAATATTCTTTTACTAGAATAAGGTGGCTTGCATCCCATATAAAGAAATAATGTCACCCTTCCGGTTGTGGATGAGTGACATTGTTTCCTATCAGTGGTTAGTCGGATTAGTCGAACAGACTTCTGAATTTCTTGAATATCTTTTCTTTCAAGGTCATGTCTGGCTTGAAATTTTCTGATTCCTGCCATTTTTCCAATGCCTGGCGTTCTTCCTTGGTCAGATTTTCCGGGATATAGACGCTCACATTTACAAGCAAGTCGCCGGTACCTGTGCTGTATCCGTAGCCGTTGATATTCGGCAAGCCTTTACCACGCAGGCGGAGTACCTTGCCAGGCTGTGTTCCCGGTTCGATCTTGATTTTTGCCTTTCCGTCTATAGTCGGAATCTCTACCGTTCCACCCAATGCTGCAGTAGGAACGCTCAACAGCAAGTTATAGATCAAATCGCTTTCATCACGGATCAGTTCCGGATGCTTCTCTTCTTCAATCAATACCAACAGGTCGCCCGGTGCACCGTTGTGTTTGCCGGCATTACCTTTACCGTTGATAGTAACCTGCATACCTTCGGCTACACCTGCAGGAATCTTTACTGTAACCACTTCTTCACCGTAAATCACTCCGTCGCCGTTACATTCCTTACATTTGTTTTTGATGATCTTACCTTCACCGCCACACTGAGGGCAAACGGTCTGGGTCTGCATCATACCGAAGATACTTTGCTGGGTACGTGTCACACTACCGGTTCCATGACAGGTCGGACAGGTTTCTACACCACCGTCGCCCTCTGCACCTGTACCGTGGCAGTGACTACAGGTAACATATTTCTTCAGCTTGAACTTCTTTTCTACACCGGTAGAGATTTCTTTCAGGTTCAGTTTTACCTTAACACGCAAATCCGAACCACGGAACTTGCGTTGACGAGCCTGACCGCCTCCACCGAATCCGCCGAAACCGGTATGGCCGCCGAAAATATCGCCGAACATTGAGAAGATATCATCCATAGACATACCTTGTCCGCCGAAACCTCCAAAACCACCGGCGCCTGCGGCACCTTCAACACCTGCATGACCGAATTGGTCATAACGGGCACGTTTGTCGGGGTTACTCAATACTTCGTATGCTTCAGCTGCTTCCTTAAACTTCTCTTCAGCTTCCTTGTCGCCCGGGTTCTTGTCCGGGTGATACTGAATCGCTTTCTTACGATAGGCTTTCTTTATTTGGTCGGCCGATGCGCTTTTGTCGACGCCCAGCACTTCATAGTAATCTCTTTTTGCCATAGCTTTGCGGGTTAATTGTGAAGGTGACTACCTGTCAGATTATTGTGCCACTACCACTTTTGCGTGGCGGATAACTTTGTCGTTCAATTTATATCCTGTCTGGACGCAATCCAGAACTTTGCCTTTCTGGTCTTCGCTTGGAGCCGGAACCAGAGCAATCGCTTCGTGGAAATCGGTATCGAAAGTTTCACCTATCGGGTTCAGCTTTTCCAAACCTTCTTGAGTCAGTGCTTTCTGGAACTTCTGGAAAATCAGGTCAACACCTTCATAAACGGCTTTTACATCTTCTGCCTTCTCCATGTTCTGGAGTGCTCTTTCAAAATCATCAAGGATAGGAAGAACGGCACAGATGGTCTTCTCGCCACCGTTCTTGATCAGGTCGGCCTTTTCCTTCATCGTACGTTTGCGGTAGTTGTCGAATTCGGCAGCCAGACGCAAGTACTTGTCGTTCTGTTCCTGAATAGTCTGCTTTGCTGTTTCCAGTTCCTTTTCCAGTTTCTGTTCCGGAGTCAGTTCTTCTGTTTCCTCAGACTTGGCTTCCTGGTGATTGTTTTCAGCCTGAGTCTCTTTTTCAGCGTTTTCCGCAGCTTCCGCTTGCTGTTGTTTCAGCTGTTCTTCTTCATGCTGATGACGGTTTTCCTTATTGCTCATATGATTATGCTTTTTATTCATTTTCTTATCTTTTTGTTGAATTCTTACAAATTTCGTGCCTAACTTCGATTTTTGATAAACGGCTGCAAAAATAATGAATTTTTGTCAGAATGACAGACTCTTGAGGGGATGAAACTTCCTAATTCCTACCGGAAGGCTTTAATGCCATACTGAAAACACTTTTGCTCTTTTTTGCTTTCACTCTTTCAACTTGCTGTCGTATAGTCTGTTAGAGGTGAAACCAAGACTTTTTTGTTTTCATCTTCAATTTCATTGGTTTCATGTCTTCTTGGGGAAGATTCTTGTAACTGTATACCTTCTATCTCGTTTTTATGTTGTATCTTTGCATCCGGAATAATTTATAATAGGTATATAGAACATGATTACAGTTTCAAACGTAGCCGTTCAGTTTGGTAAAAGAGTGTTGTACAACGATGTGAACATGAAGTTCACGAATGGTAATATTTATGGTATTATCGGTGCCAACGGTGCCGGTAAGTCTACTTTCCTGAAAGTGATTTCGGGTGAGCTTGACCCGACTAAAGGCTCGGTTACCTTAGGACCTGGAGAGCGTCTTTCGGTTTTGAGTCAGGACCACTTTAAATTCGATGCTCATACCGTGATGGATACAGTCTTGATGGGACATACAGTTTTGTGGGATATCATGAAACAGCGCGAAGAAATTTATGCCAAGGCTGAATTTTCGGACGAAGACGGTCTGAAGGCTGCGGAACTGGAAGAGAAGTTTGCCGAGCTGGAAGGTTGGAACGCCGAAAGCGATGCTGCCATCCTGTTGAGCGGTCTGGGTATTAAGGAAGACAAGCACTATACGTTGATGGGCGATCTTAGCGGTAAGGAAAAGGTGCGTGTGATGCTGGCTCAGGCTTTGTTCGGTAATCCGGATAACTTGTTGCTCGACGAGCCGACCAACGACTTGGATATGGATACTGTAACCTGGTTGGAAGAATACCTTTCTAATTTCGAACATACAGTGTTGGTGGTCAGCCACGACCGTCATTTTCTCGACTCTGTATGTACTCACACAGTAGATATTGATTTCGGCAAGGTGAACCTCTTTGCCGGTAACTATAGTTTCTGGTACGAATCTTCTCAGTTGGCTTTGCGCCAGCAACAGAACCAGAAAGCAAAGGCTGAAGAAAAGCGTAAGGAGTTGGAAGAATTTATCCGCCGTTTCTCTGCCAATGTGGCTAAGTCAAAACAGACTACCAGCCGCAAGAAGATGTTGGAGAAACTGAATGTGGATGAAATCAAACCTTCTTCACGTAAGTATCCGGGTATCATTTTTACAATGGACCGTGAGCCGGGTAACCAGATTCTGGAAGTTTCGGGTTTGCGTGCCGAAACAGAAGATGGAATTGTTCTGTTCAATGATGTGAACTTTACAGTTGAGAAAGGCGACAAGATTGTCTTCCTGAGCCGCGACCCGCGTGCGATGACTGCCTTCTTCGAAATCATCAACGGCAACCGCAAGGCACAGGCAGGTCATTACAACTGGGGTGTGACTATCACGACTGCATACTTGCCGCTCGACAACTCTGATTATTTCAACTGTGACCTGAACTTGGTTGACTGGTTGAGCCAGTACGGTCAGGGTAATGAGGTAGAGATGAAAGGCTTCCTCGGTCGTATGTTGTTCTCGGGCGAAGAAGTCATGAAGAAGGTGAACGTGTTGTCGGGAGGTGAGAAGATGCGTTGTATGATTGCCCGCATGCAGTTGCGTAACGCCAACTGCCTGATTCTGGATACTCCGACCAACCACCTTGACTTGGAATCTATCCAGGCGTTCAACAACAATCTGAAGACCTACAAGGGTAACGTGCTCTTCTCTTCACACGACCACGAATTTATCGAGACAGTTGCTAACCGTATCATTGAGTTGACTCCGAACGGAATCATCGACAAGATGATGGAATATGATGAATACATCACATCCGATCATATCAAGGAAATGAAGGCTAGAATGTACGGTGATAACAAATAATCATTATAATTAGGTAATGAAAATGGCGAGGACTCCATTGTGGAGGCTTCGCCATTTTTTTGTTGTTTGGGTTGGATTTCCGCTTTATGTGAATGAGTTTTTAAACTTTATCGTAGAAAATGATGATTCATGTCCGTTAATTTATTTATTTTGCGGCTCGAACCTTTTATTAATTGAAAAACATAATAACACATTTCATGAAAAAACAAAATCTATTGGGCGCAGGACTTTTGAGCCTGCTTTTGTTGGGAACTACATCTTGTACATCACAGAAAAAGGTAGCTGATACAGAACCGGAACCGTATAGCAGCTATTTGTTTGCTTTCTTCTCGAATAACTCTCCCGACGGAGAACAGATCCGATATGCTTTAAGTGACGATGGTTTCAATTATCAGTCATTGAACGAAGGCCGTCCTGTTGTGGCATCGGATACCATTGCCTTGAAGAAGAGTATCCGCGACCCGTACATCACCCGTTCGCAGGATGGCAAGACCTATTATATGGTGATGACTGATATGCGTTCGGACGAAGGTTGGCAGAGCAATGACGGGTTGATTCTGATGAAGAGTAACGATTTGATTCATTGGCAGCATAAGGCCATCGATTTCCCGACCCGTTTCCCGAATCTTGAAGGCTTTGATAAAGACAATCTTCATGCAGTCTGGGCTCCGCAGATTATTTGGGACGATCAGGCCAAGAAATACATGATTTACTATTCTATCGGTCGTCACGATTGGGAATATCCTACAGAAGACCCGAACTTCAACCAGCCGTACTTCAAGATTTTCTATTCGTATGTAAATGATGATTTCACTGATGTAACCGAACCGAAGCTGTTGTTCGATTTCGGCAAGGCTGCTATCGACGGCGATATCGTATACAGCCCGACCGAACAGAAATATGTGCTTTTCTTCAAAGACGAAGGACGTTCGGTAATGAACGGTGATTTCCGTACCATGCAGGGAGTGATGCGTGCTACCAGCAAGAATCTGACCGGTCCGTACGAAATAGAATGGCGTCATTTGAATAAGGAAGGACAGTATCCGGTAGAAGGTTCAAGTGTCTTCAAGCTGATCGACAAGGATGAATATGTCCTGATGTACGATTGCTATGCCGAAGGTTATTATCAGTTCTGCAAGAGCTCGGACTTGAAGAACTTTACATTCGTGCAGAATACCAAGACGGAAGGAACGTTTACTCCGCGTCATGGCTCGGTGATGCACATCACGGCTACCGAACGTGCCATGTTGGAAGCATGGTCGGCATTGCAGATTGCCTTGAATCGTGTAAACGGTTTGGAAGGCTTGACCGAAGAAGAGGTCGGACAGCGCACTGCTTTGGTGGAAAAAGCTCAGCAAATCTTGAATGCAGCTTGCGATACACAGGCCTATCTGGATATGGCCAAGGAACTGGATGGGTTCAAGAAATGAGTTGAACTATAAAGTATAAGTAATATGAAAAGGCGAAATCTTCCTGTCGGGATTTCGCCTTTTTTACTATAAAAGTCTTCAAAGTCATTCAATGAGCCCAAATGGCAATTGAGGAATATATAATACTATAATCTATTTTGAATCTCTTTGATCACCTCTTCATAGTTCTCACAACTTACTACATATTTTTCTCCGCTTTTCATAATAATTAGAAACGACTGCGAATAATCGCCTACATAAGAAGTATAATTCCCTATTTCCTTGTTTTTGAAATCTCCTATAAAGCCGAAAAGACCACCAATTCCGAAAGTACGGACATTACCTTTCGATAAGGTGGGATTATATTTGCTCACTTCCTGTATTTCAGTGTATTTTATTTCTTTTTTATCTCGGTTTGATGATATAATCAGGCTATGGTCTGTTATGATAATTTGTTTCAGACGGAAGGAAAATAGTGGCAGTAATAAACCTGCAATGAATAATAGAACGATTGCGCCGATGATTTTCCCGATTATGTCATCGCAACTGAAAATCATATAAATGATAAAGAGGACAAAGATTGCCAGTATGGTGATAATGAAACCAGTCACTAATTTCACCGAACGGCCGAAATGTATTTTTTCTGTGCGTATAATCATAAAGTCATTGTTTATGGAATTGATATGACAAATGGACATCCCGTTTCGGGTTTTAATGAAGTTCACATTTTACAATCCATTTTCCATTACGTTTCCCGTTTTCTCTTTCAAGTAACCCTCTTTCGATTAAAGATGGAGTCATGCGTTTGATTGTCCTTTCTGATTTTTCAAGATGCTTGGCTATATCAGTTTGCTTTGCATTGGGGTTGTCTTTGAGGTATTTTAGAAGAGCCAGTTCTTCTAAAGTGCAATTCAAAGTGCCATCCAAAGTGCCATTTTGGCTCTTTGAAATTTCGGTTGTGGCACTTTGGGAGACATTGACCAACATGCTTCTGTTGCTTAGCTGGTTCTTTTCTCCGAAAATCAAATTCCTGAAGAACTGTTCCAGATACTCTGTTGTAGCAAATATTCCTTTCGGGAAATTTTTATAGTTAGCTCTTACAAGTGCATTTCTAAAGTACCATGAATTATCTTTGAAAACCTCATTGTCGATTGGAAAACCGAATGTTTTCAAATATTTCATGGTAAATACGGCCGTAGTCCGTGTGTTCCCCTCCCGGAAGGGATGTATTTGCCATATCCCGGATATGAAATTACAGATATGTTTCATAGCCATATCTGCATTGAGGGTTTTATAATCTGTCTTTTTTTCTTGAGCGAAATCATATTCAAGAGTTTCACGAAGCATGTCATGGCTGGTATATAAGACCGTATCACCGTTCAGCACCCATTCTTTTTTTGTAATATCAACTGTTCGTAGTTGTCCTGCATGTTCATAAATCCCTTCAAATAGTCTTCGATGTATTCTCAGGTAGTAATCAGGAGTGAATGAGAAAGATTGTTCAGACAAAATCTCCGTGATGCGGGCAGACACTTTATCTGCTTCTTCAGTCCTTTCATTTTCAAGATTTTCCCTTACTCCTTTTGTTTGATAATATGAGTCAAGCATATCCTTGACTTGTCCGATTGTAAGATCTCCTTCAATATGCTGCATCGCAGTTTTGATAAGATATTCCGATGGTTTCAGACCGTCAACATCCTGAAGGCCGATTGCTGTTTGCCAGGCTTTCGCCTTCTCTTGTTTGTCAGGTTCTCCTTGAACTATATATTTATCAAATTCACTCATATTCAGTCTTGCTAAGTTCTACAAAAATAGGAAGAAATTTCCAAATCCTTTGCTGTTTACAGGTTTAATAGAATTTGTACCTTTATTCTATCTATTTAGAAACGATGTATTTAATTTCAATTGCATTTTCTGCTGATAGCATTTTCTTTGTTCAAGATGATATTCCCTTCCTTATTGATATAATACCAGTTCTTGCTCTTCCATGTGCTGTATCCGTCTTTTCCGATGGGTTGAGGCTTTCCTTCCTTTGTTACTTTGGCCTTGCCGTCTGCAAACGGATAGGCGAATGCAAATTGGGGAGTTATCACTACATGGCCCGTCGTATCGGCAAAACCTATCTTTCCGTCTTTGTCCACTATGCGGAAAAGACCTTCACTCGGATAGTCAGGCCCGTTATCATATTGGAATACTTCAAAAAGCTCCTGACCTCTGTTATTGAGGCAGATAATTTTACCTTGCTTCTGGACGAAGCCGATTTGGGTTATCTTGTCCGAACCGCAGTATGTATAAACTCCGAAAGGAATGACGGTATCTTTCTGTGCGTTGAGGTAGCAGATTGAATCGCCTGTCGACAGTTCTTTCGTATGGGAATGGGCTACCAATAGGGGAGGATACATCGGAATCGTCCAATTGTTGTAGTCGGATGTGTACTTGCCGTTGATGTAAAGCACTTCCCAAGGATGGATTTTCTTTAGTTCCTGTTTGATGGCAGAGGCAAGTGAATCTTTTAGGACTGAATCCCGGTCAACAATAGCCGGGCGGAATAAGGTAATGTCAGAATCTATGAATGTCCCGTCCGGAGATAATTTTATATTCTTTAAACTGAATATCACTCTTTGCCCGTCCAATGCCTGAAAGCGGTCGAAAGGAAAGTTCGTTTCCAGCTTCTTCTGTATCTCCTTAATGTCTTTCCCAGGTTTCTTGAAATTCCGGTATTGCTGTTGTCCGATGATTTTTCCATGCTCCACTTGCATGACTATCTCTTTCTCCACGTTGCGGTCGAAACCCATGTGGACGTACCGCACCAAATCTCCTTGACCGGCACGCATTTCACCGTTCATCCAAGTGGCGCAGATAGTCTTTTTCTTGTAATAAGGAGCAAATGCCTTTTTCAGTTGCTTGGGAGTCAGGAAGAGGGAAGACTTTTCTTTGGTTTCTTTGTCATAAAGGTCCACCCCGATTGTGTCGAGATACAGATAATCGTTCCTTATACTCCAATAGGCAGTGTATCCTTCCCAGTTGGCTGTAGAACGGCTTCTGTTTTCCGGCAGATATTTATCCAGGTTTACATAGAGGGTGGAATCCCTATTCAACGGTTTTGCCATCAGATACCATTTTTCTCCGTTGATATAAATAATGTCGGACGAGTATCCTGTAGCATAGAGGAAGCCTATGTTCAGAAGGAGCAGAAGACTTGAAAGATAGAATCGGGCACGCATAGTAGTAAGATTTAATTATATCTAATTTACACATAATCTATGATTTGGGCAATCACCTTAATGTTTTATGGTTGATTTTAACATAATTCACTATTGTGAAAGCGTTATTTCCGTTTAAGCCACTACAAATTGTTGCTGTGCCTTACGGAAAACGCACCTTTTTATGCTCTGATTTTATAGGAAAACGCACCTTTTTATAAAAATAGACACTATATTTGTATCTGATAAAATTAGTTAAAAATATGTCTTACAGAGAGATAACCAAGCATATAGAAGAATATCTTTCATCGCATTCCATTGGCTGAAAATAGTGGAAAAAATCTGTTGAAGTTATATTTGAATGATGTGGGTATTTTGTCGGGTATCTTCTATCGTAACAACATTACCGCTGTCATGTCAGATGTCAAGAGTGTCAATTTGGGTTCGGTTTATGAGAGGGTTGTTGCCCAGGAGTTGAAAGCTCATGGTTTTGGACTTTATTATTATGGTGAGTTCTATCAATTCAATTTATCCTCTTGTATCAGACAGCAGAACTCTTTCTGCTGCCCAATTTGTGAGCTTTA
>CALUKX010000027.1 GCA_944321335.1 uncultured Phocaeicola sp. | reverse complement strand
AGAAACCGTCACTCAATATTGACATCATTGATAAAAGTAGGCTTATTGCATAAGATTATTATACCGAACTCACGTTATTTTAGGTTATTTCTTTTATCGAAGAAGAAAACGATAAATGAGAATTAATACTTCAAATGCTCCATACGTGAGGAGATAGTGAAGAAATTAAGGAAAACAAAAAAAGCTAAGTGATTGACAACTCAACACTTAGCTTTTTTATTGTACCCAGACCCGGGGTCGAACCGGGATGGATGTTACTCCACTGGTGTTTGAGACCAGCGCGTCTACCGATTCCGCCATCTGGGCTTTTGCTTAATTGCGGTGCAAAGGTAAACAAAAGTTTCTAAACTGCAATATTTCCGGCTAAAAAAGTGAAAATATTTTTCATCTAACACTATTTAAAACCCTTTTCACTCCGTTTTTTCAAAATAAAAACTATATTAGCGTAAACTTTAAAAGCCACTCTTAAATCATGAACAACAATTACTATTGTATCATCATGGCCGGAGGAATGGGACGAAGGTTCTGGCCTTACAGCCGAAAGGCTCTGCCCAAACAATTCCTCGATTTCTTCGGCACAGGACAAACCTTACTCCAACAGACCTATGATAGATACAAACACATTGTTCCAGCTTCAAATATTTTCGTTTCCACCCATATCGACTACAAGGAAATGGTAATGCAAATGCTACCCGAAGTGTCGGAAGAAAGGCTCATCATTGAAGACGAACGGAGGAATACAGCACCGGCCATCGCATACGCATCGCACGTCATCCACAAGATCAACCCCAATGCAACCATTGTCGTTGCACCATCCGACCACATGATTATCAAGCTCGATGAGTTTAAGGAGGCCATCACCAAGGGACTGGATTTTGCTTCGAAGAGCGACAAGCTCGTTACCATCGGCGTGAAACCGAACCGACCGGAGACCGGTTACGGATATATCCAGGCTGATGACGAAAGGGAGGGTGATTTCTATAAGGTGAAAACTTTTATCGAAAAGCCGGCTTTGGAGTTTGCCGAGATGTTTGTACAGAGCGGCGAGTTTTATTGGAATTCGGGAATCTTCATCTGGCATGTCAATACCATCCTGAACGCTTTCCATACCATGATGGCGGATGTCTGTCCGAGGGTGGAATGTGATCATCCCGACTTCTCAGCCTGCCCCAATATTTCCATCGATTACAGCATCATGGAAAAGGCCGATAATGTTTATGTTCAGCTTTGCGATTTCGGATGGGCCGATTTGGGCACATGGAGTTCACTTTACGATGCTTGTCCAAAGGACAAGAACCAGAATGTGATTCTCCACAGCAATACTTTGCTCGATAACTGCAAGGAGAATATCATCCTTATGCCCGAAGGAAAGCTGGCCGTATTGCAGGATCTGGAAGGGTATCTCATCGTGGAGCGCGACAACGCCTTGCTTGTGTGCAAGAAAGACGATCAGGATGCCATACGCAAGTTCGTGAACGATGTGGAGATGAAGTTCGAAGAAAAATTCTCATAAGCATATTTGGGTAGCGGAATCGTTACCCGACCTATATCGATGTCTCATCGGGAGTTCCATCAATATTCAAAGGTGACTCCCAATGTGGGCAATAACGTTCCGCTTTCCTGTTTGACCGCTTTCATTACGTAACGTTGTTCAGACAAAGGTGCAGACGGGTTTTCAACAACCCCGGTACTTACCCACACATCCTGTTGACGAAGCTTGTTGGCAGTAACATTCTGTATGTCGATATAGATACCGAACATGCATTTCTTCCAATAAAATGTCTTGTCGACCCTGATATCGGCACGGATGTATGCCGGAAGCCGTCGGGTATTGTAAAGGTTATAGTCGAAATAAGGTTTGGCCTGCGCATCCCAAGCATCCACCAACGACGACTTGTCGATATCATAAGGAGTATAAGGAGCTCCCCCTATCCAACTGACACGTAATCCTGCACTCCAATCATTCCGGAAATTATACGTGCCTGAAGCATTCCAGATAAAACGGTTATCCCATGCCGAAGGAATATATTCCTTGTCGCCCTCCTGTCTGAATTCACTTCGGAACACGGTCAGTGAAGACGAAAGATTCAAACGTTGCCGGACCAGCCAACGGAACATCAGTTCCACACCATACGACCGCCCTTCGGCGTCAGAAACCAAACGTTCGTTACCTATCACACCATAATCATTACCTTTACACGACAACGGGATACCATCCGTCACAGAAAGGGGCATGCGGTCGTAATACTTATAGAATCCTTCCAACGTGAGTTCCATCATGGCATTGGGTCGCCAAGCCAGACCTATACTTTCCTGTGAAACCGATGTATATTCCAGGTTCCGATTTATATATGTCCCATCATTCCCCTTAAATCCTAAGGCTGTATATGGAGGAAGCTGATAATATAAGCCCACATTGCCGCTCAGAAACCAGCCGTCCGCCAACCGCCAGGAAACCGACAAACGAGGAGAAAGCTGGCGCCATAGCTCTTTCATCCTACGGTTATAGTTGTTTCCATCGGTACGCACCCCCAATGAAGCGGTAAAACTTTCATCGGGCGAGGCATAATCCATAGATGCGAACAATCCCCAACGCCAGAAATCCAAAGTTGTCCGATATTCAGAGACAACCGGATTCTTGACAAACAGTTTCTGGAAACTTCGGTTGGTATATTGGGAATAACCGGCCTCAAAACCAGCGTGCAATTTCCAGACACTCCACGACGATACGTTCTCTATCCGCAGCCGGGTTTCTTGTTCGACAGCCTTCAGCTTCAACATCAGATTATCTTCGGTGCTTTCATCGTTGTCGCGGTACTTCAGGTTGCGGTTGTTCAGATAGCTATGGCTCAAGGTCAAGGTCTGCACATGCCTGCCTGCATAATGCCGGTACACCCCTCCCACAGTGAAGGTTTCCTGATTGATTTCGGGCAGATAGCCCAACAAATATTCGTTGTCCTCTCCTTCGGTATCAAAATTCAGCTTCATCCGGTCGATGCCTCCCAGTCCAAGCAAAGTCAATTCATGATACGGGTTGAAACGCGTTTTCAGTTTGAAGGAAGCATCGGTATAAGCGGGAAGGAAAGGAAGCCCCAATGCCTTAAACAACATTTGCAGATAGGATTGGCGGACAGATACAAGATACGATGTCTTTTTCCCGATATATCCGTTGGATGTGACGGAAGCCTCCGAAGCTCCCAAAGTAGCTTTTACCGACCGCTGTTCCATGTCCCCGTCGCGAAGGCTGAAATCGAGGATGGAACTCAGCGCATTGCCACGGCTTGAGGGGAACGCACCGCTATAGAACTTCACGCTCCGTATCAGATCGGCGTCAATCAATCCTACCGGACCGCCCGAAGCCCCTTGTGTACTGAAATGATTGATATTGGGAATCTCCACTCCATCCAGAAAGAAACGGTTTTCGGAAGGGCCTCCCCCTCTCACGATAAGGTCGTTCCGATAGCCGATGGGCGAAAAGGCTACACCCGGATAATTCTGTACCACACGCGAAATGTCGCGATTAGCTCCCGGCACTTTCTCTATCTCCTGCACACCGATAACCCGAAGGCTTACCGGACTTTCGGCAACCCTCGAAAAAGGAGTGGCGGTCACAGTCACACCCTGCAGTTCGGTTCTCTCCTCCTCCATCTCTATCTGAATATGCGGAACACGGTGATTGACCCGATACTCGGGTGTAAAGGTCGTCTTATACCCCAACATCGACGCTTGCAGGCGATAAATGCCCGGCGCAAGCCCTTCTATGACAAACCGCCCGTCCTTATCGGTCGACGATCCGACAGAAAGCCCCACTACCAGCACATTCACAAACTCCAAAGGCCGACGGCTCACCTTATCGATCACCACCCCTTCCATTCGATAGGTCTGTCCCCATAGGTCAACAACACCCAACAACGCCACACATATCCATAAGGAAACCAATCTTTTCATCGTGTCTTCATTTAAGGTTCATCTTCTAAAGATAATTAAATAAAACCGATTCCACACAATAAAAAAGCCACTCTTTTGGAGTGGCTTCAAAACATATATAAAATAGGAGGTTTATACGTAATCATTTGCCTTCCCAGGCCTTGTTGATAGCCTCGGCGATAGCCTTGAATTCGGCATCGTCCAGCTTCAGTTTCGGGTTGGAGAACAGCATATCCGATTCCTTCTGCATCGGAATCAGGTGGATATGTGCATGAGGCACTTCCAGACCGATAACGGCTTCGCCCACCTTGCGGCAAGGGAACGCCTTCTGGATAGCCAGCGCAACATGCTTGGCAAATACATGCATCGCAGCCAGTTCTTCGTCGGTCAGGTCGTAGATATAATCCACTTCACGTTTCGGAACAACCAATGTATGCCCCTTCACCAACGGATTGATATCCAGGAAAGCATAAAACTTATCATCCTCAGCTACCTTGTAGCTAGGAATTTCTCCTGCAATGATTTTACTGAATATTGTTGCCATATCTATAAATATTAAAGAAGGCAAGCCGACGCAAAGCCGACCTGCCTACCGATTAAAATGATATTCCTGTTACTTCCAAGCTAATCTTACCCTGCGGGATAGTGATTTCAGCCACATCACCCACCTTCTTGCCCAGCAGACCCTGTGCAATCGGAGTATTTACCGAAATCTTACCTTCCTTCAGGTTAGCTTCAGTTTCCGATACGATGGTGTAAGCCATCTTCATTCCGTTCTTCACGTTCTTCAGTTCCACACGTGTCAGAATCTGAACGGTATCGGCTTTCAACTTCGATGTATCGATAATCTTCGCATCGCCGATGGTAGCCTTGAGCTGGTTGATCTTCATTTCCAACAAACCCTGAGCTTCCTTCGCTGCGTCGTATTCTGCATTTTCCGACAAGTCGCCTTTATCGCGTGCTTCGGCGATTGCGGCAATGACTCTTGGGCGCTCTACAGATTCAAGGCGCTTCAATTCGGCAACCAGTTTCTGGTAGCCTTCTTCTGACATATAAGCCATAAATTTTCCTCCTTAAAATATTCGTTATTAAACTTTTGTTCTTTCCTATAAAACAAAAAAGAATCCCGGCACATCGAGACATGCCGGAACCCTTCTGTTGTTATGACATTCGCAAAGGTAATTGTTTTTATGTGAAAGACAAGAACCTTTGCACACTATTTTACATGCTTTTCAACATGTTAAAGTAATTTCTTGATTGCTTCCTCCAGATTTGTCTTCTCGCCGACACGCAGGCAGACCTCGTTGTTGCGGTTTATCAGGAAGGCTGCAGGCAGCTGTTGAACCCCGTACAGGTTCACGTAGGTAGAATACGGTCCCTGTGGGTCGCGCACACAAATCCAAGGCAGATTGTCGGCAGCGGTTCTCCAGAAATGTTCATCCGCATCGAGTGAAATCTGATAAATTTCAAGTCCCTGGGAAGCATATTTGTTATACAATTCCCGCAAAGCCAGATTGTGAGGTCCCGACTCTGCAGCCGCATAAACCGTAAATTCCACCAGAACAACCTTTCCCTTCAAGTCTGTGAGGTGACGGGTTGCACCTTTGATATCGTTCAACGGGATATCGATCAAAGATGTTTCCTCAACCAGATCTGCCGGTATCTCCACCGGTTTCACCTGTGGCTC
Organism: uncultured Phocaeicola sp.; assembly: GCA_944321335.1. Lineage (GTDB taxonomy): Bacteria > Bacteroidota > Bacteroidia > Bacteroidales > Bacteroidaceae > Phocaeicola. The sequence goes on along the minus strand of CALUKX010000027.1, from coordinate 31,089 downwards.
ACGGGTATTCTTCATCCCTTTGATTACCATATTATAGAGATTACGCGAACGGTCGGCATGCGGATACATATTGTTCAGACTGGTTGCTACCGCCGCAAAACAGCGTACATCTTCCTTGCTGTTCAGCGGATCGAAAATCATGATACCGTTCAACTCCTGGAACAGCGCAAAATAGGCATAAGCTTTATTGGGTTCCGCATAGATATAATCGTGAGAAACTTTCAGCTTATAAGCGTCTACCAATGCATTCATACTATCACGGGCTACACCGATAGGCATCCCGGAACGTGCCAAACGGTTAACCTTGTCTTGCAATTCGGTCTGAAGAAGTACCAGTTCCTTTATCTTGGCATTATTCTCCGATCCCTCAATCTGATAGTCGATTGCAAAGTTGTCAAGTCCTGCCTTGACCTTAACCGTTTCTGTAGAATCAACCGAGAAATTAATCACCTTATCATCAATACGCAAACGATAGAATTCGGGAGATTCAGGACGTGCACCAGAGAACTTGAATGATCCGTCATTGGCTAATTTAACAGAATCGATAGAGACAATACCCTGAATGCCAGTCTGCTCGAAATACAGCATCTTGTCGGCCGCATTGGTTACTGTACCCTCCACTTTAAAAGCAGGCTCGTTGTTGCAGGCAGAAAGGCCTGACAACAACAGCACTGCGGCGATATAAGCATTTCTTTTCATTGCTAGATTAATATTAACTTTTGCGTTTGCAAAGATACGGCTTTTCCCGACTTCACAAAGTTTTTGCACAAGTTCTTGAAAGAAGACAAGGACTTTTTTCATTCAGTCCAAGCAAAGGATACATAGTAAAGCAACTGAATTATTTTTGACAAACTAATCGTATCACAATCATGATACAATCGTCTCACGTCCGTGATACAATCGTTTCACAAATATGAAACGTTCGTCTCACAACTGTGATACGATAAAGATAACTTGATGAATTACAACTTATATCCATTTCTGACTCTCTGAAATCCCTTCCCCGTTTCCACTTGCATGAAGAAAAAAGAATCTTTTTATCAATTTTTCTCTCATTTTCACCCGATTACTCCATTTAATTTTATAACTTTGCCGCGAATTTTCAAGATGTAAATCACATTAATAAATTTTTTATGATTAATCCAATTGTTAAGACGATCGAGTTAGGTGATGGAAGAACCATTACGCTCGAAACGGGAAAGCTAGCAAAACAGGCAGATGGTGCTGTAATGCTACGCATGGGTAACACCATGTTGCTGGCTACTGTTTGTGCAGCAAAAGATGCAGTTCCCGGTACAGATTTTATGCCTCTTCAGGTAGAGTACAAAGAAAAATATTCAGCATTCGGACGTTTTCCGGGTGGCTTTACCAAACGTGAAGGAAAAGCTTCTGACTACGAAATTCTGACTTGCCGTTTGGTTGACCGCGCACTCCGTCCGTTGTTCCCAGACAATTTCCACGCAGAAGTTTATGTAAACATTATATTGTTCTCAGCCGACGGTGTTGATATGCCGGATGCTCTGGCAGGTCTGGCAGCTTCAGCTGCATTGGCTGTTTCCGACATTCCGTTCGGTGGTCCGATCTCTGAAGTACGTGTTGCACGTATCGACGGCAAGTTCGTGATCAACCCGACATTCGATCAGCTGGAACATGCAGATATGGACCTGATGGTTGCCGCTACTTACGAAAACATCATGATGGTGGAAGGCGAAATGAAGGAAGTGAGCGAACAGGATTTGCTGGAAGCGATGAAATGTGCTCACGAAGCTATCAAGGTTCATTGCAAGGCTCAGATGGAACTGATGGAAGAAGTCGGTTCTACAGTTAAGCGCGAATATTGCCACGAAGAAAACGATGAAGATCTCCGCAAGGCAGTTCACGACGCTTGCTACGACAAGGCTTACGCCATCGCTCAGTCGGGCAACAAGAACAAGCACGAACGTGAAGATGCTTTCACAGCTATCTGCGATGAGTTCAAGGCTCAGTTCACTGAAGAAGAACTGGAAGAAAAGGGTGGTATGATCGACCGCTACTACCACGATGTAGAAAAAGAAGCTATGCGCCGTTGCATCCTCGATGAGGGCAAACGTCTCGACGGCCGTGCTACTACAGATATCCGCCCGATCTGGTGCGAAGTTAGTCCGCTGCCGGGTCCTCACGGATCTTCAATCTTCACCCGTGGTGAAACTCAGTCATTGAGTACTGTTACTTTGGGTACCAAACTCGACGAAAAGATTGTCGATGATGTACTCGACCAACATAAGGAACGCTTCCTGTTGCACTACAACTTCCCTCCTTTCTCTACAGGTGAAGCTAAGGCACAGCGTGGTGTAGGTCGTCGTGAAATCGGTCACGGCCACTTGGCTTGGCGTGCATTGAAAGGCCAGATTCCTGCAGACTATCCGTACTGCGTACGTGTAGTTTCTGATATCCTCGAATCAAACGGCTCTTCTTCAATGGCTACAGTTTGTGCAGGAACATTGGCATTGATGGATGCAGGTGTACCTATCAAGAATCCGGTATCAGGTATCGCAATGGGATTGATCAAGAATCCGGGCGAAGAGAAATACGCAGTATTGTCGGATATCCTGGGCGACGAAGACCACCTCGGTGACATGGACTTCAAGGTAACAGGTACCAAGAATGGTATCACAGCTACCCAGATGGATATCAAGTGCGACGGTCTGACTTACGACATCCTCGAAAAGGCATTGCTTCAGGCTAAACAGGGACGTGAATACATCCTCGGCAAACTGACAGAATGTATCGCAGAACCTCGTGAAGAACTGAAACCTCATGCTCCACGCATCGAGACAATGACTATTCCTAAGGAATTCATCGGTGCAGTAATCGGCCCGGGCGGTAAGATTATCCAGGGTATGCAGGAAGAAACCGGTGCTACCATCACTATTGAAGAAATCGATGGTGTAGGCCGTATCGAAGTTTCAGGCAACAACAAGAAATGTATCGACGACGCTATGCGTCTGATCAAGGGCATCGTTGCAGTTCCTGAAATCGGCGAAGTTTACACCGGTAAGGTTCGTTCTATCATGCCTTACGGTGCATTCGTTGAATTCCTGCCGGGTAAAGACGGTTTGCTCCACATTTCTGAAATCGACTGGAAACGTTTGGAAACAATCGAAGAAGCCGGTTTGAAGGAAGGTGATGAAATCGAAGTGAAACTGCTCGACATCGATCCGAAGACAGGCAAGTTCAAGTTGTCGCACAAGGTATTGCTCCCGAAACCGGAAGGAATGCCGGAAGGCAACGCTTACAACGGCAACAACCGTCCTCGCCGTGAACACAAGCCTCAGCAGCGCAAGGAACAGAAGTAATAGATCTATTCCCTATAAATGTAACGCTCCGTACCGCAATGGTACGGGGCGTTTTTTGTTTTTACGGATAATCTATCAGGCAGCAACAAGTCCAAGTGTATCCCCATAAAGTTCGGACATCTATACATTCCATTATAAACCAACCACTTACAAAAGTAAAATTTAACAAATATAGAAAGTCAGCATAATTTTCTTTACTGAAATATAAAAAGCCACGACAATTTCAATATTTTTTACCCATATAGTAACGTATTTTTACATAACAACCCTCAAGAACGACCGTTTAGCACAAACCGAATATATAACCCATTCTTTTTCAACAGAAAAATTCATTTATTTGCATTATGTAACAGCATAGGGCGATTTTATTAAAATAAACAAAATTTTATAGAATGAAGGTCGTTTTCTGTTAGATCCGTAAAAATAATGATTAATACTAACATCCGAATACAAACGATGTACAGATTCTAACTGAAACAGTTCCCACGCACCTTCTTTATCAAAATCCGTCTGGGGAATTGCGGGCAATCTTTGTTACCATGAAAAGAAACATTTTTTTGTTAACTCTAACAGTACTTCTATTTGGCTTTTCACAAAATATAATGGCACAGAAAGGCGAATATCGTCAGTCTCAAAGCCGTATGCTTGAACCGCAACAGCAAGTATTCGTACGTCCATTGGTTGTCGATTTAAAAGTAACTACAACAGAAAGACAAAAAGCAGTATGGCCTTTCCCCGATGTAGATATTACAAAGATGACAATAGCCGATGTGGCAAACTTGAAAGTCAATTCACTTTATCTGACCGCCCAAAAATATGATGCAGATGTAATAGTAGCTCCTACATTTGACATACGTACAGTAAAAAAAGGAATAGAAATTACTGTTATAGGTTTCCCTGCAAAATACGAAAACTGGAAGGTTGCTTCAAAGCCTGAAGATTATCAGTGGATTGAAGATGTATATGGCGTTAAGATCCGTACAGTCAACTCAGTTCAGTCTATCGGTGACAACCAAGCCAAGAACTCTGAAGCTGTAAAATAACTTATCATTAGAACATATTAATTAATCGATTAAATTTAACGTACAATGAAAAAGTTTTTATTATTGGTAGTTGCAGCTTTCGTCTGCTCTACTATGAGCGCACAATTGGTAACTAGTACCACTTATAAGAAAAAAAGTTCAGAAACAGTATGGTATGTAAAAGCTGGTATGAACCTTTCTAAATTTACTGGAGATAACGTAGAGGCTGATAATTTAGTAGGTTATAACATTGGTATTGCTTTCGACCGCGCTATTGGTGGAAGCGGTATGTTTTGGGGAATGGGCTTACAGTTAGCGAGAAAAGGTTATAAGGCTTCTTATGAAGAAGAAAATTATTCAGAAGAGGTGAAACTAAAAGCTAACAAATTGGAAATTCCAATTAATATTGGATACAAATATAACATAAATGATGACATTGCTATTGATGCACGTATTGGTGGTTTCATTAACTATGATGTATGGGGTAAAGCTAAATACGAAGAAACTGAATACGGAGACAGTTATGAAGAGAGTATCAACATCGGTGATATTGAGGGTTATGACCGTTTTGGTGCTGGTATTCAATTTGGAATTGGTGTTTGGTATCAAAAAATCAACTTTAACATCACCTACCAGAAAGGTTTGGTTGACCAACTTGAGGGTGCTAAAGAAAGCAACTGGATGTTAAGCTTGGGTTACGCATTCTAAAAATATATTTACACACAAAAGACATTGGCCTTCTATTCTCTAATAGAGGGCCATTTGTCGTTACTATCATCCATCCCATTAGGGACTCAAACATTTTCCCGAAACCAATAACATAAAATAATAAACAGATGAAAAAAACACTTATATCTCTCATAGGGATATTCCTCTTATCCGTATCTGCCGCATTTGCAGAATCCCAATTAGGGAAGCCATATTCAGAAGTCAAGAACAAGATTGTAATCTCCGAATTCAAGACTTTCCCATCAGTAACTTCAGATGATTTATTTTTAAAAGCAGTATTATGGGTCATTGAAAACAGACAAATTCCGGAAGAAGGGGAAGACGAGAACAACACAACATTTGCTGTTGATTACGATAAAAAGATGTTTAGCGTTGAACTGACTTTAGGTAAACCAGACGGCAACCGATATCATTGTGTATTTACGGGAAAAATTGCAGACAACATTATCACAATACAAACATCCGAAATCGTAATGGAAGCTCCTATTGCCGTAATCAAGATCTCTAAAAAACTTCCTTTTGAAAAACTTCAAATAGAAAAAAAGCCCAAACATAAAGAATATGCAGACGAATTTGCCGAATTATATAAAGCTATGTCAAATAAGCTGTTTGAGTATATTAAAACTTCAGCCTCGCCAGTAATTAAGCATTGGGAGGAAATTAAAGCAAAGGATGTAGTCAAAGGTATGAATAAGCAAGAATGCTTGCTTGCATTTGGCAAACCACTGTCCATTAACAAAGATGGCAACAAAGAAGAATGGATGTATGACTCCTATACATATCTTTTCTTTGAAAACGACATTGTTACTTCTTTAATCAAATAACAAGAAACAATTTCGACCAAGCCGATTTATAGAAAGCCGTTTTTAGTTTATAATTAAACTAGAACGGCTTTTTTAATTCAGTATTGCTGTTGCAGTATATACCAATACAATTGAGGCTGCCCCAATGGAGCAGCCTCAATAATCATTTTACAAGCTTATGAAAACCAATTGTTATTCGGTTGTTTCTTCACCACCTTCTTCGGTAGTTTCCTTACCTGTGGTCCACAGGTCACCACTGAAATCGGCACTGATATCCTTTCCTGCGATACCGTCGCAAACTCCCTTGTAAGCATGTTTACGTGCATAGCTTGCATCGAAGATATTCGGAGCATCGTTCGGAATCCAATATTCGTGTTCATCGGCATTGTCGCTCAAGCCCCAGATAGTGATACCCGACTGCTGAGCTTCCGGAACATTAGCCTTATACGATTCGAATACCATCTGATAAACGGCCGACTGTGAAGCCAGATTATCGGCTGTCGGTGAACTTGTATTGACTTTCACGTCAAGTTCTGTAACACGGATCAGCTTACCTGTTGCAGCCAAAGTCTGGAACATTTGGTCAATCTGTTCACGGGTCATGTTGATATCGATGTGCATCTGAGTACCGATACCGTCTACCTTCGGACCGTTATCCGATTCGATGTAGTTGACAAAATCGATCAACTTAGCCAATTTGCTCGGACTATATTCCAAGTTGTAATCGTTGATAAACAGCTTGACACCTTCCGGAGCATACTTATGAGCAAACTCGAATGCTTTCTTAGCATATTCCTTACCGAGGTAATATCCCCAATAGAAGTGACCGTCGGCCCAGTTCAGGCTCATACCGGTTGCAGGATCTTCTACCGGTTCTGCATCGCCATCCGACCATGCACCGGTATCAATACCTCTCAATCCACCGTTATCGCTGATAGGTTCATTCAGTACATCCCATGCAACGAAGCGATTTTCATTTCTTTCCTTCATGTGATCAAACATACCCTTGATCCATGCTTCCATAGCTGCAGTCAAAGCTTCCTTCTTCTCTTCCGGAGTCTTGAAAGTATAGGTAATGGTAGTAGCTCTTGATGCCGGACGTGCAGACTGAGCTGCAGTAGCTTTCTTTTCACCAAACTTGATATTGTCTACATAGTATGTAGCGGCATTCTTACCGAAGTTGATCAAGATACGGTTCATGTCTTCCTTAGTACAGATATATTCACATTCATACTGTACCCATTCTGTTCCTACATTATTAAATGAATAATAACCTTCGCCATCGTAAGTTGAACTATTCTGAACAGCAAACTGCAATGTACTACCAGCTAAAGTTGATTTAGCATAAAACTGGATCATATAAGTATTGCCGACAACCATCGGATCACTCAAATCATAAGCGAACTGTGCGCTATATTCGCTGGCATCTGCCGGGTTAACCAAAACGGCACAATAACCTCCATTATAACCTTCGCCTTCTTCCGATACTTTGGTTTCTGAGTCATTACCCCAGCTTCCCCAGCTACCTTTAGTACCTCCTTCAAAGTCACTGTTATCGCCTGTCAGGATATTGATCATCGGGTCTTCAACCTTTTCTCCGAATTCCACATTATCTACGATATAAGTAGCGGCCACCTTACCGAAGTTGATGAGGACACGGTTCATACCCTCTTTTGTACATGAATATTCATACTCGCAAGTAGTCCAATCTGTTCCAACATTGAAGCTATTATAACCTTCTCCGGAATAATCTGTAGAGTTCTGAACAGCAAACTGCAAAACTCCAGCTGCAATACTTGATTTCGCCTTGAAGCGGATAACATAAGTCTTGTCCACTACCAACGGATCGTTCAAATCGTAAGCAAGCTGAGCGCTATATTCGCTGGCATCTGTGGGATTGACAAGTTCCATACCATAAGAACCGTCGACACCGATACCCTCCTTCACTGTAGCTGTAGAGCCATTACCCCAACTGCCCCATCCGGAATTATCACCGGCTTCAAAATCACCGTTGTTCAAGATACTGGCAATATCGCTGTCGGAGTTCACTTCCATGGTCGGAGCAATCAGCGACTTCAGATAATTCTGTTGCTGCTGAGTATGCCAGATAAAGTTATGTCCATACAACTTCACATCCTGCGGCACCGCATCCAGGAATGCATCGATTGTAGCAAAGTTCAACGAACCGTCGTTCTTCACAACCGACTGATGCTTCATGGCATTGCCGGTAGTATAGATCTGATAGTTTTCATCAACCGCCTTCTTATAATCGGCATTATTGATATAAGGATCTGCACCCAAACCGATACCGATCAACGAGTTCGGCATATACTGAGCGGCATAAGCCTTTATATAATCGTAGTTGGCCAACTGCTCCTTCAACTGAAGAGGCATTTCAGAGATGGTAACATCCCCTTGATCCGCCGGTCGGCCCCATTCCATTTTTTCTTCGTCACAACCTGTAACCGCCAATGCAAGCGAACAAGCCATAAACGGTAAAGCAATTCTATTTAGTTTCATAGTTATTCTTTATTAAAGGTTAATTATTCTGCCTCTTCTTCATCCGGGAAATCGGAGATTGTTGTACTCTTGCAAGGCACGATACGCCAATTGTCAAGATAGATTGGAGTACTGAATACGGTAGAAGAAACGGCTACATCCTGGTAAGTGAAATCTGTGTTGACAAATCCCATACCGAAATTACGGTAAGAAGATGCGTTACGGTCAGTAACAACATCGGCAAATGTCGGAGTTTCACCATCGGCTATCAATACTGCATACTTGTTGAATTCACTCAATGGGATAGTTACAGTTTCCCATCCGTTGGTAACAAACGGAACAACCTTACCATCCTGAATCCACGGACAATAGAAAGCAACCTGATTGCTGTCGCCGTCATCGTCACTACCTATACCGGCAAAGTTGAAGTTATTGAACAGACATACCTGAATGTGTCCTGTACCCGACCAAGGTTTCGGCACGTAGATATCAAACTGGAATGCGATATCTGTCAAAGGAGTTGTTTCAGGAATATACGGATACATACGGCTCCAATCATCGGCTGCATCATCATTTCCGGCAGTCCAACATTCAGAAACACGAGGCTTGCTTGCTGCAACACCCGCATCCAACAGACGTTTCGGAACAATTTCAACTACCTTTCCACGAGAACCGAGCGGATCGTCAACCAGGTCAGTATCATCAATCATACTACCTGTTTCGCTCCAGCTCCAGAATCCCTGAGTACCATTTCCGTCGAAATCGAGAATCATACAATTCTTATTGTTGAAATATTCGGCAGAAACAGCTGTACCGTTTGCACCGACCATAGTAACTGAACCACCTTCGGATACACCTGTAGGCATAACGAATGAGAACCATTCTCCAGATTCTTCTTCAGGGGCATTGGTGATATCGGTCACCACTACACCGCCCGGCAAAGTAACTTCGGAAGTTTCCTCCAAGTTACCACCCTTGACAATCACAGTTTCACCCGGCATCGGCAATGTATTGCTGAAGCTTGAGATATAAGGAGAAGCGGCACGGATAGTAAATGGGTGTGTATATTCAGAACCTTTCTTTACGAAACGGATTGTATTTCGTACACTTTCATCGGCAGTAGAAACCGGAGTTTTACTACTAACCTGTACCAACATCGAGTTATCGGTTATATAAGCGGTATTGAAATAAGTGTCATAACCGTTGATGTAAAGTTTCATCAAACCTTCGAATCCGCTTCCTTCGATACGGATCAACTGACCGAGACGGACAAAGTCAACCGGACGGTCTGTTACCGTAGCACCAGCATCTTCCAAGTAGATCTGAGTGACTTTAATGCCTTTGGTATCCACATCGTCATCATCCGAACAAGAAACGAAGCCGACAGTAATGATAGCCAAGCATGTTAACCATATATATTTTAAAGCTTTCATAATTCTTCCTTTTATCTGTTATTAATTGAACAAATCTTCTACAGAAACTTCCTTTTCACCGAATGCATAAGGCTGAGTCTGAATTTCTCCGTTACCGTCGGTCTTCAAGTAGTGGTTCTTGTTCTGGTCGGTATCCGAATACGGAAGGAGCAGGTTTCTGGCAGTTGCCACGGCAACACCCTTACCCGGAGCTACATAATCTTCATCCAACTTATAAGACTTGGTATCAACATCGTAGTAACTGGCGTTACGATTCTGGTTATTCATGTAATCGATTACCTCCTGCTGTTTGTAATAAGCACGACGTACCAGATCGTACCAATATAAACCTTCGAAAGCAAATTCTATACGGCGCTCGTGACGAAGGTCTTCGTATGCGATAGTTGATTTAGGTTCCAGACCGGCACGTGTACGAACCTTATTGAACAGTTCTACAGCTTCTGCATCGGAAGTAGAAGCGTTATTACCCAAAACGGCATCGACATAGTTCAAATAAACTTCAGCTAAACGCATCATGTGTGTATTGATACCACTACTCTGCTTATAGCTTACACCGTTATCATCGTGAGTACCTACAACATATTTCTTGATATTGGCACCTTGGTTTCCCGGATTTTCGGTTACACCGTAAGTATAACCTCCACCTTTCTGATACAGTTCCGGATAGAACTCGCCGTACCAAGCGATAGATTCATGCTTACGCAAGTCGCCTGCTTCGTATTCCTGGAACAAATCCCAAGAGCAGTAAGTTGCACCACCCCAGTTAGTACCGTCGGCAACCATGGTTGACCATCCGAAGAAAGCTGTAATATTCTGGTTACAACCCCAACCGATTGCATCGGTAGAACCTGTAATCCACTGTAGCTGGAAAATATCTTCTGCACAGTTGTTGTTTTCAATCTTATACAAGTCGCCATAATTAGGCATCAGCTTGTAATTTGATTCATCAACAACCTTCTTGGCAGCTTTCTTGGCCAAATCCAAGTAATAGCTGTTACGTGTACCGCGGTTGAAATCGGTAGCAATGTTTGTTCCGTCATAAGCACCATCGGTTGTCAGACCAGCCATTGACAGATAGAAACGCGACAACATACCATAAGCGGCATATTTGTTAACTCGTCCGGTTTCAGGAGAAGTAACAGGCAGATTGGCTGCTGCATACTCCATATCACGGATAGCAAATTCCATAACATCCGTTCTCGGATTTGCAGGAATGACATAATTGTTCACCAAATCGGAAGTATTGGTGTAAATGATTGCATTTCCCCACAAGGAAGCGATATACCAATAAGCCAGGCCACGCATAAAACGCGCTTCAGCCATACCCTGAATCTTAGCCTCTTCAGATACAGCACTTGTACAACGGTTCTGAATGTTGTTGATGGCATTGCCTGCCTGAGCTACAACTGAATACAAGGAAGCCCATGCATCATGCAGACCCGGACTCAATGAAGTTTCATTGAAGTTGGTATATGGGTAAATATAATCGGAATACTGGGCAGTAATGTTATTGGCACGGCCGTCACCCATTCCATAATAAGCTTTACCATTAAAGTCGTTCCACACATAATTATATAGCGGATACATTGCCTGCGCAACGGCCTCATCGCTGGCAAAGAAGTTATCCTGGTTCAAGTTGGTGGTATTTTCCTGGTCAAGGAAATCTTCGCAAGATGTAAACATACATCCAACTCCCATCAACGCTGATATTATCATTAATCTTGTTTTCATAAGTTCTATTTTTAATTTTTAAATGAATAATGGAAGGTATTAACCGATTAGAACGATACGTTCAGACCAAATGTATAAATACGTGGTGAAGGATAACGTCCATAGTCAAGACCTGTCATCAAAGCATCTCCATACATAGAACCTACTTCAGGATCATAACCTTTGTACTTGGTCCATGTGTAAACATTCTGCAGATTTGCATAAATCTTCAGATTCTGCAGCTTCAGCGCACTGATAATTTTCTTCGGGAATGTATAGCTCAAAGAAATGTTCTGCAGACGGATGTATGAACCATCTTCTATATAACGGTCGCTCACACGATTGTTGGCATTGGTAGTAGAAGCACTGATACGTGGCAATGAAGTAGATGTATTTGTTACATGCAGGTTACGGAAGTCGTCATCCGGAAGGTTCGGATTGATTGCTTCAACACGAGCATAATCAGTTGCCGACTTAAGCAAGTTGTTATTTACACGAACATCATCCAAGTAACGACGGCTGAAGTTCATGATATCGTTTCCATAACTACCACTGAAGAATACGGTCAAATCAAATCCTTTCCAAGAGAATGTATTACCGATACCGTAAGTGAACTTAGGAAGCGGATTACCGATGACTGTACAGTCGCTGTTATTGATTACACCGTCACCGTTGACATCTTCAAAGATGTAGTCACCGATCCATGTACCACTTTCACTGATTGAACTACCTTCAGGGATAGCAACCTGTTTTACTTCACCCTGAGCGTTCTTATAATAGAAATCTTCCGGTTTATCGAAACGGCCGATAACCTTATAACCCCAGAACTGACCTACCGGCTTACCTACTACTGTACGTGTTACAGTACTTGTTTCACTACCTACCTGGAAGTTCTTGTCGATAGATGCACTTTCGGTATCCATTTCAAGAACCTTGTTACGGTTAAGTGAGAATACGATATTAGTTCTCCACTGGAAACCTTTCTTGTCAATATTGACAGTATTCAAAGTAAATTCGAAACCGGTGTTACGCAATGAACCGACATTCGACCACGGATTTGATGCGGCACCCTGACCATCAGAACCCATATAGGCTGGCAAAGGAATCTGCAACAGCAAGTCCTTCGTTTCCTTATAATACCAATCGGCAATGAATTCAATACGGTTATCAAACAAGTTCAAGTCGAAACCGACGTTGTATGAATAAGTAGTTTCCCATTTCAGTTCCGGATTGGCAGTATTACCTGTCAATACACCCGAACCCCAAGGAGTAGTCTTCGAGTTCAACAAAGCCATATAAGCCCAGTTTGATACGTTCTGGTTACCTGTAGCACCCCAACCCAAACGCAACTTCAAGTTATTGATGACTGAAGCGGTTTTCTTCATGAAAGGTTCATTGGAAACTTTCCATGCCAAGGCTGCTGATGGGAACCAACCCCAACGATGACCGTCGGCAAAACGGGAGCTACCGTCGCGACGGATAGTGGCTGTTACCAGATAACGGTCGTTGTATGAATAGAAAGCACGACCGAAATAAGAGAGTAAGGAGTTATCTACCTGAGTACCGTTACCTGTAGAAGAAGTAACATCACCGGCACTCGGGTCATGAACCTGATTTGAAAGGAATCCGGTAGCTGTACTTACCTGATTTTCCCAGTGTGAATTACTCATTTCCTGACCAAGCATTACATTCAGGCTATGTACCTTATTAAATGTATTGGCATAAGTCAAGATATTACGCCATGACCAGTACTTGGTATCAGTCTTAGTCCATTTACCTGTACGCGTCTTGTTTTCCAATACACCGAAAGTATAATCCGGTTCATAATAGTAGAACTTGTTCAAATTATAATCGGCAGAAAGTTCTGTCTTGAAAGTCAATCCTTTATAAAGAGTAGCCTCCAGTGCTCCGTTCAGACGGAAATTCATCTTCTTATTATAGTTTTCACGGATAGTAGCAATTGCTACGGCATTGACCGGCATCCAAACATCGTCCGGTCCGTCGAATGTACCGTCCGGATTTGAAACGGCTACAGAAGGCTGCTGTTGCAAGGCATTCATAATGACATTGTTATCAGCACCGACTTTCTGTTTAGAATCTGTAAGAGAGAATCCCAAAGAAGCTTTCAACCAAGGTTTAACATTTGCGTCAATGTTACCACGGAGAGTCAGTCGCTTGAAACTTGAACCGATAGCGATACCATCCTGATTCAGATAACCGCCGCTGATAGCGTAAGTAGCAGTTTCACTACCACCTGTAATAGAAAGGTTATGGCTGGTCATCAAAGCATGACGGAACAATGCATCCTGCCAATCAGTACCTTTACCCAACATATCAGGACGGACGAAAGCATTGCTCTGTTCAACGATACCGGCTTCAGCACGAGCATTGTGATGATTTGCATATTCACGCAAATCCATCATGTCAAGTTTATTGGCCATTTCCTGCCAACCTACATAACCATCATAAGTAATAGTAGCCAGACCGGCTTTACCACGTTTGGTAGTAATCATGATAACACCGTTTGATGCACGTGCACCATAGATCGCAGTAGCTGAAGCATCCTTCAATACGTCCATTGAAACGATATCACTCGGGTTGATGCTTGCCAACGGGTTATTACTTGACAAGGGGTCATTACTATCACCTGTAGCATCAACTACAACACCATCGATTACGAAAATCGGCTGGTTGGTAGCGTTCAAAGAGTTGATACCACGGATACGGATAGATGTAGAAGCACCCGGAGTACCGGAGTTGGCCTGGATCATCACACCGGCTGCACGTCCCTGCAACGCCTGGTCAATACTGGTCGGAACCGAACGTTCAATTGACTTACTGTCGACAGAAACTACGGAACCGGTCAAGTCACTACGTTTCATCTGACCATAACCAACAACTACCACTTCATCCAACACCTCTGTATCTTCCTTTAATGTAATAGTAAAAGAAGTTTTTCCTGCAACAGGAATTTCTTGTGTTTTATAACCCACAAATGAGATGGAAAGAGTTGCTCTCGGGGAAACATTCAATTCGAAATTACCGTCGAAATCGGTAATCGTACCATTGGTTGTTCCTTTCTCAAGGACACTGGCACCAATTACAGTTTCACCCATCGCATCTTTAACGACTCCTTTGACAGTTACTTTCTGTGCGAAAGCCCACAAAGGAATAAGGCTCAGCAAAAGCAAAAGCCCTAAAGATTGTAAATGAATTGTGCTTTTCATATAAACGTTAATTAATTGATTAAATTTTTATAGTATTAACGAAAGCAAAGATAATTTATATCTTAATTCGTTATTCACCCTTGCGTTACCCAATTATAGTAAAATGAAACATTCACTACTCCAAATGTTACATAGACTTTCAAATACAATACATCCATGCCATAGAGCATCAACTAATTTGTATTTTCATATTGCCGGAAGTCAATTTTTAATCTAAATTTAGATCGTCTTTCAAAACAAATTATACCATCAAATCATGAAAACCCGTTATCTATTTCTACTTGTAGTTACATTCTGCTTCATGTCAACGCAAGCACAAGAAGCAAAAATACGATGGAACAAACAAGGAACAGCGACCCAATTATGTATTGACGGAAAGCCATATCTCCTATTGGCAGGAGAATTAGGGAATTCATCTGCCTCATCCATCAACGATATCAAGCGGATTTTTCCCAAATTACATAGACTCGGCCTTAACACCGTACTTGTGCCTGCCAGTTGGGAACTTGTAGAACCGAAAGAAGGAGAATTTGATTTTACACTCATCACCTCAATCATCGAAGAGGCCAGAGCCAATAGATTGAAAGTTGTCTTCCTATGGTTCGGCGCATGGAAAAATTCCATGAGCTGCTATACTCCTATCTGGTTTAAAAAAGAATTCAATAAATATCCTAGAGTTCAGACAGAAGAAGGGAAACCATTGGAAATAGCCAGTCCATTTTCTGAAGCTGTATTTCAAGCGGACAGTCGTGCTTTTGAAGCATTCATGCAGCATCTGGCTGAGATAGATTCGCAAAAGCAAACTGTTATCATGATACAAGTGGAAAACGAAATCGGTATGCTTGAGAGCGCTCGCGACCACTCGCCTACAGCCAATAGTTTGTTTAAATCGGAGGTTCCTCTAACGTTAATGAAATATCTCCAGAAACATGAAAAAGAGCTTCATCCTTGGTTGATAGAAAAATGGTCCAAAGCCGGGAAAAAAATTCATGGCAGTTGGGAAACCATATTCGGCAAGGACCCATATACCGATGAGATATTCATGGCGTGGCATTATGCATCTTATGTGGAGCGAATGATAAAGAAGGGGAAAGCTGCCTACAACTTACCTATGTATGTAAATGCAGCCATGAACAGCCGGAACAGGAAGCCTGGCGAATATCCTTCAGCAGGACCTTTGGCACACCTTATTGATATATGGCATTGTGCAGCTCCGAGTTTAAGTTTGCTCGCTCCAGATTTATACGACAACGGCTTTATCGGATGGACAGCACAATATAAGCTGCACAATAATCCGTTATTTATCCCAGAAATCAAACTAGAGCCCAATGATGGTGTACGTGCATTCTATGTTTTCGGCGAACACGACGGTATCGGATTCAGTCCTTTTTCTATTGAAGATGCGCCCGAAAGCCCCGATTATCCGTTAGCCAAAAGTTATCAAGTCTTGCAGGAGCTGATGCCCGTCATCACACAATACCAAGGAAAGGAAGCTATGAAAGGGTTATTGTTTGACCAAACAGAAAAGAAACGCATACTTAAATGGGGACATACAACCCTTATCTGCCGCCATTTCTTTACACTCCCCTGGGACAAGAGAGCGACAGATGGAAGTCTCTGGCCCGAAGGAGGTGGATTGGTAATCCGCATAGCCGAAGATGAATATCTTGTAGCCGGAAGCGGTATCGTTATTGAATTCAAGAGTGAAGATGAAAGACGTTTGACAACCGTCAACCAAACATTAGGTGAAGATGGATTTGCAGCCGAAGGGAGCTCAATCCGATCTACACAAAATTGGGAAGGTGGAAAACGTATCGGACTTAGTCAAGTAAGCGAAGTCCACATCAACGCCGATGGCAGTATGACTGAAGTCCGCCGTCTAAACGGCGACCAAACCCATCAAGGACGACACGTACGTATTGGAGTTGACGACTTCAGCATCCTTCACGTAAAACTATATGAATATAAGTGACAACAATAAAAATAGGCCTGCGCAATGCAGACCTATTTACCTCTAAAATATCTCAATTCAAAGAATTATTCTTCTACCGGTTGGAAATCTTCTTTTCCTACGCCACAAACAGGGCAAACCCAATCTTCAGGGATATCTTCAAACGCTGTCCCCGGAGCGATACCGCCTTCAGGATCACCTACTTCAGGATCATACACCCAGTCACATACAGTACAAACATACTTTTTCATAATTTCATCGAGATTTTAAGTTAGTATTACTTGGTTTGTTTATTATAAAAACAAAGATAGGCAAATTTTGTTCAACCTTATATTTCCAATAACATTTTTTTCAAATCTTCCATACCGTCCGAAGCTCCTTTCTGGATTACATGCACTTTCCTTCCCGAAGCGATACTCACTTCTTTCGGATCGATCAGATAAACGGGAACATCATACGGCACATAATTCAACAAGCCGGCTGCCGGATACACATTCAACGATGTACCGATAATGACAAATATATCCGCCTGCTCAGATATCTCAATGGCAGTTTCAATCATTGGAACAGGTTCACCGAACCAAACGATAAACGGACGAAGCTGTGAACCGTCGGCTGCCTTGTCGCCCATCTTCACATCACATTCCTCCGGTTTCAGTTCGCGGATAAATCTGGGGTCGTTGGGTTGCCAGCTCGAAGTAACCTTCATCAGTTCACCATGCAAGTGAATAACGTGATGACTCCCTGCACGTTCATGCAGATTATCTACATTCTGCGTAATAACCGTTACATCGAAATACTTTTCCATTTCGGCAACCAGTTCATGACCATGATTCGGTTTTGCACCCAACAGTTCCTTACGACGTTGGTTATAGAAATCAATGACCAGTTTCGGATTGGCGGCATATCCTTCAGGAGTAGCAACCTGCTCCACGGGATAACGGTCCCATAAACCACCGGAATCACGGAAGGTACTGATTCCGCTTTCCGCACTCATACCGGCCCCTGTAAGTATTACCAGCTTTTTCATAAATAAATCCTTTCTTTTATTTAACGAGATATTACAAAAATAAGAAATTTTAATCGCTTAAAGAAGTTCATATTCAAAGAAAAAAGATACCTTTGCGCAACTTAATGTTGACTTTTTATTTAAATTAAACAACTATATGGATAAATTCAGCTACGCCATTGGTCTGGGTATAGGCCAGAATCTGTTGAGCATGGGCGCTCGCAATATTGAAGTAAACGACTTTGCACAGGCTATCAAAGACGTGTTGGAAGGTAATCAGACAGCCATTTCTCATACTGAGGCTCGTGAGATTGTCAACAAGTTCTTCACCGAACTGGAAGAAAAGATGAATGCCGAAGCTATCGCTAATGGCAAAGCTTTCCTGGAAGAAAACAAGAAAAACCCGAATATCGTAACCCTGCCTAGCGGATTGCAGTACGAAGTCATCAATGAAGGTAATGGAAAGAAACCGAAAGCAACCGACCGTGTTCGTTGTCACTATGAAGGAACGCTGATTGACGGTACTTTGTTCGACAGTTCAATCAAACGCGGTGAACCTGCCGTATTCGGTGTAAATCAGGTTATCAAAGGATGGGTTGAAGCTCTCCAACTGATGTCGGAAGGTGCAAAATGGAAATTGTACATTCCTTCAGAACTGGCATATGGCGCTCAAGGTGCCGGTGAAATGATTCCGCCACACAGCACATTGATTTTCGAAGTAGAACTGATTGAAGTCTTATAATAAAAACGGGGGATTTCGAATTTCGGACAGCCGAAGTTCGTAATTCCCTTTTTATCTGATCAAAAATTAATAACCTAATAAATTTAAAGAAGCAAATGAAAAAAAGTACTTTATTGTTGGTGTTTGCAGCCACAGCAGGCTTGGCATCATGTACGGCTCAAGGTCCAAAACCTAATATGAAAACGGATATTGATTCTCTTTCTTATATGATGGGAGTAACAGGATCTGATGGCCTTAAGGAATTTGCATTGAATCGTCTGGAAATTGATTCTACCGATATGGCCAACTTCATTCGAGGCATCCAGCAAGGAGTCAAAGATGTGGATGCTAAAGATAAAGCCTACATGGAAGGAGTCGCAATAGGTCTACAGCTCAGTAAAAATTTCAAGATGACCAGCGAAAGAATGTTCCATGGGGATACCACCAAAACCCTGAGCAAAGAGAACTTCCTGGCAGGTTTCTTCGCTAATATCAACAACAAAAGTCTTATCACTCCCGATTCAGCTAATCTTTACATCCGTACCAAGTTGAACGAGATAGAAACTCAGGCTCGTGAAAAGGAAGCCGCTGAATTAAGAGCAAAATACGCAGACTATATCAAGAAGAACGAAGATTTCCTTGCAGCAAACAAGACCAAAGAAGGTGTACAGGTTACCGAAAGTGGCTTGCAATATAAAATATTGAAAAAAGGAACCGGTGAAATCCCGACTAAAAATTCACGCGTAAAAGTCAACTATAAAGGAACATTGATTGACGGAACCCAGTTCGATAGTTCTTATGACCGTAAGGAGCCAGCTACAATCCCCATCTATCAAGTAGTCAAAGGTTGGCAAGAAGCCTTGACTATGATGCCAGTAGGCTCTAAATGGGAAATATACATCCCTGCAGAATTAGGATACAAGGATCGTGAAACCGCAGGCGGAAAAATCAAACCGTTCTCAACTTTGATCTTCACAGTAGAATTGGTGGGTATCGAAAAATAAATCCAAGAGTCCAGAAAATTTATACGGGAGTTTATTCTCGGTTTAGAAGAGCCTTGCCCGATCAGACAAAACGGGCAAGGCTTTTTATATGATTTCATCACCTCATAAATCCGGCATCCAGTATGAATAAAAAACGCCTTGAAGCTTCGGCATTGATATCCTACAAACTTCAAGACGTTGTTAACTAACAATATCGAGGACCTGTGGTTAAGGTTTTCTTTCCTTTACTGCAGCATGGGCTTCAACTACATTTACCACATAATCACCTAACTTCTCACACTCACCGATTATATCCATGTAATGGACTCCCATCTGATAGCTATATTCCTTATCGTTCACGTCGATGATATTCTGGTTCTTCAACTGTGTACGATAATTGTTGATTTCATTCTCTATATTAAATGACTTGTTGACATCAACCGAATGATGTACGTCTTCAACCAAGGCAATCATTTGGCTCAAGGATTCATCGGTCAGATTGAACATCTGGTGGATATGTTCGTACTGTTTTTCGGTAAAGTCGGTTGTACCACGATGCTTGCGATTGATGGTACGGGCAAGATTATAGCAGCTGTCGCCGATACTTTCTATTTCAGTCACCTCACGCAACATTTCACGGATCTGCAGCTTACTTTCTGAACTCAAACGACCTTCCGATACCTGATTCAAGTAGTTGGCAATCTCCACCTCCATATTGTCACTGATAGTTTCGTACTTCTCGATACGGCTGAAAAGCTTGTTGAAATCATTCTCATTATCGGTATGAAGCAGATCGCGCACCATTCGGAACATTCGTTGGATTCGTTCTGCAAAGAGGTTGATTTCCTTACGGGCCTGCAAGATTGAAAGTTCGGCAGTCGACAACATACCACCGGTAATGAACTGCAAACGGTATTCTTCTTCCAATTCCTTCTGAGGGATAATCTTGCACACCGTCTTTTCGATAAACTTCACGAACCAAATCAATAACAAAACGTTACATACATTAAAGCAAGTATGGAAAGCAGACAACTTGAAGGAAACGGCAACTCCATCTGCTTCACTGGCATTCATTACATCGGCAACAAACCAATCAACCATCGCCAGGAAAGGCTTGAACAAGACCAAGACCCAGATAACACCGAATATATTGAACATCAGATGCGCCATTGCAGCCCTACGTGCCTGAGTATTGGCGGTTAGCGCAGCCAAATTTGCAGTAATGGTAGTACCGATATTTTCACCCAATACCAATGCGGCTCCCAATTCGAAACTGATCCATCCATTGGCACACATAATCAATGTAATAGCCATTGTAGCAGCCGAGGCCTGGACAATCATTGTCAGTATCGTACCAATGAAGACGAACAGCAGTACCGAGAAAAATCCCATATCAGTATAGTTCTGTACGAACGCCAGCATATCGGGATTGTGGCTCAAATCGGGCGCATTCACTTTCAGCAGGTTCAAACCCATAAACAGGAAAGCGAAACCGAAGATAAACTCTCCGATTGATTTCCGGGTACTTTTCTTAGAAAACAAGAGAGGAATGCCGATTGCTAGAAGAGGCAGAGAGAAAGCCGATACATCGACCTTGAATCCGAGAGCGGAGATGATCCAGGCTGTAACGGTGGTACCGATATTGGCACCCATGATTACCCCAATGGATTGTTGAAGCGTTAATAAACCGGCGTTGACAAAACTGACAACCATCACCGTAGTAGCAGAAGACGACTGGATAAGAGCGGTTATCAACATCCCAGTCAATACCCCAGTCACTCGATTTGTGGTCATGGCCGTGAGGATACTGCGAAGACGGTCTCCCGCAAACTTCTGAAGACCCTCACTCATGATTTTCATTCCGTAAAGGAAAAGCGCAAGCGAACCAAGCAGCGCTAAAAAATCATAAAAAGTATATTCCATCTAAAATTAATTAAGTCGGATATAGGCTTTTACACGTTTATTGAGTAAATTTCATGCCAAATCATCCGGTCAGTAACACATATTACATTTATGCTACAAATATATTGCAAAAATACCAATCTAACAAAAGATTTTCCCGAAGGGAGTACTCTTTTAGACATTTATAAAGGTTTTGGACTGAACATGCCTTACGGACCTATCAGTGCGAAGGTGAACAACAAGGTGGAAAGCTTGAATTTCCGTGTATATTACAATAAGGATATTGAGTTTCTCGACATAACCAGTGCATCGGGTATGCGCACTTACGTCCGTTCGCTGTGCTTTATCCTGGTAAGGGCAGTCGATGAACTGTATCCCAAAGGTACCATTTCATTGGAACATCCTGTTTCGAGAGGTTATTATTGCAATCTGAATATCGGTAGGGAAATCACCCTCGACGATGTAAGCCTGATCAAACAGAAGATGCAGGAGATAATCAAGGCCGATATCCCATACGAACGATTCGAATGTCATACTACCAAAGCTGTGGAGATGTTCCGACGCCAAGGCATGGAAGACAAGGCCAAGCTGTTGGATACATCCGGACAGCTCTATTCTTACTATAACAAGCTGGATGATACCATCGACAGTTATTATGGTAGCCTGGCTCCAAGTACCGGATATATCTATCTTTTCGATATCGTGAAATATTACGACGGACTACTTCTCCGTATTCCTCGACGGAAAGAACCCGATAAGCTGGAAGATGTAATCAAACAGGAGAAGATGTTGGAGGTCTTTCAGGAATATCACCGTTGGAACAAGATTATGGGTATCGCTACGGTAGGCGATTTCAACATTTCGTGCAACGCCGGTCATGCGACTGATCTTATCAAGGTTTCCGAAGCTTTGCAGGAAAAGAAGATTGCACACATTGCCGACCAGATTGCCAACCGCAACGTAAACGGTGAGCGTGTGAAGCTGGTTCTGATTGCTGGTCCGTCTTCTTCGGGGAAAACCACCTTCAGCAAACGGTTGAGTATCCAACTGATGACCAACGGACTGCGACCGTATCCGATTTCGTTGGACGATTATTTTGTAGATCGTGAAAACACGCCTCTGGACGAAAACGGCAACCACGATTTCGAATCTCTTTATGCTCTGGATATTCCCTTCTTCGAACAGCAACTGCAAGCATTACTGGCCGGGGAGGAAGTGGAGCTTCCGCGTTTCAACTTCACGACGGGAAAGCGTGAAATGAGTGGAAAGAAACTCCGTATCACCAACAACATGATTCTGATACTGGAAGGAATACATGCCTTGAACCCTTCATTGACACCCAACATTCCGGCTGTCAACAAGTTCAAGGTCTATGTTTCGGCACTGACAACCATTCTGCTGGATAACCACAACTATATTCCAACGACCGATAACCGATTGCTCCGCCGTATCATCCGCGACTACAAATATCGCAATTACACAGCCGAAGAAACCATTTCCCGATGGGAAAGCGTACGTGCCGGCGAGGACAAATGGATCTTCCCGTATCAGGAAAATGCAGATGCCATGTTCAATTCGGCCCTGCTTTTCGAATTGGCCGTTCTCAAGGACTATGCGGAACCGATATTGAGAAAGGTACCAAACAGCTGTCCGGCCTATTCTGAAGCACACCGACTACTCCGGTTCCTCGCTTATTTCGTATCTGTACCTGACAAAGAAATACCGCCGACGTCTCTTTTACGTGAATTCCTGGGAGGTAGCAGCTTTGAATATTAATATTTATGCTATTTTTGCAGTGAAAAACTAAATTCGTCTTATGGCAATCAATTCACGTCAGGTACAAACACAGACACAGCAGCAGGTTCAGACCCTATCTCCCCAGCAGATATTGGCTGTGAAGCTATTGGAGCTGCCCACCATCGAACTGGAAGAACGTATCCACTCCGAGCTTTTGGACAACCCAGCTTTGGAAGAGGGGAAAGAATCCAACGAAACGACCGAACATGAAGACGATTATTTATCCGATGAAGATACAGAAGATAGTTCCGATTATGGAGAAGATCTCTCTTTAGGGGACTACCGCACTGAAGATGATATCCCCGACTACAAACTGCAGGAACACAACCGCTCGCAAGGCGACCGCCCTGAAGAAATTCCATTTTCCGATAGCATTTCATTCTACGAAACCTTGAAGGAACAACTGGATATGCAGAATCTCACCCCCGAGGAAAAGCAGTTGGGCGAATATCTGATCGGTTCGCTGGATGATGACGGGCTGCTCCGCAAGAGCATGGAAACGCTTATCGATGAGCTCGCCATCTATCAAGGAATCAATACAACCGAAGAGCAGTTGAACCATATCCTGTCGGTCATCCAGGATTTCGATCCGGCAGGAATCGGTGCGAGAAGCCTGCAGGAATGTCTTCTTCTGCAGATCGAACGGAAAGAAGATTCTCCGCTCAAACAGATTGAATACGATATTATCAGCAAGTGCTGCGATGACTTCACCAAGAAGAACAAGGATAAGATTCTTCAACGGTTGAACATCACAGAGGAACAATATAATGCGGCTGTGGCCGAACTGGTCAAACTGAATCCCCGACCGGGAAGTTCGATGGGAGAAGCTATCGGAAAGAATTTCCAGCAGATTATCCCCGACTTCATCGTCGAGACGGAAGAAGACGGCACCATCAACCTAAGCCTCAACAACCGCAACGTGCCCGAATTGCGTCTGAGCCGGGAGTTTACAGAAATGCTCGACGAACATACACGCAACAAGGCCAACCAGAGCAAGGAATCGAAAGATGCCTTAATGTTTCTCAAGCAGAAGGTTGATGCGGCCCAAGGTTTCATCAACGCCGTAAAGCAACGTCAGCAGACCTTGCTCAGCACCATGCAGGCCATCATCGACCTGCAACGCCCCTTCTTCCAGGAAGGCGACGAATCATTGCTACGCCCGATGATTCTGAAAGACGTGGCCGAACGGGCACATCTCGACGTATCTACCGTATCGCGCGTAAGCAACAGCAAATATGTACAGACCAACTACGGCATCTTCTCACTCAAGTTCTTCTTCAGCGACGGATATACCACCGAAAGCGGAGAAGAGCTATCGGTACGTGAGATCAAACGTATCCTGAAAGAGTGTGTAGACAATGAAAATAAGGACAAGCCCTATACCGATGATGAACTGGCGGAAATACTCAAGACAAAAGGATATCCGATTGCCCGACGTACCATCGCCAAGTATCGTCAGCAACTCAATATCCCGGTAGCAAGATTAAGAAGATAAATATGGAAGATACCAACATCCCCGACCAGCTCACCTATCACGAGTCGGAAGCGAAATACGCAGAAGCGAAAAAAGACCCGTTCTATATGGCTGCACGCATCATATCGGCCATATTCACCCCCTTTATGGCTCCTTTTGTCGCATTCATCATCCTGTTTTTCTTCACCTACCTGCATATACTCCCGCTTAGTTACAAGCTCACGGT
The DNA here is from genome assembly GCA_944321335.1 of uncultured Phocaeicola sp. GTDB lineage: Bacteria > Bacteroidota > Bacteroidia > Bacteroidales > Bacteroidaceae > Phocaeicola. The sequence goes on along the minus strand of CALUKX010000027.1, from coordinate 6,268 downwards.
TCTCGTCATGGTTTATTGCTTTACCGTGCTGCTTCCGATGTTGGGCATCTATATATTCCATAAGGTAAACGGATGGACACTACACGAACTGTCGTACCGTGAGAAACGATTCATTCCTTACGGACTGACTATCCTGAGTTACATCGGATGCCTGCTCACCATGTACCGCATCCATCTGCCTCGCTACATGAGCGGAATCGTTGTAGCCACCTTGCTTTGTATGGTACTTTGCACAGTGATTAACCTGAAATGGAAGATCAGTACCCACATGGCCAGCTGCGGCATGATTATCGGCGGACTGCTCTCTTTCAGCCTTATCTTCCAGTTCAACCCTATCTGGTGGCTCTGCCTGTTCATCATTCTGGCAGGCCTGCTCGGGTCGGCCCGTGTCATCCTCCGCCAACACACACTCGATGAAGTGAGCGCAGGTTTTTTTGTCGGTTTATTTTGCGGTATCATCGGAATTTTGTTTATTTGAATCGTAAAGAAATAGATACATTAACCCTTAAATTGAAAGATTATGAACTACCCTAACGACGTGAAGTACACTAACGATCATGAATGGATTCGTCTGGAAGGCGACATCGCTTATGTAGGTATTACCGATTACGCTCAGGACCAGCTTGGAGATATCGTTTTCGTTGATATCCAGACAGAAGGCGAAACTTTGGAGAAAGGCGAAACATTCGGTACGATCGAGGTAGTAAAGACTGTTTCCGACCTGTTCATCCCGATCGGCGGTGAAGTGTTGGAAGTCAACCCGGAACTGGAAGAACACCCGGAACTGGTCAACAAGGATCCGTACGGCAAAGGATGGCTCATCAAGATAAAGCCGACCGATACGACCGAAATGGATGATTTGTTGGATGCGGAAGCATACAAACAGATTATTAACGAATAACATAAAAACTAGAAAAGAATGAAACCGATTGTAAGTATCATCATGGGCAGTACATCCGACCTTCCGGTTATGGAAAAGGCGGCGAAGCTGCTCGACGAAATGCAAGTCCCGTTCGAAATGAACGCCCTCTCGGCACACCGCACTCCGGCCGAAGTTGAAAAATTCGCGAAAGAAGCTGCCGGACGTGGTATCAAGGTAATCATTGCCGCTGCAGGTATGGCTGCTGCATTGCCCGGTGTAATTGCAGCGAACACCACTTTGCCTGTCATCGGAGTTCCGGTAAAGGGGTCTGTTCTCGACGGTGTCGATGCCCTTTACTCCATCATCCAGATGCCTCCCGGTATTCCGGTTGCCACTGTTGCCATCAACGGTGCGATGAATGCCGCTATCCTGGCTGTACAGATGTTGGCTTTGGCCGATGCCGACCTTGCACAGAAGTTTGCTGCTTACAAGGAAGGTCTGAAGAATAAGATCATCAAGGCGAACGAAGAACTGAAAGAAGTTAAATACGCTTATAAGACAAATTAATGGATTACTTCAACTATTCACGCCGAGAGGCAAATGAGGTATACGTTGGCGCCACTCCTTTGGGTGGCGCTAATCCTATCCGTATACAGAGTATGACCAATACCGTGACGATGGATACCGAGGCTTGTGTGGAACAGGCCAAACGGATTATCGATGCGGGGGGCGAATACGTGCGACTCACCACACAGGGAGTGCGCGAAGCCGAAAACCTGAAGAATATCAATGCCGGCCTGCGCTCGCAGGGTTACAATACCCCGCTCGTGGCCGATGTCCATTTCAATCCTAAAGTAGCCGATGTGGCTGCACTTTATGCCGAAAAGGTGCGTATCAACCCGGGAAACTATGTCGATGCGGCTCGTACCTTCAAGAAACTGGAGTATACCGATGAGGAATATGCACAGGAGATACAGAAGATACGCGACCGGTTCGTTCCGTTCCTGAATATCTGTAAGGAGAATCATACGGCTATCCGTATCGGAGTGAACCACGGTTCGTTGTCCGACCGTATCATGTCGCGTTACGGCGATACTCCCGAAGGTATGGTCGAATCGTGTATGGAGTTTCTGCGTATCTGTGTCGACGAGAAGTTTTTCAACGTGGTCATTTCCATCAAGGCTTCGAATACGGTCGTCATGGTGAAGACCGTTCGTTTGCTGGCAGAACAGATGGAGAAGGAAGGTATGGCATTCCCGTTGCATTTGGGTGTTACCGAAGCTGGCGACGGCGAAGACGGACGTATCAAGTCGGCTTTGGGTATCGGGGCCTTGTTGGCCGACGGCTTGGGAGATACCATCCGCGTATCGTTGAGCGAAGCTCCCGAAGCCGAGATTCCGGTTGCACGCAAACTGGTAAACTATATTTTGGAGCGCAAGGACCATCCGTATATTCCGGGTGCCGCCGCTCCTGAGTTCAATTATACTAACCCGAGCCGTCGCAAGACCGATGCGGTGATGAATATCGGTGGTGATAACCTTCCGGTTGTCATCTCCCCACGACTCGACGGCAACGGAGAGATTAATGAGCAGTTCCGCCCCGATTATATATACTGCGGACAGCAGTTGCCCGAAAACCGCCGCAAGGATATCGGTTACATCATCGATGCCAACCAATGGGATGGTACGGAAGGCACTTATCCGGCTTTCAACTACCAGCAGATTATCGGACTGCATTACTGCAATGCCAGGATGAAGTTCCTCTTCACTCCCTACATGGGACTGAACGATGAAGCTATGGCCTGCCTGAAACTGCATCCCGAAGTGGTCATCATCGCGCAGAGCAGCCACCCGAACCGTTTGGGTGAATTCCGTGGCATCGCCCACCAGCTTATGAACCAAGGTCTGAAGAACCCGTTGGTGTTCTTCCAGTTCTATCAGGAAAAGGAATTGGAAGACCTGCAGATCAAGTCGGCAGCCGATATGGGTGCACTGATCATGGACGGCTTCTGCGATGGTATCCTATTATATAATACGGCCAAAGAAATACCGGCAACAAAAGTCGATGAAACCGCCTTCGGAATCCTGCAGGCCGGAAGAATCCGTACTTCAAAGACCGAATATATCTCCTGTCCGGGCTGCGGCCGTACCTTGTACGACCTTGAAGCTACGATTGCCAAAATCAAGGCTGCCACTTCACACCTCAAGGGACTGAAGATAGGCATCATGGGATGTATCGTCAACGGACCGGGCGAAATGGCCGATGCCGACTATGGATATGTAGGTGCCGGAAGAGGAAAGATCAGCCTGTACAAGAAAAAGGAATGTATCGAAAAGAACATTCCCGAAGACCAGGCTGTAGAAAAGCTCATCGAGCTAATCAAAGCCAACGGCAATTACAAGGAAGCTGAATAAATCTCAGCTTCCACGCTATAAAACAGAAAAGTGTGCCGAAACCTTTCAACAGTTTCGACACACTTTCTTTTTTTATCTGTATCTGCCAATTATTTCTTGTCGGCCACCGGTGCCGAAAGAATCTTCTTATATTCAGCCGGACTGTTCAACACTTCGATTGCCTTCTCAAGATTCTTATCCCCTTTCAGGCGTTGCATCACCGCTCCCTTCTGATAGAAGTAACGTGGAGCTATTTCCTCGGCAATGCTTTCCTTGATATCCTTTGCAAAATAATCCAGATCACGGTCGAGGTTATGGTTCAGCTTCTTTTCCAAAGCCTTGAACTCTTCGGACGCCCCTTCCAGATAGCCTTCAAATTCGGCAAACTCCTTCAGCGTCTTCAGAAGCTTCTCGCTCTGGCGGTCGTAAGTGAAGTTGCGCGATTTCACCAGTTTCTTGAATTCGGCATAGTCGGCATCCGAAATCTTCAACGAGTCGATAATGGGCATATCCGGATGTTCCAGACAATATTGGGTTGCATAATCGAAGATGATATCCTCACTTATCAGATAGAAAAGGATATTCGGGAACTTGTCGGCCTTCACTTCGATATCGGGACGGATGCCTCCACCGTCGCGCACTTCACGGCCTGCCGCTGTGTGGAATACCGTTGTCAGACTGTCGGGAATACGTGCTGCAGTTCCATCGGCATTCTTTTTCGCATAATCGATAGCTTGGATACAACGTCCGCTCGGAATATAATATTTGGAAGTAGTAACCTTGAGCGTACTGTTGTAAGGCAAGTTGCGTGTTGTCTGCACCAACCCCTTTCCGAATGTACGTTCGCCGATAATCACGGCACGGTCGAGGTCCTGCAGCGAACCGCTGGTAATCTCTGCCGCCGAAGCCGAATTTCCGTTTACAAGAATCGCCAACGGGATTTCCGTATCCAACGGCTCATTGCTTGTCTTGTAGGAAGACGACGCCTGACGAAGCTTTCCTTTGGTAGTTACGATCTCCTGGCCTTTCGGGACAAACAGATTGACAATTTCTACAGCTTCCTGCAGCGAACCGCCGCCATTGTCGCGCAAGTCGAAGATCAAAGCCTTGACACCCTGTTGCTTCAGGTCGATGAACGCCTTCTTCACCGCCTTGGCACAATCTTCCGGGAAACCGGTCAGATACAGGTAACCGATGCTGTCGGCCACCATGCCATAGTAAGGGACAGGATTGCTCTTGATACTCTTTCGGGTAATCTTGAACTCCATCACGGTGCTGTCGTTCTTCAGCGGACGGCATACTTTCAGCACGAACGAAGTACCCGGTTCGCCACGCAAGGCCTCACTCACCTTCGACGAAAACTCCTGAGGCTCCATCGTTCCGCGTACCATCTCCTTTCCGCCGACCGAAAGAATCACATCGCCGGCCTTCAGTCCGGCCATAGCCGCAGGCATACCTTCGGTAGGTTCGGCAATCACGATACGGTCGTGACGCTTCGAATAACGGATAAGCGAACCGATACCTCCGTACTTACCGGTAAGCAACTCTTTCAGACTGCCCTTATCATCATCGGGAAAATATTCGGTATATGGGTCGGTAAGTGCCAACATACCGTTGATAACATACTGGATGGTCTTTTCCACATCCACGGTATCCACATAAAACATATCCAGTTCCTTGAACACCGCATTCAAGATATCCAGATTCTTCGAAATCTGGAAATTGCGGTCGTCATCCTTGAAGCTGGAAAAAACCAATCCGATAAGGACGGCCAATGCGCCTAGCAATGTTTTTCTTGTATTCATAGTTTGTAAAATCTTAATTCTTCGGTAATTGCATCATCCGATTCTTCAAAACGGAATTACAAATAAACACATAATTCCGTTACGCTTGCAGAACCTCCTCAATATTTAACTTTATTTCGTTCCATTTCCGCTTCGGAAGATTGGTTCCAACATGCTGGATAACCGATCCGGCTACGATGGAACTGATCTGCGCACATTTCTCGAGCGAATATCCGCAAGTCAGCCCGTAAAGGAATCCGGCCGCATAGTAATCGCCAGCTCCGGTCGTATCGACCACCTTTCTGATAGGATGTGGAGCCACCTCGATAACCTCGGTACCTTTCTTTACCAGCGAGCCGTCCTTGCCCACCTTCACCACTGCGATGCTGCACTTCGAAGCAATCTCCTGCAGTGCCTCCATCGGTTCCTTTCCGGTGTACATCCGTGCTTCGCTCTCGTTGGCAAACACGATATCGACATACTTGGTTATCAACGAATCGAAGAAGCTGCGCTCGGCCTCCACGATGTTATAGCTCGCCATATCCAGACAAATCTGCATACCGGCCTCCTTAGCAAGGTGGATAGCACGCACCACCAGGTCGTGATCCTGCAACAGATAACCTTCTATATATAAATAGGAATAGCCATCGAACATGGAACGATGCAGGTCATCGGCACAGATTGTACCCGACGATCCCAGATAAGTGGCGAAAGTACGTTCGCCGTCGGGCGAGATAAAGGTCGAAGCCACACCCGAAGGAAGTTCACCGGTAAGCATCCGGGTCTCCACCCCCTGTTTCTTGAGTTCCTTTTCATAAAATTCGCCCATCTCATCCTTGCCCACCTTGCCTATGTAACCTGCCTGTCCGCCAAGATTGGCCAACGCATACGCCGTATTGGCAGCCGAACCGCCGCTGGAACGGAACGTCTTCATTGTTGCAAATTTTTCACGGACTTTCAGCAATGTATCTTCATCGATCAACTGCATGCTTCCTTTGGGCAGATTCAGTTCTGTCAACAGTTCATCGTCATCCATTTGAACCAGAATATCCACCAAAGCATTGCCAATTCCTATTATTTTGTCCATTCTTAGAGATTTTTTTTGCAAAGATATTGCATATTTCAAAATATCCTACTACCTTTGCCACGCATTTGAGAAAAACCTTCTTCAGTAGCTCAGTCGGTTAGAGCATCTGACTGTTAATCAGAGGGTCGTTGGTTCAAGTCCA
>CALUKX010000026.1 GCA_944321335.1 uncultured Phocaeicola sp. | reverse complement strand
GAAGCCCGCCATTGATGTAAACTTTGTCAATGACGGACAACTGTCTATTTTCTAATTTTATATCGAACTCACGTTATCTATAAAGTTCATGTGTTGTATTTTTTAATGAATAATAAAAAGAGCAAGTCAATCTCCATTCCTTACCCTTTATAAGACTTCTATCCGTAGAGCAAGGATTCAATCCATACATCGTGCCGGGAGGCACATTCGCATATCAAGGCAACAACAGCATCGCTTTTGCCATTCGGAGCATCTATTTAATGTATATCGTCTCATTTTGCCTTGTTTTTATTGATTAAGAATAGGTTTAAATTGATGTTACAAAGGTATGATAGGCGATGATGGTACACAATCCCATTTTAATGGTATTTTACATACCACATTCGAGGTATATAAATTATTTTTACACGTCTTAAATTCCTTCCTTTTTATGGAATCAGTCAAAATACGAATTTCGCCCCAACGGATCATATCACATTGATTCTTAACACATTCCTGTGAACCCACCCCCTTCACAACGTTTCACCACGTTTCATTTCCCTTCACGTCCCTTCACACAAACTCACTGATAATCAGCAAAGGCTTGTTTCAGATTAGGATAATGGCCGTTTTCCGAAGCCTCATCAAATGAAGGAAAATTCATTACATTTATAAAAAGGAATGGCTACAGAAAATCATTCTGCCAGTACCCCTTAGATAATTCCAAAGGAGTTTTTGAGTATTCTCAAAGGAGTTCTTGAATTTCGTCAAGGAAGGATTGGAGTTTCGTCAAGAGAGGATTGGCATAAGGTTTACACACTGAATTTCCTTGCTGTGTACCAGAATAAAGAATTCTCCGTTTCTCAGACAATCCAAGGAAAGAAGAATCAAAATAAAAGCAATATCTATTGTAAAGTTTCAATTCTTTACTAAATTTGCGCAAAACTTTAAAATCTAAAACATATGAGTACAAAACAGAAAAGATTCTTCCTTGCAGAAGACGATATTCCCCGTTATTGGTACAACATACAGGCCGACATGAAGAACAAGCCTATGCCGCCTTTGAATCCGAAGACCAAACAACCACTGAAGCCTGAGGATCTCTATCCTATTTTCGCCAAGGAGTTGTGCCAACAGGAGCTCAACCAGACCGATGCATGGATTGAAATTCCGGAACAGGTGCGTGAAATGTACAAGTATTACCGCAGCACTCCGTTGGTACGTGCTTACGGATTGGAGAAAGCTTTGGGCACTCCGGCTCACATCTATTTCAAGAACGAGAGTGTGAGTCCGGTAGGTTCACATAAGTTGAATTCGGCTCTGGCTCAAGCATATTACTGCAAACAGGAAGGCGTGACCAATGTAACGACAGAAACCGGTGCCGGACAATGGGGTGCAGCCCTGTCGTACGCTGCCAAGGTTTTCGGACTAGAAGCTGCGGTTTATCAGGTTAAGATCAGTTATGAACAGAAGCCTTACCGCCGAAGCATCATGCAGACATTCGGAGCACAGGTTACCCCTTCTCCATCAATGTCGACCCGTGCCGGAAAAGACATTCTGACCAAATATCCGAACCACATGGGTTCGCTGGGTACAGCCATTTCGGAAGCCGTGGAACTAGCCATGACTACCCCAAACTGTAAATACACGCTAGGTTCCGTATTGAGCCACGTAACCCTCCATCAGACTATCATCGGTCTAGAGGCCGAAAAGCAGATGGAGATGGCAGGCGAATATCCCGACATGATTATCGGCTGTTTCGGAGGAGGTTCCAATTTCGGTGGTATCAGTTTCCCGTTCATGCGGCATACCATCCTCGAAGGAAAGAAGACACGCTACATTGCGGCAGAACCCGCATCGTGTCCGAAACTCACCCGCGGTAAGTTCGAATACGATTATGGTGATGAGGCCGGATATACCCCGCTACTTCCGATGTTCACCCTCGGCCATAATTTCAAGCCGGCCAACATCCATGCCGGAGGCTTGCGCTATCACGGTGCAGGAGTCATCGTATCGCAACTGTTGAAAGACGGACTGATGGAAGCGGTAGATATCCAGCAGCTTGAATCGTTCGATGCAGGTATCCTGTTTGCCAAAGCCGAAGGTATCATTCCGGCTCCCGAATCGTGTCATGCCATTGCAGCCGCTGTACGGGAAGCGAAGAAGTGTATCGAAACTGGCGAAGAGAAAGTCATCCTCTTCAACTTGTCGGGTCATGGTCTGATCGATATGACTGCCTACGACCAATATCTGGCAGGCGACCTGACCAATTATGCCTTGAGCGACGAAGAAATCGAACAGAATTTAGAGGAAGTGGATAAGCTGCAGTAATCCTACACCACCTAATTTCTATCAGACAAGAGAAAATAAAAAAAACTCCGGAAGGGAATTGTCCTTTCCGGAGTTTTCATATATAAGTAAATATCATCAATATCCGAAAATCTGTTCGGTAGTCAGTTCGATAACCGGACCAAATTTCTTCAATGCTTCCATATCCAAATCTTTCTTGTCACCCAAGATTCCATAAGTATAGGTACGTCCCTTTACCCATTTCTTCTGGTAATCAATCACATCCTGCAACGTCATCTGTCGGATATCATTGTAAGCCTTGATACGGCTATCAACATCCTGTCCCAAATACTGCTGGCCTATGAACGACCAGATGACATCCATCTTGGTAATACGTTCGGTACGCAGACGGGCAATCAATGCATCTTTAGCCAATTTAAAAGCCGCTTCCGATTGAGGCATATCCTCGACAATACGGTTGAAATTGGTAACCGCATCAATCATCTTATCGTTCTGGGTAGCTATGAAAGTGGATAGGACATACGGATCCTTCAAATAAACAGGACGACGGACGCTTCCACCTGCCGAATAAGCCAAACCACGACTTTCACGGATTTCCTGGAAAACGATGGAATTCATGCCACCTCCGAAATACTCGTTATACAACTGGCGGACAGGTTCTACCGACGGATCATATTTTTCACCGCGGTTGGAATACTGTGACATATAAATCTGTTTCGCATCATAAGGGGCAATGTAAATCTTGGTCTCAGGAGTAAGCTGTTGCTTGAAAATGGGATTTTCAGGAACAGGTTTAAGTTCCGCCGGAACTTTATGCTCCTTGTTTATAATAGCGAGCAACTCATTCTCCGGCATCGGTCCATAATACAGGATACGGTGTTCATAGCTGTTCAGGCGTTTGATGCGATCGACCAATTCCTGTGGATCCATCACCTTAAGTTCCGTTTCTGTCACAATATTAGTGGCAGGCGATTCCTGACCATACTTAACGTAATTCATCAAGCGATCAAAATTCTCATCCTGATTCAGTTTTGCATCCTGACGTGATTTCAGCACATCACACACCAAATTCGTATAAGCCTCAGAATCAATCTTTGCATCCGACAACAAACTTTCAAAGAGTTTCATGGCTGCAGGCATATTTTCTCCAAGTCCGGAAAGAACCGCATAAGTACGTTCATTACCGGGATATACAGAGAATGAACAAGCCATCCGATAGAATTCACCCTTAACCTCTTCGGGAGTCATCTTGCTCGTACCCAAATATTCCAGATATTGAGCGGCCAATCCCAGAACCTTATCATTATTATTTCCCATATCAAACAGGTATACAAGCTGGAAAAGGTCATTCGAGGTATTCCGTTTATACAATATAGGAATATCCGATACAGCCTTCAGTTGCGCCATATCTTTCGAGAAGTCAAGGAATATCGGTTCAATCGGTTTCACAGCAGCGTTCTGAACGTCCTTCAGGAAATCGCTGACCGTATCGCGGTTCATTACAATCGGAGTAATCTGTGGCTTGGTCATCTTCTTTTCATTCGGGTCTTTTCCCTGATGCTTGTAAACGATGGCCAGATTGGTATCTTTCAGATATTTATTTGCAAAGTCTACGATATCTTTCTTGGTAAGTCGGGAGATACGGTCGATTGCCGTAACTTCATCAGCCCATTCGCTGCCATTAATGAACGACTGGACAAACATATCGGCACGCGACTCATTCGATTCCAGACGATGAAGCTGATATAATTTGAAATTATTGACGTTCGCCTCCAGGATTCTTTCGTCGAAATCACCTTCACGAAGTTTTTTCAGCTCTCCCAAAAGCAGATTCTTCACCTGTTCCATAGTCTGCCCTTGCTTGGGTATACCACCCATGAGGAAAATACTGTAATCCGCAAATGAAATCGGATAGCAATAACCGGCCAACACTTTCTGTTGCTGTGCCAAATTAAGGTCTATCAGCCCGGCCTGTCCGTTGTACAGAATCTGACTGACAACCTGCAGCACATCCATATCTTTACTCGCCGCCCCCGGGAAGCGCCATGCCAAAGCTACATTTTCGGCATCCAAGCCATAAACATCACGCACGATGGGTCGGACTATCTCAGCTTCCTTTGTAAATTTCAACTCCGGCAGATTCGGATTCGGCTGCATATCCCCAAAATATTTGTCGATTGTAGCGATCATCTCCTCCGGATTGAAATCGCCCGACAAACAGATGGCCATGTTGTTAGGCACATACCATACCTTGAAATAATTCTTGATATTGGTGATGGAAGGATTCTTCAAATCATTCTGTGTACCTAACACGGTCTGCGTACCATAGGGATGATGAGGAAACAATGCGGCAAGAATATTATCGAACAATTTATTGTTGTCTTGGGTAAGCGACATATTCTTTTCTTCATATACCGCTTCGAGTTCGGTATGGAATCCGCGGATCACACAATTCTTAAAACGTTCCGCCTGCACCTTAGCCCAGTTCTCAATCTGATTGCTCGGAATATCCTCTGTATAGCAGGTTACATCGTAACTGGTATAGGCATTGGTCCCGTTGGCACCGATAGCGGCCATCAGTTTGTCATATTCGTTCGGAATCGCAAACTTCGAAGCCTCGTAAGAAAGGCTGTCGATAGTCTGGTAGATACGAACACGTAAAAGGCTGTCGGTAGTCTGGCGATAGACTTCAAACTGCCGTTCGATCTGGTCGAGCAACGGTTTTTCAGCCTCGTAATTCATCGTACCGAAATGATCGGTTCCTTTAAACATCAAATGCTCGAAATAGTGAGCCAGGCCGGTAGTTTCTGCCGGGTCGTTCTTTCCACCCACACGAACGGCAATATAGGTCTGGATACGTGGCTGTTCCTTGTTCACAGTCATGTACACTTTCAATCCGTTATCCAATGTGTAGATGCGTGCCTTCAACGGATCGTTGGGCACTGTTGTGTAAGTGTAGTCCTTAGGGCTTGCGCCGTTCATGCCCAGAGCGGCAGACATCAATACCACCAAGCACGAAAATCGGAATAGTCTATTCATATATCAGCTTTTAAAAATAAGTTCAAATTTCCGGTATAACTCTCCTATCACAAAGAATCGACCGCTGTTTTCATTTGCGACATTGCCTGTTTTACAATAGTTAGAGGAGTTCCGACATTCATCCGCATGAAACCGTCACCTCCCTGTCCGAACATCGCACCGTCATTGAAAGCCAGATGTGCCTTATTCACAAACAGATCCACCAATTGTTCATGATTCAGTCCCAGATTTCTACAATCCAACCATACCAAGAAGGATGCTTGAGGCCGGACAGGTCTGATTTCGGGAAGAAACTCCTTACAGAAACCGATGACATATTCGATATTACCCTCTACATAATGCAACATCTGCCTGCGCCATTCTTCGCCTTCACGGAAAGCGGCAACGGTAGCGATAGAAGAAAACAATGTAGGAGAATTCAATTCGTTGGCTTCCATCCATGAATAGAAACGGTGACGGATGGAATCGTCGGGAACGATTGCATACGAACTCACAATCCCCGCAATGTTAAAGGTCTTCGAAGGAGCGCCGAAGGTAATGCTACAAGCGGCAGCCTCATCCGAAACGGAAGCGAACGGGATATGCTTGTTATCCCACAAGGTCATATCACAATGGATTTCATCAGAAATTACAAGAATATTCCTACTATAGCAGAACTCCGCCAAACGTACTAAGGTTTCACGGTCCCAGACAATTCCACCGGGATTATGGGGATTGGACAGGATCAGCATCCGGCACTTTTCATCGGCAACCTTCTCCAGATTTTCGAAGTCCATCGAATAGGAACCGTCGGCATTTTCATGCAACGGATTGTAAACCAGTTCACGGTGATTGGCCTGCGGAACCAAACGGAACGGATGATACACAGGCGGTTGGATAATCACCTTCTCGTCTTTCTTCACAAACACATTGATGGCCATTCCGATACCACGGACAATACCGGGAATGAAAGTAAGCCATTCGGATTTTACCTTCCATCCATGATGCGATTCAATCCAATCGGTAACCGCCGGCCATAAATCTTTCGGCTTGACGGTATATCCAAATACAGGATGTTCCATTCTTTTACGGAGTGCATCGGTGATGAACGGAGGTGTCTCGAAATCCATATCAGCGACCCACAACGGAAGTAAATCCGTACGACCGAAAACAGATTTCAAATTTTCATACTTATAGGCATCTGTGCCGGTACGGTCAATCAGTTTATCAAAATTATAACTTTCCATTTTCAATTATTTAAATTATTTCATCGTTAGAAACTGTCAATATCAATATATCGATGATAGGATGCGTCGGCCGAAATTCTTTTTCCTATATCCTGGTAGAGTCTGTAAAGAGCATGGGACACAACGAGCCCGTATCGTTTCAGCAGAGCCCAGACCTGCGCTTTCAAGTGCAGCATGCAACATCACTTCATCTTCATCACCCAATTGGGCTGGGAGGAAAGGCATATCTTTTACCTCCATATCAGGAATAAGTCCACTAGGCATACTAGGAGTATTTCCCATGCAATTCTTATAAATGCCTATCATGACATACATCCCCCACCGTCCGATTGCGGCAGGAGCCTTCTTCTTATAAATATCATTGGGAGACAGGATAACTCCGGAACAATACTTCCCATGGGTCTGTTGCCCGATCAATTCAATTTCCATATAAGGCAACAAGTCACCGACCAAAGCCTCGGAAGCAGAAGCTGTATTCGGTCCCATAAGCACATAAATTTTATCAAGATTCAGGTTTGCATCCTTCGTACTGACATCTATCCCCAACGTTTCATTCTTGAACTCTGTCGAGAAACGGGTTTCTGTAGACCATCCGTTTCTGTCCAATATATCGTTATAATCCTCATAATTCAGGACAGCTCTACTGTCAACAACCGATTGGGGTGCAAAAATTGAGGCAAGCACTTCTTCTGTAAGGGCATATCCACCTCCATTATAACGCAAATCTAGTATCAGCTCCTTGACTTGTTGCGCCTTGAAATCTTTTGCAATTTCTATCAAGCGCGGAATGGATGCCGTATCAAAACTGTCATATGCAAGATATGCAATCTTACGTCCATTCACATCAAATATCTTGTGGCATATAATCGGGTTTTCATACATTTCGACAGCCGTCAGCGAAATCTGTTTCCCTGTAGGAAGAATATTAAAATCTTCATCTACCATAGCCAATGAGACAGTCACGGTGGACGAATAATAAAGACTCTGATAATTCTCATCAGTAAGCTGTTCCCCATTGATCTGAGAAATCACATCGCCACGCTTCAATCCCGCTTTCCATGCAGGGCTGTCATCATACACATAAGCTACAGCAGCCATCACCCGGTTACTGGTATCGTCCAGATAATAAAAACTCAACGAGTATCCATAAGTTGTATAGACACCTTCAATATTACTGTTGAAACTTTCGAGATCATCGGTCAGCATGGTCCATCGGTCCTCGATATCTCCTTCATGGAAACGGATATCCTCGACAGTCTTTATCGGATCGGTATTGGTTTCCGGATTCAAACGTTCCAAATCGGAAGCGATTTCCTTATTCCAATAATAATATGTTTCGAGCACATCTTTCGCAAACACATTGGCATAGTAGGTTTCTTCCGTCATTCCAACACCAAGATTCGGAATGTCATCATTTCCGCATCCAGCCAGCAAGCCAGAACAAAGTACAGCCATCAACAACGAACGGACCATATTCTTTTTCATAGATTTACCTTTTGATTGCAGCAAAAATACATAAATCTACCGATATAAAACGATGCAAGGTATATAAATAAAAGAAGTCCCACAAAACTCACGTTCTATGGGACTCATATTGTTTAACAATTTAAATTTTTAAGGATAATGCGGAGAGACAGGGATTCGAACCCCGGGTACCTCGCGGTACAACGGTTTTCAAGACCGCCGCAATCGACCACTCTGCCACCTCTCCAAACTCCTTTTCAGAAGTGCTTCCTTTCAAAATCGATGCAAAGGTAGTTATAATTTGAATATCCGCAAATTTTTTAGCAATTATTTTATTAGAATAAATACCTCAGGTTTGCCTGAAAAGTCGTATTTTTGCAACGTTAAAATATATCCGCTTATAATTTATAACATAGGGGAATAATGGAAAGTATACTGCCAAAGAACGAGAGAATATCCATCATCTCACTGATTAAGAGAGAAGTAGTACCGGCCATAGGCTGTACAGAGCCTATTGCAGTCGCCTTGTGTGTAGCCAAAGCTACCGAAACATTAGGCTGCCAACCCGATAAGATTGAAGTTTTTCTAAGTGCAAACATCTTGAAAAACGCTATGGGTGTAGGGATACCCGGTACAGGCATGAACGGACTTCCCATTGCCGTCGCATTAGGTGCCCTGATCGGGAAATCCGCTTACGAATTGGAAGTTTTGAAGGATTGTACTCCCGAAGCGGTGGAAAAAGGGAAAAAGCTGATTGCCGACCAATGCATCAACATATCTCTGAAAGAAGGAAATGTCGACAAGCTCTATATTGAAGTAATCTGTCACAAAGGTGAAGATACTACAACAGCCATCATCTGTGGCGGCCATACTCATTTCGTATATATTGCCCGAAACTCGGAAATTCTGCTCGACAAACGTTCAGGCTCATCTTCTGAAGAAGGAAGCGATGACGTCCGGCTCAACTTACGTAAAGTTTACGATTTCGCCACTACTGCCCCACTCGAAGAAATCAGTTTCATACTGGAAGCGAAACGGCTGAACAAGAATGCGGCCGAGCAATCGTTCAAAGGCAATTATGGGCACGAGCTGGGAAAGACGTTACGGAGCAGCAAAAGCGAACAGAGCATAATGGGAAGCAATACCTTCACCCATATCCTCTCCTATACATCGGCGGCCTGCGACGCACGTATGGCCGGAGCCATGATTCCGGTAATGAGCAATTCGGGAAGCGGCAACCAAGGAATCGCCGCCACCATGCCGGTTGTAGTTTATGCTGAAGACAACAACAAACCGGAGGAAGAACTGATACGCGCACTGACACTGAGCCACCTGACCGCTATCTACATCAAACAAAGTCTGGGTAAACTATCAGCCCTTTGCGGATGTGTAGTAGCCGCGACCGGAAGCAGCTGTGGCATTACCTATCTCATGGGAGGAGGCTATGAACAGGTAACCTATGCTGTGAAAAATATGATAGCCAACCTAACCGGTATGATCTGTGACGGAGCGAAACCCAGTTGCGCCTTGAAGTTGACTAGCGGTGTATCGACAGCAGTACTTTCAGCTATTCTAGCCATGGAACAGAAATATGTCACCTCGGTAGAAGGCATCATCGAAGACGATGTCGACCTGAGCATCCGTAACCTGACCCGTATCGGAGCCGATGCGATGACGGAAACCGATAGAATGGTTCTGGATATCATGACCCATAAACACTGCTTGTAAAAAACAAATAACGGTACAGACCGTTATACATCTATATAGTGTTACAATGAAACCGACAACAGATTCAACTGATTATATCCAAAAACTGGTTGCCGAAGGAGAACACGTGCATCAGGATTTCAAGTTTGCCATCTCGGATGCCCGAAAGATAGCCCGCAGCATTTCAGCCTTTGCCAATACGGAAGGAGGACGGTTGCTTGTAGGTGTGAAAGACAACGGAAAGATAGCCGGTGTCCGCTCGGAAGAAGAGATTTACATGATTGAAGCCGCTGCAACCATGTACTGCAAACCGCCGGTGCAAGTCGAAAACATTATATATAAGGTAGAAGGGAAAGACGTACTCGAAATACGCATTACCGAAAGCACACACAAACCTGTCTGCGCCATTGATGAAGATGGCAAGGCATGGGCCTATGTACGCATAGCCGATGAAAACATTCTGGCAACCCCCGTGCATTTGGGTATGTGGAAACACAACAACAAGGAAGAAAAGATTGTTGTAGCATATACAGAAAAAGAAAAACTACTGCTAGACATCCTGAACCAACGTGGCATGCTGACGTTGAACCAATGTGTAAAACATACGCGCATGCCTAGACGACTTGTTACTGCCCTGCTGGCCGACTTTATCCGGTTCGACCTGGTGGAACAGATATTCAAAGAACATACATTTTATTTCAAATTAAAGGAAGACTAATTAATGGAGTGGATTACACATGCCATCAACGCCATAAATGACATTTTATGGACATATATTCTGATAGCCATGCTATTGGGATGTGCAGTCTGGTTCAGTATCAAGACCCGTTTCGTACAATTCGGGAACCTGAAGGAAATGATCTGTCTGCTTGGTGATTCTACAGCCAAGATCGACGGACACGAGAAACATATCTCTTCATTCCAAGCATTCACAATCTCATTGGCCAGCCGGGTCGGGACAGGTAATCTGGCAGGAGTTGCTACAGCCATTACCTTCGGCGGGCCTGGGGCCATCTTCTGGATGTGGATTATCGCACTATTGGGTGCAAGCAGCGCTTTTGTCGAATCCACTTTGGCACAGCTATTCAAGATAAAAGGGAAACACGCCTATATCGGAGGACCGGCCTACTACATGGAAAAGGGATTGAAGAAACGATGGATGGGCATTATCTTTGCCATACTCATCACTATCACTTTCGGATTTGCCTTCAATTCCGTGCAAAGCAATACCATGAGTGCCGCACTCGACAGTGCTTTTCAAATCGAACCCCTATATTCGGGAATAGTTATTGCAATACTTACCTCGATCATTATTTTCGGCGGAATCCAATCCATTGCGAAAGTAAGTAGCGTCATTGTACCGATTATGGCTTTAGGCTACATTTGTCTTGCATTGTTTATCGTCTTGAGCAACCTAAGCAGACTTCCAGATGTCATCGGTCAGATTGTCGGCAATGCATTCGGCTGGAATCAGGCCGTCGGAGGAAGCATCGGAGCAGCATTGATGCAAGGAATCAAGCGAGGACTATTCAGCAACGAGGCAGGTATGGGTTCGGCACCTAACGCAGCAGCAACCGCCCATGTTACACATCCCGCCAAACAAGGTCTCATACAAGCTTTGGGAGTCTTTACCGACACCCTGCTTATCTGTTCCTGTACAGCCTTCATCATCCTGTTCAGCAATCTGCATGGCAGTGATGAACTTAACGGGATCCAACTCACACAGGCCGCACTTAACAGTGAAATAGGAAATATAGGTAGCATCTACGTTGCGGTAGCTATCCTTTTCTTCTCCTACAGCAGTATCCTCGGCAACTATTATTACGGTGAAGCCAACATCCGTTTCATCACAGGAAAGACATGGATTTTATACATCTACCGTATATTGGTAGGAGGAATGGTACTTTACGGATCACTTGCCAGTCTGCGAATGGTATGGAACATGGCCGACCTGACAATGGGGCTTATGGCAATCTGTAACCTCATCGCCATCCTGTTATTGGGCAAATATGCTTTCCGACTTCTCCAAGACTACAGGAATCAGAAGCGTCAAGGCATAAAAAGTCCGATATTCAGGAAAGAACAAATGAAAGATATTGAGCAAGATATAGAATGTTGGTAACTATTTCTTATCTTTGCACGCAAAATGAATAATAACAGACTTTAATTATGAGCATATTTTCAAAACTTTTCGGGAAAAAGAAAGCCGAAGGAGGAGAAGAGTCCGTACGCGTTGGCGGCATGGAAGACTTCATGACTCTGATCCGTGTATATTACCAGGCTGTTATGGCTTCACAGTTGGGAATCAGCAACATCAACTTCCTGCCAGATATGGCCATGTTCAAACGTTCGTTGAAGATTCCTACCCAAAACAACAAATTAGGTATCGCCGAACGTTCACGTTGTAAGAAGATGTTGCAGGATATTTATGGTATCAACGATATCTTCTTCAAGGAAATCGACAACTCCATTAAGAAAAACTGCAAGAACGTAAACGACATCAAGTCGTACTTGTTCATGTTCCAAGGCTTCAGCCAAGATCTGATGATGGTTATCGGTAATCTGATGCAGTGGAAGTTCCGTATGCCGGGTGTCTTCAAGAAGATGCTTCGCAATATGACAGAAAAAGCGGTACACGATATGCTGACCAAAACGAACTGGAAAGATGACAGCGTTCACAAAACCTGCCACGAAATCCGCCAGTATCAGCACGTATTAGGCTATTCTGAAAGCTGGATCAACGAATACGTATACAACATCGTTTTGTTGGCCAAGAAGGAACCGAAACCGAAATCGGAATAAACATGAGCGACGAAAATACGTTGATTCCTATAGAAAATCATCCGTTGGAACCATTTTTGCCGGGAAATGCCGTATTGCTGATGCTGGGAAGCTTTCCTCCGCAGAAAAAGAGGTGGAGCATGGATTTCTTCTATCCTAATCTCCAGAACGACATGTGGCGCATCTTCGGACTGATTTTCTTTCACGATAAAGACTATTTTCTGAAACCGGATAAAAAGGCGTTCGACAAGGAACGCCTTATTCGTTTTCTCACAGAAAAAGGTATCGCCCTTTACGATACGGCATCGGCAGTCAGACGATTGCAGGACAATGCATCCGACAAATTTCTGGAAATAGTCTCCCCTACCGATATCGAACTGCTCCTTAAGCAACTTCCGAAATGTAAGGCAATCGTAACGACCGGCCAAAAGGCAACCGACACAATCCGACAACAGATTAAGGTAGAAGAACCTCCCGTAGGGGGAAGAACCCGTTTCGAATGTATGGACCGTGAACTTCATCTTTATCGGATGCCGTCATCCAGCCGAGCCTATCCGTTGAAGCTTGAAAAAAAAGCTGAGGTTTATCAGCTCATGTTCAAAGAATTAGGCCTTCTGGACTAATCTGGGCAAGAAAATAATTATCGTGGAGGCTTGCAGGAGTCAAAATTTGTAGTACCTTTGCAGCGCAAACACGGGAATAGCTCAGTTGGTAGAGCATCGGTCTCCAAAACCGAGTGTCGGGAGTTCGAGTCTCTCTTCCCGTGCAGAGATAATAAGCTGTAACTGAAAAAGTTACAGCTTATTTCCGTTTATAGGTCGGACAAATCTCGGACAAGTAAATTTTTGATTGTTTAACCATACTGCGTTTTCGAACCCGAAAAACGTAGAAAAAAAAATGTTTTCACCCCGCAGAAAAACCGCTTCCATCCACGATGTAATTTCGTACACAGAACCCCGATTGCATACCGGGAAATAAAGGTTTGATTTCTTGTGTCAAAAAATTAATTTTTCCCAATTCTTCTGTATTACATGAAGATAATATCACAATATTTAATAGAAACACGCCAATTTCATAACAAAGCTAAACTATAATCTTTAAAAAACAAAAGGCTACCTCTTTTGAGGCAGCCCATATTACTTGGTCAAAGTAAAGTGTTGAATTAAACAGTGACCGACATTAAATCCTTAGCCAAAGCATGAAGACCATTCGCAATCTTCTCAGCCTGTTGCGGACGCGGCTTGCTTCTACCGGCTGCGTAATGTGCCAGTTGCTTCTGGTTGATACCGGTTATAGTCTGCAATGCAGAGAATGAGAATATACCCTGGTAATAAAGCAACAAACTCTGAACATCGAATTTATAGATGAGTTCGTATTCACCGTCAAAAACAGAAGGATATTCATCACCATCCTTTTTCGCACAATCTACATAGAAACGGATGCTATCCACCACTTCTTTTTTAAAGGATTCAAAATCACCCGTACACGCAACAACCCATCCTGGTAATAATTCACATGCGCCACTGTAACCCTTTTCAGTGCGTGCGGTTTCAATAACAACTTTATCCATATATATTAATTTTTGAAGGTTCTGTACAAAGCGGTCAAAAAGACCGCTTATGCTGAATTAAAATCAAAGTCCGAGCAAAGCCGGGGTTAAAATTTCAACCCCGACTGATTTTCAATGCTCTTTAGCAAAAATCCCCAGACATCATCATTGGGATGACCGTTAACGGTTACTTTTCCTTTTTTCGTCGGATGCTTGAATTGACGATGGCTGCCTTCTTGATTTACAAGAATCCAACCATCATGACGCAATTTCTGGAGAATTGCCGAAACTTTCACTACTTTCATAGAACACTGTTTTAATTCAACACTGCAAAGATAGTAATTTTACTATTATCAGCAAATAAAAACTGAGTAATAATAGTAAAAAAGCTACGATTAACATTCTATTGCAGCAAACTAACATTTACTGATTTTGGGGACAGCAAACAAACTAATAATTAAAAGATTACCTAAACCAAAACCCTAAAAACATAGTCTCGTTTTAGCGACACCATCATTTAGGACTAGCCATTCTGATAATTCTTTCCCTTATGTTAAAGATGTGAAGGATAAATATCTGCATTTTTAATCAGCCGAACGGATCAAGGGATATTAACCAACTTGTGTGTCTGCAAGCTCAACCGCCACTGTGGATTCCGTTTGATATAACCGATGACTTCATCCGTATTTCTACACGAGCACGGTTGAAGAAAGAAATGCTTAGCCGGAAGATTCAGGTATGCAGAAACATCTTGCCCCAAATACACCACCTTCACTTCATCCATCCGTTGCACTTTCAGTACTGTTCCCTGCTTGGGCGAACAGGTTACCCAATCCAAATTATCCGGTAACACACACGTACCATTAGTTTCAACACAAACGTACTTTCCGGCATGATGAAGGGTGTCAACCAAAGCCCTGTCAATCCATAATCCAGGTTCACCACCGGTAAGAATCACCATACGGCAAGGATATTTATTCACCTCATCTACTATTTTTTCATCCGTCATCGGTATCCCGTCCTCATGGCGGGTATCACAAAACCCACACTTCAGGTTACATCCGGAAAAACGTACAAAAACTGCCGGTGTTCCTGTATGATAACCTTCACCTTGCAGACTGTAAAATATCTCATTAATCTTTCTCATAAATCACCGTATTTCCTGACGATTCCTGAACCTCAACCTTGAAGCAATGAGGAATCTGATCACAAATCCATTGGGCTATATTTTCTGCTGTAGGATTACACGGAATGACATCATTCAGATTCTTGTGATCCAACTTACCCATCACCACCTCCTTGATATGAGTAAAATCGACAACCATTCCATCGGGATTAAGGTCCTTTGAACGGCAATAAACAGTAACAATCCAATTGTGACCATGCAAACTCTCACATTTGCTCGGATAAGAGAGGCTCAGTTTATGCGAAGCCGAAACTTCCATACGTTTGATAACTGTATACATAAATCGAAAAAAATTAAATGAATGAATTTGCACTTAATGTCACCTCAGTGCCCTACAAAAATAAAAATAAATCCTCAAAATCAAAAACCCACCCCTGAAAGGCTAAAAAATCAATTCAAATTATAGTTTTTTTGAAAATATACGCCAAATATTTTTGTGTTTCTGTCCAATCTACTATATTTGTGTACAATTTTGGTATAAAATGACGGAAGAAGACAAAAAGCTATTAAGCACTTTTGAAGGAAAATTGAGACATTTTATGTTCCTTTACGAAGAATTGAAAAAGGAAAATGCCTCTTTGAAACAACTTCTTTCAGAAAAAGAAGAAAAAATAACTTCTCTAGAATATAGCCGTAAAGAACTGGAAGCCAATTATGCCAATTTGAAAGCCGCTCGCATAATCAGTATCAACGACAATGAACTTCGGGATACCAAACAACGATTGGCGAGACTTGTGCGTGAGGTCGACAAATGTATCGCTTTGCTGAATGAATGATTAAAACGGTAAACGAATCATGGAAAACGACAAGCTGAGAATAAATCTGCTGATTAACAACGAACGATATCCGCTCAATATCCGAAGAGATGAAGAGCAGCTGTATCGTGACGCTGCCAAACAGATTAACGATAAACTAAACAAATACCGAAGGACTTTCCCGGAGTTCAGCGATGCAAAATACCTGACTATGGTAGCATTGGAACTCGCTTTTGAGAATATGTCCATAAAAGATAAGAACGATACACAGCCTTATCTGGAGAAGCTGAAAGAACTTTCCGATGATTTGGACAGCTATATCGTTGAAAAAAACGGAAACGAATAAGAAGTTTAGTACGTATCAGAACGAATTTGCGCACAGGCTTGATGGTGGGTTATATGCCCAACAGATGGTTTGTGCGCCTTTTTATTATATATTTTAAATTAAATTGTAATGTTGACAACAGTAATATTGGTGGTTGTTGCCTTTCTTGTAGGGGGGGCACTTTCATATTGCTTTTTCAAGTATGGCTTGAAAACAAAATATGATAAAATTATAAAGGAGGCCGAAACTGAAGCAGAAGTCATCAAGAAGAACAAACTGCTCGAAGTCAAGGAGAAGTTCCTGAACAAAAAGGCGGACCTGGAAAAGGAAGTTGCTATCCGTAACCAAAAGATCCAGCAGGCCGAAAACAAGCTCAAGCAGCGTGAAATGGTCTTGAACCAAAAGAACGAGGAATTACAGCGCAAACGTAACGAAAACGAGGCGATCAAGGAGAACCTCGATGCACAGCTTGTCATTATTGAGAAAAAGAAAGAAGAATTGGATGTCCTTCAGTCACAGGAACGTGAAAAGTTGGAAGCTTTGTCAGGCCTTTCTGCAGAAGAAGCTAAAGAACGCCTGGTCGAATCATTGAAAGAAGAGGCCAAAACTCAGGCTCAGTCGTACATCAATGATATTATGGACGATGCGAAACTGACAGCCAACCGCGAAGCGAAACGAATTGTAATCCAGTCTATCCAACGTGTGGCTACCGAAACAGCAATCGAGAACTCGGTAACTGTATTCCATATCGAATCGGATGAAATCAAAGGACGTATCATCGGACGCGAAGGACGTAACATCCGTGCATTGGAGGCTGCAACCGGTGTAGAAATTGTTGTCGACGACACTCCTGAAGCAATCGTGCTTTCAGCATTCGACCCTGTTCGCCGTGAAATTGCCCGTCTGGCTTTACATCAGTTGGTAACCGACGGACGTATCCACCCGGCACGTATTGAAGAAGTGGTTGCAAAAGTCCGCAAACAGGTAGAAGATGAAATTATCGAAACCGGTAAGCGTACTACCATCGACTTGGGTATCCACGGTCTGCATCCGGAACTGATCCGTATCATCGGTAAGATGAAATACCGTTCATCATATGGCCAGAATCTGTTACAGCATGCACGTGAAACAGCCAATCTGTGTGCAGTAATGGCATCAGAATTGGGATTGAACCCCAAAAAGGCAAAACGTGCCGGATTATTGCACGATATCGGTAAGGTACCTGATGAAGAGCCGGAATTGCCTCACGCATTGTTGGGTATGAAACTGGCTGAAAAATACAAGGAAAAAGCAGATATCTGCAACGCTATCGGTGCCCACCATGATGAAGTTGAAATGACCAGTCTGCTTGCTCCGATCGTACAGGTCTGCGATGCCATCTCAGGTGCTCGCCCAGGCGCCCGCCGTGAAATCGTTGAAGCTTACATCAAGCGTCTGAACGATCTCGAACAATTGGCGATGTCTTATCCTGGTGTAACCAAGACTTATGCAATTCAAGCAGGTCGTGAATTGCGTGTCATTGTAGGTGCCGACAAGATTGATGACAAGCAGACAGAAAGCTTGTCAACTGAAATTGCGAAGAAGATTCAGGATGAAATGACTTATCCGGGTCAGGTTAAGATCACAGTTATCCGTGAAACCCGAGCAGTCAGCTTTGCTAAATAAGTATACCAAAGCACACAAGAATGGCGGAGAATTGTCCAAACAATTTCTCCGCCATTCTTTATTCTCAATATTTATTCCAGATTCAGATATCGGCTCATCACTTGTCCGGCACATACATACCCTTCATTGTAAAGAGCTTCCAGTTTCTTGACATCCTTTTCTATACGGTTAACTACAACCGGCTTTTCGGGACGGATTATAATAACGTCACCGGCATCCTCCATTTTCTCGATCATTTCCAATTGCTGGTTGTAAACTTGACAACGACGACTTAACACCAATCGCAGTCGCGGATAGCGGCGATAAATGAAACGTGGAACTCGGATATCTTTCTCATTCTTACGATATCCTCTGTTTCGGGTCAGAACTACCACATTCTTTTTATATCCCTTTTCAATGGCCCGCTCTACCGGAATGGAATCCACTATTCCTCCATCCAACATCGGACGGCCATCTACATAAGTTATCGGACAAACATAAGGTAAACTGCTTGAAGCCTTGGCTATAGCAATCAAACGATAGCGATCCTGTCTTTCCTCCAGATAACAGGCACGTCCCGTCACACAGTTGGTAGTTACCATTTCAAAATGAGCGGGATTATTGAAACAAGCACTGTAATCGAATGGCAGGATTTCATCGGGAAAAAGTTCATACAAAAGGCGTTGGTCCAGGATGCTATGTTGGTTAAAGAAATACTTCAACCCGATATAATGATACTTGTCCATCATATCCACGTTGCTAAACTTTGCCCGACCTCGCTGGCGTGACATATAAGAGAGTCCGTTGCAAGCACCTGCCGAAACGCCGACTATATACGGAAACTCTATGTGATGATCCATAAAGTAGTCGAGTACGCCACAGGTGAATACGCCACGCATACCACCACCTTCAAGGACCAATCCCATGTTACTAAAATCCAATTCCATCGTTCAAAACAAATTAATAGTCTATGTACCGAGATATACAAAGATACATTTTTTAGCTTGATAATTAGGACATCATTCAATTTAATTTCCTACTTTTGCAACTATTATAACAAAGATTTCACTTTAACAGTTGCAATATGTTCGATTCTTTAACATACCGTAAACGCCGCGAAGCGCTACGGAAGAAGGTGAGCAGCGGGATC
This sequence comes from uncultured Phocaeicola sp., assembly GCA_944321335.1. Lineage (GTDB taxonomy): Bacteria > Bacteroidota > Bacteroidia > Bacteroidales > Bacteroidaceae > Phocaeicola. The sequence goes on along the minus strand of CALUKX010000026.1, from coordinate 18,573 downwards.
ATCTTGATTTTGGGAAACAATGAAGCCCCCGCAAATTATCCTGACAATACCTATAAATACCGTCAAGACAGTTCATTTCTGTACTTCTTCGGGCATGCACATCCCGGCTACGCTGGAATTATGGATATCGAAGCAGGCGAGGATTATTTTTTTGGTGATGATGTCACGATGGATGATATTATTTGGATGGGACCTCAACCGGCTGTAAAAGATCTGGCAGCGCGTGTCGGTGTAGAAAAAAGCTATCCGTTCGCCAAATTGAAAGAAGTTATCGGTAAAGCGATCTCACAACATCGCAAGGTTCATTTCCTGCCACCTTATAGATACGACAACATGTTGCTATTGGAAGAACTGACAGGAATCCATGCTTCCATGACCAAGCAACATGCATCTGTAGAGTTGATAAAGGCCGTGGTTTCCTTACGCTCTGTTAAAGAGCCATGCGAAATAGCCGAAATCGATAAAGCCTGCAACATCGGTTATGAAATGCATACGGCAGCGATGCGATTGTGCAAGCCGGGAGTAACAGAACAATATATTGCAGGTATTCTGGATGGCATCGCCTCATCGTATGGCAATATGGTTTCGTTTGCCACAATCCTGACACAACACGGTGAAACGTTGCATAACCATGACCACAGCCACGTTTTGGAAGCAGGCCGGCTGATGTTGACTGACGCCGGAGCTGAAAGTGTAACCAATTATTGTTCCGACCATACACGAACCATTCCGGTAGGAGGCAAGTTTACCAACCGCCAGAAAGATATCTACAACATCGTTTTGGCTTGCCACGACCGTGCTTTGGAACTTACCCGTCCGGGTGTTACCTATAAATCGGTTCATCTCGATGTCTGTAAGGTATTGGCACAGGGACTGAAAGACCTGGGACTGATGAAAGGAGATGTGGATGCAGCGGTTGCTGCGGGAGCACACGCCCTTTTCCTACCTCACGGATTGGGACACATGATGGGTATTGATGTACACGACATGGAAGACTTGGGCCAGGTCTATGTAGGATTCGACGAAGAAGTCCGCCCGTCCGATCAGTTTGGTCTGGCTTCTTTACGTATGGGACGCCGCCTGCAGGAAGGATTTGTCATCACCGACGAACCGGGTTGTTATTTTATCCCGGCCCTTATCGACAAATGGAGAGCGGAAAAGATGCATACCGTGTTCTTAAACTACGATGCTATCGAAAAGTTCAAGGATTTTGGAGGAATCCGTCTTGAAGACGATATTCTGATTACGGCAAACGGCTCGCGATTCACCGGTGAAAAGCATATTCCGATTACCGTTGAAGAAGTGGAAAAGATTATGAATGAATAATATAGTAAACAATAACTTAACACAGTAACAAGACAATGAACAAACTTATTGCTATTTTAGCCTTAGGCGTCTGCTTTAGCAATGTATATGCTAAAAGCCAGAAAAAGAAAAGTGAAGAAGGATTCGTGTTTACAACCGTAAAGGAAAATCCGATTACTTCCATCAAGGACCAGAACCAGTCGAGCACTTGCTGGTCGTTCTCTACCCTCGGTTTCCTGGAAGCGGAATTGCTGCGTTTGGGCAAGGGGGAATTCGACCTTTCTGAAATGTTTGTCGTACACAAGACAATGGAAGACCGTGCAGTAAACTATGTACGTTATCATGGTGACGCTTCTTTCTCACCGGGCGGAAGCTTCGAAGATATTGTTTATTGCTATGAAAACTATGGTATGGTTCCTCAGGAAGCAATGCCGGGTATCATGTATGGAGATTCACTTCCTAATCACAATGAACTGGATGCTGTAGCCGAAGCGTATGTACAGGCTATCGGTAAAGGCAAATTCAAAAAACTTTCTCCGGTTTGGAAGAATGGTGTAACTACCATCTACGACAACTATCTGGGAGTTTGTCCGACCGAATTCACATACAACGGAAAGAAATATACTCCGAGAACATTTGCCGATGAAGTATTGGGATTAAATATGGACGACTATGTATCGCTGACTTCCTATACCCATCATCCGTTCTATAAGCAATTCAGCATCGAAGTCCAAGACAACTGGCGTAACGCTCTTTCCTACAACCTGCCGATTGATGAACTGATAGCTGTAATGGATAATGCTATCAATAACGGCTACACATTCGCTTGGGGTGCCGATGTAAGTGAACAAGGTTTCACACGCGACGGTGTTGCAGTATGCCCGGATGCAGAGAAAGGTGCAGAGCTGACAGGATCCGACAAGGCGCGTTGGTTAGGTTTGAGCAGAGAAGACAAACGTAAAGAGCTGACAAGCAAGCCTCTTCCGGAAATTGAAGTAACTCAGGAAATGCGTCAGGTAGCATTCGACAACTGGGAAACTACCGATGATCATGGTATGGTTATTTACGGTATCGCAAAAGACCAGAACGGAAAAGAATACTATATGATTAAGAACTCTTGGGGTACAGAAGGTAAATACAAGGGAATCTGGTATGCATCAAAAGCTTTTGCAGCTTACAAGACCATGAACATTCTGGTACACAAAGATGCCATTCCTGCAGACATCGCAAAAAAACTAGGTCTGTAAATTTCAGATACCATTAATTAGATAAAATTAAACGGTCAATCCTCGAAAATAAATTTGGGGATTGACCGTTTTTTCTTTCTTTTTTTCTAATTTTACGGATTGAATAACCCAGCTTTATTTAAGTTGGGGATACAAGTGTCTTTACGCAGGATTTCGATAAATCCGACAAACATCGAGGATACTTGGCTCAAGGCAGAAAAAAAGGAAAAAACATATATAATGAATTACAAATGGAATTATCAACCTCCAACACTAGAACAACGCGAAGCGGCCAGGGCCCTGGCTAAGGAGATAGGTATCAGTCCTGTCCTTTGCCGGTTACTGCTGGAACGAGGGATTACCTCGGCAGCAGAAGCCAAACGCTTTTTCCGACCGCAGCTGAGCGAACTGCATGACCCATTTCTGATGAAGGACATGAGCATTGCAGTCGACCGACTCAACCATGCGATGGGACGGAAAGAACGTATTCTAGTATATGGAGACTACGATGTAGACGGGACAACAGCCGTCGCATTGGTCTATAAATTCCTTCAACAGTTCTATTCGAACATCGATTACTATATCCCCGACCGGTATAATGAGGGTTATGGCGTATCGAAGAAGGGAGTGGATTACGCTTACGAAACTGGCGTAAAACTTGTCATCGTACTTGATTGCGGTATCAAAGCGGTCGAGGAAATCACTTATGCAAAAGAAAAAGGAATCGATTTCATTATTTGCGACCACCATGTACCCGATGAAGTACTTCCTCCGGCCGTGGCGATTCTGAATCCGAAGCGGTTCGATTCAACGTATCCTTATGAGCATCTCTCGGGTTGTGGCGTAGGGTTCAAGTTCATGCAGGCATTTGCCTTGAACAACGGGATTGAATTTCATCAGCTGACTCCCCTATTGGATCTGGTAGCGGTAAGTATCGCTTCGGACATCGTTCCGATAATGGGAGAAAACCGTGTGCTCGCCTATCATGGATTGCGCCAGCTGAATTCCAACCCGAGTATCGGACTGAAAGCGATTATCGATGTTTGCGGATTGTCGGAGCGTGAGATAACCATGAGCGACATCGTGTTCAAGATCGGTCCTCGCATCAATGCTTCCGGACGTATACAAAACGGGAAGGAAGCAGTAGATCTGCTGATAGAAAAGGACTTCAAGACTGCTCTCGAGAAGAGTAATCTGATCAACCAATACAATGAAACCCGTAAAGACCTCGACAAGAGTATGACCGAAGAGGCCAACAAGATTGTTGACCACTTGGAAAACTTGTCTGAACGACGTTCCATTGTCATCTACAATGAAGACTGGCACAAAGGTGTTATCGGAATCGTCGCTTCCCGACTTACAGAAATCTATTATCGTCCGGCTGTGGTACTGACACGTACCGATAACCTGGCTACAGGTTCGGCCCGTTCCGTATCCGGTTTCGATGTGTACAAAGCAATTGAATATTGCCGCGGCCTGTTGGAAAATTTCGGAGGACATACCTATGCCGCCGGATTGTCGATGAAGATAGAGAATGTACCTGAGTTTACCCGCCGTTTCGAAGAATATGTAACAAACCATATTCTGCCGGAACAGACCAGTGCCACGATTGATATTGATGCCCAGATCGATTTCAGGGATATAACACCGAAGTTCTTCTTCGACCTGAAGAAATTCAATCCTTTCGGTCCTGATAACCTGAAACCGGTATTCGCGACACTGAATGTCTATGATTATGGAACCAGCAAGGTAGTTGGGCGAGATCAGGAACATATCAAGCTGGAACTGGTCGACAACAAGTCGAACAATGTCATGAACGGTATCGCTTTCGGACAAAGTTCCCAAGCCCGGTATATCAAGACCAAACAATCGTTCAATATCTGTTATACGATTGAAGAGAATACCCATAAACGTGGTGAAATCCAGTTGCAGATCGAGGACATCAAACCTAGCAAATACTGATTAATCATATACAGGCGGAGGAACAATGACAGATATGATTGTTCCCCCGCTTTTTCTTACTTAGAGCTATGACCGATTACCGCAGCATATTGAAACAATATTGGGGTTACGATAATTTCCGAGGTATCCAAGAAGATATTATCAACAGTATCGGAAGCGGGAAAGATACCCTTGGACTGATGCCTACAGGTGGAGGTAAATCCATTACTTTCCAAGTACCGGCTTTGGCCAAACCCGGATTATGTCTGGTAATTACTCCATTAATAGCCTTGATGAAAGATCAAGTGCAGAACCTGCGGAATCGTGGTATCAAAGCCATTGCAGTCTATTCGGGAATGACACGTGAAGAGATACTTATCGCCCTTGACAATTGTATTTTCGGGGATTACAAGTTTCTCTATATCTCCCCCGAACGTTTGGACACAGAAATGTTCCGTTCCAAACTCAGTCGCATGAAAGTTAGTATGATTACGGTCGATGAATCACATTGTATCTCCCAATGGGGATATGATTTCCGCCCGGCTTACCTGAAGATTGCCGACATACGTAAACTTCTTCCCGATGTACCAATATTGGCACTGACTGCGACCGCAACCCCTGAAGTGGTGAAGGACATTCAGGAAAAACTGACATTCAAGGAGGAGAATGTATTCCGCATGAGCTTCGAGCGGAAAAATCTGGCCTACATTGTACGCAAAACTGAAAATAAGGCCGAAGAATTATTACATATCCTTGACCATGTTGAAGGGTCGACTATCGTATACACAAGAAACCGGAAAAAGACCAAGGAAGTATGTCAATTCCTTAACCAACAGGGAATTTCGGCTACATTCTACCATGCAGGACTGACCAATGACACCAAAGACCAACGGCAAAAGAACTGGTCGGTTGGAGAATACCGTGTCATGGTAGCGACGAATGCTTTCGGAATGGGAATCGACAAACCCGATGTACGGTTAGTTGTGCATCTGGATTTTCCGGATTCACCGGAAGCCTACTTTCAGGAAGCTGGTCGTGCAGGCCGTGACGGAGAAAAAGCATACGCCATACTCCTTTTTGCGCGTAGTGATAAAGCTGCACTCAACAAGCGCATTTCCGATACTTTTCCCGATAAAGATTATATCCGGAAGGTATATGAGCACATCAACTACTATTATCAGATGGCTATGGGTGATGGATTGGGTTGCACCCGTGCCTTCAACATTGATGAATTCTGTCAGAATTTCAAGCATTTCCCTATCCAGGTCGACAGTGCACTGAAGATTCTGACCCGTGCCGGGTATCTTGAATACACCGACGAGCAGGACAACAATTCCCGATTGATCTTCACCCTGCAACGTGACGAACTGTACCGTATCCACGAAGGACACCCTGATACTGAAAATTTATTAAGGGTAATATTACGTTCCTATACCGGTGTATTCAGCGACTATGCTTATATCAACGAAGATTTGCTTGCCCAACGTAGCGGATTGACACGCCAACAGGTATATGATACCCTGGTAGTATTGACCAAACAACATATTCTGCACTATATTCCGGGCAAAAAGACACCTTATATTATATATACGTGCGAACGGCAGGAAACCGCTCGTATCGTAATCGGTAAGGAAGTCTACGAAGACCGGAAAGAGAATTTCGAACGCCGGATAAAGGCGATGCTTGACTATGCAGAAACCGACCGCCATTGCCGTAGCCGGATGTTGTTACGGTATTTCGGGGAAAAGAACGAACATAATTGCGGGCAATGCGATGTCTGTCTGCAGAAACACGCCTCAGGATTGCGGCAGGGAGAGTTCGAAGATATTGAGGAGCAGATACAGGAAAGACTGAAAGAATCTAAATTGACGCCTCATGAACTGGCCAACTCCATCAATGCAGAAAAAGAGAAACTGGATACAGTTCTGACCTATTTGCTATCAGAAGAAAAAGTTCTACAAAAAGACGGATTCCTTTACCTGTCTGATTAAGGGATTTCCATATCCCAAATACGATCACACATATTCAGGTAATCCATCTCCGGACGGGAGCCGAACACCAAGGCATAGAATGATGTCTCCCTCTTTTTCAACGACTGGACTTGGTTTATCAGTTCATCCGTGGCTGGCGGCATCTCGAAATCTGAAATCATAACGATATCCGAACGAAGCCAGCCGTTCGATTTAGCCATCCGCACAGCCTCATCAATAGCCGGTCCAATGTTGGTACCTCCATCAAAACGTTGGTTCAGAAAATCCACCAACATGGGCATGTCCTGTTTCAAATCCTTGACAAGCAAGACACGGATATCTTCGGCAAAATTTATCACATAACATTTCCGATGAGTTTTCTCTGTCAGCCTGGCTATAGCCAGCAAGGCCGATTTAGCCAAGACTTCCTTACGGCCTTGCATCGAACCCGAAGTATCAATACATACAATAAACGGCCCTTGACCGGCTACCCGTTTCTTATCAAGGCGGACAGACGCTGTATCTTTTTGGGAACGGCTATCGAAAACCTGCAACCTCTTTTCCGCATAACGTTGGGCGAAAGCCGGAAACAATTCATTATCGCTCAGATAACAGTATTCGATCGGCAGCAGATGATTCAAGTCATCTCCAAGTGAGATACCTTCAATATCACTGGGGACGGCACTCCGCACCAGTTCTTCCATCCGCACTCCCGATAATGTATCAAACCGTTTGTTCTCACCGATACTATGTTTCCCCAATACACGTACAAGCTCCTGTATCTGGCGGTTCTTTTCCATACATTTTTCATACGGGACAATCTTACGATACAGTTCAGGATGATTCAAGAGCAACCATTTGATACGGGTTCCATGTACTCCTGACGAAGTCTTCAATCCCAAATTCTTGTCAAATAGAAAAAATCCGTCACATAGTTCCTCAATGTGATGGAACTGGTAATCGTACTCTTTCGAAGTAAGCAGATGAAACCATTTGTCGAGAAACAAATTCTGAATCTGTTTCCGACGTTCTAGATCGGAAGAACAACGCTCCATCTGTTCGATGTAATAAGATATATCCAGCTCCACCAGCGAATACCGCTTACGGAAAGCACTTTGCATACAATACAGAAAATCCAGAAAATCGGATGGGAGCATACTTTCATGCTCATAGAACACCTCCCATTCCGGTGTGTATCGGGAATAGAATTCCTGCAACGAAGGAGTAGTCTGCCTATAATAATCCCATACTACTTCCTCGAGTTCCCCCGGCAGGATTGTACGGTCCTGCAAGGCTGCAAACAGATGTTGCGAGCATCGGCGACGGAGTTCATCCAAATAAATCGCCTTCAGCTCTTTCATCCGGATACTCCTTATTCTCTTTCCGGTAGGCATGATTCAGTTCGTTTAATTCGTTCCGATAAGTCAAGATATCATTCTGATGATGTTTCAACATTGCCGATAGGTAACGTTTTTCTTGTTCTGTAAGGAACAGATGCCGGTCACAATAACGTGATTCATTGTCAAGCAGTTTCTTACAATCTTCTTCCACGCGACCTATCAAGTTTCCGATGCCGGAGAAACGGGTATTAATATCTTCTTCCGGACGTACTTCGATAGCGGGCAACGGCATACAATCGGGAGTACAAAGCAACGGATATTCATAATTGTTGATAAATACCGACCTGCGTCCCTTTTTTATTGAATAGATCTTGTTCTGCGGAACCTTGTTACGCATACTCAAATCGTACTTCTTGAGGATATAGCATTGCGATTTATACTTGTCTTTATGCAGATAGAACAACTTTCCCGTATCATCCAAAGCCTGATAATCGGATGCAAACATCAGCAGTTTTCCCGAAAGCCGTACTTTTTCTATCTGATAGTAATATGAATCGACCAATTGCAGTCCCGGATCCTGACTTTCACGTAAGGTTACTTCCGATGCCAGATCATTCTTCAAAGCCTTGATTTCCCGATCCACCTGTTTCAGGTTCAACATATATCCCTGCGTACTCTGGCTGATGGCTTCCTGTACCATTTCCTCAACAAGTTTCCGTTGGCTTACTTCATTCCACAAGCCGTAGGTAAGCAGGAAGCAGTCGGACAAATGAACTTCTTCTTCACCGTTCAGATATGCGGAAGCACGCAAAATCTTTACCAACTTCTTCCACCGGCGGTCGGAAACGTAAAGAGGCTGCAACAGCCCCTCGTCATTCTGTAGCTGACGGTTGTAATCTTCTATCTTTTCTTTCAGCAGATGAATCACATCCAATATTGCATAGGGAATCTTGACCGTAGCAATATTGCGTTGCCATTCCACATACTCCTCATCACTGATGGAGAGTTCAGGAGCGACCTCCGGCTCCGTTTCTTCCGAAGCCATGATCATCCGGTCGAAATCCGACATATCCTCTACCCCTGCAACAAGTACACGCAGAAGAAAACGGTCCCATAACGCATCCAACCCCTGCCCGACCGCCGGCAATTCATTGGAGGCGGCTATCAAACCCTTGAGAGGGACTTTAATTGTAAAAGTTCCGTTTCTGTAGATTTTTTCATTGACTATAGTCAGCAAAGCATTCTGAATTGCAGGTCCGGCTTTCCATATTTCATCCAGAAAAGCCACTGTAGCGGTCGGCAGATACCCGTCGACCATACGTTCGAATGTATCCTCCGACTTCAGTTTGGTAATAGACACCGGACCGAATATTTCATCGGGAGTACTGAATCGCGACATCAGATATTCGAAAGCCTCCCGACGGCGGAAAGCCAACTTCAAGCGACGTGCTACCATACTTTTGGCTACCCCCGGAGGCCCCAGCAGAAAAATGCTTTCTCCGGCTACAGCCGACAAAAGAGCCAGCGCAATAATATGCTCTTTACCGAACACCTGTTCATTCAGCTGTTCCAGCAACGATCCGATACGTATCCTTAGATTCTTGTCCATAATTTACTTTTTAGCGATACGGGAAGTCCGCAAGACATTCAATGTCTGCAAGACCACCGACAAAATAATCAGTCCCAACCCTGTATAAAAACTGAAATTCAAGTCCTTGGCTTCATGAAAGATAATCATAGCCAGAATGATACTATAAATCGGCTCCAGATTGTACGTCAGATTTAAAGTGAAAGCCGAAACCTTCTTCAGCACCTGGATTTGCAGAATATATAACCATACCGTGCAGACCGTCACAAAAATCAGCAGATAGATGAAATCGGAAACTGACGGAATAATGGTCGATACCGGAAAAACCCACAAATAAAAAGGAAGGATACACGACAAACCGACAAATCCTCCCGCCATTTCATACAACAGCATGGTACTTGCTGGAAAATCAACCCCCACTTTCTTGTTGGTGATAGTGAATAAAGAAGCCATCGCCGAAGAAATGACTCCCAGAAAGATACCCAACCGATAACGGGTATCGAAATGGAAAATCAAAACAATTCCCAACACTCCTATCAAACTGCAAAGAATCTCCTTAACCGAGGTCCTGTGCCGATGGATAAGGTACTCGAACAATACGGTGAATATACTCATCAGCGACAAGCACACCACACCTATCGAAACATTGGAAGCCTTGATGCTACCATAAAAGAAAATCCAGTGTATAGCCAACAACATGCCAACACCGGAAATCCTCAAGGCATCGCGGAATGAAACTCTACGTAGTTTCTTCAATGCCAAAAGAACGAAATAGAACAAGATGGTAGCCAGAAGCATCCGATACCATACCAAAAGTCCTTCGTTCAAGGTTATCAACCGTCCGAAAACACCAGTACCTCCAGCCAATAAGACCGACAGATGAAGTTTCCAAAAAGCTTCTTTCATGAAATTTCCAGTTAGCGGCTCCTGTATACCGCATTTCAAGCGGCATACAGTAACAGCATCCGCTTCACTTATTTCTTTACAATCTTTACCAACAAGGTCTTACCCTTAGCCAAGCCTTTTGTATCGTGCTTTTCCGATTTTACCAATCCTACACCTTTGGCATACCATTCGGTAACACGGAGTGTTTCCGATTTAAGCATTATTTTGGAACGCTTCAGATAAGAGATCTTGATACAATCAAATTTCCCAGCGGTGGTACTCACCGTTTCCCGTCCTAAATAAGAGCCTCCTGAAATATGCGTTTCATTACGAAGCAATGTACCTACATACGAATAGGAACGGTCGGGCATCGTATCGCCGGCTTTCGGATCATTCTTCAATATAATGGAATTATCCCCTTTGAACTTGACAACTTCGGCCATGGCATCATGCGCCATCTTGTTATATGCAGCCGGATCCAAATCATCTGCAATATATTCTCCGTACATCAAATCTTCCTTGCAGACCGTATTTTTTCCATCATAACTCCAATCATACAATGTATATTCGGTCTTCGACTTTACTGTAACGATCTTGGAAAAATAACGTGCGGCCACACCGACATTATTACGTGCAACATCACTTACCGTCATTGTTTCGTTGGAGATGCTCTGTCCTGCATCATCGTAATTCACATAATGCAGTTCAGTTCCTTTATTACTACAGAAATATTGGGCATGAATGGATTGACAAGCCAACGCAAATGCCACCATAAACAACATCTTCTTCATATCAATCAGTATTTTTATCTGTGTTCATAATGCAAACATACAAATTTCTTTTCATCAAACAGAGGTTATAAGTTGATTTCTTGACTATCTTTGCAATCGGTTAACTAATCAAACGAATTTGAATTATGGGTTTATTTTCATCATTGTTCGGCAACAAACAGCCGCAAGAAGAACAAAAGTCGAAACAGGAAAAGAAAAATTTCGAAATATTGAAGTACGACGGTATCCGTGCCCGTAACATGCATCAGTTACCATATGCCATCAAATGTCTGGAGCAGGCTCTTACTCTGGATGAAGATATCGAAACCTTACAATATCTTGCTTCATGCTATGCCGAGTCCGACCGTATTGAAGATGCCCGGCTTACCTTGAACCGTCTGATTGAAAAGGAGCCCGACAACATTCATGCACTTCTCTCCCTTGCCAATCTTTGCTATTTGCAGGAAGATTATCCGGCTATGGACGAAGCCTGTCAGAAAGCAATCGAAAAAGATAGCAGCAATGCAACGGCTTATTATCTGGCTGCCAAAGCGGCACGTGCATTGAAAAATGATATCCAAGCCGTAGTCATGCTGACCAAGGCAATCCAGCAACAGGAAGACTATCCGGCGGCATACCTGCTCCGTGCCGAAGTGCTCTGGGATATGCGCCAGGCTAATGAAGCCATGGACGATCTGGAAAAAGTGCTGGCATCAATACCCGAAGATGAAGACGCCTTGACCCTGAAAGGTCAGATTCTGGCTGCCGGCGACAAGACCGAAGAGTCCATCAATTGTTTCAACCTGATAATCGGAATCAATCCTTTCAACGAAAAGGCATATCTGCTGAAAGGTGAAATTCTTGCCGGACAAAAAAATTTCGATGCAGTCATCGGACTTTATACAGAGGCTTTGGAACTGATGCCTGACAATGCCCGCCTTTATCAGGAAAGAGGACGTGCACGACTTTTACAAGGAGACAAGGATGGTTCGGTAGAAGATATGAAGAAAGCCATTGAACTCAATCCGGACAGTGAAAAACAAATCAGTGGAAATTACGATAATTTCAACCAAAACTCTGTTCCCGGAATCTATTGAAAGCCGTGAAAAAGCTGTAAAATGTAACCGTTTCTATAAATAGAGAATATTTTTACAGTAATTTTTCAAGAAACGAAAAAAATTCCAACGAAACATTTGCTTTTTCAATATTTGTATTACTTTTGCAATCGAAAAGCTAACAAAATAACAGTTGATAGTTATGAAAACATTTGCTGCATACTTCTTCTTTTTCTTTTATTACTTTTACTTTAGCAATGAAGTGAAGCGGGAGTTTGCATGTGTACGTTAAACGAAATTAATTACTGATATATACAAGTCCCGCTCCTAATGAAGCGGGATTTTTTTTTAAAAGAACTAACAGGATGAAAAGAGTAGCTATACAAGGAGTACCGGGCTCATACCACGATATTGCCGCCCACAAGTTTTTCGAAGGTGAAGAAATCGAACTGATCTGTTGCGATACATTCGAGGAAGTCTTCGAAAGCATGCGTAAGGACAGTAGTGTGTTGGGTGCTGTTGCCATCGAAAACACCATTGCGGGAAGTTTGCTGCACAACTACGAATTGTTACGTGCCAGCGGAGCTACCATTATCGGAGAGCATAAGCTTCGGATCAGCCACAGTATCATGTGTCTTCCCGATGAGGATTGGAAAGACCTGACCGAAGTCAACTCGCACCCGGTAGCACTGGCCCAATGCCGCGAATTTCTGATGCACCACCCCGGACTGAAAGTTGTTGAAAAGGAAGATACCGCAGGAAGTGCAAGAGATATCAAGGAACATAACTTGAAAGGCCATGCCGCCATCTGCTCCAAATATGCAGCCGAACTTTACGGCATGAAGATTCTGGAAGAAGGCATTGAAACCAACAAGCATAATTTCACCCGTTTCCTCATTATCTGCGACCCGTGGATAGCCGATGAGCTGAAAGACCGCTCTACCATCAATAAGGCTAATATCGTATTCTCTCTTCCACACAACGAAGGAAGCCTTTCGCAAGTCCTGTCTATTTTTTCATTCTACAACATCAATCTGACCAAAATCCAGTCGTTGCCGATAATCGGCCGTGAATGGGAATATATGTTCTACGTAGATGTGATGTTCAAAGATTACTTGAGATACAAACAAGCTATTGATGCGGTAACTCCGCTTACCAAAGCACTTAAAATATTAGGAGAATATGCAGAAGGAAAATCAACCTTATAATATCCAGCCGGCCGACCGGTTGGCAAGCGTGAGCGAATACTACTTCAGCCGTAAACTGAAGGAAGTAGCTCAGATGAATGCAGAAGGCAAGAATGTCATCAGTCTGGGTATCGGTAGCCCGGATATGCCACCTTCTGAAGAAACCATCAAGGTATTGTGCGAAAATGCCAAGAAGCCCGACGCACACGGATACCAGCCTACTGTGGGTATTCCGGAACTCCGTGAAGCAATGGCCGATTGGTACAAGCGTTGGTACAATGTTGATCTGGATCCGAAGACCGAAATACAACCGCTAATCGGTTCGAAGGAAGGTATCCTTCATGTAACTCTCGCGTTGGTCAATCCCGGCGACGAGGTATTGGTTCCCAATCCGGGATATCCTACTTATACGTCACTGAACAAGATATTGGGAAGCAAGATTGTCAATTACAATCTGAGGGAAGACAACCACTGGCAACCCGATTTAGACGAACTGGAGAAGATGGATCTGAGCCGCGTAAAGATTATGTGGACCAACTATCCGAATATGCCGACCGGAGCGAATGCTACACTGGAACTGTATCAGAAACTGGTTGATTTTGCACGGCGCCACAATATTGTCATCGTAAACGACAACCCGTACAGCTTCATTCTGAACCGCAAGCCGATCAGTATCCTGAATATTCCGGGAGCGAAAGAATGTTGCATCGAGTTCAATTCGATGAGCAAGAGCCACAACATGCCGGGTTGGCGTGTGGGTATGTTGGCGACAAACGCCACATTCGTACAGTGGATACTGAAAATCAAGAGCAACATCGATTCAGGAACATTCCGTCCGATGCAGCTGGCGGCAGCACAGGCTTACCACAACAGTACCGAATGGCACGAAGAAGCCAACATCAAGGTATACAGCCGCCGCCGAAAGCTTGCAGAAGAAATCATGACTACCTTAGGATGCACATTCGATCCTAATCAGGTAGGTATGTTCCTTTGGGGACGCATCCCCGACTCTTATGCCGATGTGGAAGATCTGACAGAAAAAGTCCTTCACGAAGCCCGTGTCTTCATCACCCCGGGATTCATCTTCGGAAGCAACGGTAAAAGATATATCCGTATTTCACTTTGTGCCAAGGAAGACAAACTGGCGGAAGCGCTTGAACGGATCAAAGCATTGAACTTATAACGAACAATAAAAATATAAATATACTAAATCACACGATTATGGAACTCGATTTACAACCCATCGAACTCGAAGGTGTATCAAAAGAACGCCCGTTAGTCATTGCAGGTCCTTGCAGTGCTGAGACAGAAGAACAGGTATTGTCGACAGCCAAACAACTGTCGGACAAAGGTGTCAAGATTTTCCGTGCAGGTATCTGGAAGCCACGTACCAAACCGGGAGGTTTCGAAGGTATCGGCGTAGAAGGCTTGACCTGGATGAAAGAAGTACAGAAAGAAACAGGCATGTATGTCGCTACCGAAGTAGCTACAGCCAAGCATGTTTATGAATGTTTGAAGGCCGGAATCGATATTCTGTGGATCGGTGCACGTACCACAGCCAATCCGTTCGCCGTTCAGGAAATTGCCGATGCCTTGAAGGGTGTGGACGTCCCGGTATTCGTAAAAAACCCGGTAAACCCTGACCTGGAATTGTGGATCGGCGCTTTGGAACGTATTAATGGAGCAGGATTGAAACGTATCGGTGTCATCCATCGTGGATTCTCATCTTACGACAAGAAGATTTACCGTAATCTGCCACAGTGGCACATCCCTATCGAATTGCGCCGCCGTATTCCTAATCTGCCTATCCTTTGCGACCCGAGCCATATCGGTGGAAAACGTGAACTGATCGCTCCGCTCTGCCAGCAGGCTATGGATCTAGGTTTCGACGGACTGATCGTTGAATCTCACTGCAACCCTGATTGCGCATGGAGTGATGCAGCACAGCAGGTAACTCCGGATGTATTGGATTACATTCTGAACCTTCTGGTTATCCGTACCGAACATCAGAGCACTGAAAACCTGAACGAACTTCGCCGCCAGATTGATGACTGCGACAATGAACTGATGGATATCCTGGCAAAACGTATGCGTGTCTGCCGTGAAATCGGTACATTCAAGAAAGAACACAATATGACCATCCTGCAGACCAACCGCTACAATGAAATCCTCGACAAACGAGGAGCACAGGGTTCACTTTGCGGAATGGATGCCGACTTCGTAAAACAGGTGTTCGAAGCTATCCACGAAGAAAGCGTACGTCAGCAGTTGGAAATCATCAACAAATAATTGGATGCTATTATGAGAATTCTGATAATGGGAGCCGGTAAGATGGGCTCCTTCTTTACCGATGTATTGAGCTTCGAACACGAAGTGGCCGTATATGATGTAGACCCGAAACGCCTGCGCTTCATGTACAACTGCCAACGTTTTACCAGTCTGGATGAAATCAAGGAATTCAAGCCCGAACTGGTTATCAATGCAGCTACGGTAAAGTATACTCTCGATGCTTTCAACCAGGTTTTGCCGGTTCTCCCGAAAGACTGTATCATCAGTGATATCGCTTCCGTCAAGACCGGATTGAAAGAATTTTACGACAAATGCGGATTCCGTTACGTGTCAACACATCCGATGTTCGGTCCGACCTTTGCCAACCTCGATAAGCTGAGCACAGAAAATGCCATCATCATCAAGGAAGGCGACCATCTGGGAAAGATATTCTTCAAGGATCTCTACCAGCGACTGAGCTTGAATATCTTCGAATATACATTCGAAGAGCATGATGATACAGTAGCTTATTCGCTTTCCATCCCGTTTGTTTCCACGTTTGCTTTCGCAGCTGTCATGAAACATCAGGATGCCCCCGGTACTACCTTCAAACGCCACATGGCCATCGCCAAAGGAGTATTGAGCGAAGACGATTTCCTGCTTCAGGAAATCCTGTTCAATCCACGTACACCGAAGCAGGTCGAAGGCATCCGTACCGAATTGAACGAACTGCTTGATATCATCAACAAGAAAGATGCGGAACGCATGCATGCTTATCTGGAAAAGATACGTGCAAACATCAAATAAAGAATTTATTCGAACCCGCATAAGACACGAGAGGCCGATCAAACAAGAATCGGTCTCTCGTTTTTTATAGCCTCCAACGCTCTTCCATTCTCTTTCTAAAGCTATCGAAAAATTGATACATCCCTGTCTAATCAACATCCAGGAATCGGGTTATATAAACAATATAACTCGCCGATGCCGATGCAACTTTTTACAGGATATAATTTGGACTTAAAAAAACATTTACTATATTTGTTCTGTGAACAGATAGAGAGATACATAGTGATTTTAAAACAGACAGTTTTATATATTAATCTCTAATGTATTTCTACTTATGAAAAAAACGACAAGAATTTTATGGATGATGGTTATGTTACTTTCTTTCAGTATCCAACCATCGAATGCCCAGTTTGGGAACATTTTGAAAAAAGCGAAAAAAGTGCTTAGCGGTGAAACTGAAAACAGTTCGAATCAAACCCAGTCAACCGAAGGGCAAGTTACCGCAACCTTTATCCCCATTGCATCGGGAGGAAGCATGTCTAACCCTTTTGCCGAAGATGTAAATGTAGAACTCCTAGGTTGTTATGGCATAGACAATCCAGACAGCCAGAATTATGGACATGTATATCTGGTATTAAAGGTCAAACTCCTGAAGCCTATCGACAATTCAATCCTGTTAGGTGGCGAAGTGCTGAACAAGAAGACTTGTGCAATCGACCAAGAAGGTAATATTTATTATCATGACTACCCCTCAGTCGGTGAAAAATACGACGTAATGGAAGGTGTTGCTGTAAAAATCAAGATGAAGGATTTGGCATTCCTGAATGTAAAGAAAACAACCAAGATTTTACAGTCTATACGACTGACAACCCGCGTCGGTTCCATCAGAGAGTCCATCGAGTTTAGAGATGTTCCTATCCTATGGAATGTCGTACCGGAAGAATAATTCACATCACATTTAACCAATAACATTAAGAGCCGATGTCTTCGTTGATATCGGCTCTTAATATTATCCATAAAAAGGAACAACTCATTTTCCTGTAAGCTGCATCATACGGCTCAGGTATTTGCCGATGATATCGAACTCGATGTTCACTACACTGCCCACCTTGAATGTATGGAAATTGGTATGTTCGTAAGTATAAGGAATGATAGCTACCTGGAATGAATCTTCGGTCGGATTGCAAACAGTCAGACTCACTCCGTTTACCGTAACCGAACCTTTGTCGACCGTAAAATATCCTCTTTTCGCCATCTCCGGATCGAAATGGTATTTGAAAGTAAAATACCAGCTGCCTTCGGCATCATCGATAGCCACACAAGTTGCTGTCTGATCGACATGACCCTGTACGATATGACCGTCCAGACGTCCGTTCATCATCATGCTTCGCTCCACGTTCACCTTATCTCCCACCTTAAGCAGACCGATATTCGAACGCTCAATGGTCTCCTTCATGGCAGTAACGGTATAAGTACCGTCCTGAATACTCACCACAGTCAGACACACACCATTATGCGACACGCTCTGGTCGATTTTCAGCTCATCCACGAATGAGCACTTCAATGTAAGGTGCAAGTTTTCCTGATCCTTTACCACCTTAACCACTTCTGCATATTCTTCTACAATTCCCGAGAACATATCTATTGATTTGCTAAATTATTGATTCATCTTGTCTGTGACCTTCGGAATCGGCTTGCTCCATACCTTGATACCCTCCGAATCGATTACCGAAATTTCACCTCCACGGTAATATTCTACATAACCGGTACCTTTCAGCAGCATATCTTCCGCCATGTGGATAGCCTTTTCTTCAGTCTTGATAGAAAATCCCTTATTATCAGAGGAACTTTCGTCCGAAAAATAAATATCGAATGTCTTCATGTCTTTCTTATAAATTAGATAATTGCAGGCGCAAATATATCAAACTTGCAGAATAAACAACAAACATTTGAATAAAAAAAAGAGAAACCAACAGGTGATGGTTTCTCAGTGGAGCGGAAAACGAGACTCGAACTCGCGACCCTAACCTTGGCAAGGTTATGCTCTACCAACTGAGCTATTTCCGCAAATGGATTATGTATTTAATATGAGCGGAAAACGAGACTCGAACTCGCGACCCTAACCTTGGCAAGGTTATGCTCTACCAACTGAGCTATTTCCGCATAATTTCAATTGTGCCCAGAACAGGACTCGAACCTGCATGCCTCTCGACACACGCACCTGAAACGTGCGCGTCTACCATTCCGCCACC
>CALUKX010000025.1 GCA_944321335.1 uncultured Phocaeicola sp. | reverse complement strand
GGGAAGCTCGATAAACTCACCTTGAGCCGATTTACCCGATGATTGCTCGGCGGCATAACGGGATTTGCTGTCATAAAACCGCCATACAGGGATATTGAGCTCCTCTAATCTTGACTTATAAGTCACTTTGTGCTCTTTGCAGTAGTTCATTATCTCTACTACTTCTTCTCGTGTCATCATAACTTTGCTTTTTGGACGTAAAGTTAATGATGGAAGTTGGAGACAAAAATACGTGGTTTACCGAATGCTTACGTTTTCCCGTTAATTTCCCAACAAAACTATATACTTCTGCCAACGTTACAAATGTATACACGCCATCACTTGTATTTATAATATAACGATCTTTGAAGAACACACCATCTGCATCATTAGTTAAATAATAATTACATCCAGGCTCCTCTGCATAAAAGTACATTTTAATATTCCCATAATAATCTTCTATAAAATTACGAACTTCAAATAATTCCGCCCAAGCTGACAGAACTGAAAATCTTAATATTGAAGAATCTTCAAGTTCAACATCACTAAATAATCCACGACAAAATATTTCCTTATTTTGTCCTCCTAACAAAGCAATTAAGTTACCTACCCAACTACATCCATATTCATTAGGGATTAATGGAGAAGGTACTTCTAACAATGATAATAACTTCCGATAAAGATCAAGAATATTGTTCGCATCACCTACAACTACGTAAGATGTATAACACCAATTTGCCATAATACATTTTAATAATATAAATCATCATTACTGTCCCGTTAAAAATGGAAATTGGTCTTTGAAATAATTGAAATATAGTCTTTTACAAGCATTTTTAGGGTGCGACGATTTGAATTTACTACATTGTAGTCTATAAGATAGACTGCATATGAACAAAAACAAATATGTCTTCGCACATTTTGGTTGAATTTCTCGATAAAGATAAGTAGGTACTTGGTTGACAAATACAATTGCAACGGATACGTCAAGTCATTTACTTGCTAGAAAACACTTACAGATAAAACCAATATTAGAAATCTGTTTAAGAAAACTAAGTTCAACAATATCAGAGAACTAAATGTTTCCCTTTTTCCAGGATTATTTGATTAATATTTATTCCAATTCTAACAGGACACATAATGATACTAACTATAAAATAATCTATTTTGAAAATAAACATAGAGCAAATACGCACGATAATACATTTTCCCCAAAAATAAAAACTATAGTCTAAAAAAGAATTTGGAAAAGAATGATTAAACTTATATTTTTGCAAGTTGTTATTATAATTCTAATCACAACCATAACTGTCACAAAAATCAAAAAAAATAAAACATACAAAAGGAGAATATAATATAAATATGGATTTAGGATGGGAAAAAATTCAACTAAAAAGACATAAAACATTAAAAGTATTTGAAGCTTTTGCAGGATATGGAGGAGCCTCATTTGGATTAAAAAGATCTGGTGTTAAATATAAAGTTATAGGATATTCTGAAATCGATCAAGAAGCATGTCAAATTTATTCCGCAAATTTCCCCAATATCAAGAATTGGGGGGATATTACTCAAATTCCTCCAAAGAAATTGCCTAATTTTGATCTATTTACAGGAGGATTCCCCTGTCAACCATTTTCAAACGCAGGAAAAAGGTTAGGCGAAAATGATGAAAGAGGTATTTTATATAAAGATATTTTAAGAATATGCAACGAAAAGAAACCTCAATACATATTATTAGAGAATGTTAAAGGGCTCCTACAAAAAAGAAATAGAGAAATCTATAAAGCAATTATTACAGGACTTCAAGATATTGGCTATGACCCAAAATGTGTATTATTGAATAGTAAGGATTATGGCATACCACAATCTAGAGAACGTTTATGGATATTTGCAAGTTTGACTCCACTTCCATTAAATTTTAGTATGACTCCACCTACAATACATAATGGATTTAAATTGAAAGATTTCTTAGATAAAGACGTTGATCCACATCTTTATAGAACAGAGAAACAAGTAGAGCATTTAAAAAAAATTCATCACAATGATTTTATTGTAGATGAGCCATTATGTTTTGATATATATAATAAAAAAATGAAAACAGATGGATTATGTATGACACTAACCCCACCAGAACATAATATCGTTAGATTCGTTGAACCACCTATTAATGGAAAACCAAGAGTGAGAAAACCATCTATTAATGAACATTTCAGGCTCATGGGTTTTGACGATGGAGAATTATGTTATGCTAATCTTTCATATAATGCATTGGGCAGACGAGCTGGTAATGGCTGGGATGTAAACCTTACTGGAATTTTAATTAATTATATTTTCTCCCAAATTTTTGGAGCTAAAAAACAATAGATATTAAGCAGCCTCTGTGGCTGCTTTTTATTTTACCCAACCATCATATAATGAATTATAGTGCTTATTAAATAAACATCATCAATAAACAAGCACTATAGTGCAATTATGTATCATTTTAATATCTGATATTTGCAAAAAAGAAAGAAAAATGATACTAACGAAAAAGAAATTTGCATTAGCCCTTAGATCCATAAGAACGAGTCAGGGAACCAAACTATCTCAATGGGATATTGCTGATATGGCAGGCATTAGTCTAAGATATTACAGCTATCTCGAAAACGGGCAAAAAATGCCAACACTTGACACTGTCAACAAAATAGCAGAAGCCTATGGAATGAAACTCTCTGATTTTTGTAAAATTATAGAAGAACTCTAAATTTAAAACATATGGAATACGATTTAAAAACTTTTTACCAGGAATTCATGGACATTGTGACAGAAAATGCCATAGATTCAAACACAACAAAAGAACAAGAATCAACAAGCCTTATTATTGAATACATAAAAGAGGATGGGTTTGTTTTGGCTCCAGAGCTTATAAATTGCTTTAACCCTAATTGTACAAACAGATCTTTTGAATATTATAGGGTAAATGCTTTTGATTATTCAGAAGAGTCTGGAATTCTAGATTTATTTATTTCAGTCTATTTTGACAAATTTGAAATACAAACCTTAACGCGTAAACAAATAGACAAAGCAGTAAATGAAATTACACACTTTTTTAATTTAGCAATAGAGGGGTCACTTTCTAAAATTTACAAAAACAATGACCCCGATGTTTACGATGTAGTTGATTTAATAAAAGAAGCATATCAAAAGAATCAAATTGACACAATCCGTTTTTTTATCTTATCCAATGGAGCAAATAAAGAAGAATATACCATTGATGATATTACCATTACCGAAAAGAACATAAATTGTGAATATCAAGTATGGGACATTGAAGCTGTACGAAAATGTGAAATGTCTAGAAGACAAGCCAATGATATTGACATTGATTTAGCTAATGTTTACCATACCCCCATCGAATGTCTTGAAATGCATGATCAAAATAATTCGGTAAAATCTTATTTAGCAATTATGCCAGCAATTACATTAGCACATATTTATAGCAAACATAAGACCAGACTCATAGATCAGAACGTGAGAAATTTTTTAGGAGGAAAAATAAAAGTAAATAAAACAATGGCACAAACTCTCAGAGAGAATCCTGACATGTTCTTTTCTTACAATAATGGGATTTCCAGTACCGCAGACAAAGTTACTACAGAACTACAGGAAGGCAAACTACAAATTATTAATCTCAAAAACTGGCATATTGTAAATGGCGGTCAAACAACAAATACAATATACAATGCCTATAAACAACGTTCAGTAGATTTAACTAAAGCTTTTGTAGCCATGAAAGTATCAGAAATAAAAAATGATGCTAATGGTGAAATTGTTGCCAACATAGCGAAGTATGCAAATTCTCAAACACAAATAAAAGATTCTGATTTATGTGCTAACCATCCATATATGATTAAATTAGATGCAATATCTAAAAAAGAATGGGTTCCCAATAATTCATGCCGAACAGGAACACAATGGTTCTTTGAAAGGATGAGAGGACAATATCTATCAGAAGTAAATAATATCGGTGGAAGCACTACGGCCAAAGCTAGAAAATTTATAAAAGCCCATCCTAAAAAGCAGGTTTTTGCAAAAACTGACATAGCAAAATTAGAAATGTCATGGAAAGAGTATCCATATATAGCAAGCCGAGGTGGAGAAGTTTGCTTTGACAAATTTTGGGATATGATTATTAAAAAAGAAAACCAAGAAGTTGATAAAACATACTTCCACAGATTAATCGCAAAAGCCATCTTATATGAAACAATTGATAGTTTATTTAAGGAATCAGGTAATAAAGGGTATGGCAATATAATTAATAATTATGTGCTAGCAACATTATCGCTGAAATCTCAAAACAATTTAAATTTAGATGCAATTTGGGAAAAACAATCTGTTCCAGAAAACATAAAAGATATCATAAAAAAATGTATTGACATTGTCGCTGATTACATTAAAGGTGTTGCCGCTGATGGTAATAAAAATCCAAGTGTACTTGCAAAAAAACCAGACTTCTGGAACACTATAAAAATAAAAATGGCACAAATACCACAATTCGACAATTCATTATTATACAATCAAAATGCCGAAGAACTTACAGAAGAACAAATTAGAACAATTAATAGTGCTAGAAATATCAGTATATCTACATGGGAAGACTTAGCGGTTTGGGGAAAACAAACTAGAAAACTATCTATAATGGAAAAGAAAAAAATAGAACATATTGCAGTAGCAATTGAGAAAGAGAATACAATATCTTTTAATTTTGCTTCAGATTGCTTGCATATCCTTGAAAAATCTAAGGATAATGGATTCACAGAACAAGAAAAATATTATTAATCATTAAAAACAGAAAGGAGGTATATAATGATTGCCTACGCTAATTTAAGAGGTAATTCTCCAGTCTTAGGCTATGAGATTGAACCAACAAGAATTATAGTATGGTTCAAAGGTGGTAAAGCTTATTCTTATAGCTACAATAAGGCAGGAGCAAAGAATGTGGAAGAAATGAAACGTCTAGCACAATTGGGGGCAGGATTAAGTGCTTACATAACACGTAACGTACGCTATCTTTATGATTAGCCCCAACAGGTTCCTTGAGTCTTGAATATCAAGGAACCTGTATTTTTAATTTCCAACTTTAAGATCATGGTAGCCATAACTTCTTACCAACCAATAACTTTCAATCCTGTTTCCATTATAATTCAGTTTCTACAAAGATATAAAAAGAAGTAACAAGAATCTGCAAAAGCTACCACTGCTATACTGAATATTTTAAAATTGTTGATAATAAAATAACGTGAGTTCGATGAATTTAGAATAAGGCAAGCTGTGTATCCAATGTGCGTTGTACATGGATGCAAGGCTTTTTAGGGAACACGCAATAAGCGGCAATTGCCCCAATGTCCTGCCACTTTCCTCCTAAAGCTGCAACTACATTCCCCATCCACTCCTTCCCGAAATCGTTGGGCAACAAGGAGGCGGTGCGTTTCGACAAGGCACGCATCTTCTCATACAGGTCGCGTGTATCACGCTCGCTTCCTACACAGACATACGAAGTATAACACCAGTTGGGCATAAGTTTTTTATCTTTGATTTTCCTAAGATAAAGAATTATAAAGAAGTTTCCACCGGATTTGATCTATTAAATGTTAACCAACGAATCTTTATTTTTCCAAATTTCCAATGCACCCACTCTATTTCACTGACCATCAGTAACTTCGGCTGAACCCACCCCCTCCACAACGGTTCAGCACGTTGTTTTTCCCTTCATGTCCCTTCAGCCAAACCCACTGATAATCAGCGAAAACAGGGGTTTCAGAAATACCCCTGAAATCGGCTTTTTCGCTTCAGCACGACGGCAGACTTTCCTTTGGAAGCGGTCAGTCGAGGCGCACCACACAATAGCAGTTGCCCATGTAGGTATGCACCCGCTTCACTCCCCACGACATCAGTTGCCGGGCAAATTCCTTATCGTTCACCTGCACCATCAGCGCCGGGAAACGGTCGGCCATGACACGCTGGATTTCTTTCAGCGACAACTTCTGACCGGGTTCATCGGCCCTTGCCGCCCGGAAACAGCTGCGGAAGGCCATCTCCTGAGTGGGGAAACGGTAGAAGGCGAGATTGTCCGACTGGATATCGAGTTCCTCGGCCTTGCTGAACCAGTAGCGCTCACCGGAGAGCAGTTCGTGCTTGAGCTGGGCGTAAAGCTGGTCGTGGGGAATATCAGAACTGTCGATGGGCTGCTTCACCTCCACACAGAGGAAACGGCGGCTGCCGGTGGGATCAGTCAGCAGACGGCGGGTGTTCGACGTGCCGATGAACGAGGCGATACGGGGCAAGGCGGAGAAATGGCCTTCGTAGGCTTTGCGCAGGTTGAGCGTAGCCATCTGCATGAGGTTCTTCAGCAGCGGCATCTTCCGCGCCGGAATCTTGTCGAACTCGTCGAGGTTGATGATTCCCATGCAGGCCATCTTCTGCTCGGCATTCCCTTTGCTGCCCATGTCGAAGCTGTCGGTGTAATAGGCCGAAAGCGACGGGGGAAGCAGCGAACGGCAGAAAGTGGACTTGCCCATGCCTTGTTTTTCGCTCACCAGCAAGGGAGCGGCACTGTTGGCATGCAGACGGGTTACGCCCATCCATTGGGCAGCCACGCCGAGCATCCACCGGTGGAAACGCTTCGGCCAAAGGCGTTGCACACTCACCCTACGGGCAAGCGGAGTGACGTAATCGGTTCCGTCCCACTCGGGCAAGGTATCCATGTACAGACGGAACGGATGATACGAACCGACATGCGTGGATTTCACGAAGCGGATCAGATCCTTGTCCCAACAATTGATACCTGCATCGTGGGCATCAAGGCACAGACTGTTGAGTTCCCGCACTCCGACAGGCCGATAGGTAGCAGCATCCGATGCTATCGGCTTGAACTCGGTCACTCCGGTTATCTCATTGAAACGGAATTGATATTTGCTGGTGAGAAACTCACGTAAGGCAGCATCGGGGAAACGGACTGCCGACGGTAATTGTGTATTCATATACGGCAAATGTTTTAAAAGGCTATTTCTGCCCCGAATATACGACACCGAAAATCGGCAATGTAGCCGTTTGACGTTGTTTGAAGTCATTTGACATTAGATGTTTTCGAATTTAAGTTTTTTTCGGTTTTCGGGTACAAAATGCCCGAAATGATATTATCTTTATAGCGTCCACCGTACCGTGGACGGTCGTCTTCCGTACCAAGGACGATCGTCTTCGGTACGGTGGACGATTCAGACAATCTTTTGTTTAAACCAGTTAAAACCTTTGTTTACCATGAGTGCAAAATTTGAATTTTTTGAAGCCCCCGAATCCAAATTGACCGACAAACGCCCGTTGCATGCGCGCATTGTCGGAGGCCGTACCGTCGAGCTGAAAGAGCTTGCCGAAATCATCCAGAGCAAATGTACGGTAACTCCCACAGATACGATAGCCGTGCTCACCGCCCTTTCGGACGCGATGATTCAGATTCTGGGGAAAGGCGACCGCCTCCACATGGAGGAGCTGGGATACTTCTACCCCACGCTGACTTGCAAGGAGAGCGCCGATGGAAAGGAACCCGACAAGTGTAACGTGACTCTGAAAAGCATCCGTTTCGTTCCCGAAGCACAGCTTACCCAACGTCTGGCCCGACAGATGAAGCTGCAGCCCAGCGACCGGGAAGATCATCACTCTACTACATACACAGACGAGGAGATAAACGCCCTGCTGGCCCGGTTCTTCGAGAAAGACCAGTTCCTGACACGACGCAAGTTTGAGGAACTGTGCGGGGTGAAACGTGGCGTGGCGCTGAAATGGATCGAGAAATTGGTGAAGGACGGGCGGTTGAAGAATGTGGGGAGTAAGTTTCAGCCGATGTATGTGGAGGGGAATAGTTTTATAGCCAATTGTAAGATACAATGAAGATGCAACATAAAAGTTTTATTTTTCAGGTGATTCTGCTATATTTCAATGTATTGCTATGCAGTTTCACCCCCGTAAAGACAGCCTCCCCGACACAGGCTTTCTCCCCCGGTCAGACCGTCCCCGAGAGTTACATCAAAGCCCACGGCTACGAAGGTTTCTTCACATCAACTCCTATCCCCGATTCGATCTTCCGGATCATGAAGGGGAAGAGCTACAAGGCCGACTGTACCGTGCCGAGGAAGTCGCTGCGCTATATCCGTTGCCTGCACCGGAATATCGAAGGGCAAGCTATCGTGGGGGAAATGGTGGTGAACAAGGCAATCGCCAATGATGTGGTGGCAATCTTCAAGGAACTTTACAGGAACAAGTACCCCATTGAGCGCATGAGGCTGATCGATTATTGGGATGCCGACGATGAGCGTTCGATGTCGGCCAACAATTCATCGGCCTTCAATTTCCGGTTCATCTCACATACCCGCACGGTTTCGAAACACGGAAAAGGGATGGCTGTGGATATCAATACGCTGTACAATCCGTATCATCGGGTACTCCGCAACGGTAAGGAGATTGTGGAGCCGGCAGCCGGAAAACCTTATCTCGACCGGAGCAAGAACTTCCCCTACAAGATTACCAAAGGCGATTTGTGTTACCGGCTTTTCATCAAGCACGGCTTCCGGTGGGGAGGCGACTGGAAAAACAGCAAGGATTACCAACATTTTGAGAAATAAAATCGAAATTTCATATATACATTCTAGAAAAATTGCGTTTTCAACCATAAAGAATACTCAATAATATGTTTTAGATTTATGTATACAAGTAGAAATATTTCTACCTTTTTATTTGGTTTAAGTAGAAATATTTCTACCTTTGCAACATAAAGCTAAAGCAATTACAATAATTGCGTTATGGTTAAAAGCTCAGAATTTCACAGATTTATCTTAATTCATGGTAGAAAGCGAGGTTGGAAATGGTTACAAGGTGAAGGGAATGGAAGTCATAGGATTTATGAAGACAAGAACGGAATCCGCTACCCTGTACCATATCATGGAAGCAAGGAAATTGGTGAAAAGTTAAGAAAGAAAATTATTAAAGATATGGAATTGGAATAATCTATATCATAATTCAAAAGGAAAGTATGAAAACCATCAATGTAACAATTACCAAAGGACCTGATTTGTTCGAAGCATACGCCGATAAGATTCCCGGCATTTACGGGCAAGGTGAATCTGTACAGAAAGTAAAAGAAGATATCTTGCAGTCAATCGCTTTATATAAAGGATACAATACGGATGAAAATATACCCGAAGTCCTGAAGAGAGATTTTGAAATTATCTGGCATTTCGACGTGCAGTCATTCCTGCAATTCTATAGTGGCATTTTCAGCAAGGCTGCATTGGAAAAGATTACAGGAATCAATCAGAAACAGTTGGGACATTACGCCAGCGGCCTGAAGAAGCCTCGCAGGGCACAAATTGAAAAAATCGAAACTTCACTTCACCAGTTTCTCGACGACATGAAATTGGTGCATCTGATTTGACGGCTTTGCTTTCAAATACGTATCTTTGCACTATAGATAAAACGCGAGATTTATGTACGAAATAACCATCATTCCCCGCACCTTGCATTTCAAACAGCCGGCAGGTACTTCGCGCGGGGTTTATACTACCCGTAAGGTGTGGTACATCCGGATTACAGATCCGAAGACCGGACGTTTCGGCGTGGGCGAATGTGCTCCGCTTCCGGCGTTGAGCTGCGACGACCTTCCCGATTATGATACGATATTGCAACGGATGTGTGAGGCGACCGCACAAACGGGAGAGATTGATTACGAGGCTTTGCGCCCTTATCCTTCGATGCTTTTCGGACTGGAAACGGCTTTGGCACATCTTCATGCCGGAAGTCTGCAGCTTTGGCATACGCCGTTTGCGGAAGGCAAGGAAGGAATCCCCATCAACGGACTGATCTGGATGGGGAATTTCGACGAGATGTACCGACGTATCGAGGAGAAGATGCGGTTGGGATTCCGCTGCATCAAGGTGAAGATCGGGGCTATCGACTTCAACAAGGAACTGGAACTGTTGGAACATATCCGCAAACATTTTTCTCCCGAACAGATTGAACTGCGTGTGGATGCCAACGGGGCTTTCTCACCGACCGATGCACCACACAAGCTGGAACAGCTGAATGAGTTTCATCTGCACTCCATCGAACAGCCGATCCGTGCCGGTCAGCGGTTGCAGATGGCCGAACTTTGCGCCCATACACCCTTCCCCATCGCTTTGGATGAGGAGCTGATCGGAATAAATGATACGGAGAAAAAGATTGAAATGCTCGATACCATCCGCCCGCAATATATTATCCTGAAGCCGTCATTGCACGGCGGATTGAGAGGTGCAAAGGAATGGATCGGTCTGGCTGCCGAAAGAGGTATCGGATCGTGGGTAACATCGGCGTTGGAGTCGAACGTCGGACTGAATGCGATTGCACAATGGTGTGCAACCCTAAAACCGACCATGCCGCAAGGTTTGGGAACAGGCATGCTGTTTACCGACAACATTGATTTTCCGTTGCATATCGAAGGCGATTGCCTGTGGTTCCATCCGGAAGAGGAAGAACCCGATCTGCAGGATTTTCTGAACAGATAAGAAATGGAAGGAATGGTTACAGATATCACCCGACAGACAATTACCGTCAACGGAACAACTTATCCGGCTGCCGAAGCTACTGCACAGAAAGGAGGTTTGAGCCGCTTGCAGATATTGTTCCGCCAGACTTATGGAACAGATAGTTTCGAGGCTTCATTGGCCGATTTCCTGACCGAATGGTTCGATGGGAAGCCGACACTGAAAGTACATACATCAGGGTCGACCGGCACTCCGAAGGAATTATGGGTAGAGAAGGAACGGATGATGAACAGTGCCGTGCTGACGGTTTCATTTTTAGGTTTGAAGAAAGGCGATTCGACCATGCTTTGCATGCCGTTGCAATACATTGCCGGAAAGATGGTGGTGGTACGTGCCTTGGTAGCCGGACTGAACCTGATTCCGGTCGCACCATGCGGTCGTCCGATGAAAGGGATGAAAGAAGCACCGGTGTTTTCGGCCATGATTCCGATGCAGGTATTCAATTCGTTGCAGGAAACAGAAGATTGTACGCTCCTGAAAAGAATCAAGCACCTGATTATTGGGGGCGGTGCTATCGATGCAGATTTAGGCGAAAAGCTGAAAACGTTTCCCGAAGCGGTGTGGAGTACCTACGGAATGACGGAAACATTGTCGCATATCGCATTGCGACGGTTGAGCGGACCGGATGCTTCGCTTTGGTACACACCGTTCCATAATGTATCACTTTCGCAGTCGGACGAAGGGACATTGGTCATCGAAGCCCCTTCGGTCAACCCGGAAAGGTTGGTTACAAACGATATCGTAGAGTTCAACGAAAAAGGGCAGTTCCGCATCCTTGGACGAAAGGACAATACCATCAATACCGGAGGTGTGAAGGTACAGATAGAGCAAGTGGAAGAATTGCTGAAGGAATACCTCTCCTGCCCTTTCCAGATTACAGCCGCCCCCGACCCGAAGTTCGGCGAACGCATCGTTCTGCTACTGGAGAATGAAAACGGTCCGGCACATGGGTATCTGGAAAAGATTTTCGAAAAACTGCCTTCCTATTGGCGGCCGAAACAGATTATCTACATTGAAAACCTGCCGCTTACAGGTTCTGGGAAGCCCGATCGGGCCACGGCACGACAAATAGCTGCCCGACACTAAACATTTTCTCTTTTATGGTGTTTTTGATAATAAAAACGAAACCCTATCAAAGAACACTATGGAAGAGAATTCTTTTTTGGTCCCTTTGCTGCTCACCATCGGCGGTCTGATAACCGGTGCCGTACTGAAGTCGCTGTTGCGGAATTCGCGGATTCCGTATACGGTAGCCCTTTTTGCCGTGGGATTGCTGGCCGGAATCTTGAACCGGGCAGGCATACTCCATTTCTGGCCGGGACTGTCGGATGGACTTTCGGACGTTGCCAACATCCCACCCGACCTGATTCTGTATCTCTTCCTCCCCATCCTGATTTTCGATGCAGCCTATGAGCTGAATCTGCATATCTTCAAGAAAACTTTGGCCAATGCCACACTGCTGGCCGTTCCGGGACTGATTATCTGCATGATTCTGACCGGTGCCTTGCTGGTCGGCATCGGGTTGCTTGTACCGGGTTATGGGTCGTGGACATGGGTATTCGCCCTGATGTTCGGTGCCTTGATCAGCGCTACCGATCCGGTAGCTGTAGTAGCCCTGCTGCATGAGCTGAAGACCAGCAAACGCTTCTCGACATTGGTCGATGCCGAATCGTTGCTCAACGACGGTACCGGTCTGGTCTGTTTCATGCTCTTCTTCGGACTGTTTGCAGCCGAAGGTTCACACATGGCATCACCGCTCATGCATTTCATCCAAGTGGTAGGCTACAGTACGCTTATCGGCTTCCTCATTGCACGCATCATCATCTGGTTCATCACCCGGATCAATTCGGAAGAAATGATACAGAACAGTGTCGTGATACTATCGGCTTATCTTACATTCATTCTGGCACAATATTATCTCGGAGTGTCGGGAGTCATCGCTTTGTTGGTATTCGGCATGACCGTAACCTACACCGGAAAGCCACGGTTCCGTCCGCAAGTGAACAATTTCATGGAACGCTTCTGGGAACTGCTTACCTACATTGCCAACACCCTCATCTTCATCATAGTAGGTATCGTTATAGCCGAAAAGGTAGATTACGATTGGACCGATTTTCTGCTGCTGATTCTGATATACATCTGTCTGAACCTGTTCCGGTTCATCATGATCATGATGCTTTACCCGATTATGAAACGGATGGGATACGGACTTTCAAGACGCGAATCGGTGATACTCACCTGGGGCGGACTACGGGGAGCATTGGGAATGACCTTGGCACTGATGGTTTCGTACACCCAATCCATTCCGGAGGATATCCGGCGGCAGATCCTGTTCTTTACCGCCGGTATCGTGACCCTTACTTTATGCGTCAATGCTACAACGACCCGCTGGCTATTGAAAAAGATGGGACTCATCACTATTTCATCGGCACGGATCATGCTCGACTATAATATAAGGAAAAAGCTGCATGACGACAGCGAAAAATACCTCGAAAAAATGGAAGCAAAAGAAGCACTGAAAGGGACAGATTGGCAGAAAGTGGAACATTACATCGCCCCATCCCCGCAAAAGCCTGACAGCGAACCACATCCCTATGCCTTGTTATCAGAGCTTAGACTACATGTACTTGACCGCGAAAAAGCGGCCTGCCAACAAATTTACGATGAAGGCATCATCTCACAACGTGCTTACCGACGTCTGATGAATTCCCTTGACGAATTGTATGATTATGACGGGACCTACCCTCTCGACAACCGCAAGTCGGTTTTCCGCTTCTGCAGCAGAACTGAACTCTTGAACACCTTACGGAAAATTCCCTATCTACATAATCTCATCAGCTTTTATTTCCGTGAGCAGATTGCATTGGTGTACGATTTGGGCAGAGGATTTGTGATTCTCCAGCAAGAAGACCTGAAACTACTGGATGAAATGGAAGCGAAACAGGTTATAAGTAAAGAACAGAGTCTTCTTTCTGAGATTTTACGCGAAGAGCTAGAATCCAACATCTGTTCGATGAACGCTCTAATCGTCAGTCTATCGACAGATTTTCCTAAGGCTTACCGATATGCATTGACAAAAAAATCCATCCGTATGTTACTGAGCGAAGAACGCCTATCAATACGCCGGATGGTGCAGGATGGTATTTTGACCGACACCGACGCCGAACCGCTTATCGCCAGCATTGATGAACGGATCAATGAAATACAATCGTTCCGGCATACTATACCTGCATTTTTATTGCGGAATTTTTTCTCTTTCCGAAGATAAATGCTGACAACCAACATATACTCCAGTCCCCCGAAGCTGTCGATCTCCAACTTTCATTACTGTCTAGAATCTCTGTCTGAACCGATAGTTTAAGGGGGACTTTATTTTATCTGTCATTTCTGATAATCGGGATGACGGAGCAACCAAGCCACTGCATAGGAACAAGTAGCATACGGGCGGAGGTTGTTTGCACGCGCATAGTCGTATGCAGTCTGTACCAAAACAGAAGCAATACCTCTACCTCCTATCGCTTTGGGAACAATGGTATGAAGGATATCAAGCTTTCCGTCGTGAATCTCATACTCCACATAGGCGGTGCATCCGTCGGTTTCTACCAGAAACAGGCAACGTGTTTCATCATGTCGAACATCCATAGGCTAAAGATAATTGTTGCGTATTTTTACACAATATACAAAAAAAAAGACAAATTTGTTCAAATCAGTCAGAAAGAAAATCATACAGGCCTTTAAATAAATATTCAGTATCAAGCAATTTTTCATTTAACATGTTATACAACATATCATAATTTTTACGAAATTTGCATGTCCTTTAGAAAGAAGGATTCTAGATCTATGGAGAAAGACAGTTTATTGAAACGCTATTTCGTATTTATCGTAGGATTATATTTTCTGGCATTGGGCATCGTACTTATTGTACACTCAGCTATGGGGACTACGCCCATTTCAAGTATCAACTATGTTCTGAGTCTCAATACACCGCTCTCATTGGGCACATGGACATTCCTTACCAATCTGATTATGATCGGAATCCAACTGCTGCTCATCCGTAACGGTTACGGTAACCGCAAGGATATGGTGGAGATTCTGCTTCAGATACCGCTTTCATTCGTATTCTCGGCCTTCATCGACATAAATATGTGGCTTACCCGTGGATTGGAGCCATTGAACTATGGAATGTCAGTGGGAATATTGCTGATGGGATGTATCGTTCAAGCCATGGGTGTGGTACTGGAACTCAAGCCGAAAGTAGCCATGATGAGTGCCGAAGGACTGGTGAAATACATCTGCCGCCATTGCAACAAAAGTTTCGGAGCCGTGAAGGTTTATGTTGATGTTACTTTGGTATCATTGGCTATCCTCACATCACTGGCATTTACATTACGTATAGAAGGTGTACGTGAAGGCTCGGTTATCGCAGCGCTGATTACGGGCTACATCGTAAACTTCCTGAACCGTAAGGTAATGACTCGCAGGATGCTCTATAAGCTCATCCCTATCAGACGGTAATTTTTTATGCATTCATACAAAAAAATAAAACCCTCTCCAACAATCGTTGAAGAGGGTTTTTACATTATACAGACGGATTATTATTTGCGCATGTCAATTTTCCAGTCACCATCGGCATCCTTTCTCAGATGAGTAGTTTCCGTTTTTTCCTTACCGCTCTCATACACTACATTCATCTTAACGATTGCAGTTTCACCATCTTCGGAAATTTCTTCAGAAACGACTTCCATTGATTTCATTTTATCGCCATTCTGAGCTCCGAAAGTCTGCAACAAACCAAGCAAGCCTTGCTTCTGCTGTTTCACCTCATCGGATGAAAGTTCCGGTTTCATATAAACCAAATCCACATACTGTTCATACTTGCCGTCAGCAACACACTGCATAGCCTTTTTTGCGACATCTGTAGGAGTATTAGAAGAACAAGCAGCCAAAACAAAAGCACAAACCAGTGCAAACATCCATTTAATAGTTTTCATGATAGTTAATATTTAATTAGTAAAAAAATTAAAACCGTATGATAGAACTTAATTTACTGCTAGCCTGTATATCAGACGGGAACAGATAAGTACCGGCATAAACCGGAACATTCAATCGTCGCCTTTCCTTTCCTACCAGCCGGACTCCTGCCCTCATATAAACATAGTTGATAAACTCCGTGCAATACATACGGGTAGTATCAGCTTCATCAAAATCATTGTCGAACAAGACTCCTTGCCTATAGGTTGCCAGAGCTATGCGTGCCGCATTCAATGCAGCTATCGAATCGGGCTGTCGCATAATTTCTCCTTCGTCGGCCCTGTCGCTTCCATAAAAACGACAGAAAGCCTCCATCTTCACCCTATCCGGATCACCCGGAAAATCAGGTTCACCAGGTACAGCATGTATCACCATCCAATATCCACAACTATCGACAAGGATACCGACATGAGTACTCCGTCCTTCCGGATCGGCTAGAAGAATCATCCGACTTTCAAAACCCTGCCCCTTTCGGAACAAGAGATCGCCTTCCTTCAAATCCAAGGTATCAGCAGATATTATAGGTTTAATGTCCTCTTTACCAGAGTGGGTACACCCTCCCAGCAATAGAAACAAACCTACAATCCAAACCCTAGTCACAGACATTGAATGTTAATTTTTCGCAAGGTAGCAAAATTTTATTACAAAAATAAAAATTTACTCAAAATTTTACAAAATAAATTTACAGCGATCAATATACCCGATATTTTTGCATTTGACAATTTCTCAACATAAGGATTTTTAATGACATAAAAAGACACGTAGTATAGCCATGAAAGATACTGAACATTTAAATCAAATAAAGATTAAACACATTTTAAATATTCAGGCAATAACATCAATAAATCTTCTTTCCTACCTATAATTTACAGACTGACTGTCCAATCAACAAGATTATCAATATTCTATGAACAATCTTGTTTTCAAAAAAGGCAGGAAATTATTTAATCTATTTTTGCATATATAAACATTTAAAACAAATCAATAATGAGAACATGTAAATTATCAAGTGGATGGATTTTGTGCTGTCTGTTCTTCCTACTCTTCAGTACAACAGCTTTAGCACAACCAAACGCATCAGAATGGACAGGGACTTGGAGTGCCCGAAGTGAGCAGGGAGACGCCAGCTATACGTTGGAAATGAACTGTAGCCAAACATCCCCATTGAATCCTTACAATGAGGAATCATTATGTAATGGGTTTATTTCAATCAACGCAAAAGAGCCTAACGGTTCATTTTCCTTA
The DNA here is from genome assembly GCA_944321335.1 of uncultured Phocaeicola sp. GTDB lineage: Bacteria > Bacteroidota > Bacteroidia > Bacteroidales > Bacteroidaceae > Phocaeicola. Next base: position 21,443 of record CALUKX010000025.1, on the reverse strand, counting down.
TTGGCAACCTATGAACTGACACTAACAAATTTGGACGGAAATACCGCTTATTTCAATTATGCCCCGGGACGTCCAGGTATGGATGATGGAGAAGGTACATGCAAAGCTGTTATGGATAATGGGAAACTAACTTTTACAGGAAGTGACGCAATGTTCAATCAAGTATCATTTTATCGTGAAGGTTCTTCCCAAGCAATTACATCCATGAGCAACAATTCCGGCGCTGTAGACGAATCAAATACTGAAAGTATACCCTATGGTGATATGCCATCTGAAGAACCTGAACAGAAAAGTTGGTGGGAAGAGATAACAGCTACAGGTATCATCACCACTATCTTATTTCTGATAATGATTGTCCACATGGCGTATACGTGGTACAAAGGAAAACGATTCAAGATTGTCTATACACTGGACATGATTCGTAATGAACGAGCAGCTGCAGGAAAGCCTTCAGATTCTTCAGAAGAAGAAAATGCACGATGTTTCGAACTGTTGGAAAATGCCTTTAATACATGGACATTAACCGAAAGCTGTGAGGACGGAAACGAATACCGCCAACCGACCAAAATGAAACAAATCAATGAATCGTCATTGAAACTTAATGAAGCTATTGCCATTCTCCCTACAGATGAGGATTTGATCGGCCGCATAAACGACTTGACAAACGTAATCAATATCAATGAATCACGTGCTTTCGACGGATCAAAAATCCTGGTATGGTTAGGAGTTATTGTCGCAGTTCTTTTCGGATTTCTAATGGGAGCAAAACCCTGCATTTCCATGATAATTGCAACCGGACTTTACATTGTAGCAAGCTATACCCCTCAATTTTTAATTGAAAAACGCGCTCTAAGAGGCGGAGGAAATATTCACAACGGAATCTTTGCAGGCGTAGTTGCCATGATCGCCGGTGCCCGTACTATACGAACTGTCACAAAATGGTCGGATGGCACTAAAACAGTAGAGGATGACCATTCAGAGCATTGGATTGCATGGGTTTTAGGAATTGTAATCCTCATTACTTTAGCAGCATTCATGATATTATGGTCATTCATCAATTATCTACGAAACTACGTATTATTCATTTAACTACATACTTAAAAAAGGATTCCAATTTGAATAACTTGCAGAGTTCAGAGATCCCTTTTCTTTCTCTATTTTAATTTTTACATAACAAACACCCATGTCCTATTGGAGTGAATGGGTATCATAAAAAAACGCGCAGCTTCAAAAGCCACGCGTTTTTTATTATCTAATCATTTTATCATTTCACTTCCTCAAAGTCAGCATCCTGAACATTGTCACCATGCTTGTCATTATTCTGACCGGCATTAGACTGACCAGCGTTAGGACCAGCCTGCTGTCCACCCTGAGCACCACTCTGAGCATACATTTCAGCACTTGCAGCCTGGAATGCACTCTGCAGTTCGGCAGAAGCGGCATCGATACCAGCCAAATCCTGAGCCTTGTGAGCATCTTTCAGTTTCTGCAAAGCAGCTTCAATAGGAGCCTTCTTGTCAGCCGGAATCTTATCGCCCAAATCTTTCAACTGATTTTCTGTAGTGAAGATCAAGCTGTCAGCCTGGTTCAATTTATCAACACGTTCTCTTTCTTTCTTATCAGCTTCTGCATTAGCATCAGCCTCAGCCTTCATACGGTCGATTTCTTCTTTGCTCAAACCAGATGAGGCTTCAATACGGATAGCTTGTTCCTTACCTGTTGCTTTATCCTTTGCAGATACCTTCAGGATACCATTTGCATCGATATCGAATGTTACTTCGATCTGAGGAACACCACGACGTGCCGGAGCGATACCTGTCAAGTTGAACTGACCGATTGATTTGTTCTGAGCAGCCATCGGACGTTCACCCTGCAATACATGGATGGTAACTTCTGTCTGGTTGTCAGCAGCAGTAGAGAAAATTTCACTCTTCTTGCACGGAATTGTTGTGTTTGCATCGATCAGCTTGGTCATTACACCACCCATGGTTTCGATACCCATTGACAACGGAGTAACATCCAGCAATACGATGTCGCCTACACCACCTTCCTTGTTCAAGATAGCACCCTGGATACAAGCACCTACAGCAACTACTTCATCCGGATTTACGCCCTTAGAAGGAGCTTTACCGAAGAAATCTTCAACCAGTTTCTGAACAGCCGGGATACGAGATGAACCACCTACAAGGATTACTTCATCAATATCAGCGTTGTTCAAACCAGCATCACTCATTGCTTTCTTACAAGGTTCAAGACAAGCCTGAATCAAGTTATGAGCCAAAGCTTCGAATTTGGCACGAGTCAAAGTCTTGACCAAGTGTTTTGGAACACCACCTACCGGCATGATGTACGGCAAGTTGATTTCAGTAGAAGTAGAAGAAGACAATTCAATCTTAGCCTTTTCTGCAGCTTCTTTCAGACGCTGCATAGCCATCGGATCGGTAGTCAGGTCAGCACCTTCGTCGTTCTTGAATTCCTGAACCAACCAGTCGATGATTACCTGGTCGAAGTCATCACCACCCAAGTGAGTATCACCGTTGGTTGACAATACTTCGAACACACCGCCACCGAATTCAAGGATAGAGATATCGAATGTACCACCACCAAGGTCGAATACGGCAATCTTCATATCTTTGTTAGCCTTGTCTACACCGTAAGCCAACGCAGCGGCAGTCGGTTCGTTCACGATACGTTTAACGTCCAGACCTGCAATCTGACCAGCTTCCTTAGTAGCCTGACGCTGAGAGTCTGAAAAATAAGCCGGAACAGTGATGACTGCTTCTGTAACTTCCTGTCCCAGATAATCTTCAGCGGTTTTCTTCATTTTCTGCAGAATCATTGCTGAAATTTCCTGCGGAGTATACAGACGTCCGTCAACTTCCACACGCGGAGTATTGTTGTCGCCTCTAACTACCGGATACGGCACACGAGCGATTTCTTTCTGAACCTGATCGTAAGTTTCACCCATGAAACGTTTGATAGAGTAGATAGTACGTTTCGGGTTAGTGATAGCCTGACGTTTAGCCGGATCACCGATCTTACGTTCACCACCATCAACGAAACCTACTACAGAAGGAGTAGTACGTTTACCTTCACTGTTAGCGATTACTACAGGTTCGTTACCTTCGAATACTGCAACACATGAGTTTGTTGTTCCTAAGTCAATACCAATAATCTTTCCCATAATTGTATCTATTTTTATTTATTTACTAATTAAGTTAATTCCGTAGCGCCGAAGCGTTACGACTAGATTTAAACAAATGGCGTGCCAAAACTTAATCGGAATAAAATGTCTACAAATACTGACAAATTGACTGCAACGTATGACAAAACCAACAAATCTCTACATCCTATACCATTTGTCTTCTTGATAAAATGACAGCATACAGCTATGAAACCATATTGAAAGACCGAAAAGGCCGACCTTTACTAAATAAAACTAAGATGCAATCTACTAATGGTCTTTTTCTTATATTTGTAGAATGTAACTTATGAATAGGAAAAGATTTATCATATCATTGATTCTGTGTATCCTGACATTATCATGTCCGGTTCTGGCCCAAGATGTAAAACTGACCGGTAAAGTGACACTGATAGATGCCAGCGGAAAGGTACAACCTCTTTCATACGCAAATATCTCCCTATTATCCTTACCCGATTCTGTCTTCATTGCCGGAACCGTAAGCCATTCCGACGGTCTGTTTGAATTGGACGGCAAGCGAAACCCCAAGACGCGCTACATCCTCAAGATATCCTATACAGGCTGTTTACCTGTCATACGCAACATACGTTCACAAGCCGATTCAATATCTTTGGGAGAAATAAGGCTGAAGGAAGATGCCATGCAACTGAATGAAATTATAGTGACCGCTTCCATCAAGCCCGTGGAACAGAAGAAAGATACTACCATATATAATGTAGCGGCCTACAAGATACCGCAAGGATCTTATCTGGAAGCACTCATCAGAAGAGTACCCGGATTAATCTATAATCCGAAAGACCATACCATCAGTTACAACGGACATCCTATTACACAGATTATGGTAAACGGAAAAGAATTCTTTAAAGGCAACAATGTAATAGCTTTAGAAAACCTGCCCGTTACCATTATTGACAAGATGAAAGTATACGACCGCCCCACTGAAGAAGAGGAAGCTACAGGTATCAGAGGGAATAACAAGAATTTTGTTATCGATCTGCAAACAAAACGACAAATCAACGGTTCGCTCATGGGAGCTGTCAGTGCAGGCTATGGCACCAAACGTAAACGGGAATTCGTCGGGCAATTATACAAATTTGATAAAGGAGGAAACAATATGGCACTGACAGGAAATTCCGGTAACAAACGTTTCAGCACCCCTTACAAAAAGAATAATTCCAATACCATCAATGGGAATATATCCAAAGAGCTGAAAGAAGGAATGAATCTTTCGGGATATATAGGATTTTCTAACCTTAAACGAGGGTCGGAATCATCATCACGCAATGAACGCTATTTGACAGATAGCAAACGATTCAATGTGTCGGAACAGGACAATTGGAATAAGAGCAACAGCATTAATAGTCATTTTAATTTCAACTGGAAAATCGATAAAAAAACCAGCCTGTTTATAACTAATGCAATCAATGCCAACGCTTCAACTTCCCGAGGTAACTCCTTGTCGGCCGGATTCAATGCAAAACCCCAGCTAAGCCTTCAACACCCGTTCTTCGGAATTGAAGAAGTAGACCCGTCAACACGTATTAACCGAAACGAGCAACAAGCCCTTACTAAAATGAAGGCGCAGACCTATAATCTGCAGGCTAATATCACACGACGACTGAATGAAAAGGGAAGCAATATCAGCTTTTCCTACATTATGACCTATTCACACTACAAAAGTCGGATATACGATTTGTCGCATATTACTTATTATCAATTGGCCGACCAATCGGGCAAAGACTCCGTGGCTTTCCAGAACCAATATCAATATCAACCAACACGTTCATTCAACAATGAACTCAAACTGGCATATACATGGGCCTTCAGCGAAAAAGACCATCTACAAATAGCCTACACCTTAAAGCGGATGTCAGAGAAACAAAACATGAACACTTATAACCTACATTCAATATTACCTTCCGATGCTCTCATAGGAGTGTTACCCGACAATTATGCCGAATGTTATAACGACAGCCTCAGCAACCATCAATCAAGCGGTACAACAGGACACCAATTTTCATTGTCGTACAACCACAATGGAGAAAACTGGACTTTCCGTACCGAACTAAATGTACAACCCCAAGACCGAAGTCTGAAACAACAGAGCGGTACTTATCTGACCGACACTACATCGTTTTCTGTAGAATGGAACCCTACATTATCCGTCAATTACCAGAAAAACGAGTTTAACTTCAACATCTCCTATTTTGGAAGCACCCAACAACCAAGTCTGACAGAATTATTGGCCCCTACAGACTATCGTTCCCCACTTTATATCAGAAAAAGCAATCCTGACCTAAAACCATCATACCGGCATAACCTGAACATATCATTGGAAACCTTTTCTAAAGGCATCAGCGGATACATCAGTATCGGTCAGGAGTTCAATAGCATAACAACTGCATCCATTTACTATCCGGAAAGTGGGAAAGTTGAAAGCCGGCCAACTAACATCAACGGGAACTGGAACATAATGGGGAATATCAGTTATGAAAAGAAATTCAAGCAATTCAGTTTTGAGGCGATTTGTAGCGGCAATTACATTCACGATGTAAGCCTGATCAATGAGACAGGAGGAAGCATGCTACAAAAAAGTGCCACCCGATACACCAATCTTTCATCGAATATTCAACTATCTTACCTTCCTTCATGGGGCAACTTCTACGTAATCGGCAGCTGGGACTACAACCAATCAAAAAACAACCTAAATGACATATCAACCTACAACCGATGCTACACTGCCGAGCTAGATGCCTCAATACATCTCCCCTGGCATCTTCAGTTCGATACAAATGCCAAATACAATATCCAAAGCGGAACAGGAGTATCTGAGAACGATGAAAACGAAATAATCTGGGATTTGAAATTAAGCTGGAGATTCCTTAAAAATCGCCAAGGAGAACTTTCACTCTACTGGGCAGACATTCTGAACCAACGGAAAAGTATCACCCGTACTGCAAACTCCGATGGTTTCTATGAACGATATGAAAAACAATTAGGAAGCTATATCCTGATATCATTAAAATATCAATTGAATACGATGGAATAAAAAAGGATTCCAGCAAATTATTCATCAACCGGAATCCTTCAATCAATCAAAGTATATGAGTTTCACCGTCACTGGTATTAAGTATATCTTCACCACAAACCCCCTTTTGGGCCTGTTTAATTTCAGTGGTACCATCAGGATACTCTATCCTATAAGTTTTTCCTTTACCTCCCCATCCTATAAAATATCCGAATATCATGAAAAACAATACAAACAGTATCAGGAAAATAGCCCACATTGCAACTTGTATTAAAAAAGTAGACAGCAACAAATGTAGAAGAACATAACCGATACATTTCCATACATTCCGAATTTGCCTACACCCCTTCACTATCCCCCAGATCATCACAATCATCACAATTGACATGCCGATGCTCGCCACAATAACTGCAGGCTTATCACCTTTGACAAAAATTTGAAGAATAGAAACTATCGCTCCTACAATAAATGCTCCAATAAGGACTTGCACCATCGTCTTACCACTAACAGGGACATAATTAGGATTATTTTTCCCAAACAATTTCCGATCCAGGCTATTAATCCAACCCTCAATTACATTTAAAATTTTCATAACTGATTATTTTTTACTTAAAGTTTTGATTAATTCGTTCAATCTCTATCAATGAGCGTTCCAGACGAATCGAATGTACATCACCTCTTTTCCCTGTAATTGTATAGTCGGAAATCAATTCATGGGGAACAAACTCCAATAAGGACTTACGTATAATAGAGCATATTTCATGAATACGATTATTTGTAGGATCAACCACATTCTCCAAGCTCTTCTTGATTTTTGCAGCCTCAATATTCCTTGTTTTGGAAACGACCAGATATATTGAATGTAATTCATCATAATAATCAAACATATTCTTTAAGACTACCCCTTTAGGATTCAACAGGAAAAACAAATATACCGTCTTAGGTAAAAAAGCCATCTTCAACTCCCTGTTTCCATAATCAGGAAAGAAAATACGAAATTCTGAATCGATGTGTATTCTACTATACCCACAATTCTTATCCATTTCCTTGTGTTGATTGACAATCTCTTCCAGACAACTAACGATTTCTACATCTTTGCGTAAGTTTGTATCTGTCAGAAGTTCCAATAATACCGTTTTGGCAGTCTTAAACGATAAATTTGTCTGCTGTGTACAATTTTTCCTACTCATAATAAGCAAAAATATGCTAAAATATTTTCATTCATTTCTTAAAACAAGATTGTTCGGAATCTCATAACAAGGTTATTTGATCTCATTTTAGAGTATTCACAAACAATTTTCCAGTCTTTTTTATTTTTATACTGCAAAAAAGAGAAAAGTAATAGGCTGATTTAATTTTTTCTTATTAATTTGCATCAAGCTTTATTCGACCGTTACATTACATGAAACAACTATGTCTGATTATGTGGATGATATGCTTCACAATGGAAGCACAAACCAACAGAGCGTTGATTGTCACTATCGGCCAATATCCACCCGAAAGTGGATGGGAACTTATACATACCGAGAATGACCGCCGTTTGACTTTCAATCTCCTGATAGACAATCATTACAATCCACAAGACATACAGATTCTATCTAACAGTCAGGCCACTAAAGGAAACATTGTTGAAGCATTCAACAATTTATTCGACCGATGCCGGAAAGATGATTATATTTATATCCATTTTTCCTGTCACAGGCAGCAGATGATGGATGATAATGGTGATGAAGACGACGGGTTGGATGAGGCTTTGATCCCCTACGATGCATTATTCTGGTATCTGCCAGATACATACGAGGGGAAAAATCATTTAAGAGATGATGAATTGGGGAAATGGCTTTTAAAGTTAAGGAACAAAATCGGACAAAACGGACAAATAATTGTCGTTCTGGACGCTTGTCATAGTGGAACAGGCAACCGTGACAATAATGAAAATTCTTATGTAAGAGGAACCTCACGGATTTTTGCCCCCGACAATTATGTTCCTCTTAAAGGGAAACATCCGGAATTGGATTTGAAACTTGAACAATCCCCGAAATTAGCGCCTACTCTAGTCATAAGCGCCTGTAAAGCCGACCAGAATAATTATGAATATTATTCCCAAAGCAACAGGTCTTATTACGGAGTCCTCTCGTTTTGTATGGCAAACGTTCTGGGTAAAGAACTTAAGGGAAAACAATGGAGCGTGAAGACTTTGACAGAAAAAATCCACGCTAAAATGCAAACCCTCAACCGTCCATACATTTACCGTAAACAACAACCTTATATTGAATACAGTGATAAGAACCATTTGTATAACCTTAGCAATCCCAACAAATGACAGTTATATTCAGGCTGTTCAACAGGAAAGACAAGATTACCGACAAAAACTTTGAGCAGCTATACAAACTTTACAGATTACCGTTTATCAACTTTGCAATAAAATATTTTTCTGTCGATGAAGAAAAGGCAAATGACATTTATCACGATAGTTTTATAGCGTTGATCAAAAACATTAAGGAAGGAAAATACAAGGAGCAACATGCATCCATCAAAACTTACCTGTTTGCAATCGGAAAGAATCTTCTATGCAAGGAGGTCCACCGTAAAGAAGAACAGCTCCTTCCTTTTGAATATTTCAAAAGTTTGGATGATCCGGAATGGGATAAAGCATTGGATACTGCCCGGGAACTTATTGCCGAAGCAGATACAACATGTAACAAAGTGCTCCAACTATTTTATTGGGAAAAAGCAAGCATGAAGGAAATAGCCAGACAAATGGGATATAGTTCTGAGGATGTAGCCAAAAACAAGAAAATGTCTTGTCTGCGAAGAATGACGTTCGAACTCCAAAAACGATTGAATGAACAAGATATATATTATAAACTAAAAAAATAACAAGATGGATACAAACCTGAATGACAAGATAGATCGATTTTTAAAGAATGAGATGGATCCAACAGAACAGGCGGATTTCATCAGACTCATAGATTCGGACCCGGAGCTGAAAGAAAAAGTCCGTATCCGCCAGCTTCTTATTGAGGCTGAAACAATCGAAGCGGAACAGAAATTGTTGAAACAAGATCCCGAATCAAAGGCTTTACGCCGTTCAAGCAGTATCCGTTTCGCAGCAGCCTGCATTACCATTATCATTTTAATGGGGATCTATATCGGGAGCTCCTATATCTATCAGCCTAAAGAACTGATTGAAAGCCAATATATGCTTCCAACAATTGAAACAAGCCGCGGATATGGAGCGCCAAACCAACAGATTGCCGTGTACAACAATCAGATTGCACTTTTATACGAACAGGAACAAAACAGTAAAATCACTTCTCTATATAAAGAGACCTTGAAAGACAGCTTGTTCACAATTTTATCACCAACTGCACAAATGCAGATTTGCTTTTCTTTATGGAAGAACAATGAAACTGAGGAAATTGTCAATGCAGCCCGACAAATTAATGATCCGGATTACAAGGAAAGCAGTGACTGGCTTATCTTAGGGTGTTATTTGCGACAGAACAAACGGACAAAGGCGTTGGAACAATCGCGACAAATTATAAACGATGCGGGGACATATAAGGACAAGGCAGGTGAAATCTATATGGCACTGAAAGAAAAAAGATGGTTCTGAGAAAACTGTTACTATATGGTATTTATTCCCTTATAGGTTTGTGGCTATCGACAGCATCAGCCATAAAGCCGATAGCAACGGATTCTCTCCCTTCTGAATTGTTGAATAACGAACGTCTGCAAGAAGGAATCAGATATTTCAGACAAGCTCTAAATTTCAGGGAAGAGGAATATGCCAAACACTCGGAAATGCTGGCCGAAATGGCATTCGAAAGTTTCCGGCTAAAGGAAATCGACCGACTTCCCATCAATACCCAACTTGCGTATTACGCAACTTTCGCCGATATATTGTTGCTCCGTTGCGAGTTGAACATCGGGAAGAAAGAACAGCCCGCCTTGTTTCCAGGCGGGCTATTGGCCTTGAACCAGTACGGAGTCAATCTACTCAATTTTCAGCTGCTTATATTGAATCATCGCGACGAAAAAATACCTGCCGGGTACACGACTTCATTGAGAAGACATCTTACAAGCATAGACGATCTTTGGAGCTACTATTGGATGAAAACCGGAAGATTCGGGAAAGCATTGGAAAATGCAGAAGATGGATTGAATGACAATTCGGATAGTGATAAAAGCATTTCAATACGCCTCAAGAAAAGGATAGAACTCTTGAAATTATTACAAAAGACAAAAATCCGATCCTTGGTTAAACATCCTGACATACTATCGCCATATTTCGAACCGATTTCGGTTGAAAGTCTGTTACGTGACCAACGTATCCCTGATTATTATACCGCTTTATTCGTCTATGCCATCAATCAACAAAAACATACAAAAGAAGCAATCCGGCTATTCAATCTGTTGGAACAACAAATCATGGTACAGCTGCAGCCGGAAATCTATTTTCGGACAATAGAGGACAGACATGCCATTTGGGACATTCTACAGGATAATTTCGAAAAAATCCAGACCTTCATCGCGCAAAACACTTCAGTAAAAGGAATCGCCGAACTGGCCATCAACAATAACAGACTGAAAAAAGAATTGTTGGATATTGCCGCTTACCCTATTCCCCGAATGCTCTCTCAGGCTCGAATTCCTGAAATATCCAAACTCCAACAACAGATCGATTCCTTATTGCTGGAGGAAAAGACATATTGTCCACCAAGCAAGACAAAAGGCTATCTGCAAAGAATAGAAAATGAGATATCAATCCTTTCGGCCAAACGTCTACAAATTGATATACTCAGGGAAAACCATAATATTCCGACAAATAAAATAGCCGACAATTGGAAAGACATACAAAAGCTGCTTGATCCCCATGAAGCGGTAATTGAGATTATTGAATTGCCAATTAATTTTTACAAACGACAATATGTTATAGCCCTCTACACATCCCGAAGTAAAGAGCCACAGCTTATCAAATTATTCAATAACACTGAAATGATAAACAATTTCTATCTAGGAGATCCTTATCAAACTTTCTGGAAAAAGATAGAAAAAAACATCAGGCCGTGTACGGAAATCTATATCATACTGGACGGTCGGTTGTCTGATTATAATTTCTCGTTTCTGACCGACAAAGTAGGTTATCTTTTCGACCGGTATCAGATCCATTACTTGTTTTCAACCAAAAGTATATCAAAAATCAAGCAAGATACTGCAATTCATCCAAGACAATCCGCCGCAGCCTACCTGTTCGGCGGAGCAGAGTTTTCATTACCCACCCCACAAACATATAAGTTAAGGGGGCAAGCCTTTTCTTATCTCCCCGAATCGCGAACAGAAATCGATAGTATCAGCAACTACATTCCGGCCGACTGGAAAATAAGCCAATACACAGGAACCAACGCCAATAAGAGCAATTTCAAGAAACTGTCATTCCACACACCTCCAGGAAGCATTCTCCACTTGGCTACTCACGGATTTTATCTGGAATATGATTCATTAGCACCACCACAGGTCATCAGCAGCAATGGTAAAAATGCATTCAAGGACGCAATGATGCGAACAGGATTCGCCCTTTCAGGAGCCAATCGGATATGGAACAAAACAATTCCTTATAGTGGTAAAGATAACGGTATCATGACAGCAAAGGAAGTTTCGGAAATGAACTTGGCAAATATCCGTCTGGCCGTATTATCCAGTTGCATGTCGGGAACGGGCGAATTGGAAAGCGGAGAAGGGCTGTACGGACTCCAACGGGCATTCAAATTGGCCGGAGTGCAATCGATTCTGGCTTGCACCGGTACAATAGATGATGAAGATGCCTCCCTATTCATCATCTCATTTTACAAACATTGGGCAGAAAACGTCTCAATTGCCCAAGCCTTCAGAAAAGCGCAACAGGAATTGACAACGTTATATCCAAACAATATCAGAAGTTGGAGAAGTTTCATCCTCATCGAATAGCAAGAAAAAAAGACAGAGAAGATCACACTTCCCTGTCTTTTCTATCATTTCTATTCCGTCTTTATTCGGCTATGCTCTTCACCAAAGTAAGCACCTCAACCCCATCAGCATCAAGCAAAGCAACCGATTTGTCCTGATTCAAGCCGAAACTGCAAACCTTATTCATTGCCTGAAGGATCTGAGACTCAATTTCCATATTCGGACAAGACATCATGGTAGTAATCAACTGACCGAATTTCAGGGATGAAGGCTTACCTTCTTCCTGCGAAAAATCACCGTTCACTACATTGCATCCGGCACAACCATTGATACGATGGTTTGCCAGATCGAAAGCAATGAATGCTTCATTTTCCGTATTGGCAACCTGAACGCCATCTACAGCCTCAATTTTCCATTTTCCGTTCAAATCGTCGATTGTAATAGCCGGAGTTTCACGTTTCACCAATGTCATCAGCTCCTTACCTTTTTCATCAATCAATGCAATGCCATCGGCCGTAGCTTTATAACCTTTAACTTTATTGACGGCATCGAGCACTTTCGATTCGGTATCCATATTCGGACACATCATACGCGTAGAGCCTACATGACCGAAATTGATCGTAGAAGCTGTAGTGTCCAAAACCAGATCACCCATCATCCGGTTGCAGCCTGAGCTACCATAAATACGTTTTTCGGCCAAATCGAAACCGATAAAAGGCATTTCTTCTATATTGATATTCTGTCCGTCGACAGAAACAATAGTCCATTCACCGGATAAATCAGCAGTCTTCACAACGTTTTTGTTGCTGCTACATGCAACCATCAATGCACCTGCACAAATAGCTGCAACGCCTAAAAATGTTTTCTTCATCTTATTTTTTAACTTAATGGTTATCTCTTTCTACAAAAATACGGAATAATCCAAATACTGCATGCCGTTTAAGAAATTTTCTTATCTTTGCATATTGAACGGTAACGTTTACCGGGCATTAAAATTACTAACAAAAAGAAATGAGTAAAGTATTGATTATCGGTGCAGGCGGTGTAGGAACCGTAGTTGCACACAAGGTGGCCCAGCACCCAGAAGTTTTCACTGAAATTATGATTGCCAGCCGCACCCAGTCGAAATGTGACGCGATTGTCAAAGCAATCGGTAACCCGAACATCAAAACCGCCAAGGTTGATGCCGACAATGTTGATGAACTGGTGGCTTTATTCAATGGTTTTAAACCCGAAATCGTTATTAATGTAGCTTTGCCTTATCAGGACCTCACTATCATGGAGGCTTGTCTGAAGGCAGGTGTCAACTATCTCGACACAGCTAACTACGAACCGAAAGACGAAGCACACTTTGAATACAGCTGGCAGTGGGCCTACAAGAAACGTTTTGAAGATGCAGGACTGACAGCTATCCTGGGTTGCGGATTCGATCCGGGAGTTAGTGGTGTCTATACAGCTTATGCCGCCAAACATCACTTCGACGAAATCCAGTATCTGGATATTGTCGATTGTAATGCAGGTAATCACCACAAGGCATTCGCTACAAACTTCAATCCAGAAATCAACATCCGTGAGATTACCCAGAACGGACGCTATTACGAAGACGGCAAATGGATTACTACAAAACCGTTGGAATTCCACAAAGACCTGACTTATCCTAACATCGGTCCACGTGATTCGTATCTGTTGTATCACGAAGAACTGGAATCTTTGGTAAAGAATTTCCCGACTATCAAACGTGCACGTTTCTGGATGACCTTCGGGCAGGAATATCTGACACACCTCCGTGTTATCCAGAACATCGGTATGGCAAGTATCGAACCGATCAACTATAACGGAATGGAAATCGTTCCGCTGCAGTTCCTGAAAGCCGTTTTACCGAACCCGCAGGATTTGGGAGAAAACTACGACGGCGAAACCTCCATCGGTTGCCGTATCCGTGGTTTGAAAGACGGAAAGGAACGTACATATTATGTATACAACAACTGCTCACACCGTGCGGCATACGAAGAAACCGGCATGCAAGGTGTAAGCTATACCACCGGTGTACCGGCAATGATAGGTGCCATGATGTTCCTCAAAGGTTTGTGGAAACGTCCGGGTGTATGGAATGTAGAAGAATTCGATCCGGATCCATTCATGGAAGAACTGAACAAGAACGGATTGCCTTGGCATGAAGTATTCGACGGAGATTTGGAACTTTAAAAAAAAATCAAGGACGGCGGTGTAAAAACAAATAATCCGCCGTTCTTATATATAGCCGGCAATATTACCGGCAAAACCTGTAAAACCTAAAACGATGAATGTAGGAGATAAAGCCCCGGAAGTTTTGGGGTTGAATGAAAAAGGCGAAGAAATCCGCCTGAACAATTACAAAGGGAAAAAAGTAGTGCTTTACTTTTATCCGAAAGACATGACATCGGGCTGTACCGCCCAAGCATGTAACTTGCGCGACAATTATGCCGAGCTTAAAAAAGCCGGCTATGAAGTGATAGGCGTAAGCATCAACGACCAGAAATCACATCAGAAATTCATTGAAAAGAACGAGCTTCCTTTTACTTTGATTGCCGACACCGAACATAAGCTGACAGAAGAGTTCGGTGCATGGGGAGAAAAAAGTATGTATGGACGCAAATACATGGGCACTTTCCGTACCACTTTTATTATCAATGAAGAAGGCGTTATCGAACGCATCATTTCTCCGAAAGAAGTGAAGACCAAGGATCACGCCGCACAAATCCTGAAATAAGAATATTCATCAAAGCCTTGCCTTTTCCTGTAAAAGGAAGGTTGTTACACATTATATAATTGAATTTTTATGGCTAAAAAAGACGAATTGGAATTCGAAGGCGGTATCGAAAACGCTTCGAAACCCAATAATACAGAAAAACTGAAGGCACTCCAGGCCGCAATGGACAAGATTGAAAAGAGCTTCGGTAAAGGTTCTATCATGAAGATGGGCGACAACCATGTTCAGGAAGTGGAAGTGATTCCTACCGGATCCATTGCATTGAACGCTGCATTGGGTGTAGGTGGTTACCCGAAGGGACGTATCATCGAAATCTATGGTCCGGAATCTTCCGGTAAGACCACTTTGGCTATCCATGCCATCGCCGAGGCACAGAAGGCAGGCGGTATCGCAGCTTTCATCGATGCAGAACATGCATTCGACCGCTTCTATGCTGCAAAATTGGGTGTTGATGTCGACAATCTGTGGATTTCGCAACCCGACAACGGCGAGCAGGCTCTGGAAATTGCCGAACAGCTCATCCGCTCATCGGCTATCGACATTATTGTCATTGACTCTGTAGCTGCTTTGACTCCAAAGGCTGAAATCGAAGGTGATATGGGCGACAATCGTGTAGGTTTGCAGGCACGACTGATGTCGCAGGCTTTGAGAAAACTCACCTCCGCCATCAGCAAGACTAACACGACCTGTATCTTCATCAACCAGTTGCGTGAGAAAATCGGTGTAATGTTCGGTAATCCGGAAACCACTACAGGTGGTAATGCGTTGAAATTCTATGCATCGGTACGTCTGGATATCCGCCGTGCTACCCAACTGAAAGACGGAGAAGAAATCATCGGTAACCAGGTTCGTGTGAAGGTTGTCAAGAACAAAGTGGCTCCACCGTTCCGCAAGGCCGAATTTGATATCATGTTCGGTGAAGGAATTTCCAAGAGCGGTGAAATCATCGACTTAGGCTCCGAACTGGGAATCATCAAGAAAAGCGGTTCGTGGTACAGCTACAACGACACCAAATTGGGACAAGGTCGCGATGCAGCCAAACAGTGTATCCAAGACAATCCCGAACTGGCGGAAGAGTTGGAAGAATTGATTTACAATGCATTAAAAGACAAAGAATAAACTAGAAACAAGCATAAGGAGTAATGACAATTCCTTATGCTTATTTCACTAAACGAAAAATCTGTATGAAATTAACACACACACTTATCACTGCTATGCTTTGTCTGGTTACAGCCTTAGGCTATGCCCAGACAAAAAAGAATCGTGTCAATTATCGTTTTGCGACCCAACCGGAAGCACAGATGCTAATCACCGACATCGATCATTTCACCAATGGATTGAATCAGTTTGATATCTGCGCACGTTTGGAAGACCCTAACGGTAGAAAATCTCAGTATCTGTCTGTAGCCATGAATTCGGCTATGACCTGGAGTGATCAGGACAAAGCCCGAATCGATAAAGCGATGAAAGAGCTTGAGGTTGCTATGAGAAGACTGCAAGTTAAGGTAGAATTCCCTAAAGAAGTCATCTTCGTAAAGACAAAGATGGATGAGGAAAAAGGAGCTGCTGCCTATACACGTAAAAATTGGATGGCTTTCAGCGAACAGCTTTTGAGTGAAGAATCGGATGAAAGCATCAAGATGTTGGTTGCTCACGAATTGTTCCATATCCTTTCGCGCAACAATCCGGCATTCAGAAAGGAAGTGTATAAGACAATCGGATTCACAGTTATGGACCGTGAAATACTTTTCCCAGCCGATCTGATTGAACGCCGCATATCTAATCCGGACATCATCCTTTACGATAACTATGCAACTTTCCAGATAGAAGGAAAAGAGCAGAAATGTACTATGATTATCTATACAGAACATCCTTATGCAGGGGGTTCCATGTTGGGATATATGAAAGTAGGGTTCGTCCCCCTGAACGACCAACTTGTTCCTATACAGGAAGATGGAAAGACTATTATCTATCCTATGAATAAGGTAGATAACCTTTATCAAGTAGTTGGCGAAAACACTAATCTGACCATTAATCCGGAAGAAATACTGGCAGAAAACTTTGCCGCACTGCTATTAGGTACCAAAGATATGCCGACTCCGGAACTCTTATCAAAAGTATTAAGTGCCTTGTATAAGGAATATTGATCAAGAGTTAAGTTTTTCCAAAACTTAAGCCGATCCCCTCATCTGTAACATCAGTAGAAGGTATCGGCTTAACTTATTTAAAAACTCCTATATCATTTCGACTTCTTGAAATCTTTCTCGATAGCAGCCGTAATCCAATTTGCCAGAGCCTGGCGATTGTCGGCTATAACCAGACGTTTCTGGTCGCGTGCGTTCTGGATATTTCCCAACTCCATGAATACAGCATAGGGCGTTGAGTTACGCAGCACATACAGATTCCGTTCGCTTACTGTCCCTTCAAATCCGCGGTCGGGTTGGTGACGGTCGTATTTTGCACGGAATGTTTTCTGTATTTCTGTCGCCAGACGTTTCCCATACTTGCTTCCCGGTGAATGATAGAAGAACACATCTGTCTGATCTTTCTTACTTCGACTATCTACATGGATGAATATTGCACGCTTGTAGCTACTCTTGTCTTTCGGATAAAGATTATTGATTGCATCGCAACGCTGTTTCAGACGGGCAACCTGATCGAGTGGTATCTCCTTTCCCATGCAGGTTTCTCGTTTGCTGTTGTTCAGCACTGCAGCATTACGTATTCCGTCTTTCTTGTCCTGAATGATAAAGTAGACCTTCGCACCCCGTTTCAGCAGTTCACGTCCCAGGCGCAGAATTATATCGTAAGCATATTCATCTTCGTGAAGTTCTTTTCCCTGATACTTGCCGATACAACCCGGATCGGGACCTCCATGTCCGCTCACGAGATAAAATACAGCCCCTTTCAAGCTGCTGGAAGTTACTGCATACGAAGCGTATGACTTGCCAAACAAAGGTTCATAATTCGATTTCTTTTTGTCAGAAAAGCCGGGCATTACCAACATACACCCCAGCAACAGCAGGCCTATCCTCAATTTATTCATTTATATCCGAAGCTTAACTATGTTACACGCCTATAATAATTACTTCTCCAAACTTACAAAAAATATAAATACCAACAAAACTGATAATAAATACTTCTATGCATTCAGGACTGATAAAATGGTGACACATGATAACAGAAGTATAAATAAACATAGAGGCCACTTCAAAATGAAGCAGCCTCTTTATAAAAGTTATAACAGGAATATTCACTATATCTGTTACTATTTCAATTTCAACACCTTTCTAATCTTTGAAATGGAATTGTTTTCCCAATTACAGAAATTATGCAATGAAGTCTTCTTTGGCTTAATATTCAAGTCTTCCTTAGTAAGAACTTTGCTTATAGCCTTACCATAATTGAGTGCTGAACGACTTGTCATAGACGAAGAAACTCCTGCATACTCATAGTAATAGTCCATAAATTTATCTCCCGACATAACACCATCAGTTGTCGCAGTAAACTTTTCCTTCTTCAATGCAGTCAGTTCACCGGTCGAAGGATCAACTACAGCATATACGAAAAGCATAGGGACATCATATTCACCTAGCATCAAGATTGGTGAGTCATCACTATTAGAGCCAAATTCAGGTAAAACAGAATACCAATCCTCATCACTGAATTTATCAAGTTCGGCATCATATGTCAACAGAGCTAAATACCAATCAGCGCAATTAGTCTTAACAGTACTCATAATCAATGGAATTCCTGCATCCATTCCTCCTTCAAGATAATCAGAAACATCCGCACCTTCAAAATATACATAGTTCAATTCAGAAGTAATTTCACCAACCGATTCACCTTCACTAGTGGTGAATTCAACAGACTGTACTGGAGTAGTCAATGTTGAACCAGCTATTCCGGCATAAAGAACGGTATAGGAAGTAGATGGCTTCAGACCTTTAATTGTTCCTTTCTCCACATTTCCATACATAGGAGTACTAGCTGCCAGAGCTGAATTAATCTCATCCTGTGAAGCCGCGTTCACAGCCTCAGTTGTATAAATACCATATACATAAGTTTCGAAATTATCTACAGAAAAACTCATAGTTGCCGTATTCGAAGTTACAGCATCAACTGTCAGCTTAATGTTATTGGAATAAGCACTAATGTCTTTTGTTCTAACCTCAAGAGAAGAAGCCGGTTCAAGAACATTACCATTATCATCAACTCCATACACAATAATTACATAATCGGTTGAAGGTTCCAATTGGACAAAGGCATAATCAGATTGAGGACCAGTAAAAGCAACTCCAGCTTCATCAATAAAATCAACCAATGACATACCATATTGGTCGGCATACGATTGATAAGAAGACAAATCATCCTTACAAGCATTTGTAAGTGACGTATATCCTTCCATATCATCTGCAGACATGATTGATGCTATATAACGCATCGTATTGTCTGACGGTACAACCTCAAAAGGTAAGTAGGTCACTCCACCATTCTCTGAAGTTACAGTAAACATTTGAGCCGGCATACCAGCTTGTTTTACAGTAAACGAAGTTTCGATAGCTTTAGTGTACTCATCTGAATAAACAACAGTAACCTCACATTCGCGGGGTTCAGTAGAAGTGTTTGGATCAACGGTAAATATAATTCTTGCAGTAGAACCTTTTTCACTGATATGAACCCAATCCGCATCAGGAGTCACTTCAAAATTCTGCTGTTCTCCTTCTGTATCCAAAGCATAACGAACATATGCATCTCCACCTTCTGCCGCTACTTCAACAACGTCCTTCTTCAACTCGAAGGTACCTGCAGGAGCGCTAGGTGCATCGTCGTCATCACTGCTACAGCTAGTAGCACCAAATGTTACGGCCAAAGCCATGAATGGAAGAACCATCCAACGTTTCCAAAATTTTTCCATAAATGTTTCTATTA
Organism: uncultured Phocaeicola sp.; assembly: GCA_944321335.1. Classification (GTDB taxonomy): domain Bacteria; phylum Bacteroidota; class Bacteroidia; order Bacteroidales; family Bacteroidaceae; genus Phocaeicola. The sequence goes on along the minus strand of CALUKX010000025.1, from coordinate 1,583 downwards.
ATTAAATAATGATTAAATCAAATTATTTATACTGGAAGGCAACACTGCCACCGATAGGACATTCTACCGCATTATCAACAATGAATTTTCCATCTACCGGTGCAAATGTGACAATAACTACACGGCAATTAGCGATATTCGAAACCTTATCTGTCAAATCTAAGTTGCATGCAAAATCAGTAGTTTCACCTGCAGCCATAACGTTTCCATTTGCCAATTCATCACCATATGCTTTGCTACTGCTTGACAATCTGATTACATCATGATGAGTATCTACGTCATACCCAATAGTAAGGGTAGAATAGCCATTCGACTGTTTCTCATAAATACCATCTTCAAGCACCCATGCCGCAGCTCTATATTTATTATCTGTTGCAACTTTCACAGAAGCCTTAACTGTCAAGACATTTCCAGAAGGTTTAACAGATGCAGCAATACAAGTATTTGCTCCTAATTTTAAAAGTTTATCAGACTGCGACTTAATATTTTGAATATTATAATCAATATCCTGATAAGAACCAACAGCGTATTTACTATCCAAATTCATTGTAATGGTTGGATACCCCTCAATTTTTGCCCAATTATTCAATGTACCAGTAAAGGAGTTTGCCATTCCGTCTCCATCATGAGCTTCAGCAAAAATGATTTTTGAGTCCGAATTTTCTGCTTTATATTTTTGGATTGCACAAATCAATAACGGACAATTAGGGCACCATGTTCCAGTAGATAGCAAGCCAATAACATGCTGGTCAAAATCAGTAAACTGCTCCGGTTTCGGATCAGCAGGAACTTCACCTGCATCTCCCGACACAGCCTTGATTGTCACTTTCTCAGAAATTTCTCCTTCATAGCTTGCGAAGAATTTATATTCACCGGCTTCTGTGGTAGAGAAACTAGTCTTTCCGTATTCATCAGAACCCAAATAAATCTTTGCAGACGAAGTTACATCATTCTTTCCTTTCGTTACTGTAAATGTAACCGCATCCTGTCCATCGGCAGCAATAAAAGATTTGGATGGAGTCAATACCAATTCTCCCTTTGCATCAGGAGTTGGAGTCACACCTCCATCTGTACCCTCATCGTCAGTACCAGAACATGCTACCATACACAACATAACCAAAAATGCCCATATGGTATTCAAAACACCTAATTTTTTCATAACTCGATACTATTTAATTTTTAAATAAAGTTCAAGTAGCATACATTACCATTCAAGTAAAATTCAGAATAAAAATTTGATTGGAGAAAAAATGATTGTTTGTCAGAATAAGGGAACTCTTTACGGCAAAAATCTTTTGAGCCGAAAACGAAGAAAAATCCTATGTTAAGTCCAGCGACTGTCTCCATCCTTTTAGACAATTCAGCTGAAATATGTCCCAACCTGCCTAAGCCATGACTTCTCTCGTACTATCAATATTTTATCATTCTGTTTACTATTGTAACTTTTTGCAAATATAATTCATATATTTTAATGCATAACAAATATTAGCCTTTTTTTTTTAAACAAACGTGAGTTCGGTATAAGAAAACGATTGAAAAAGTTGTGGGAATGAAATATTTTTAGTATCTTTATAGCTGATAAT
>CALUKX010000024.1 GCA_944321335.1 uncultured Phocaeicola sp. | reverse complement strand
GTTTGATTGTATTCACTGCCGCAAAGCTACAACCAAACCTCAAAGTGTAAAAGGTGCATTTCTTCGAATGCTTACATAATAACAAAGATTACAAAGAAAAAAAATCGGATGACTATTATCCACGTATAATGAGATAATAAATCAGACAGAACCATTGATTCATCTCTTGTTCTAAGGCATGAATCAATGGTTCTATCTAAACCTCTAAAAAAGGTAATACCGCTAAAAAAGAAAGTCCGGCGAGCCAACGACTTGGAACACCGGACTAATTGGACAAAGACCGGATATTCCTCACGGAGATCCGGTCTTCTTCATCAAACAACCAATAAGAAGAAATTAGAGGTAATTTCTAATTTATCTAATAAATAACAGCTCTCTGTACTTCGGCAGAGTCCACATCTGATCGTCAACGATCAATTCGAGCTTATCGATGTGGTAACGGATTTCTTCCAACATCGGAGCGATAGTATCGTGGTAAGCGATAGCTTTTTCACGTTCGTCGGTAATCTTATTAGCTATCTTACGAGCCTGAACCATTGCATCCACATGTTCCTTGATGTAAGAAGTACGCTCTGCAATTTCCTTGATGATAGCCTTGTTTTCAGCAGAAAGCTTGTCAGCTTCTTCAGCAGAGAAGATAGACTTCATCTTGAATACGTTATCGATCAGTTTGCTCTGATATTCTGTAGCAACCGGAACGATATGGTTCATTACCAAGTCACCCAATACACGAGCTTCAATCTGAATCTTCTTGGTGTAAGTTTCCCACTTAACTTCGTTACGGGCTTCAAGTTCCTTCTTGGTCATAACTCCAGCGCTTTCGAACATCTTGATAGAATCTTCAGTCAAGTACTGGTCGAAGATAACCGGACAGCTGGTTTCGCAATCCAAGCCACGTTTTGCAGCTTCGGCTTTCCATTCTTCGCTGTAACCGTTACCGTCGAAACGGATTGGCTTACAGATCTTGATATATTCACGGATAACCTGGATAATAGCAGAAATCTTCGGTTCACCCTTTTCAATCAATGCATCTACAGCGGCCTTGAATTCAACCAACTGTTCTGCAACGGCAGTATTCAATGCAATCATTGCACTGGCACAGTTAGCTTCAGAACCTACAGCACGGAATTCGAAACGGTTACCTGTAAATGCGAACGGTGAAGTACGGTTACGGTCAGTGTTATCAATTAGCAGTTCCGGAATCTGTGGGATATCCAGTTTCATACCGTGTTTACCACCCAAAGAAATCAGTTCGTTTGTAGAGCTGTCTTCCATGTGATCCAACACTTTGCTCAACTGAGTACCCAAGAATGAAGAAATGATTGCAGGAGGTGCTTCGTTTGCTCCCAGACGATGAGCATTGGTTGCGCTCATGATAGAAGCTTTCAGCAAACCGTTATGACGATAAACCGCCATCAAAGTATTGACAATAAACGTGATGAAACGCAAGTTTTCTTCTGAAGTCTTGCCCGGACCCATCAGCAGAACACCTGTATCGGTACCGAGTGACCAGTTGTTATGCTTACCTGAACCGTTGACACCCTTGAACGGTTTTTCGTGCAACAGAACACGGAATCCGTGAGTACGAGCAACTTTACGCATCAATGACATGATCAACATGTTGTGGTCTACGGCCAAGTTACATTCTTCGAAGATCGGAGCCAATTCGAACTGGTTCGGAGCAACCTCGTTGTGACGGGTCTTTACAGGAATACCCAATTCCAATGCCTGGATTTCCAAATCTTTCATGAATGCGGCAACACGGGCCGGGATAGCACCGAAATAGTGGTCTTCCAACTGTTGGTTCTTTGAAGCTTCGTGCCCCATCAATGTACGGCCTGTCAGCAACAGGTCAGGACGAGCGGCATACAAACCTTCGTCAACCAGGAAATATTCCTGTTCCCAACCCAAGTAGGCCATCACTTTCTTTACTTCCGGATTGAAATAGTGGCAAACGTCAACTGCTGCTTTGTTTACAGCACGTAAAGCTTTCAGTAACGGAGCCTTATAGTCGAGTGATTCACCTGTATAAGCGATAAATACAGTAGGAATACACAAAGTATCGTCAACAACGAATACTGGAGATGATGGATCCCAAGCACTGTAACCACGAGCTTCGAATGTGTTACGGATACCACCGTTAGGGAAAGAAGAAGCATCCGGTTCCTGCTGTACCAGCAATTTTCCTGAGAACTCTTCCATCATTCCGCCCTTACCGTCGTGTTCGACGAAAGCGTCATGCTTTTCGGCTGTACCTTCGGTCAACGGCTGGAACCAGTGAGTATAGTGAGTAGCGCCCAGTTCCATGGCCCAACGCTTCATACCTTCTGCAACCTGATCGGCGATTGAACGGTCAAGAGCAGCACCGTTATCCATAGCATCTACCAACTTAGCATATACTGTGCTAGGCAGATACTTGAACATCTTTTCACGGTTGAACACATACTTTCCGAAATACTCACTCGGACGTTCTGTCGGAGCTGATACTTCCAAAGGTTTCGACTGAAACGCTTTTTCTACGACTCTAAATCTTAATTTTGACATAATACCTCAATTTAATTAGTTGTTATAAAATGCTTTTTCTTTTATCTAGTTCCCGGGAAGGCGGCCAAGCCCGCCCGGGATAATATTTGGTTTATCACCTTTCGGAAATCTTCCGAGGATTCTACCAAGGGAATCTCTGATTAGTTGTTGTAAGCAGATTCTCCGTGTTCGTAGATATCCAAACCTTCTTCTTCAACTCTTGCAGGAACACGCAATCCGTGAACTTTATCAAGAACTTTGAAGATAATGTAACCCATCAGAGCAGCCCAGCAGCCAACGATTGCAGCACCGAAGATTTCAGCTCCGAGGAATCCGAATCCGCCACCGTAGAACAAACCGCCTTCTACAGCGAAACAACCGGTAAGAACTGTTCCCAAGAAACCGCAGACACCGTGTACTGAAGAGGCACCAACTGGGTCATCGATGTGGAACTTGTGATCCAAAATTTCTACTGAGAAGATCATTATTACACCGCAGATAGCACCGATACATACAGAACCGAGCGGAGAAACAAGATCACAACCCGCAGTGATACCTACCAAACCGGCCAAGATACCGTTCAATGTCAATGACAAAGAAGGTTTACCATATCTCATCCAGCTGACAACCAATGCACAGAAACCACCGGCACAAGCAGCCAAGTTAGTAGTCAGGAACACATGAGAGATAGCAGTCTGATCGCCTGATGTAGCTGCAGCCAACTGAGATCCAGGGTTGAATCCGAACCAACCGAACCAAAGGATGAATACACCCAAAGCAGCGATAGTCAGGTTATGACCCGGAATTGCTCTAGACTTACCGTCCTTACCATATTTACCAACACGAGGACCAAGAATAGCAGCACCAACCAAAGCAATCCAACCACCTACAGAGTGAACCACTGTAGAACCGGCGAAGTCATGGAATGCATATCCGAATGTACGCATCATAAATGAATCAGGATCACCGTTGCACAACCAACCGCCACCCCAAGTCCAGTGACCTGAAATCGGATAAATCAAGACACTGATGGCAACTGTATAAACCAAGTACATTGAGAACTTAGTACGTTCGGCCATCGCACCTGATACGATTGTTGCAGAAGTAGCACAGAATACAGTCTGGAAAATCAGGAAACCTTCAATAGGCAGACCGTTATCGATAATACTACTCATCATATCCAGATCGATGAAGTGAGGAACACCAACAAATTTTCCTACACCAAACATCAATCCGAAACCAATAAACCAGAAGAGCAAGGAACCGAACATGAAGTCGACCAAGTTCTTCATCAAGATATTGGCAGTATTTTTAGTTCTGGTAAAACCAGCTTCAACCAATGCAAAACCCGGCTGCATAATAAAAACCAACATTGCTGCAAGCAGCATCCATACTGTGTTCACACCGGTTGCGAGTTCGGCTACTGTTTCATTGCTAGCAGGAGCCGCAGCTTCAGCAGTATCCTGAGCCATTGCCATAAGAGGCAAGAAAAGCATCAAGGATGCAAGTCCTCTACGACCTACAATTTTATCTATCGTTTTCATAATCAAATTTCTTTTAATACAACAACTAGTTACCTATTATCCGTTTATTTTTCCTGTTCCGCATTATACAAGGCGATATCTCCGCGTTCACCTGTACGGATACGGATTGAATCTTCTACCGGAATGACGAAGATACGACCATCACCGATTTCACCGGTCTGGGCTGCACTCAATACAGCCTGGATAGTCTTTTCAACATTCTTGTCACGGACTACAATAGAAATAAGTGTTCTTTCGATTGAACTAGTGTCGTACACTACTCCACGATAGATACGACCCTGACGAGTCTTACCTATACCTCTTACCTCATAATATGAGAACCATTCGATGTCGGCAGCTAAAAGAGCTTCCTTAACATCTTCAAATTTGGTTCTACGAATGATTGCTTCAATTTTCTTCATAATTGTATTTGTATTTTGTAGTTGTTTTTAAAATGTTATCCTGTCATTTTACCTGACTATTACCTATTGTATAACATTTTCATAAAACCTCATTTTATTTATATAAATATTCTCTCTATATAAGGTTGTTCAAGTATATTAGAAACTAAGACCTACTGCAAAATAAGCTCCTTCTGTTGCCGGGTTCCAAGTTGCTGTAGCAAACAACGGCAGGGAGAATGAATCTGTAATTTTAATTTCTTTAGAAGCTCCAAGGCTTACATTTGTAACAGCAAAACCATTGACATCTGCATAGAATGTTGTTGCCCAAGGCACTGCACCTACTTCTGCTGTCCAATCGATTCCACCCAATTTGAAAGGGGCCGATACACAGAAATAAGATGAATATGCACGATCACCGTCATCATTCAGTCCGTCGTTACCTGCAAAGTTTGTATACCAGTTAACGGCAACCGGACCGAAGTCATAACCAATCTGAGCTTCAAAAACGTGAGAAGTGGAATAACTTCCGTAATGAAAATAGTTACCACTCAAATCCTCACCAGTCTTAGAACTGACACCTTGATTAAACCAATAATCGGTAACAGATACGCTGAAACCTTTGTATGAATATCCTAAGCACAAATCGAATTCTTTAGTGTCTTCTTTATCAAACCCAACTGAACCCCAACCAGACAATGAGAATCCTTTGTAGCTGACAGAAGCAGATGGCTGGATACTTACTCCGCCTAAGTCTTGACCACGCCAGATATAACCTGAAACCAGATCTGCACCGACTGATGCTTCTACCTTGTCCTGAGCCATTGAGACTCCCGGAAGCGCCATTGCCGCAGCTAACAGCAGCATTCCTTTTTGAAACTTCATTTTCATTGCTTTTTAATTTAGTTAAACCTCAAATTACCTTATATATTATCTTGTTTTCAACAATCTATTTGAAATCAAACATTCGGTATTTGTTACTTTTTGCATTACCGATATGCAAATGTACGTCTTTTTGTTTATCACAATATCAAAACATAGACACTTTTGTCGATTTTTTTATTCCATCTTTCACATTGAAACAAGAATAGGTACTTATGCTTTCAAATTATTACTTTAACAGTATTAAAGGTTATCATTTTATATATCACATATTAAAGATAAAAGATTTTTTGTTCTGATTTCAAACATTTAAATGTCGTTTTATCGTTATTTCTTTATTTTCTCTATCATTTTCACATTAAAAGAACTAAAATCTCAAGGATTATCGTTAAAACAGACTAAATATAATGATATGAATCTTCCCTTTCAATTTAAAACAATGTATAACATTGTTTTTCAACACATTATGATATATTATAAATGTTATGACAGATAAGACATCCCGTAAACATTCCATCTATCATAGGAAGCCTCAGTACAAAGGGATAACATTTTGATGTTTCAAAGGGTAGATAAACGACAAACTGTAATCAATAATAACGTATAAGTAAAAAACATTCTTCCAACGAAAAATAACATTATTCAACGATTCTTTATCAAAAAAATAGTTTATCTTTGCGAAAGTAAGACAAAGGGGTGCCCATGAGGGGCTGAGATCATACCCTACGAACCTGATGCGGTTAGTACCGCCGAAGGGATTGTTTCCGCATGATACTCTTCTACATTAATCCGTCAAAGCAACTCTTTGGATTACTTTCATCAACAACACATTATTATATATATGAAAGTTTTAGTAAACAACAAAGAGACCGAGCTTCTGAACGGAAATAGCATTGCCGATCTTGCTCAACAGTTGAAACTCCCGCAACAGGGAGTGGCCATTGCCTTGCACAACCGTATGATTCCACGTGCTCAATGGGCAGAACAGATTCTGCAACCGAACGACAGTCTGGTAATCATCAAAGCTGCATGTGGAGGATAGGCCGATGGAATTGCAATTCATTACACATTTCACCGACCGATATACTTATTTGGATTCAGCCCGGATGGCACTCGATGGTGGCTGCCGATGGATTCAGCTACGCATGAAAGATGCTTCGGATGAGGAATTGGAACAGACAGCCCTACAAATCCAGTCACTCTGCAAACAATATGGCGCAACCTTCATCATCGACGACCATGTGGAACTGGTGAAAAAAATCAGTGCCGATGGTGTACATCTTGGCAAAAACGACATGCCGATAGCCGAAGCTCGTAAGATATTGGGTAAATCTTTCCTTATAGGAGGCACTGCAAATACTTTTGAAGACGTTAAAGCACATTACGAAGCCGGAGCCGATTATATCGGTTGTGGGCCGTTCCGCTTTACTACCACCAAAAAGAACCTGAGTCCGATATTGGAACTGGAAGGTTATCGTTCCATCGTGTCGAAAATGAAGGAAAGCGGTATCCCTTTGCCTATTGTTGCCATCGGAGGTATCACTTACGATGATATTCCAGCCATCATGGAAACAGGTGTTACCGGTATCGCTTTGAGTGGAACAATCCTCCGCGCGGAAGATCCTGTAGCTGAAACCCGACGCATTATGTCACTTTAAACATATCGAAATTGGGATTTAAACGATATTTGAACGATTTAAAAAAACTATATAACCATGGATAAACTGATCATTGCCGGTAAGGAGTTTGACTCCCGCCTTTTTCTGGGTACCGGTAAATTCAACTCTAATCAAGTGATGGAAGATGCCATCCTTGCATCAGGCACAGAAATGGTAACTGTTGCCATGAAACGTATCGAACTCGAAAACAAGGAAGATGATATGCTACGCCATATCACCCACCCACATATCCAGTTGTTGCCTAACACATCGGGTGTCCGTACTGCCGAAGAAGCTGTATTTGCAGCTCAGATGGCTCGTGAAGCCTTCGGAACGAACTGGTTGAAACTGGAAATTCATCCGGATCCACGTTATCTGTTGCCGGATTCTACCGAAACTTTGAAAGCGACAGAAGAATTGGTTAAACTGGGATTCGTAGTACTGCCTTACTGTCAGGCTGACCCAACTTTGTGCAAACGCTTGGAAGAAGCCGGAGCTGCCACTGTTATGCCATTGGCTGCCCCTATCGGTACCAACAAAGGTTTGCAGACCCGCGATTTCTTGCGTATCATCATCGAACAAAGCAACGTTCCGGTTGTTGTTGATGCAGGTATCGGTGCTCCGAGCCACGCTGCCGAAGCGATGGAAATGGGTGCTGCCGCTTGTTTGGTGAACACAGCCATTGCAGTTGCCGGCAATCCGGTAGAAATGGCTACAGCCTTCAAGGAAGCAGTCATCGCAGGTCGCCGTGCCTATGAAGCGGGATTGGGCGTGCAGTCGGAAAATCTAGTTGCATCGGCCTCTTCTCCTTTGACAGCTTTCTTGAATAAATAATCAAACTCCCCAATGTATTATGGAAAAAGACAAAGATAAAAAAGCTTACGCACACGCCGAAAAGGCTTACATGCAAGGAACCCTCTTCCCTTTCATCAAAGTTGGGATGCAGAAAGTAAACCTCACTCCGACTGTCGAAATCGTAAACGGAGAGAAAGTGACTACACAGAATGACCCCGTCTATATTTACGATACGAGCGGGCCTTTCAGTGACCCGGATATCAAGATTGATTTGAAAAAAGGTCTTCCCCGTATGCGTGAGAGTTGGATTCTGGAAAGAGGCGATGTTGAACAGCTTCCTTCCATCACATCCGAATATGGAAAGATGCGCCGCGACGACCGTTCATTGGATCACCTGCGCTTCGAACATATTGCTTTGCCTTATCGTGCCAAAGCCGGCAAATGTTGTACACAGATGTATTATGCCAAACAGGGTATCGTAACTCCTGAAATGGAATATGTAGCCATCCGTGAGAACATGAATTGCCGTGAACTGGGTATCGATACCTATATCACTCCGGAATTTGTACGCGACGAGATTGCGGCAGGACGTGCTGTCCTTCCTGCAAACATCAATCACCCGGAAAGTGAGCCGATGATTATCGGACGTAAGTTTCTGGTGAAAATCAATACGAATATCGGTAACTCTGCCACTACTTCAAGCATCGACGAGGAAGTGGACAAGGCTGTATGGAGCTGCAAATGGGGAGGTGATACATTGATGGACCTTTCTACAGGCGACAACATCCACGAAACCCGTGAATGGATTGTACGCAACTGCCCGGTTCCGGTAGGTACAGTGCCTATTTACCAGGCTCTGGAAAAGGTAAACGGAAAGGTGGAAGACCTGACTTGGGAAATCTATAAGGATACATTGATCGAACAGTGCGAACAGGGTGTCGACTATTTCACTATCCATGCCGGTATCCGTCTGCACAACGTTCATCTTGCCGACAAGCGCCTTTGCGGTATTGTGAGCCGAGGAGGTTCTATCATGAGTAAGTGGTGTCTGCACCATAATCAGGAATCGTTCCTGTATGAACATTTCGATGATATCTGCGATATTTTGGCTCAGTACGATGTGGCTATCTCATTGGGCGACGGTCTGCGTCCAGGTTCTATTGCCGACGCGAATGACGAAGCCCAGTTTGCCGAACTCGACACAATGGGTGAACTGGTAGTCCGTGCATGGGAAAAGAACGTACAGGCATTCATCGAAGGACCGGGTCATGTGCCTTTGCACAAGATTCAGGAGAACATGGAACGCCAGATTACACACTGCCACAATGCGCCGTTCTACACCCTCGGCCCGTTGGTAACCGATATTGCTCCGGGTTACGACCACATCACTTCGGCCATCGGAGCTGCTCAGATCGGTTGGTTGGGTACAGCCATGCTGTGCTACGTTACCCCGAAAGAACACCTCGGCCTGCCTAACAGAGAAGATGTGCGTACCGGTGTCATCACATACAAGATTGCCGCTCATGCTGCCGACCTGGCCAAAGGTCATCCGGGTGCACAGATACGCGACAATGCATTGAGCAAGGCACGTTACGAATTCCGCTGGCGTGACCAGTTCCATTTGAGTCTTGATCCGGAACGCGCTCTGGAATACTTCCAGGAAGGACATCACACCGACGGCGAATATTGCACAATGTGCGGTCCTAACTTCTGCGCCATGAAGCTGAGCCGTGACATCAAGGACGTAAAGAAGGCCTGATTACCATTAAAACAGAACAATTAAACATTACATAACTATGTTTTCAGACGAATTGGAAAAAATAAGCTGGGAGGAGACGACCAAAGCCATCTACTCCAAAACAGAAGCCGACGTGCTCCGTGCTCTCGGCAAATCGCACTGCGACGTAGATGACTTCATGGCATTGATCTCACCTGCAGCCGAAAAGTTTCTCGAACCGATGGCTCAGTTGAGCCGCAAATATACAGAGGAACGTTTCGGAAAAACCATTTCAATGTTTATTCCGCTGTATATCACCAATTCATGCACCAACTCGTGTGTGTATTGCGGTTTCCATATCAGCAACCCGATGGCTCGTACCATCCTAACCCCTGAAGAAATCGAGAATGAATACAAGGCAATCAAAAAACTGGCGCCGTTCGAAAATCTGTTGATCGTAACTGGCGAAAACCCGGCAAAAGCTGGTGTGCCTTACCTGGCAAAAGCTCTCGATCTGGCAAAACCTTATTTCTCGAACCTGAAAATCGAGGTGATGCCGTTGAAGACCGAGGAATATGCCGAATTGGTAAAACACGGATTGAACGGGGTTATCTGTTTCCAGGAAACCTACAACAAGGCCAATTACAAGAAATATCATCCACGCGGCATGAAATCGAAGTTCGAATGGCGTGTCAATGGTTTCGACCGTATGGGACAGGCGGGCGTTCATTCAATCGGCATGGGTGTTCTTATCGGACTTGAAGACTGGCGTACCGACGTCACCATGATGGCTTACCATCTGCGTTACTTGCAGAAACATTACTGGAAAACCAAATACAGTGTCAACTTTCCGCGTATGCGTCCGGCAGAAAACGAAGGCTTCCAGCCGAATGTCATCATGAGCGATAAGGAACTGGCTTTGGCTACATTTGCCATGCGTATCTTCGACCATGATGTAGATATCTCTTACTCAACCCGCGAGCCGGCCTACATCCGTGACCACATGGCTACACTGGGAGTTACTACCATGAGTGCAGAAAGCAAGACCGAACCAGGTGGCTATTTCACTTATCCGCAGGCCTTGGAACAGTTCCATATCAGCGACGACCGTACAGCTGTAGAGGTAGAGAAAGCCTTGAAATCATTGGGCCGCGAACCGGTATGGAAAGACTGGGATGCCTCTTTCGACGGCTTTGCCACTGCACGATAAAGGCAAAAATCGGTTTATAAGATAACATAGCGGGCAGAAAGACGGACGGAAATGAGAAACTTCTCAATCCGGCTTTCTGCCTTTATTTTAATCTCTAGTACAGAAAGAATTCCATGAACGAACGATACAATCGCCAGATAATGCTTCCGGAAATAGGCGAAGCTGGCCAGCAGAAACTGAAAGAGGCCCGGGTGCTCATTGTGGGTGTAGGAGGATTAGGCTCTCCCATTTCACTTTATCTTACCGGAGCCGGGGTCGGAACTATCGGACTGGTAGATGATGATGTAGTGAGCGAAACAAACCTGCAGCGCCAAGTGCTTTATTCGGAACCGGAATTAGGACTTCCGAAAGCTTTGCAGGCGCAGAAACGGCTTAGTGCCTTGAACCGGGAAGTGAAAATCGATGCCTATCCCACCCGTCTTACACCAGAAAATGCAAAGGAAATCATTTCCCGATACGACATTGTAGTGGATGGCTGCGACAATTTCGCCACCCGTTACCTGATTAACGATACGTGTGTGGAACTGGGCAAAGTATACGTTTATGGTGCTATCCGCGCCTTCGACGGGCAAGTTTCGGTTTTCAACTATAAAAGCGGGAAAACTTACCGTGATTTCTTTCCTGAAGAGGAGATGAAAGAAATGCCCCATCCACCCAAAGGTGTCATGGGCGTTACTCCCGGAATGGTCGGCTGTGCCGAGGCCAATGAAGTAATCAAAATCATAACAGGCTATGGAGAAGTACTCGACGGCAAACTCTGGCAGATTGACTTGAGAACTATGTCGACCTATATTATTGAGCTATAACCTCCTCCGTATCCATTCCATCAGCACCGCTACCGCATATTGTTGCTCTTCGGATGTCAGTTCCCTTCCGGCTGGAATATGATGCCATTTGGCAAAACAACCGCGGCAACAACATCCCGTAGCATGCTGGGCGATGAATACCGGATGCCCACGCATGGGAGTCTGTTTACCGTCATTCGGAATAACTGCAGGAGCCAAACGTTTTCGTACGAAATCTTCGGCATGGTGACGAATAGTTTCCATGCCTTTTTCATGGATATAATCAAGGTCCTTGGGATGCAGATGAAACCGACGGCGGAAATCAGATTTCGAAAGACGTTCGAAAAGCGGGTTCAAATCATATTCCGGAGTTTCGGATACAATCGATCCGCAACAAATTGAGGTTTCCTCTACAGGAAAATCTTCCTCATTTTCATTACCATCCGAACCTTGCAGAAAATCCTCGGGAGAAAAAAGATCTCTCATCTCATACTTGCTCTTCCTCATAAGCCGACAAATATTTCAGACTATAAAGTTACATCAGTTTTCCGAAAGAACGGAAATATATCAGAGAGATTCATCGGTTAAAAAATAATTAGCTACTTTTGCAACCGGCTAATCGTATTACAAACAACTATCAGAATGAACAAGAATATAGAAAACCTGACTCCTTTCCTCGTTATGGATGTGCTGGAACGTGCCAACACATTGCAACGAGAAGGAATTGATATAATCCACCTCGAAGTGGGTGAACCTGATTTTGATATACCTGCGTGCGCATTGAAAGCTGCCAAGGAAGCATACAATGAAGGCTTCACACATTACACACATTCACAAGGTGATTTCGGACTACGTGAAGAAATTGCCCGTTTCTACCGGAATGAATATGGAGTGACAGTTTCTCCTGAACAGATTATCGTGACAAGCGGAACTTCTCCGGCACTACTGATGCTCATGCTGATGCTGTGCGAACCCGATTCGGAAGTAATCATTACCAATCCGGGATATGCCTGTTATCATAACTTCATCGAAGCGGCAGGGGCACGTCCGGTTCTGGTGGAACTGGACAAAAGCAATAAGTTCCGTTTCGATATCAAGAAGGTAAAAGCTGTCATCACACCGAAAACCCGTGCCCTTTTCATCAACTCTCCGATGAATCCTACCGGAGCACTGCTACCCGAAGAAACATTGAAAGAGATTGCCCGACTCCCTATTCCGGTCATTTCCGATGAGATTTATCACGGACTGGTGTATGAAGGAACAGCACATTCCATCCTGGAATTTACCGATCAGGCTTTTGTACTGAACGGATTCTCCAAACGATATGCCATGACCGGTGCCCGGCTAGGTTATGTAATCGCCCCACAAGCCTATGTTCGCACCTTGCAGATTATGTCGCAAAATTTTTCTATTTGTGCACCAAGTGTAGCTCAGAAAGCTGGAATCGCAGCATTGAGAGAAGGCGAACCCGAAGTGGAACAAATGCGTAAAATTTACGACGAACGACGCCGATACATGATGAAACGCCTTGCAGAAATAGGTCTTCCTCCCATTGCCGAACCACAAGGAGCGTTCTACATCTTTACCGATGCATCTGCCTTTACCAAAGACTCCTATCGTTTCGCTTTCGAAATTTTGGAGAAAGCCCATGTAGGAGTCACACCGGGTGTCGATTTCGGTAGTCAAGGCGAAGGATGTATTCGTTTCTCTTATGCCAATTCGCTAGAAAACATCAAAGAAGGGTTGGAGCGGATTGAATCATTCCTAAAAACATACAAGAAATAAAGCACTGTATATAAACACATTAAAAGCTTTTGCTTCAAGTAATGCAAAAGCTTTTAATTTTATTTCGACTACGACATTTTCAAATCAAATATTTAGTCGATTCAAAATAATTCCTATATTTGAAGTAAATGAAAACGAGTATTAACCTTTAACCAAATTAAACGAATAATGAAACGCACATGCATCTTAAACCATTGGACTATGCTGTTCCTTGGCTTCATCTGCACTTTGCTTTCGGGATGTTCATCCTCCGAAGATGATCCGCAACCGGAACCGAAACCTCAACTCAAGTATCAGATTCTTCAAAATGGAGATGAAATCTCTTCTATCGACCTGAATGAAGATACACATAATCTTTCTATTCAGATTCTTAGCAATACCGACTGGACCTTGAGTAAGGATGTCGATTGGATAACACTCAATGCGACCTCCGGCAAAGCATCGGAAATGGCTACCGCTGTTACAATAACCGTAACCGCGAATGAGACCGAAAACGTCCGTGAGGCTATCGTAACTCTGAAACCGGTATCGAGTGAACAAGGCAAGACTCTGACCATTAAGCAGAAAGCAGGAAAGATAGAAAAGCCCGACGATTCGGGTTGGGAAAAGGCATCACAAGCCGTCGTCAACATGAAGACCGGTTGGAATCTAGGAAATACCCTCGATTCGAACGGACAATGGATTGCCGATTATACTGCAGGTACTCCCAGCGATTATGAAACAGCATGGGGACAACCGGTAACCCGTCCCGAATTGATGACAATGTTTGCTGATGCAGGTTTCGGTGCCATCCGTGTACCTGTTACCTGGTATCAACACATGGATCCGAATACATACAAGGTGGACGAAGCATGGATGAACCGAGTAGAAGAAGTGGTCAACTATGTACTTGATGCAGGTATGTACTGTATCCTTAATGTACATCACGATACAGGAACTGAAGGCTGGCTTATTGCCGACCAAGACGTTTACGGTAAAGTAAACGAGAAGTTCAAGACTCTCTGGAAACAGATTGCCGAACGGTTCAACAAATACGACCATCATCTGCTTTTCGAAGGATATAATGAGATTCTGGATATCAATGACACATGGAACTCTCCCTCAGTTTCGGGTGCTTACGATGCAGCCAACGCCTACAACCAAGACTTCGTGGATGTTGTCCGTGCATCGGGTGGCAACAACCAGACACGCAACCTGATTGTCAACACCTATGCTGCCAGTCTCGATAATCTTGAATCGTTCAGACTACCTACCGACCTAACAACAGAACACCTGATTGTTCAAGTCCACAGCTATGCACCCTATCCGTTTGCTTTTGATGTTTCGGAAGATGCTTACTGGAGCAAATACGATAAGAGCATATTCGATTCTGATTGTGAAAAAGAAGTCAGAACAGCCATCCAGAAGCTAAATACAACTTTTGTTTCAGAAGGTATTCCTTGCATCATCGGTGAATATGGCTCATTCGACAAGAATAATGTTGCTGAACGTGCCAAACAGGCAGCTTGTTATGTATCCGAAGCTAAGAAATACAATATCTGCTGCTTCCGATGGATGGGCTTGAGCGATGGAAACGACCGGACTGATCTGATATGGACCGAACCCGAAATACGTGACGCTATCCTAAACGCTATAAAATAATCACAATATGTAAAGGCTTTACCTAATCTTCGGATATCGGTAAAGCCTTTATTATTTCTTCCATTTCCAATTTATCATCAATATCAAGACTTGACAAAAGGAAGTATTCATTCCAAACGACCTCCTATATTGCACATTTTAAACCAACGTGAGCTATCAAAAAGATTGTCAGAAAAAAATCAAGCCGGCAAAATGATTCCAGACTATTAAAAAGTTTAAAATACGATTTTCTGATTCAAGAAATTTTTCCGCAATTAATTACCTATATATCAATCGAATACCGACAAATCAAGCACTATAATTACCCAACGCCTATTGCGAAAAGATGTAAAACGGAGTTGTTGCTTACATCTACATTCCATAAATTTGAAAGTAGAATATAAATCGAACGAAGAACCAGAAACACACAATATCGAACAAATGAAACATTTTATCACTACCCTGCTTTTCACATTGATGGTTCTATCAAACATGAATCTTTCAGCACAAACTCTATCATCCACCCCCGACTCTACTACAGTAACAGGCAATGATATTGTTGAGGTAGCAATGAAATATATCGGAGTTCCATATCGTAGCGGACGAATGAATCCCAAAATCGGTTTTGATTGTTCAGGTTTCACCACTTATGTGTTCAAGAAAGAAAACATCCAACTTACCCGCTCCTCACGTTCACAGTTTACCGAAGGCATTGAAATTGCCCATCGTACAGAGTTACAAAAAGGAGATCTGGTATTCTTCAGCGGTTCGAGAACATCACGCACAACCATCGGTCATGTAGGCATTGTAACAGATGTCAACCCGGAAACGGGAGTGTTCTCTTTCATTCATGCAAGCCGTTCAGGCATCCGCATCTCATCTTCAACCGAACCTTATTATGCCAAACGTTATGTGGGTGCACGGCGCATTCTAGCATAAAACATTCCCAAACATGGGAAACACCTTCACATCAGTTTTAGCTACGTTATCTTTTGACTTTTGAGACAGAAACTGTAATTTTGCCCTTGCAAACAAGTTGACAAAGCCAATAAAACTGTTTATGAAATTCTCCTATTACATACTTCACGGTTTCTGCTATCTCGTATCCTTGCTTCCGCTATGGGTACTTTATCGCATATCCGACCTTCTATATCTGATTCTTTATTATCTGATAGGCTATCGAAAGAAAATTGTCAGGAAGAATCTGTCGCAGGCATTTCCTGAAAAGGACGAAAAAGAACGAACCAAAATAGAAAAGGAATTTTACGCTTTCCTATGCGATTATATGGTTGAGACACTGAAACAGCTTAGTATCTCCGACAAAAACCTGAAGAAACGCATGAAATTCGAAGGTGTTGCAGAAATGGTTCATGCGCTTGACGAGAATAACAAGAAGTTCGGTTTCATCTACCTCGGACATTATTGCAATTGGGAATGGATTTCTTCCCTTTCAGCACGCATTCATGAAATAGAACCGAACATTATTGGTGGACAAATCTATCATCCGTTATACAACAAAGCTTTCGACCGCCTGATGCTGAAAATCCGAAGTCGTGCCAATGGAGCAAACATTCCAATGAAAGAAACATTACGTTACATCGTTAAATGGAAAAAAGCCGGCCAAAAAGCAATTATCGGATTCATCTCCGATCAAGGTCCAAAGTGGAACAGCATCCACCATTGGAGTGAATTCTTCCATCAGAAGACACCAGTATTTACCGGAACGGAAAAAATCGGCAAACAGGTCGATGCTCTCATCTTTTATGCTGATGTGAAACGGATCAAACGAGGTTACTATGTATGTAAACTCTCCCGTATGGTAGATGATGTAAAAAAATATCCCGACTTCGAGGTAACCGACATATACATCCAATTACTGGAACAAACCATTAACCAACAGCCAGCCTATTGGCTCTGGACTCACAACCGATGGAAACGAACCTACGAAGAATACCTTAAGAAAATCAATGAAGGAACATTAAACAATTAATAACCGATGGCGACTTTATTCCCACGCATTCAGGATAAAGCCGCCATTTTCTTTCATGGCTATAAGAATGCATTAGTAGCTCTCATCCAATGATTTTCTGATAAAAATATTGAAAATATCCGGCAAACTCCATTTCAGCCAGAACAAAACGGTTCATTGATTGTATATAGAGATAAAGCAACCCTTTAATCTCTCAAATATGAATAAATCATTATTAGTAAAAGGTATCGTCGGTTTGATGGCAGCCACAGCCTTTGTATCGTGCCATCAAAAAGAACAAGCAATTGAAGGAACATGGGTAGAAGTCGCCCCCGATTCGGTAATCGCCGTCCAAGGAGTCGTTTTGGAACAAGGAGGTAAAGCCGCCTCCGTCAATCCTGCTGCACTTCAATATGAAAGTTGGCAAAAGGAAGGCAACCTGCTTATCCTCACCGGAGGAGCTATGGCAAACGGACAAGCCATATCGGTTGTCGATACATTCACCATCTTGAAGGTGACAGATACCGAAATGATTTTACAGAATGATGAAATGACCATCACCTACGAGAAACAGCAATAACCTCAACTCATGCTATGTTTCTTATGCAGGTCCGTTACCCGTTCGGAGACGGACCTGTTCCGTTTTATATAGCCCATCCTTAAAGCCGGATGAAAAATTTATAAAAATATGTTATATTTATGCGAACTAACAAACTGATTATCAATATTATTCCAAAAATAATGCCTCATCTTTAGGTAAATTACAGCAATGTTACTAACTTTGTATCACAATTGCGTAGTACATGAAACTAATATTGATTACAACACCTACCTATTTTGTAGAGGAGGATAAGATACTTACAACCCTTTTCGATGAAGGGCTGGATATTCTTCACTTACGCAAACCCGATACAGCTCCAGTGTATGCGGAACGATTACTTACACTCATTCCGGAAAAGTATCGGAAACGTATTGTAGTACATGGGCATTTTTATTTGAAGGAAGAATATAATCTAAGGGGAATCCACTTGAATCATCGTAATCCGGTCGCTCCCGAAAATTATTCAGGACAAATCAGCACCTCTTGCCACACTTTGGAAGAAGTTCAGGAACAGAAACCGAAATTCGACTATGTATTCCTTAGTCCGATTTTCGACAGCATCTCCAAAGAAGGATATGCTTCTAACTTCACTCCCGAGCAAATCCGTGCAGCCGTGAAGAACGGCATCATCGATAAACATGTGATGGCATTGGGAGGTATTGACGAAGGAAACATTCTCCAAATCAAAGATTACGGTTTTGGTGGAGCCGCCATTCTTGGTGGATTATGGAGCAAGTTCAATCCTGGTTCCGACTATAACTACAAGGAACTTATTGAACATTTCAGAAAACTGAAACGCCTGTCAGATTAAAGTTTTCCGAAAATTCTGTTGTTCACAAAAAAGAAATGGAGTAAATTTGCAGACAATTTTAAGGCAATATATCTATTTTACAATGAGCGAAACATCACCATTTAAAGTATTCTCGGGTACAAATTCGAGATACCTTGCAGAAAAAATCTGTGCCAGTCTGGGTTGCCCGCTGGGAAATATGAACATTACTCACTTCGCCGATGGCGAATTTGCAGTATCGTACGAAGAGTCGATCCGTGGACAGCACGTATTCCTAGTACAGTCTACTTTCCCTAATTCGGATAACTTGATGGAGCTTTTGCTGATGATTGATGCAGCGAAACGTGCATCCGCAAAGAGTATCATCGCTGTTGTTCCTTATTTCGGATGGGCACGTCAGGACCGTAAGGATAAGCCACGTGTTTCTATCGGTGCGAAATTGGTTGCTGATATGCTAAGTGTAGCAGGTATCGACCGTCTGATCACCATGGACCTTCACGCTGACCAGATTCAAGGTTTCTTCGATATTCCGGTCGACCATCTATATGGCTCTGCAATTTTTGCACCGTACATCCAGTCATTGAATTTGGAAAATTTGGTAATCGCAACTCCTGATGTGGGCGGTTCGAAACGTGCAAGTACTTACGCCAAGTTCCTCGATGTACCTTTGGTACTTTGTCACAAGACCCGTGAAAAAGCAAATGTGGTTGCTTCTATGCAGATTATCGGTGACGTAAAAGGTAAGAATGTTGTTTTGATTGACGATATGGTAGATACAGCCGGTACTATTACCAAGGCTGCTGATATCATGAAGGAAGCGGGCGCCACTTCTGTTCGTGCCATCGCTTCTCACTGTGTAATGTCGGGTCCGGCTTCTGAACGTGTACAGAACTCTCAGTTGGAAGAGATTGTCTTTACCGACAGTATCCCTTACTCAAACCGTTGTGCAAAAGTTAAACAGCTTTCTATCGCTGATATGTTTGCTGAAACTATACGCCGTGTCATGAATAACGAATCAATCAGTTCACAATATCTGATTTAATCCTATAACAGAATAACGTTTCAGTTGTTCAGATAGGCGAAGAATTTTGTACGCATGCCTGCATGCACAAGGTTCTTCGCCTTATTTTTACTATTGTATCACTCTCCTGATTTCTGCTCCATACATGAAAATAGTCTGGCTCGACCTCAACAGTTCTTATGCACATTCATCGCTGGCTTTGCCTGCACTTCAGGCACAGATAGCCGATAACTCCGACATCCGTTGGGAGATGGTTTCGGCCACCATCAACGAGAATCCGGGGATGACTGCCGGAGAGATATTCCGCCGAAAGCCGGATATCATTGCCGCCACCTGCTGGTTGTTCAACCACGAAGTGCTGCAGCATGTATTGTCGCGAGCCAAGGCGTTGCTGCCCGAGTGTTGCATTGCACTCGGCGGACCGGAGTTCTTGGGTGACAATGAAGATTTCCTGCGCAACAACCGTTTCGTTGATTGCGTGTTCCGTGGTGAAGGCGAAGAGGTTGTCCCTCAATGGCTTTCAATCTGGAACCAAAGAGAGAAATGGGAAGGTATTAAAGGGCTTTGTTATCTTGACAAGACTAATGGAGTTTATCACGACAATGGATTGGCACGTGTTATGAAGTTCGACACTTTGGTTTCACCCGAAACCAGCGAGTTTTTCAACTGGAGTAAACCGTTCGTACAATTGGAAACTACAAGAGGTTGCTTCAATACCTGCGCTTTCTGCGTAAGTGGTGGAGAGAAGCCCGTCCGCACCTTGCCTATCGAAACCATCCGTCAACGTATTGACATTATCTACCGTCATGGTATTCGAAACATTCGTGTGCTCGACCGTACCTTCAATTACAACAGTCGTCATGCCAAAGCATTGCTCGATCTGTTTAAGGAATATCCCGATATCCGTTTCCACCTGGAAATCCATCCTGCTCTCCTCACCGAAGAACTGAAAGCGGAACTGAAAGCAATGCCTGAAGGATTGCTGCATCTGGAAGCCGGAATCCAAAGTCTGAGGGAGGATGTACTGACTACAAGCCGACGTATGGGTAAGCTGAGCGATGCACTCGAAGGCCTGAAATTCCTATGTTCCTTACCGAACATGGAAACCCATGCCGATCTGATTGCCGGACTCCCTCTTTATCGCCTTGAAGACATTTTCCACGATGTCCGTACACTGGCCGGATACAAGGCCGGAGAGATTCAGTTGGAATCACTCAAACTGCTACCGGGAACAGAAATGCGACGCCGGGCACAGGAACTGGGTATCAGCTATTCCCCTTTACCTCCTTACGAAGTGTTGCAGACAAGAGAAATCTCACCCGATGAACTACAGACCGCCCGACAGTTGTCGCGTCTGCTTGACGGATATTACAACACCTCCGTATGGCAAGATATCACCCGCCGCCTGATTATTGAAGAGGATGATTTTTTACATCGCTTCCTCGACCATCTTATCCGGTTGGGAGTCATCGACCAGCCCATGAGTCAGGAACGAAGAGGAGTCATCCTATATGAGTTCTGCAAAGAGTTCTATCCGAAATACGAAACCGAAGCCACACTTGCATGGATAGAAGCCGGAATGTCGCTCAAGAAACAACCGGCAGCACGTATCCGGACCAAGCATGTCGTCCCTCCCGAGCACTGGAATATCGTGTATGGAGAATATCATGAGGGACTTCGCCTATGCCTTCTTCCCGGGAATGAAACCGACCCGACCAACTATTGGTTCGGGTTCGAAACCGAAAGCCAGTACCTTCGTCCTGTACTGAAAGCCATCAATTAAAAAAGCTTTATTTCTTGGATATGATAAGGAAAAACGTATTTTTGTAGAAAAACTTGGAACTATGAACAGAATATGTCACCTTTTCGGTATCCAATATCCCATCATTCAGGGAGGAATGGTTTGGTGCAGCGGATGGCGTCTCGCTGCCGCGGTAAGCAATGCTGGTGGACTCGGTCTGTTAGGCGCAGGATCCATGCATCCCGAAACCTTACGCGAACACATCCGCAAATGTAAGGCAGCTACCGACAAGCCTTTCGGAGTGAACGTACCGCTGATGTATCCGGAAATTGAAACCATTATGCAGATTATAGCCGAAGAAGAAGTGAAGATTGTATTCACTTCGGCCGGAAATCCGAAAACTTGGACCGAATGGTTGCATAACCACGGCATCATTGTTGCCCACGTAGTATCATCGACCAAGTTTGCAGCCAAGTGCGAGGAGGCCGGTGTAGATGCGATCGTTGCAGAAGGATTCGAGGCTGGAGGACATAACGGTCGTGAAGAGACTACCACCTTCTGTCTGATACCGGCAGTAAGACAAAGCTGTACACTTCCGCTGATTGCCGCAGGGGGCATTGTTACAGGCGAAGGCATCCTTGCCGCTCAGGCTTTAGGTGCCGACGGAGTACAGATGGGTACCCGTTTTGCGCTCACCGAAGAAAGTTCCGCCCATTTTACCTTCAAGGATCGTTGCCTCCGCCTGAATGAAGGCGATACCATACTCACGCTGAAACAGCTTTCACCTACCCGACTCGTGAAGAACGATTTCTACAAACAGGTAGCCGAAGCCGAACAACGTGGTGCCACGACAGACGAAATACGTGAGCTGTTAGGCAAAGGCCGAGCGAAGAAAGGTATCTTCGAAGGAGATATTTTCGAAGGAGAAATAGAAATAGGTCAGGCTGCCTCGATGATCAAGAAATTACAGTCGGTAAAGGACGTCATGCAAGAACTGATAGAAGATTACAATGCAGCCTTGCGTAAGATGCACGACCAACTGGGATGGAATTAAAAGTTACACTTAAAAACGCTACAGGAACTATGGCAGACAATTATCTGGAACGCCAGCGGGAGCAATATGAAGCCCGTAAGGCCGCTTGGGAGAAAGCGAAAAAGCTAGGTAAGAAAAAACTGAAGACTACTACCAAGCAAGCTCCCGAAAAGACCGACAAGAATTACCCGAAAGACGCCGAATGATACCGAATTCAATAAAAAATCCGTACCTTTGTGCGATTTTTGAAAAAGGTATCATGAACAATAAATACGAAGAAAGACTCGGCACCGACCGTATGCTGCCTCTGATATTCCGGATGGCGCTTCCGGCTATTGCAGCACAATTGGTCAATCTGCTCTATAATTTGGTGGACCGTATCTATATCGGTCATATTCCCGGAATCGGAACCAATGCATTGGCCGGTATTGGAGTAACCAGTGCCATCATTATCCTGATTTCGGCCTTTTCGGCTATCGTAGGTGTAGGAGGCGCACCCTTGGCTGCCATTGCCTTAGGACAGGGAAACCGTGAGCGTGCAAGCCTAATCTTGGGCAACGGATTTACCCTGTTGGTCATCTTCACCCTTATTACTTCGGCTATTTTCTACATCTTTATGGAACCGGTACTCTTCTTCACGGGAGCTTCGGAAAATACCATTGGATATGCTGTCGATTATCTTTCCATCTATCTGGTTGGAACACTTTTCGTCCAGATTTCAGTAGGCTTGAACACGTTTATCAATACACAGGGACGCCCCGCTATTGCCATGTATTCGGTGATTATCGGAGCTGTATTGAACATCGCTCTCGACCCGCTGTTTATCTTCACTTTCGGAATGGGTGTAAAAGGTGCTGCACTTGCTACTGTCATCGCACAGGCTTGCAGTGCCTTGTGGATCCTTCGTTTTCTCACTTCTGAACAGGCTTCGCTCAAATTGGAACGACGGTATATGAGGTTGCATAAAGGAGTTATCCTGTCGATACTGGCTTTGGGTATCTCCCCTTTCATCATGGCCAGCACGGAGAGTCTGGTGGGTTTCGTACTGAATGGCAGCCTGAAGGTTTTCGGCGATATCCACGTAAGTGCTCTGGCCATTATGCAGAGTGCCATGCTGATAGTAAGCGTGCCCCTGACTGGTTTTGCACAAGGTTTTGTACCCATTGTCAGTTACAATTACGGACATGGCAACGGCAACCGTGTTAAGGAATGTTTCAAGATTGTTGTAATCGTAATGTTTTCGTTCAATTTTCTGCTGGTTTTGTCCATGATTCTGTTCCCTCATCTGGTATCTTCGGCATTTACTACAGATAAGGAACTGATTGATACCGTAAGCCGTGTAATGCCTATCTTCTTAGGCGGTATGACGATATTCGGCTTGCAGCGCGCTTGCCAGAACATGTTCGTAGCCTTGGGACAAGCAAAGATTTCTGTATTCATCGCCCTGCTCCGAAAAGTGATTCTACTGGTTCCGTTGGCATTGATCCTACCCCGATACATGGGAGTTACCGGAGTGTATGCCGCCGAAGGAATTTCCGATGCTACTGCGGCTATCTGCTGCACCATCATCTTCCTTATCCAGTTTCCGAAGATTCTGCAGAAGATGAAAGCGATGAACTCCTGACGCAATCGGGAAACAGTACATAAGAAGCAATATGTATTTTCACAGTAACGATATTCAAGTTACGTTTAAAAACAATTGAAAACCTATTAAAAAAAACGAACCACCGCTACCGGCCAATGAATAAAGCTGGCGATAGCGGTGGTTTTCATATATAAAGACAAATAGGAAATGCTATTCCCTTCGTCGGATAACTCTCCGGAAGTCGGAAACAATCTGCCGTCCCATATGTACACGGGTACTGTCGACTTTCCGTATCTCGACAGGCGTTACTGCATCCTTGTACTTGGCCTTACCCAAACGAATTTTCATATTGTCGAGGTTACCGGTTATATTCACTCCCATCTTGATTGGTATAGGCGATTTCAAGACGGATATATGGTATTGGAAATTCATATCCAATCCCTGTGTTCCTCCTACCGCAGCTTTGTACCGGTCAATCTGCAACAAAAACGGATAGACAGTAACATTTCCATCCTGAACAGTCAGGTTTACCGAAATACTGTCGAACATGTTACGTTTCTTGTTCTTGAACATCAGCATTTTCGAAATTTCAGCAAAAGTTTCTCCATCCATCAGTACCAAACTGTCGCCCTTGATGTGGACAGCAGCTTTCAGACTCGGAATCTTGATATTCAGGTTCGAATCCAAGACGGCCTCTGCTGCAGCTTCAAAATTAACCTTTCCCTGGAACGAACGGAGCATCGGTACAATGGTGTCAAGAGAAGGTATGAAATCGACCAGTTTACCGATGTTTACCTGATGCAGCTGGAAGTCGAACCCCGTATAGCCCTTCTTCTCCTCTTTTGCACGGTAAACCAAGGTAGCGTTCATCTGTGCGTCAAGCCCCTTCATGCTCAGATCTTTCAGATGTACAGCCTGATTATATACATCGACAGCGCCTTCCACATCTTCGAATATCATCTGGTCGTATTTCACCCACTTTAGATGGGTCTGGAGTTCGAAATCGATATTCTTCGGGATAACGAACAACTTAAGCGACGATACTGTATCGACGGACGTCTGCAACGTATCTTCAGGGAAATTCAGCGCATTGATAAGCTGGTTGCAGTCGAGGTTGTTCGACGAGATATCCAGTTTGGCACGCAACGGCCGCTTGTACTTGAATGTACCGTTAAGGTCATAAATGGCTCCGGTAGCTGTAATGTCCGAATCACCGATACGGCATCTGGCCTGTTTCAAGGTAATGACACGGTTGCCTAATGTCACAGCTGTCTTCTGCATACGAACAGGCAAAGCGAACTCCGGAACCGAAACTCCCAATCGATTGAATCCGATAATTCCTTCGGGTAGCCAGGTCGAGTCGCGCATCTTTTCGGCACGGACACCGAATCCACCCTTATCCATACCAGCCTTGATTCCGGCGTACCGTCCGAACAAGGTATCGGTTTCGAGTGCAAGGTCGAGCATCGGCATGGCAGGATTCAGCTTACCAGGCTGCAGATGCACGGTAGCTTTCGCCTTCTTGCAGAACACGGCAATGGAATCACCCATATTACCCTTGAACATATCCATATCAAGCTTACATTCTACATTGGTAATATGTGTTGTATCCTGAGGGTTGGTAGAACGTACGGTTGCAGTAACCTTCTGCAGTTGTGAATTGAGAAAACGCGATTTCAGGAAGAGCTTACTGATAGTAGCTCGTGCTCCCAGATTGTCGTTTCCGATAAAGCCCAAGGATGCATCGCTTGTAAACTCGAAATTCTTATTCACATCCTTAATCATCAATCCTTTCATATCAAGCTTACCCTTCAGCTTAATCCGACCGATATCTTGTTTCTTGATGGTCGACAGCCGGCATTTCAGATGAAGGTCGGCATTCAATTTCCCTTGGATTGTTACCCCTTCCTGCAACGGGAATGTCTTGGCAAGGGCAGTTAGATCGATTTTCGATTTGGTATTGAAAGTAATATCCGGATCACGCAACAAATCTTCAACCTTTGCATCGGCAAGGATGTCTGTATGTACTCCTTGGAAATGAAATATCTTAAGGTCGGCATAAGATGGTTTCTTTCGCATCAGATCGACAAAGGCCGAGAAATTGGCTGTAAAATCATCAATACCGTAAGGCAGCTTGTCGTATTTGGCAGATGCTTTGTTAATTTGTACGTTCATAGTTACCATCGGCATCTGTTTCTTGCCATAGATGCCTTTGATGACACCGTCCATCTTGACTTCCCCCTTGGCATCCATATTTTCACGCTTGAGGATGCTCTCCGGAATCATGTTCAGAACAGTTTCCAACGATGGTGCATGAAGTCCATATGCCACGTCCACTCCCAGTGTCCTGTGGATGGAATCGGGTTTGAACGTACCGTGAACATCAAATTCGATACCGTTCACGGCTATACGTGCATCGTTCAGCGCAATAGTATGTGAGGCACGGTCAAGGTCTATATCGGTATTGAATTCGGTAGCGATATGGTTTACCAGCAGCTGGCCTTCCTGCCAGAAGAGAATGTTTTCGTTGGCAAATTCCAGTTCCAGTTTGGAGTGTTCTTTATGTAGGGAAGCTTTCAGTTTCAGATCGGCATTCTTGACTTGAGCATAGACCTGAGTACTGCGATCGTCAAATATCACGTTGGTTTTCTTCAGAACCACCTTACGGATATCGATTCCACCCTTCAGCATATTCTTGTCCATCGAAGTGGTATCCTCGACCGAAGCAGTATCAGGTTTGACAATGTCCCAGTTGGCGATACCGGTCGTATCACGGAAGGCATAAACCTTCGCATTTCCAACCCCAGATAATTCAGTGTGATTTTATTATCGATCAAAAAATCGAACGGACTTACCACTACCACACACTTCTTGAACGAAACCAACGAATCGGTAGGTTGCCACAAGGTATCGCGGATGGCATCCGACACCAATGAACCGTCGGTCAGTTTCAAACCGAAACGTGGAAACGTGGAAAAGAAAGTCAGTTCCACACTCTTCATGTCGAGTTTGGCATTGAGC
Source organism: uncultured Phocaeicola sp. (assembly GCA_944321335.1). Taxonomy (GTDB): domain Bacteria; phylum Bacteroidota; class Bacteroidia; order Bacteroidales; family Bacteroidaceae; genus Phocaeicola. The sequence continues at coordinate 13,563 of CALUKX010000024.1, read as the reverse complement.
GACTCGTTGGCTGTACGCAACACTACAGGCGTAAGCTTGGCTGGAGTAAACACAAAATTGATTACAATGGTAATCACCAACAGAAGTAAGGCAATGACTGCCCCAACAGATATCCCCGATATCTTCAGAATCTTTTTAGCACGCTTGTTCATACTGATAACCTCTTACTCAATAGATGGGAACAAAGATAAACCGATTTGCCCAATACAGCAACAATGCTTGCTCCCAACTGTACACATTTATCAAAAAAAATAACGGATATTTTAGTTCCAATGATGTTTCCGGATAAAATCGAAAAGATTCTCGTTGGTCTGTTCGTTACGCAACTCCCCTTCCATTCCCAACATAACATCATCAAGAGTCCCTTTAGCTTCTCCGCAAATATCAATGCCTATAATCTCTTCACGATACAAGATTACGTCCATAAGTTTCCGCAACTGAGGCAATGTCATCGAACCTTGATCCCAATTAGTATTGATATACGATTTACTTAGAACATCCTTATCTACAGACATATACACAGGTTCATTCAAGTAAAACTTAGAGAATAATTTCCATGCTTCTTCATGATTTAAGGTCTGTTCGCTGTAGTAAAGCAAGCGTTGGTCGTAGCCCTCAGTTTCCTTTTTCAGCTGTTCCGATGCTCCGATGATGCAGACTTTCTGCAGATACTTGTTCTCTTCCAGCATAGTCCGCACCCAACATCCGCAGGAAAGCAATCCTTCAAAAAGAGAAGGCTGCATATCTGGATGATGATCGAACACCACAAGCGAAAAAGGATAATCGATCTTGTCGGTCCAGATTTTGGTAAGATAATGATAATCTCCCGAATCAATCCAATGTATTCCTTCGACCGAATAAGGTGCAATCAGTTTCTTCAATCTACTTTCTGCTTCAGGATCACAATAACAATCGGTACCTTGCAAGTGTGTACAGTCTATCCATCGGAATTTCGGATTATGCAGAAAACGTTCTTCTTCGTAAACATGCGAGAAATTCATGATAACCATCTGTTTTTTCATAGCTTTCCCTCTCCCCTTAACATCTGTGATGCTTAGTTAAACAATTTGTACTGCAAAAATACAAATTTTATGGAATTTTGCTGGCAGTCAACAGTTTTCAGACACAAAAAGCGAAGGTTGGAATGTTAAATACCGACGGACTCCACAAAAATAGCTTCTTTCAAGGCAACCATTTCCCGTTCCAGTTGTTTAATCATCGTACAAACGAATAAAGAAGTAAAAAACTTTATGGAAAAAATCACAACGAACGTTATATCAATTTTCTAAATTTCAACCTTGTTGACTATTAGCTACAATCCTGCAGGGAGGGCATTCATGCCCCTTTGCAGGAAAAGTATGCTCTCCATGCTCTCCAAATGTTAGACACAAAACATTTGGAGTGGAGTTCAGATGTGAAAGGTTGCAGCTATCAGCTTTGCTGCATCTCCTCCAACTTTGCCTTAATCCGTTCCAACAAAATGATACATCCCTGCATCTTCGGATTCTCGTAACAGATATCTGCCTGATCGAACAGACGTGTCAATGTATCGGGCAAATCAGGAATATTCATAGCCTTGTCCAACTGCAATGTCTGAGGAACAGAAACAGTCTTGAACCAATTCTCCAGTTCCTGCAACTCCTCTTTCGTATAAAGTTTTCTATCTTCCATATATCGAATTTTAAAACGGGTAACCCACTGCGAAATGAAATGCAAAATCACGTCTCAGCCGCGGAGAAATAAGCGGATATTTATCCTTACCAGAAAGCGCCGGATTGACGGCTTTCATACCGGCATCGAAACGCAGGATAAGAAAGTCGAGATCGAAACGGATACCCAATCCATAAGCTACCGCCAACTGCTTGTAGAAACGGTTGAACTTAAACAATCCGCTATCGTTATTTCCCTGTCTTCGGAGATTCCAGATATTACCGGCATCAATAAAAGCTGCACCATGAAGCTTCCAGAAAAGGAATGTACGGTATTCGATGTTCAAATCCAGCTTGATATCACCGGTATGGTTTACATAGTCGATGGTATTACTGTCGCCATGATATGAGCCCGGACCCAATGAACGTACCCTCCAACCTCTTACACTATTTGCTCCACCCGAGAAATACAGTTTTTCGAAAGGCAGACTCTTGGAATTTCCATAAGGGTATGCAATCCCCAATCCACCATGAATCACCAACGAGTTACGTTCATCTATCATGAAATTCTTGGCATAATCGAAATCGGCCTTGATATATTGGGCAAAATCAATATTCGCCAGATTGTAAGCCTTTCCTGATTTCGGATGAGGATGGAATATCTTCGAAAACGCATACAGTAAGTTACCCGATTCCTCAATGTTGACACGGATAGAATACGAATTACGTTTGGCTGTCTTCATGGCCGACGAACCGGAACTGTTGTAAGTGTAGGTATATCCCAATCTGACAATCAGAAGGTCTTCGTAGCTATGACGGAGCAACGGATTCACCTCATCCATACGATTCAGATAATCGCGGAAAGCCTGTGATGTATAAGGCATGTAAATGTAGTTTACGTCAAGCAAATCCAATCGATGAGTAGCTTTACCCCTCCTCGTCCATCGGTAACTCCAGGCACCGGCAGCCAGTGTTCGTTCAAACTCCGGACGGATCTGCCAGTTGTATTTCAAGCTAACTTCGGATGTAGCTTTGATACGTCGCTTGAAACTCTTGGAAAGAAACGGGAATTTGAATTCCGGGAAATTCAAGCTACTTTCTACACCATACTCGGTATAGTTACTGTTGGCATATCCGCCATCCAATCCCGAAACCGCTTCATACGCCCCTCTCAACTTGATGGTAAAAGCTTCCGAACCATGAAACAGATTACGGTGAGTATAGGAAACCGAAGCTGCAGCACCCAAATCACCTGCCGAGTTGGTACCTTCAACTTCGAACGAAAGTGATTTATTTTTGTTTTTTGATAAGGATATATATGCGTCCAGATAAGTGGAGTCATTCTGTTCCACCTCATTGAAGCGTATTGTCGAATATTTCAGCACATGCAGACGCGACAAGGATGTATATGTATCCTGAACATTCTTGCTGCTATACAACTGACCGGGTACAAGGTAATTATAATCAGTCAAGACTCTGGGACGAAGAAAAGGTTTCTTCTCGAAGTACAGATTCACCCCATCCCGTGTAATTGAATCCAGATTTTCTGTAGTACGTTCAAAGAAAGAAAACAAATCGGTATTCAAAAGATAATTCACGTTACGCAACCTGTACTGTTTGTGCGGTTCAGGCAAATCTTCCTTTTTACGCCGATAAGGCAGCAAAATCATCGACAGGTCGACTTTATGAGTATAACGCATGGTATCGGCCTGGAAATTTATGAAATCCTTGTTAAAACGATAATATCCTTCGTTCTGAAGAATCTGTGTAATACGCTGACGTTCTGCTTCCAGCACATTCACATCAAAACGCATTCCAGGATGAAGCAAGGTAGACGCCGAATCACGGACAAGAAACTCACGAATCCGAAAATCGGGAATATCATAAGAAATATGGTTGACGATATAAGGTTGCGAAGTCCGGATAATATATCGCAACTTCATCTTTTTCTTGTTCGGATTTTCCTGCAAATCGACTGTTGCGCCCATATATCCACGGTTCTGGACAGCCTTCAGAATTTCTTCACGTGTTTCATCTGCCAATTTCTTATCGTAGATGACAGGTGCGTCTCCTAACCTTCTCCACAACCGGTTGATCCATTTGGTGGAATCCAAACCCGATGCGCCATAGATGTAAAGCGGAAGCTTGAAAACACTGAACCACTTGGCATTCGGAGTCTGACGGACATACAGATTCATTTCCGATGGCTTGATTTCCTTATTGTCCGACTCAACTTTAACCGCATCCAACAGATAATGTCCTTCCGGAATAAACTTGTTGACAGAGCAACTGCTTACCAGCAGCGATGCCAACATCAGATTGGTAAATATTCGGATCGGTTTTTTCATACGTAAGGACACTCTCTATTAATAAATTTGTATGCAAAGATAGACAAATATTAAAAATATCTTCTTAGCTTTGTATGAGAATCTTTGTCAAAAATACACGATTTGCAGGTATGCTGAGTAAAAACAAAATAAAGTACATCCATTCGCTCGAGTTGAAAAAGAATCGGAAAGAAGAACAAGTGTTTCTGGCAGAAGGGCATAAATTGGTAGGCGATCTGTTGGGGCACTTCCCTTGCCGGTTGATTGTGGCCACTTCCATTTGGTTGGAAAAGCATCCTGAAATAGAAGCAGCCGAAATCATCGAAGTCACCCCTGATGAACTTTCCCGTGCCAGTCTATTGAAGAATCCTCAAGAAGTATTGGCGGTATTCGAGCAACCGCATTATCCGTTCGATGCAGATATCGTAAGACAATCATTGTGCTTGGCTCTTGATGATGTACAGGATCCCGGCAACCTGGGAACCATTGTCCGCATTGCCGATTGGTTCGGAATCCGGCACATCTTCTGTTCTTCAGGTACGGCAGATATCTACAATCCGAAAACCGTACAGGCAACCATGGGAGCTATAGCCCGTGTCCGGCTTCATTACTGCAATCTGGAAGAATTCATCGGAAGTGTAGCAAGGCAACAGATTCCTGTCTTCGGAACATTCCTCGACGGAGATAACATGTACACCGAAGAACTTACCGGCAACGGACTGATTGTAATGGGAAATGAAGGTAACGGTATAAGCGAAAAAATAGGTCGTCTCATCAACCGAAGGATTCTGATTCCGAACTACCCGGCCGGATGTGAAACAAGCGAATCATTGAATGTCGCCGTAGCCACTGCCATTGTTTGTGCAGAGTTCCGCCGCCGGACATTCTAGCATATCCGAGCAAATCATTATTTCAGCGGGACAATACGTGAATCGGGAAGAAACTCCATAGCCGAAACATTGAACGGTGTCACCCAATAGGCACGCAAAACGGAAGACGATGTTTCCGAGCTATATTCCAATTCAATCCGTTCTTTCCAACACAGGAAACTTTCTCCGCTGTTCCGACTTACAGGATAAGCCGACAATATAATCAATCCCGGCAACCATTCCGTATGAGAAATTTCCTTTTCAAACGAAAATAATCCACATACAACACCCTCATCATCCAGTTCAATCACCTGATGTGAAAGGATTTCTGCTGTATGTGGACCAATCAATTTATGAGTAGCTATTCTTCTCACTTTTCAAGCTTCTTAACCGATTTCAGTCCCCCCTCGATCTGATGAATCTCTGCCGAAGGATGAAGCCCCCTATTTCTCATGGAACCTCTTCTCGTTTTTTGCACGGTGTCTGCTGCCGGTTCATGCAACTGAATCGCTTCATGTTTTACCGAATCTGCAACAGTACTGTCTGTTTTCGCAACCGGCTTTTCGTCCTCCTTGATATGATAACGTGTCAGACGGATTTTATCGACCAACAAACTCGCTTTCGGGTTATGGTCGTTCGTATAATAAATAAAACCGCTGACACTACGGATCTCGTAAGCCGAATCCGGACGCAGATAAATCCGTTGCGGTCCCTGTCCACGGACAATACGGGTGATACCCTGGATACTGTCATTGCTGAACTGGTAATTCAAGCCTAACACAGCTGTTCCATCCACCTGATTAGCCTTAGGCAGGAAATGGAAGTCTGCTTCCAGAAGCAAAGCATCACGCACACGGAAACTTGTATCCGCTTTCAGACCGAAAGTCAGTTTGTTGGTGAGCGGCGAGGTAGTCAGCCAATACAAGGTACGGTCTTGCCAAATATCCACAGTGTCGCCCGACAAAGAAACGTCAATCTGATTGTCACGTTTGGCTACCTGAACCTTCATGTAATTTTCGGCTTCCTCAAAACGTTTCTGCAGACGTTCATATATGGCGGCCAGCTCATCATTGTGTCGCGTATACCAGACCATTGATGAATCAAACTCAGCCTCTGTTACATTATGTTTCCTGAAGACATATTCGTAATATGCCTTTTTCTTGTAATTTTCAGTATACGAAAGGGAATTTGTCATAGTCGAAGCCAGATGATAATCATAAAGCAGATTTTCCATATCTTCCGGCTGGATGATATCATCGGGAATACTCTTGCCGCAACTTGCCATTCCGGCAAACAGGGCAACCAACATCAAACTACCTATCCCTTTTTTCATTTCTTTGTTTCAGTTGAATCATGAATGCTACCGTTCTTGCTCAAATACCCACTATAGAAAATCAGCAGGGCAATGATACCACAACTGATCGATGCATCTGCAAAATTGAATATCGGACTGAAGAATACAAAATGATCGCCACCTACTATAGGCATCCAATCGGGCCAATAAGTATCTATGATCGGGAAATAGAACATATCCACCACCCGTCCGTGCAACCAATCGCTATAACCGCTTCCTACAGATACGAACTGAGCAATCTGGTCGTGTGTGCTGGCACTGAAGATTTCTCCATAGAACACACAGTCGATTATGTTACCTATCGCCCCAGCCAAGATAAAGGCCAGACACACAATGTAGCCTGTCTTCAGCTTCTCCTTACGTCGGGTAATCTTATAGATGTACCACGTAATGGCAACCACAGCTACAATACGGAAAAGAGTCAGAAAAATTTTGGGGAGAAACTCCATACCGAAAGCCATACCGTTATTCTCAGTAAAATAGATATAGAACCAATCGGTGATATGTATACTTTCATGCAGATACATAGTAGTCTTCACACCAATCTTGATCAGCTGATCAATAACCAATACCGCAAAAACAATCAGAGCTGCCAGGCGTCCTTGTGTCAAAAATTTCTTCATAAATACTCAATCTTCCAGTAAAACATTTGCCACCCTGATATCATCCGGAAAAGCGCAAAGCTTCCCTATAACAGAGAGCCCCTGTTTTCCCAATGCCTATCCGAGTGACAAATGTGTCAAGCTATCAATTATTTCTTTCCGTTCTGCTTAGCTTCGATGCTCAATGTAGCATGAGGTACGGCGCGCAGTCTTTCAGGTGGAATCAGCTTGCCGGTTTCACGGCAGATTCCGTATGTCTTGTTTTCGATACGCACCAAAGCAGCACGCAGATTCTGGATGAACTTAAGCTGTCGCGCAGCCAAACGGGTGGTTTCTTCCTTCGACAAGGTATTTGCACCTTCCTCCAGAACTTTATATGTTGGAGATGTATCGTCGGTATCATTACCATCCTGGTTCATAATACTGCTTTTCAATTTCTCATAGTCGCGCTCGGCGAGCTGAAGTTTTTCCATGATAATGGCGCGGAATTCTTCAAGTTGAGCGTCCGAGTATCTTGTCTTTTCAGCCATAGTTTTAAGAGTTTAAAAGTTAATAATAGTATCCGTCCCGGTGTATCCACCGGGCGGATGAGTTCATATCACAGTTTTGTTACTTCTACAAACAGGGTAAAGTCATCGAAAGTCAGTTCGGTTCCACCCGGAACTTCCTCAGCCAGTTTCAACGACTCTGCCAATACTTGTCCGCAAATATAATCATTGTATTCTTTCACTGCATCATCCGAATTCGGATTCTTTGACAATACAATGTTAATTTTATCGGTAATTTCAAATCCACTACCCTTACGGATATTCTGGATACGGTTTACCAGTTCGCGGGCGATACCTTCTTTCTTCAATTCTTCCGTTACGGTCACTTCCAGAGCTACGGTCAGCTTGCCTTCGTTGGCAACCAACCATCCCGGGATGTCTTCGCTGAAGATTTCCACATCGGTAGCTTCCACTACAGCTTCCGCTCCGTCGAGGTTGAAGGTATATCTGCCGTTCTTTTCGAGTTCGGCAATCGCTTCCTGCGACATTTCCGCTACTGCAGCCGCTACGGCCTTCATCTGTTTTCCGAACTTCGGTCCGAGTTTCTTGAAGTCGCATTTCACTTTCTTAACCAGGATACCTGATGCTCCGTCGACCAACTTGATTTCCTTCACGTTGACTTCGTTCATAATCAGGTCCTTAACGGCCTCGATGTGACGTTTCTGTTCTTCGTCTACAACCGGTATCATGATACACAACAGCGGCTGACGTACCTTGATATTCACCTTACGACGCAAAGCCAATACCATAGAGGTTACATCCTGTGCCATCTGCTGACGTGCTTCGAGTTCCTTGTTGATCAGACTTTCATCGGCTACAGGGAAGTTTGCCAAGTGAACTGATACCACATTGTCGCGACCGGTCACATTGATCAGGTCCATATACAGACGGTCTGCATAGAACGGAGCGATAGGTGCCATCAGTTTGGCTACGGTTTCCAGACAGGTGTACAGAGTCTGATAAGCCGACAGCTTGTCTTTCGACATCGCACTACCCCAGAAACGTTTACGGTTCAGACGAACATACCAGTTACTCAGATTGTCGTTCACGAAGTCTGTAATCAGACGGCCGGCCTTAGTCGGTTCGTAATCGCTGTAGCAAGCATCCACTTCCTTGATGAGTGAATTCAAGAGCGACAGGATCCAACGGTCGATTTCCGGACGTTCCGATACCGGTACATCCTCTTCAGCGTATGTAAAGCCATCAACATTGGCATACAATGCGAAGAATGAATAGGTATTATATAATGTTCCGAAGAACTTACGGCGTACTTCATCCACACCATCGGTATCAAACTTCAGGTTGTCCCACGGAGATGAGTTGGTAATCATGTACCAACGCAACGGGTCGGAACCGTACTGTTCGATAGCTCCGAACGGATCGACTGCGTTACCCAGACGCTTCGACATCTTGTTTCCGTTCTTGTCGAGCACCAGACCGTTAGAGATTACGTTCTTGTATGCCACGCTGTCGAATACCATCGTAGCGATAGCATGCAAGGTAAAGAACCAACCACGTGTCTGGTCCACACCTTCCGCAATGAAGTCGGCAGGATAGTATGAACGGTTGTCCACAATTTCCTTGTTCTCGAACGGATAGTGCAACTGAGCGTATGGCATAGCACCCGAATCGAACCAGACGTCGATCAGGTCGGTTTCACGCTTCATCGGTTTGCCCGAAGCAGAAACCAAGATGATATCGTCTACGTACGGACGGTGCAAGTCAATCTTGTCGTAATTTTCCTTGTTGTATGTTCCCGGAACGAAGCCCAGCTTCTTGTACGGATTTTCGGTCATGAAACCTGCAGCAACAGCCTTTTCAATTTCGTTGTAGAGTTCTTCTACCGAACCGATACAGATTTCTTCACCGTCTTCACTACGCCAGATTGGCAGCGGAGTACCCCAGTAACGTGAACGGCTCAAGTTCCAGTCGTTCAGGTTTTCCAGCCATTTGCCGAAACGGCCTGAACCGGTAGATTCCGGTTTCCAGTTGATAGTCTTGTTAAGCTCGATCATACGTTCCTTGCAAGCAGTAGAACGGATGAACCAACTATCCAACGGATAATACAACACCGGTTTGTCGGTACGCCAGCAGTGCGGATAATTGTGCACGTGCTTTTCGATCTTGAATGCCTGATTGTTCTGCTTCATCATCATGCAGATATAGATATCCAATGATTCTGCAGCCTGGGCAGCCTTTTCATCGTACTTGCCGTCGACGGTGAATTGAGGATCGTATGCATTCTTGACCCAGCGTCCCTGATATTCCTTGTATTTTTCTACATCAACACATTCTTTTACGAAAGCTTCATCCAGTTCGTCGAGCAGGTAGAACTTACCTGTCAGATCGACCATCGGACGGGTTTCGCCTTTCTTGTTGATCATGAACAGCGACGGGATACCTGCAGCACGAGCTACGTTAGCATCGTCCGCACCGAAAGTTGGAGCGATATGTACGATACCGGTACCGTCTTCTGTTGTAACGTAATCACCCGGGATTACGCGGAAAGCCTTGTCGGCAGCTTCCTTCCAGTTTCCGTCTTCGGTAGCCTCAACCGGCTTCACCCACGGAATGAGCTGTTCGTATTCCATTCCAACCAGGTCAGTACCCTTGTACTCGCCCACTACCTTGAACGGAATCAGCTTGTCGCCCGGCTTGTAGTCTTCCAGAGCGATATCTTCAGCCTTCTTGTTGAAATGAGTGTACAGCAAAGCTTTTGCCAGCACTACAGTCATCTTCTCGCCTGTATAACCGTTGTAAGTCTGAACAGCAACGTAGTCAATCTTCGGACCCACACACAATGCAGTGTTTGAAGGCAAAGTCCACGGAGTAGTTGTCCATGCGATGAAATAAGGAGTACCCCACTCGGCCATTTCCGGTTTCGGGTTCTTCATCTTGAACTGTCCTACCACAGTAGTATCCTTCACATCGCGGTAACAGCCCGGTTGGTTCAACTCATGCGAACTCAGACCTGTACCTGCAGCCGGAGAGTACGGCTGGATGGTATAACCTTTATACAATAAACCTTTGTTATACAGCTGTTTAAGAAGCCACCATAAAGTTTCGATATAACGGTTATCGTATGTAATGTACGGATTTTCGAGGTCAACCCAATAACCCATCTTGTGAGTCAGGTCGGTCCATTCCTTCGTGAACTTCATCACATCCGTACGGCAATGTTTGTTGTAATCAGCAACAGAGATAGTTTTACCGATATCCTCTTTGGTAATACCGAGTGCCTTTTCAACACCCAATTCTACCGGCAGACCGTGAGTATCCCATCCGGCCTTACGTTTTACCTGGAAACCTTTCATTGTCTTGAAACGGCAGAAAGTATCCTTGATGGTACGAGCCATTACGTGATGGATACCCGGCATACCGTTTGCAGAAGGAGGACCTTCATAGAAAACGAAAGAAGGATGTCCCTCGCGTTCAGTCATACTACGGGAGAAAACATCATTTTCGTCCCATTTCTTCAGTACTTCCTTGTTGACGTCGGAAAGGTTAAGTTGTGAATATTCAGTAAATTTCTTACTCATAGTTTATGTTGTTTTTATTCAATAGCTTTTTGTGCGGACCTATGTGTCCTAAAATTAGGCTGCAAATTTATAAGAAAAATACTTATTCGGAAAACATTTTAGATTAATATTCAGAGCGTTTTTAAGTTTTATTAGATTCCGATTTGACAATAACGTCTGTTTGGCCACTTCAGATAGCAACCTCAAGTCTATTTATATAGGTGTATCTGACAGATGGAGATAGATACAGAATTTAAAATGGCAAACCCCATTAACTTAAAATGTTATATTATGCTAATGGATTTTCCTTCTTTAGAAACAATTTTGGTAGCTTTGTTCCCGATTTAAAGCAACAGACATGAAACATAACTCCAAACTATTTACACTTATCTTCTTAGGGATGCTCACCGCTTTCGGACCTTTCGTAACCGATATGTACCTGCCTACCCTTCCGGCCATGACCGATTATTTCAGCACCAATTCGTCGATGGTACAGCTGGGTCTGACATCCAGCATGATCGGATTGGCTGTAGGACAGCTTTTCTTCGGTCCGCTAAGCGACAAATACGGTCGACGCTCTCCCCTCATCACAGCCATGTTCCTCTTTCTGACCTCAACCATCGGATGTATCTACTCCGGATCCATCATGCAGTTCGTTGCATGGCGATTCATTCAAGGAATAGCCGGAGCGGGCGGAATCGTGATATCCCGTTCGGTGGCAGCCGACAAATATACCGGCCATGAGCTTCTCAAAATGCTTGCCATCATCGGTGCCATCAACGGCATCGCCCCGATTACCGCCCCGATGCTCGGCGGTATGCTGGCCGACAACGTAGGATGGATCGGAATCTTCTGGGTATTGTTCGGACTGGGCACATTGCTGGTAGCCGGAAGCTTTCATTTCGAGGAATCCCTTCCTTCCGAAAATCGTGGCGAAACCCGATGGAAGGACGTTTTCAAGAGCTTTATTATCGTACTGAGAAATCACCATTACGTGCTCTACATCCTCCAGTTCGGATTTGCAGATGGTGCAACATTGCCTCTTCACCCTTCATCATGCAGGAGCACTACCATTTCACTCCGTTCCTGTTCAGCCTCTGTTTCGGGATAAACTCCATCGCCCTCATGGTATCGGCAGCATCGGCTGTCAAGTTCCGACGACCTGAATATGCGCTCCACAGAGGAAGCCTGGGTATGATGATAGCCTCCCTATGCCTTTGCATAGCCCTTATAGCCGACTGTAGTTTCTGGATTTATGAAATCCTTCTGCTAGTGAATCTCTTCATGCTGGGACTGACATTCACTGCGTCGAATACGCTGGCGCTCGACTGTGCCCGTGAGAACTCAGGAACAGCCTCGGCTCTGTTGGGAGCAATCGGATTCGCATTCGGTGGAATCGTATCTCCGTTGGTAGGCTTGGGAAACATTATGGTAACTACAGGAATACTCTTTCTGGTATGCTCCATCTGTTCCTATATCTGTACCCACTTCGCCGTACGCAAATTCTTCGCCATTACACGACGATACAGAATAGACTCATAAGCCCCTGATACGATACAAGACAAGCGAAGGCATATCCGAAACACAATCCGGATATGCCTTCGCCTTTATCTGATTTATCTCATGAGATACTATTTCAACGTAATCGGTACGGTATATTTTACAGGAACATTCTTCCCTCTTTGTCGGCCGGGTTTCCAGTCGGGCATATCGGATACAATCTTCAACGCATACTTGTCCCATGCCGGATAAGGCGAACGGATGACGACCGGATTCACCACCTTTCCCTTTTCATCGATAGTAAACTGAACAATAAACCGTCCCTGTACTGATTTGGCCGACAAACTATCTGCCGGAAAGACTTCTGCCGTCTTCTTCTCTATATACTTCAGACACTCCGCCATACCGCCGGGAAATTCAGGATAAGTTTCCTCTACCATACCGAACATTCTCTCCTCTACAGCAGAGTCTTCAGGTAACGCCATCGTTTCAGGCCGCACCAGAGGAGCTTCGCCCTTATCTGCACTCTGATCTATTACCGGCATTTCCCCCATCACCAAACGGTCGGGGTTCATGACCACCTTCAAGGAATCCATGCCTTGATGAACCGCAATCTCCTGAGCCATACAGCCGATAAACGAAACCACAAGCGGAGACATGCCCGAAACCATCAGTCTGAAACGTCCGTTCTCATCCGTCACCACTCCATTGGTAGTATTCTTCTCTAGCACACTGGCTCTAACCATCGGATAGCCCCGGTCATCAACCACCGTACCACAAACTTCAAAAAGAGTTTTATCGGCACGTGTCGCTACCGTATCCGCCGACTCGGGTTTAACCATCGGAATCATACCCGTCAAGCGGAACACGCCGACTACAGAATCCCGGACCGCCGGCGACTCCGCTTCAACTTCAACCGTCTTCTCATCGGCCGAAGTCTTCGAACTGCCACACGAAGCCGTCATTGTCACCAAGCCGGCCGACAAACCGAACAAAGTCACCGCCTTACCGGCAGCCTGACGCAACGCCAGCTCACGTTCCAGATAACGCACTTCCGATTCACACTTCGGACACGTACCCAAACAATCGCCCTTGTACTGACATTCCTCAATAACCAAGTTGATAGGGTGTCCAGTTCTACGTTCCTAAAAACGTAGTACAAAACGCCCTCGTTATTGTTAATACAATGCTCTTAA
>CALUKX010000023.1 GCA_944321335.1 uncultured Phocaeicola sp. | reverse complement strand
AATCAATATTTATCAGCATTTTAGATATGCTTGACTAACTCTTGTGATTTTACTTTGTAAACCTTAAATAATTTATAGATTAAAGTTTCTTTTGATTTATTTTTTCAGAAATGAATTATTCGTATGCATCAGCTAATCCAGACTCGACATCTTCTCTAGACCAACCATCATAATATGCCCGTTCGTCTCCATATGGGTCACTCCAACTGTCTGAATCTATTGTATTTTCTTTTTCATACTCCCAAGAAGTTGTATTAGAAAGTTGTTGTTTCTGTGTAGATGATTTTTCCCTTTGTCTTTTATAAATACTTTTTTCAAAGTTTGTTTTTCCCGTATCTTCTCTTTCATGTAGAAGCAAAAAGAGAGAACCGGCACTATTAATAACTACTGATATAACTGGCGCGATTGGCTTCCATTTTAATGCAACATACCCAGTGTGGCACCCGTAAGAGAAAAATAGTTCTTCTGTCTTTGGATTTACCTTTACATCTATACGTGTACAATTAAAAATAGCTTTGAAATCTTCTATCGTATATGTTGCTATATACTTTAAACCGCTAAAAACAACACGTTTAGGAAATATACAAAGATTTATAAGAACCTCTTTATTTTCAATGAAAGCTTTAACCGAATGTAGATAACTTTCATTAAGAGACCATATCTTATCATATTTTATAGGTACAATGACATTACCATCTGTATCTATAATTCCCCATTCGTCTTTCCCGCTTATTGTATTATAGCGTACAACCCGCGCATATCCACAAACGAATTGTGGGTCACACCAAGAATATAAATCAAACGGTACTATGAGTTTATTTTCTTTATTTATGTAACCAAGTTGGGACTTATTGTTTTTGACGAGAGCTAAACCACAACTGAATGGATACATTTCCTTATATTGAGGAGAAATAATGACATTGCCATTACAATCCTTCAGGCCGTAAAGTTCGTTTTCTTGATATATTATTAAATCAGAATTTGCTGTCATATAACTACATGTTTATATACATCACAGGATTTTGTCTGTTACGTACGATTTTTGATATATCTTGATTCTGGTAAGGAGAATCAAATATTTGTTCTCCTTCAAACTCCCATCGTCCTTTGTATTTCTCACATTGGGTAGGAAACCAATGATGCGGCTTGAAGATTCCAACAATATAACCACAACAAATTGCAAAAACTAAATCTGCTTTCTTGGCTCGTTGACCATTTAATCTCCAATATTTGCGGGTACATTCATATAAATTCGGACGTTCACAACCCAAATATGTTCTGCTTATATTGAAACAGATAATTCGTTCGTTTTTATGGTTTACAAAATCTCCATAATCTTTAAAAGGTTCAATCATATTTTTTATATTTACTTCCAAAGGTAATGATTTATCACGATAAACTTCATATAATACTAATTTAAGAGAGTTTCGCGGATAATTAACCGCAAATTTTGCGGCTTATTATCCGCATTTTAGATATGACTTATGATTTCTATTCACCATGCAGATAAACATCTGCTTTTCAGATAGGAACAGTTTGCTTATTATATACTCACGTAATTGTTGGGGCGGATAAGTATTCTGCCGTCCTCCGTTATATGGATAATTTCTCTTTTCATAAGTTACAGACAATTTAAGGCACGGCATTGGTTATTATGCTCTTGCATGGTACCGATAAAGGTGCGGACCGCTTCCGGTTCTTTGTCCTGTCCGAAAAATATTTCCTGTAACAGACGCGCTGTTATAGGCTGGTTCTGTTCTTCCAGCTCACAAAAAATCTGATGTAACTTGATTCTCGCATTTTCGATGTAGGCATTCAGATCGCATGATTTGCGGCTTTTGCCTCTGGCGGATTCCTTAGCCTGACTCCAGAGAGACGGGTCAATGCTTTTGCGGATGTTGTTTTCAACTCGCGTACCATCTACAGTGATACGCATACAAACGGATGCTTCTCCGTTTTTCAGCAGCTTGGTCTTCTTCAAGAAGAAAAGCACATTGAATGAACTTCTTTTCATTTTCCTACAGTTTTTAGTTTGGACAAAAGTAGGAAACCGACCACGTTTTCTTGATACGCAAAATATTGCAAATCAGTGAGAAAGACTCTAATTCGGTGGAGATTTTTGCTCCACCTTTTATCTCCACCTTTTGCTCCACCTCGAACGGTAATATTTTGCCGTTTTTTGCGTGTCGGGAGAAAACAAAAAATCCTGATTTCGCTTGGAAATCAGGATTTTACTATCTTTTGCTTTTCTTCAAAGTGGTGCCACCAGGAATCGAACCGGGGACACAAGGATTTTCAGTCCTTTGCTCTACCAACTGAGCTATGGCACCATGCATTGTTTTGTTTTGCGGTTGCAAAGGTAGGCAAACTTTTTGAATCTGCAAACTTTGCTGTGAAAAAGTTGGAAAAATAATTTTCTTTGAAAAAAATATCAGTTTTGTTTTGTCGGTTTGAGAAATATGTCTACCTTTGCAACCGCAAACGAGAAATAACGGATGCAATCGGAATGTAGCGCAGTTGGTAGCGCACTACGTTCGGGACGTAGGGGTCGGGCGTTCGAGTCGCCTCATTCCGACCAAGTATAAGGTAACTATCTGAACTAAGGGTAGTTACCTTAATTATTTTAAAACACCCGGGACGAAATCGGGACGGGACATCAATAAGACAAGTTATGTGGTTAAGACGCTCGTATTTAGCCACATAATAAAAAAATGCCTACATTACAATCTATCCGAAGCTACACACCACCGGTATATCACGGTGCAGGGAAAGAAGTCTACATCGACTTTTACGCATTCGATCCCGCCCAGGGGAAGATGCGAAGGAAAAAAATCAAACTGAATTCAATCGCTCCTGGTCAACGGAGGAAATACGCCAAAGATTTTATGAACCGGTTGGCCGAGAAGCTTGCTCTCGGCTGGAACCCGTGGATCGAGAAGGAGCATGGGTCGGCCTATATGACTTTCCATGAGGTTGTCAAGCGATATCGCAGCTATATCGACAAGCTGTTACGGGATGGCACTTATCGGAGCGAATCACACAAGGCCTATACTTCACAGCTGAAAAACATGGTCGAATTCAATCAAGGTAAGAAAGTACCCATCACTTACATCTACCAGTTCGATAAGGATTTCTGTATTGAGTTCCTGGACGAAGTATATGTTGTCAGGGACAATACAGCATATACCAGAGATAATTATCTGGCTTTTCTTCGGCAGTTCAGCCAGTTCTGTCTGTCTAAGAACTATATCAAGGCGAACCCGACTGAAGGAATAGCCATCCTTGGGAGGAACTTCAAAAAGAAAAACCGCACAATCATTCAACAGCATCAGCTCGAGATGCTGAACGAATACCTGCTCGAGAAGAATAAGTATTTCTTGTTGGGAAGCTATATACTTTATTGCTGTTTCATCCGGCCGGCCGAGATGTGCCGGTTACGGGTAGGGAACATATCGCTGAAGCGGCAGACAATCTTCGTTGAGGACACGATATCGAAGAATAAAAAGGATGGCACGATTACCCTTCCGGCCAAGGTTATTCACTTGATGCTTGATTTGGGAATCTTCAATGCAGCTTCAAGTGATTATTTATTTTCCAAGGGCTTCAAGCCTGGGCCTCAGAAGGTTTCTGAGAAGATGTTCCGTGATTGGTGGGCTGCCCACGTACGGAAGGACTTGAAGTTTCCGACCACGTATAAGTTCTACAGCCTGAAGGATACCGGCATCACGAATATGCTACGGCATTATGATGTACTGTCGGTACGGGACCAGGCCAGACACAGCAGTATTCTGATGACTGATATCTATACGCCTCACGACATTCAGGAAGCTAACTCGCTGATTAAAAACTATGAAGGTGATTTTTAATCGTTATTTTTGCAATTTTAAAATTAAACTTATGAGAGAAAAAAATGATGAATGTCGCGACGACATCAAAGAAGGTGGAAATTGACACCGTATCAATCTATGACATTATGGATAAGTATTCACTGCATGACGTCGAATTAACATTGTCTTTGACGCAAGATCTGGCCGACGACTTGCAGGAAATGGTTAACACCGGCGTTCACCATCAGCACCTTGGTTCGGTGGTGAAAAGCATACGAATATTCCAGGACTTAATACGGGTGTCGATGTAGTCGGTAGAACAAGGGTAGAACATTAATATAATACAGAAAAATATTAAAATTATTCTATAATATATTTGATATTTCATATTATTAGGTTATATTTGTAATATGAAATCATCAAAGGTATTAAAGATATTAAATATTAGCAGGCAAACGCTTGTCAAATATGTAAAGAATGGCGATATACGTGTAGTGATGCAGGCGAACAAGCAGTATGACTACAACGAAGAAGACGTATATCGAAAAGCCGGACTTTCCGAAAATCGTGTAAATGTGGTTTATGCGAGAGTTTCAACTTCTAAACAGAAAAGAGACCTCGAGAATCAGGCAGAAACTCTTATAAGCTATTGTAATGCGAATGGAGTGAAAGTAGATAAAGTGTATAAGGATATAGCAAGCGGAATGAATTTTGAAAGGAAACAGTTCCGCTCTATGCTGGAAGATGTCTTGAATTATAGAATAAGGAGTATATACATTACGTACAAAGACCGCTTCAGCAGAATATCCTTTGATATGTTTGAACGTCTGTTTTTGGAATACAACTGCAAGATTATTGTAATCAACAAAACCGAATCAACGACTGAAGATGATGAGAAGGAAATATTTTCCGACATCATTTCAATGCTTCACTGCTTTGCCATGAAGATGTATTCAAGGAGACGGAAAAAGAAAATGGAACTGATAAGGGAGGACTTGAAAAATGAACTTGATATATAGTTTTTACATTCCGCAAACGGAACAGCTTGTAAACCTGTGCAAGGTTTCAAACAACCTCTACAATCAGGCCTTATACCTGTTCCGTCAGACTTTGAAGAATGAAAACAAATGGCTTTGGTATGCCGATATGGATAAGCTGATGAAAGCTACACCCAACCTTGAGGAAGAGATAAACTACAGGCTCCTCAAAGCTCAGGTATCGCAGCAGATTCTGAAAGTTCTGGACAGGAATGTGAAAGCATACTGCAAGGCTATAAAGGACTTTAAGGCACACCCTGCCAAATACAAGGCTATGCCGCAGCTTCCGTCTTTCAGAAAGCGCGGAAGCCTGTTTAATCTGTATTATCCTAATCAGTCGGCAAGAATCAAGGATGGAATAATCTGTCTTGCTAAAGACCTTTTTATCCCTATTCCTCAATGGGAGAAGTATAAGGACCGCATTCAGGATTTTCAGCAAGTAAGAATACTTCCTTACGGCAAGAAGATGAAAGTTGAAATAGTTTATCGTTATGAAGCCAAAAATGCAGATTTAGACAAGTCCGGATACGCTTCAATAGATTTGGGCATCGACAATCTGGCTACGATGGTAACGGAGAAAGGCAGCTTTCTTTATAGCGGCAAGTTCCTGAAATCCTACAACAGAAACTTTAACCGCCAGCTTGCAAAGCTGCAAAGCATAAAGGACAAGCAGGGAATAAAGAAAGCTACAAAGCGGATGCAAAATCTTTATGAAAAGCGTGACAGATACTTTGAGGATGCGTTTCACAAATACAGCCGCATGATAGTCAATCATCTTATAGAAAACAGAATAGGGAACTTAGTTGTAGGCTACAACACCGGCTGGAAACAGTCGGTAAACATCGGAAAGCGCAACAATCAGAAGTTCGTACAGATTCCGTTTGCGAGACTGGCTTCCTATCTGAAATATAAATGTGAAATGGCTGGCATACGGTTCGTGGAAAATGAAGAATCCTATACATCAAAATGTGATGCGCTTGCAGAGGAAGAAATCGGGAGACATGAATCTTATCTTGGGAAGAGGGTAAAACGTGGACTGTTCCGTTCTTCCACAGGGAAATACATCAATGCGGACGTGAACGGAGCGGTGAACATCTTGAGAAAAGTAGTCGGTGAGTCTGATTGTATCAGTCAGATAACCGGTAGCGGGCGGTTGTTGCGCCCGATAAGGTACAGCAGTCCTTTCAGGGTTGCGTGACTTATGCAAAAAACAGAATAGATTTTAATAATTTGAATAGTTTTTACAACATCCTTAAGAGGTAGTAGTCCCGTCGGGACTATTAAAAAATTCAAGGCTGGGCATACACGTTGGGGAACAATTCTTTTTCCGACTTGTTAAGTTCCTGGGCGATGAGCCTTCT
This sequence comes from uncultured Phocaeicola sp., assembly GCA_944321335.1. Taxonomy (GTDB): domain Bacteria; phylum Bacteroidota; class Bacteroidia; order Bacteroidales; family Bacteroidaceae; genus Phocaeicola. The sequence continues at coordinate 34,563 of CALUKX010000023.1, read as the reverse complement.
CTTGACAGGTGGTGGAATGATCTCGCCCTTAATCCATCTCATGACAGTTGAGCGTGAGGTCGATGTAACCTCGACAAGCTTTTTGATTGTTTCTTCCTTTACGTCTGGAAGAGAATTCATGTACTCAGTAAATACCATAATAGAATAATTATTAAAGTTAAACATTGCCAATACGTCACGATTCATTATTTTTACAACGCACGAAACGAAGCGCAACGCATTGAAATAACCGTTGCGTAAATATGCGTTATTTATTTCGCACCACAATGCGTTATGCGTAATAAAATGCGCACCATTAACAATATATAACATTGCCAATTATGGAAGAGAACCCACAGCCAACGAGCATTAAGGAACGTATGTTGCTGATATGCAACATGAAAGGAGTGTCGCCGAATAAGTTATCACAAGATCTCGGGAAGAGCAGAGGTTATATTCGGACGATCAGTGAGAATTACACAGTCGATTTGTTGCGTAGTATAAATCGCATCTATCCAGATATCAACTTGATGTGGTTGATTACAGGTCAGGGGTCAATGGTGATTGACACCAGTCTTGAGTCAATGGACTTTCACTCTTTGTTGAATCTCTATATGGCAGAACGCGAAAAAAATGACAGGCTGCAGCAAGAGGTGAGCAGCCTGAAAAACGAGATAGTGAACCTCCTGAAGAAGTTGGCCGAAGGAGGTGAGAGTAAAGCTGTGTGACAGATAACAATCACATTCATATATTGTTATCTGTTTTTTTAAGGCTTTTACCCGGGACGAAATCGGGACAAAAAGCCGTCGATCTTGAACTTTTTGAATTTTATAAATTATTGAAAATCAAGTGCGAGTTGAGATTAACCACAGAATTCAGAAATCGCCTCATTCCGACAAAAGCGAGAATCGATGGAATCGGTTCTCGCTTTTCTTTTTAGTCTACCACCCAACGTCTGTCATGAGGTATGATCACCCGAGGATTGTAATGCATCTCGGTTTTGTCGGGAATCTGCAGATAATAAATTTTTCCACCGTGTACATGCAATGAACTGCTGCGTAGCCAAGGGTTCAGATTGCGCAGTAAGGCGTAGGTAGTACCTTGGCTTTTTGCGAAACGCGGAAGATCGTCTATGGTTGCCTCGACCTTTACTTCACGATATGGAATAGGCGGATATAGGTCGCTCGAACGTAACCGGAAACCGAATTGCTGCGGATTGCTGAACATAATCTTGGCGGCTATGATGCGGTAAACATAGCGTGTGGTTTCTTCTACCAGCTGAAGATCGAGTGCATCGTCTTCGTATTGATCTTCCAGTGCGTTGGAGATACGTCCTTGTCCGGCATTGTACGATGCCGCCACATTGACCCAACTTCCGAAACGCGAATAGGCTTGTTTAAGTAAACGACAAGCTGCACGGGTTGACTTTTCTACATGGTATCTTTCATCAACGGTATTTCCTACTTCCAGACCGAACTCACGGGCAGTTGCGGGCATGAACTGCCAAAGGCCGGCAGCTCCGGCCCCTGAACGTGCCAACGGGTTTGCATTGCTTTCTATTATCATCAGATACTTGAAGTCATCCGGAACTTTGTTTTCACGCAAAATGGATTCGATCATCGGAAAATATCGGTTTGCACGCTTTATCATTTGAATGGAGCTGCTGTGCATATAGGTGAATGCCAGAAGCTCACGGTCGATACGTTCCCTACGGTCGAAACGGGTAAGGTCAATCTTCTCCCCACAGAAACTTACGCTCTTAGGTATGTCGATGCAGCTATATGCTTGGTTTGTCACTAAAGGACTTTCATACAGGACTTGTGCCGACAATCCGCTTACGGACAAGGACAGGAACAGCGTGGTGGCAATGAATGTCTTTTTGATATATCGTGTATAATGCATAGTTGTTCTGATTTAAATAGTCGCTCTAAGGTATAAAATCTTCACAAAGTACGGAAGATTCTTAAACTATTTTTTCACACTCAGAAACTGAAAATCGCTTGATGAAGTGAAATAAACCGTTGCTACACAGCAAATTGGCTATGTAGGACATTTTTTCTTCTTGATAAAAGATTCCGGCAGGTTAATATTCAAGCTTAAAGCTTTTCAAAATCTGTTCGGGTAATTGGTCGCCTTTTGTGGTGTAAAGAATGGATACATAGAATCCACAGCTGTCGTCCTTGCTGAGCAGATAGCAGTAAAGACAGTGTGAATCTCCTTCACAGTCGCCCTGCAACTGTGCTCCATAGAATTGCGGCAACTCGAAACGGGTTACAGGAGTCTGGTTGCTTACCTCATCGTCGGTAGCAATGTTCTTCAGTTCATCGATAATTTCCGATTTACTGATTCCTTCCCCTTCCAATAACTGTACGGTGATGAAATATTCGGGTGTACTTATTATATACCCTTCTTCCGAATCGTCTTCGATACTAAATCCCTGCGGGGCCTTGAAACTGACCCCGTAGGCATTCCAAGTTGTGGTCTGTAAGTTTTGTGCATTCAAGCTAATTGCTGAAAAAGACAGGACAGCCAATGCTGCTAAGACTTTTCCTTTCATACTTTCCTTCGTGATACTACTTGTTTAGCGTAAACTTCCTCCTCCTTATTAACCATAACTAAAACAGCTCCTCCCATTGCTGCATAGGGAGATGTGACAGCGGACAATGTTTCGTCCTTGATCATCGCGTCAACGCCTGCTGATGAGAGCAAGCCTTTGACCAATTCAGCTTCCCAAAGTGTACCTTTGAAAACCTCCACTAATGAACCGTATGTTCTTGCATTCATAGTTTTAATTTTTAAGGGTTAATAATAAGGGATAATTCTCTCAATTTCTTTATTCAAAGATAAGCATTTAATTTGATATATTGTTAGAGAAATGCCCGAAAAAAGCAGGTAAATAACAGAAATAATTCTATTTTTGCATAAAATCATAAATAAAGGGGCTTTGCTTACTTTTGGTTGCCTTTAGTTTGTAAATACGTTGATATCTTATGGAAATTAAAGAAACTTTAGAAGCAGTTCGTCAGGCATCACGTAAATTGCCGTTGCTCGACGAAGGGCTGATCGATAAGCTGCTGCTGGCTGTGGCCGATGCGGCGTTGGAACATGCCGATGAAATTTTGGCGGCAAATGCGGAGGATCTGGCTCGGATGGATCCGTCCAATCCGAAATACGACCGTCTGAAACTGACTGCCGAGCGTCTCGAAGGTATCGCATCGGATATGCGTAATGTGGCTAACCTGCCTTCTCCGTTGGGAATTACTTTGGAAGAAACTGTCCGTCCTAATGGATTGCGCCTGAAGAAGGTGAGTGTTCCTTTCGGTGTAATCGGTGTGATATACGAGGCACGTCCCAATGTGAGCTTCGATGTGTTCTCGCTTTGCGTGAAGAGTGGCAGCGCTTGTGTATTGAAGGGTGGTAGTGATGCCGATTCGTCGAATCGGGCTATCGTGAAGGTGATTCATGAGGTGCTGGAACGTTTCAAGATGGATGTGCATACAGTCGAGCTTCTTCCACCGGGACATGAATCGACTACCGAACTCCTTCATGCGGAAGGCTTGGTCGATTTGATTATCCCACGTGGTAGCAGCCGCCTGATCGAACATGTACGCAAGGAAGCGACTATTCCGGTTATCGAAACAGGAGCCGGTATCTGCCATACGTATTTCGATGCAGCCGGCGATCTGGAAAAAGGTAAAGCGATAGTGAACAATGCCAAGACCCGCCGTGTGAGTGTTTGCAATGCCTTGGATTGTCTGTTGGTTCACGCTTCCCGTCTGGCCGATCTGCCTGCACTCTGTGCTCCCTTGAAGGATAGTCATGTTATCATCTATGCCGATGAGGCTGCTTATGGTGCCTTGAAAGGCGGATATCCCGATGAACTGCTTTGCCGAGCCACTTCTGAAAGTTTCGGAACGGAGTTTCTCGATTATAAGATGGCTATCAGGACAGTTGCCGATATTCATGAGACTATATCGCATATTTATACATATAGCTCGAAACATAGCGAATGTATCGTAACCGAAGACCGTAGTGCTTCCGATTATTTCTCGAAGGCAGTCGATGCCGCATGTGTATATACCAATGCACCGACTTCATTTACCGATGGAGCCCAATTCGGCTTAGGTGCTGAGATAGGCATCAGTACGCAGAAACTTCATGCCCGTGGCCCGATGGGACTTCGTGAAATCACTACCTATAAATGGTTGATCGAAGGTAACGGACAAATCCGTAAATAGGCTTTTACCGACTTGTCCCGATTCGGGTATCCGGAAGGATGCGAATGAATAAACATCGAAATATTTCTAGTGAAAATACTTGTTTGTTGTATTTTTATAGTATATTTGTCGACATAAAACTAATTAATATACAATTTGGCGTATGAAGACTTATACGAACGTATTCGATTTGGGAGATTTGAAGACCGCCCTTGCCGAAGCTTTTGAGATTAAGAAAGACCGTTATAAATACGAGGCTTTAGGCAAGCACCGTACTTGTCTGCTGATATTTTTCAACAATAGTTTGCGTACCCGTCTGAGTACACAGAAGGCTGCCCGCAACTTGGGCATGGATGTGATTGTGCTGGATGTGAATCAGGGTGCATGGAAGCTTGAAACCGAACGTGGCGTGATTATGGATGGCGACAAGAGTGAACATCTGTTGGAGGCTATTCCGGTTATGGCATCGTATTGCGATATCATCGGCGTACGTTCATTTGCACGTTTCGAGAGTCGTGAGGACGATTATACCGAAAAGATTCTGAATCAGTTCATCAAGTATTCGGGCAAGCCGGTGTTCTCGATGGAGGCTGCTACAGGCCATCCGCTGCAGGCTTTTGCCGATCTGATCACTATCGAGGAATATAAAAGAAAGGAACGTCCGAAGGTGGTTCTGACTTGGGCTCCGCATCCTCGTGCACTTCCTCAGGCTGTGCCCAACTCGTTTGCCGATTTCATGAACGAGGCCGATGTGGATTTCGTAATCACCCATCCGCACGGATACGAGCTTGATCCGAAGTTCGTACGTGGGGCGAAGGTGGAATACGATCAGATGAAGGCTTTCGAAGGTGCAGATTTTATTTATGCAAAGAACTGGGCTTGTCCGGGAGTTACCAATCCCGCCGATTACGGAAAGGTATTGAGTAAGGATATGAGTTGGACAGTGGATACGGCTCATATGGCTGTAACCGACAATGCTTTCTTCATGCACTGTCTGCCGGTTCGCCGTAACATGATTGTTACCGATGACGTAATCGAAGCGCCGACTTCACTGGTTATCCCCGAAGCGGCCAACCGTGAGATTTCGGCTACTGTCGTCTTGAAACGGATGTTGCAGAGCTTGGATTAAATTCCGGCTTCTGGATATAGAAAGAGTGTCAAACCAACCCGGTTCCATAAGCGGAACAGATGATAGGTTTGACACTCTTTTTTATTGTTGCTTATCAGTTTTCGACATCTTTACCACATTCTTTCCAGTTGTCGAATCCTTTGTCGAGGTTATAGACCTTGAATCCTTTATCGGCCAGAATACGGGCTGCGTTACGGCTCCTCCGTCCGCTCTTGCAATAGACGGCAACCGGCTGGTCCTTGTCGAGCACCTCATCGGCTACAGCGGCAAAAGAATCGTCGCGGATGTTGATGTTCAGGCTTCCCGGAATATGTCCGTCGCTATATTCGGCTACGGTGCGTACGTCTACACGCTGTACCTCTTCGTCCTGGATAAATCGTTCGAATTCATCCGACGAAAGGTTCTTGAATTTGTCCTGAGCCTTTGCGCTGCATGCAAAAAGTCCGAAGAGGCATGCAAACACAAAGAACATGAAATAGAGTGTCTTTATCATAGTTTGTCCGGATTAGTAAGTGAATTCTCTGTAAATGTTTCCTTCCTTATAGGTGTTGATGGTCAGGCGGAGTGCCGCTCCGGCTTCGAGTTTCTGCAGATAGGTCTGTAGCGGAAGCGAAAGGTAGGCACGGCGGGTGTAGGCTTCATAGTCATCGTCGCTGTTATGATAAAGGCGGATGTTGATGATGTCTTTTCCATCCTCCTTCGTCATTCCGTCGTCGATGAAATAAAAAGTGTGTGTCTTTTCCTTTACCATCACCTCCAGAATCAGGTTGATGTAGTTGCCCGACTTCCAGATGCTTTGGATGCCTACCGGATCGGTCTTCACTCCATCCTTGAAATCTTCCGGTGCTACCGGTATCGGGGCCAGGATAAGCTGGCACTTGTATAGCTGTACTATCGGTTCTCCGGCCGAATCGTCTTCCAATGGCTGGAAGATGGATACAGTTCGGTACAGGCTGTCGGGGGTGAGGCCGTCAATACCTTCCCTTGGATTTATCCGATAGGTGATGCCCTTGTCCGAAATCAGATGGCTGAGTGTTCCCGTATCATCTGTCTTCGCATCGATGAACTCGGTCACTACACTGGGGTATACATAATCATCGTCCTTGCATGCTTCAAGCAGAAACATGCAAAGAAGAAGGGTATATGTCAGGAATTGTTTCATGCCTGGATTGCTTGCTGATGGTTGATTGCAGGATTTGCATACATGGCCAGCATACATTTGCGAAGGAAGTCCTCATCCTTATCCGGAAGCTGGATCATGTCGAGCTTCTTTTGGATATAGGCTTCGAAACGTGCTTTGTCTTCTGCCGTGTATTTGTCGGCAAATGTGTTTGTTCCGCTCAGCAGGTCGCAAGCCACGTAATTGCCCGGATAGATACGGTAATTACGGTGGATATATGTGTCGATGAGTTCGGATATCCGGGTGAACACTTCGGTCTTCGGGAGTCCGCGCAAGGCTTCCAGTCCCTCATTGATACAAGGCCCTGTCTGGAAATGTACTCTTCCCTTGTATCCGAAAATACCGGTCTGCATGTTGTTAAGATCGTCCTGCTGGCTCTTCTTGAATCCTTCGATATCACGCTTCTGTTGCATTTCCATCGCTTTTAGGAAATCGCATGGATCGTATTCGTAGGAAAGTGCCGTAGGAACGATATTGAGTTCCTTCAGACGGTCGATGATATCACCTTCTCCGGCCATTGCCAACATCTTCAGTACACTGTCTTGTGTGCGGTCGTTCGAATCTTTGGCACGGCCTTCACGTTGGGCGATCCAGATGTTTTCTTTCTTCTCGGTGATGGCGAAATGGATGTATCTCGACATGCGGGCTGAGGATTCAAGCATCTGGCGCATGGTTAGTGCGCGCTGCACGATGAACGACTTGTTGACGCGTACCAGTTTCTTGATCCACGGATAGATGAGCAGATTGTCGCCGATGGCGATTTCTACGGTTGTCGAGAATTGGTTGTCGACCAATCCTACAGAAATGAGTCCCGGATCGAGAACGATGTCGCGGTGGTTGGATATGAAAGTATAGTTCTTCTGCTTGTCGGCCAAAGAAGATGTGTCCATGTCGAAACCGTCGGTATGTTTCTGTATGATTTCTCCTTTCAGCAATGAGTAGAAGAATTTCTTCTGCACGTCAAGGTTGGTCTTGCAGCTACGGAGCTGCGCTGCAATCATATCGGTCGGCACACCCGGCATGATAGCCGCCAGGACCTCCTGGAATGAAGGGTCTGCCAGCAGTTCGTCGAATACTTGAGGTAGCTCCTCAGGGGTGTACGGACGGATTTCATTGAATTCGGCAGGTATAATCATGGTACTGTCTTTTTTGTTTTCTCAAATATACGGAATTTTTTGACAAATCAGTTGAATTGGTCTTCAATAATATCTGTCATCACGTCCTTGATGTCGATGCCTGCCGCACGTACCTGCTGCGGAATGAAGCTAGTGGCTGTCATACCTGGAGTGGTATTGATTTCGAGCATGTTGATCTTTTCGCCTTCGGTGATGATGTAGTCTACTCGTACGATGCCCTTGCATCCGAGGATGTCGTAAACGGCCGATGTGAGTTTCTGTACACGGTCGGTCAGTTCCGGGCTCAGACGTGCCGGAGTGATTTCGGTCACTTCACCGTTGTATTTGGCATTGTAGTCGAAGAACTCGTTCTTGCTTACGACTTCGGTAATCGGGAATACTACCGATTTGTCTTTGGTCTTGTAGCATCCGTTTGCCAGTTCGATACCGTCCATGAAAGCCTCTATCATCACATCATCCGATTCCTTGAAAGCTGCCTCCAATGCAGGCTGGATTTGTTCCTTGGTTTTAACCTTGGTTACTCCGAAGCTAGAACCGCTGGCGTTCGGTTTGATGAAACAGGGCAGTCCGATCTTTTCCATTACTATCTCATCGGAAACGCCGTTACGCTTGTTGACAAGCATTGATTCCGCTACACGTACACCGAACCCTTTCAGATATTGGTTCAGGGTAAACTTGCTGAATGTCATGGCCGAAACCAGTACGTCGCAGGTGGAGTACGGAATACCTATCAGCTCGAAGTATCCCTGCAGGATACCGTTCTCACCCGGAGTTCCGTGGATGGTGATGTAGGCGAAATCGGGTCTAACCTTCTGTCCGTCGTGGCAGAAGCTGAAATCGTTCTTGTCGATTGCTGCACGGCTTCCGTCGGGAAGAAGCGCTTCCCATTTTTCTTTGGTAAGCTCTACTATATATAATGTGTACTTGTCTTTGTCGATGAAAGAGTAGATGCCTTCAGCACTGCGCATGGAAACATCGTGTTCGGAGGAATCACCTCCGGCTACAATAGCGATAATGCGTTTCATAATTGTTCTCTGTTACTGATATAGGTTCTCCATTTTTCCAGCAAGCGGGTCATGTCGTCGGGCAGTTCGGAAGTGAAGAACATTTCCTTGCCTGTACGTGGATGTACGAAACCCAGTGTCTTGGCGTGAAGGGCTTGTCGCGGACAAATGTCGAAACAGTTGTTTACAAATTGTTTGTATTTACTAAAATGAGTTCCTTTCAATATTTCATGGCCGCCGTAGCGTTCGTCGTTGAACAGTACGTGGCCGATGTGTTTCATGTGTACACGTATCTGGTGGGTACGTCCGGTTTCGAGTACGCATTTCACCAGTGTAACGTATCCCAAACGTTCCAGCACCTGGTAATGGGTTACGGCATGCTTGCCTTGGGTAGGGTCGGAGAGGACAGCCATCTGCATACGGTCTTTCGGGTTTCGTCCGATGTTGCCGGTGATGGTACCTTCGTCTTCATCGATGATACCCCATACCAAAGCATTGTATTCGCGCTTGGTGGTCTTGTTGTAGAACTGCATACCCAGATTGGTCTTGGCATCGGGAGTCTTGGCGATAACCAACAGACCGGAAGTGTCCTTGTCGATACGGTGTACCAAACCCACCTGCGGGTCGTTCGGATTGTATGTCGGTACATCGCGCAGATGCCAGGCGATGGCGTTGACCAATGTCCCGTGATAATTTCCGCAACCCGGATGAACCACCAGTCCTGCCGGCTTGTTGATTACCATCAGGTCATCGTCTTCATATACTACATCGAGTGGGATATCTTCGGGGATGATGTCGTTTTCGTAGCGTGGGCGGTCCATCATGACCGTCAGCACATCAAGAGGCTTTACCTTGTAGCTGCTTTTTACAGGCTTGCCGTTGGCCATGACAAATCCTGCATCGGCCGCAGTCTGGATACGGTTGCGGGATGCATTTACGATACGTTCGAACAGATACTTGTCGATACGCACCGGTGCCTGACCTTTGTCGACAACTACTCGGAAGTGTTCATACAGCTCGGGCGTCTGATCCACCGGCTCTATATCGTCCAATGAATCATCCAGTTCGTCGTCTATATACTCTTCTGCCATTCTATAAAGTTGATTGTTGATGTGTTGTTGCAATTAAAACCAGGAATCATCGACTTTGGGAGCGCTGTTGTCGTCGTTGCCTTGTGATCCGGTTTGAGGGATGTTTTTTGTATTTGCATTGCTGATAGAATCTGCAAACGAGTCTCCCATCGGGGAGTTGCCGATACAGAGTGTGAGCAACGATTCGTGCGGCACCTTGTCGCCGGCCGACAGGCTACGTCCGCGGTATTTGATGCCATACACCCATTCCTGTTCGCCGGAAACATATTCTGGTTCTGTAAGGTGGAATCCCATCGCCTTCAGCTTGGCTTCGGCCTGACGGGCGGAAGTGTTGTCGATGATATCTGGAATCTTGACCAAAGGCACCTTGTCGGTATTGATGGTCAGATAGATGGTACGTCCTTCCTTAACGCGCATTCCGCCGGCCGGTGTCTGGTCGAGTATGATATTGGCCGGCATTCCTTTCACATAACTTGAATCGACTATTACTGCTTTCATGTGATTCTTGCTCAGAATCTCTTCGGCCTGTGTAAAGGTCTTGTCCTTCACATTGGGTACCACATACGATTCGCCGTGATGTGTATAGTGGTCGAGCCAGAAAAGCGTGCCGGTTGAAACGGCCAAAAGGACTACAATCATCGCGATGAGATTGAGCCAGAAGAAACGGTTATTCTTGAATGAAAAGAATTCTTTAAAGGTTACCATATTAAATATGTATATAGTTTTGGCAAAGATACAATTTTTTCAGATATAAATATCCAAAAGCGGCACTTCTAGAAAAGAAAAGCCGCAAAACACAGGTTGATGTGTTTTGCGGCTTTCTTAAATCTTATTTCCAACGCACGGTTATGCTTTCACACCGTTGTATTCGTCAGATACTGTCAATTTTTTACGACCTTTGGCACGACGTGCAGCCAATACTCGGCGACCGTTTGCAGTTGCCATTCTTTCGCGGAAACCGTGTTTGTTTCTTCTCTTTCTGTTAGAGGGTTGGTAAGTTCTTTTCATTTTTGTATATACTTATTTATGTTATTATTCTATGCGTTCGGGCTGCAAAATTAGTGACTTTTTTCAAATAAACCAAATGCTAAGTCATTTTTAGACAAATCTTTTTGCGTTTTTTCGTGATTTCAATTAATTTTGCAGTCGAATTCGAATCGAATAATCTAATAATTACATAATAAATAAAGAATTTAGTTATGATTAATGCTCAAGACATTAAGATCGGAACAGCTATCCGTATGGACGGCAAATTGTATTTCTGTATCGACTTCCTGCATGTAAAGCCGGGTAAGGGTAACACTTTCATGCGTACCAAACTGAAAGACGTTGTTGACGGTTATGTTTTGGAACGCCGTTTCAATATCGGTGAAAAGCTGGAAGATGTACGTGTAGAACGTCGTCCTTACCAGTATCTGTATAAAGAAGGTGAAGATTATATCTTCATGAACCAGGAAACTTTCGAACAGGTGCCTATCGCTCACGATCTGATTGAAGGTGTTGACTTCCTGAAGGAAGAAATGATTGTTGAAGTTGTATCTGACGCTTCTACTGAAACTATCCTGTTCGCTGAATTGCCGGTTAAGGTTCAGCTGAAGGTTACTTACACAGAACCGGGATTGAAGGGTGATACTGCTACAAACGCTACTAAGCCTGCAACTGTAGAAACTGGTGCTACTGTACGTGTTCCGTTGTTCATCAACCAGGATGAAATCATCGAAGTTGATACTCGCGACGGTTCTTACGTAGGTCGTGTTAAGGCTTGATTGATTTGATGATTCTTTCCTGATGCTTTTCGGCGGAAGGGAAACATATTGCAGAAAACGCAAACCGATTGGAGGAAAATCTTTCCTTGACGGTTTGCGTTTTTTATTTTATCCTTTTATATTTTATGTTCTCCGACCGGAAACCGTACGGTTCTCGTTCGGAAACTATACGGTTTCCGTAGCAAGGATATAAAATATATTTAGAAAGATAACAAAATTCTACAGCAGCTTGATAGAAATAAATACGGAAGAATGATTTATATTTGTCGGTGGAAACAGAACGAACAGCTATGCGATATTCTTTTATCATTCCGGTGTTTAACCGTCCCGATGAGGTGGACGAGTTGTTGGAAAGCCTGACCGGCCAGACCTTGAAGGACTTTGAGGTGGTTGTGGTGGAGGACGGATCGTCCATCCCTTGTGAAGATGTGGTGAAAAAATACCTCGACAAACTCGATGTACATTACTACAACAAGCCCAATTCCGGTCCGGGACAGACCCGTAACTATGGGGCTGAACGGAGCAAAGGGGAATATCTGTTGATCCTGGATTCCGATTGTGTTATCCCTCCCGGCTATCTGGCTGCCGTGGAAGCCGAACTGCAACGTGAGCCTGCAGATGCATTCGGCGGTCCCGACCGTGCACACGATTCGTTTACCCCGGTGCAGAAAGCCATCAATTATGCCATGACTTCGTTCTTTACCACAGGAGGCATCCGTGGCGGGAAAAAGAAGATGGACAAGTTCTATCCACGCAGTTTCAATATGGGAGTGAAAGCCGATGTATATAAGGCATTGGGCGGTTTCTCGAAGATGCGTTTCGGTGAGGATATCGATTTCAGTATCCGTATCTTCAAAGGAGGATACCGTTGCCGTCTGTTCCCGGAGGCATGGGTATGGCACAAACGCCGTACCGATCTGAAGAAATTCTTCAAGCAAGTTCATAACTCGGGAATCGCCCGTATCAACCTGTACAAGAAGTATCCTGAATCGTTGAAACTGGTGCACATGCTTCCGGCGGTCTTTACTGTGGGAGTGGTGCTGGTCTTGCTGTGTGCCATTATCTGTCCGTGGAGCTTGTTGCTGCTGGCTCTGTTTGCCGTGATTATCTTTCTCGATTCTTCCATTCAAAATAAAAATCCGTATATCGGTATACTTTCCGTAATTGCAGCGTTTATACAGTTGACGGGGTATGGAACGGGGTTCCTGGCTGCCTGGTGGAAACGCTGTGTGCTGGGTAAAGGTTCCTATTCCGCTTTCGAAAAGAATTTTTACGAATAACCCGACCGGTAGCTTGCCGGTCGTAAACGGAAAGACATGGCAAATAAGTTATCGATCAATCAATGGGCGAAAGAAGACCGCCCGCGTGAACGGATGATGATGCAGGGAGCTTCGGCATTGAGCAACGCCGAGCTGTTGGCTATCCTGATAGGTTCGGGAACGGCCGAAGATTCGGCGATAGAGCTGATGCGGAAAGTGTTGGAAGGCTATCGGAACAATCTTTCTGCATTGGGTAAGGCAGGATTTGAGGAACTCTGCCAGTATAAAGGTATTGGTCCGGCCAAAGCTGTCAAGGTGTTGGCTGCAATGGAATTGGGCAAAAGACGGACGGAAGGAGAACCCATCACACGGAAAAATATCCGTTATTCGAAAGACATCTATGAATTGTTTTATCCTGTCATGTGCGATCTTCCGGTGGAGGAATGTTGGATACTGCTGCTCAACCAATCGTCGAAGGTGATTGATCGGGTGAAGATCAGTTCGGGCGGATTGGCTTCCACACAGGTCGATGTCCGCTGCATTCTCAGGGAAGCAATCCTGAAACGGGCCGTATCCATCATTCTTTGTCACAATCATCCGTCGGGCAACATCGCTCCGAGCCGTGATGACGACAGGCTGACTGAAGCCCTGCATCAGGCTGCCGATACGATGAATATCCGTATGCTCGACCATATCATCATTACCGACGGTGCATATTATAGTTATTCGGATGAGGGAAGAATCTGACTCTGTTTCTGTTATTCTATTTTTTTATTACATTTGCATAAACGAACTAATACAAGGATTTATGGATAACGAAACGAAGTTGAAAATAGAGGAGAGAATAGTCGATATGCTGAAAACGGTGTACGATCCGGAAATTCCTGTGAATGTATATGATTTGGGCTTGATCTATAAGATCGACCTTCAGGACGACGGTGAAGTATCGATCGATATGACACTGACTGCCCCCAATTGTCCGGCGGCCGATTTCATCATGGAGGATGTGCGTCAGAAGATTGAATCCATCGACGGAATCAAAGGGGCACAGATTAATCTGGTGTTCGAACCGGAATGGGACAAGGATATGATGACCGAAGAGGCAAAGCTCGAATTGGGTTTCCTATAAATAAGAATAGCTATGGATGAGATGAAGAATGTATATTTCCTGTCGGATGCACACCTTGGTTCGCGTGCCATAGAGCATCGCCGTACTCAGGAACGCCGTCTGGTGAATTTCCTCGACAGTATCAAGCATAGGGCTGCAGCCATTTATCTGTTGGGTGACATGTTCGATTTCTGGTATGAGTTCAAGTTGGTCGTGCCGAAAGGCTATACCCGTTTCCTCGGTAAGATATCGGAACTCTCGGATATGGGGGTGGAGGTGCATTTCTTCATCGGCAACCATGATATCTGGTGCGGGGATTATCTGGAAAAGGAGTGTGGAGTAATCTTGCACCGCGAACCGATTACCTGTGAGATTTACGGGAAGGAATTCTTTCTGGCGCACGGCGACGGACTGGGCGATGACGACCGTAAGTTCAAGTTCCTGCGTGCGATGTTCCATAGCAAGACTTTGCAAACCCTGTTTTCGGCCTTGCATCCGAGATGGAGTGTCGAGCTTGGATTGGAATGGGCGAAACACAGCCGACTGAAACGGAAGGACGGTCGTGAGCCGGAATATATGGGAGAGGACAAGGAACCGTTGGTATTGTTCACCAAAGAATATCTGAGTACACATCCCAACATCAATTATTTCATCTACGGACATCGTCATATCATGCTCGACCTGATGCTGAGCCGAAGTGCCCGGATGATGATTCTGGGCGATTGGATTACCGAATTCTCCTATGCGGTATTCGATGGTGAGAACATGTTCCTCGAGCAATATATCGAAGGAGAGACTTCTGCCGGATAATCGGTAGAATCCGAATAAAAGAAAGTGTGTCAGAATAATCATATACCCATGAAAATTCTGACACACTTTTTTTATTTGAGATGGAAATTATCTTGCCAGTTCGCCGGCTTCCTGTTGTGCCAACAGACTTTCCACTTCCGATTTTTTGACCATGTTGCTGTCGCCTACAATGGTGTTCTTCAGTACTGCTGCAGCGGTAGCGAAATCTACGCGCTTCTGGTCGTTGTCGTATGCATGATGAGCGTACAACAGACCTCCGCAGAATGCATCGCCTACACCTACACAATCCACAACATTGACGATATCGAATACACGGCTGTATTTCAGTGAATCGTTCGAATAGAGTACGCCGGCAAACGTATGATGTTCGGTACTCATTACATTACGCAGTGCAATATAGATGTATTTGCACTCCGGAACCTGTGCTTTGATGTCCTTGCAGAACTGTTCGTAAGCCTTGACATCGTATGGCTCATTAGCTTTTGTAGCTTTGAATCCCGGACCTTTCAGTCCCATCAACAGGTTGTATTCACCTTCGCTACCGAACATGATATCGCTGTAAACCATCAGCGGGCGAAGCACTTCCTGTGCGGTCTTGCCGTAGTTCCACAGATTCTTGCGGTAGTTGATATCGTACGAAACCATCAGGCCCATTTCCTTTGCAACACCGATTGCTTCCTTGCAGACATCGGCCAAACCTGGGGTTAGGGCTGCATCGATACCCGACCAATGGAAGATGGCGGCATCCTTGAAAATCTCATGCCAGTTGATCATACCCGGTTTCAGTTCAGAGAAGGCGGAAAACTCACGGTCGTAGATGACTTTTGAGTTACGCATAGCAGCGGCTTTTTCCATGAAATAAGTGCCCAGACGTCGTCCGCCTATCAGGATATGGCTTGTTCCGATGTTGTGCGAACGAAGCTCCGAGATGCAGGTTTCTGCAAGTGCATTATCCGGCAGGCGGGTAATATAGTCGACTTCACCACCGAAGTTGGCGATGGAAATGGCAACATTCGCTTCGCTTCCTCCGTAGTTGACCAAAAAATCACGGCTTTGCTGGATGCGTAGATTGTCGGGAGTGCTGAGACGGAGCATAATCTCGCCGAAGGTTACAATTTTCTTTTTCATAATTTGTGTTCTATCAAGTTTAGTCGGGGGATAAAGAAATATTCCTCATAAGTCCTCTCCCCTTTGGTTTTCGTTGCCCAAAGATAAGAAAACTTACAAGGAATATCCTCATTTTTAATCTATTTAAATAATCTTATTTCTTCAGATTACTTACGATGTCCATTGTATCTGATGCAATCATCAGCTCTTCGTCGGTCGGGATTACTACAACCTTCACCTTAGAGTCGTCTGTAGAGATGATTGCTTCCTTACCGCGTACCTTGTTCTTTTCTGCATCAATCTTGACGCCAAGGAATCCCAAGGTCTTGCAGACACCGGCACGAGCTGTAGCCTGGTTTTCACCGACACCACCTGTAAACAGGATGACATCAACACCGCCCATGGCTGCTGCATAAGCACCGATGTACTTGGTGATGCGGTAGAAATACATGTTTTCTGTCAGGATAGCGCGTTCTTCACCTCTGGCTACTGCATCTTCCAGTTCACGCATATCACTTGATTTTTCAAAGATACCCAATACACCGCTCTTCTTGTTCAACAGTGTAGACATTTCGTCCGGAGTCAGGTTTTCCTTCTTCATGATGTAGGTGATGGCACCACCATCGATATCTCCCGAACGTGTACCCATCATCAAACCTTCCAACGGAGTCAGACCCATTGAAGTATCAATACACTTGCCGTCCTTTACTGCAGCGATAGAACCACCGTTACCGATGTGGCAGGTAATGATACGTGAGCCCTGTTGCGGAATGTTCAGGAATTCGCAGACACGCTTTGAAACGTAGCGGTGAGAGGTTCCGTGGAAACCGTAACGACGGATTCCGTACTTTTCGAAATATTTGTAAGGGATAGCATAAAGATATGCATAATCCGGCATAGTCTGGTGGAAAGCGGTATCGAATACAGCTACCTGAGGTACTTCAGGCAACAGCTTCTGAACGGCATAGATACCTTTCAGGTTAGCCGGGTTGTGCAACGGGCCGAGGTCGCAACATTCTTCTACCGCATCGATAACAGCCTGGTCAATCAGTACAGAACCACTGAATTTTGTTCCTCCGTGCAGTACGCGGTGTCCTACAGCGTTGATTTCGTGCAAGTCTTTCACTGCTCCGTATTCTGCATTTGTCAGTGTATCGAAGATAAACTGTACACCTGTAGTGTGTTCCGGAACGTCCTTTTCAATGATTTTCTTCTCGCCGTTTGGCAAAGTCAGTTTCAGGAAAGAACCTGGCAGACCGATCTTTTCGATACCACCCTGAGCGAGAACTTCCTTAGTAGTCATTTCAAACAATTTGTATTTGATGGATGAACTACCGCAGTTGAGTACTAAGATTTTCATATTCTGATAAATTGGTTTTTAATGTACGTTTAAAAAACAGATGCCATCCGCTGAGAAATCGGCGGATGACAATTCTGTATATGATTAGGGTTGGTTTATTGTGCTTTGGCAGCAATAGCCTGGTTGGCTGTAATAGCGATCATCTTGTAAACATCGTCGATTGAGCAACCGCGTGACAAGTCGTTTACCGGACGTGCGATACCCTGCAAGATAGGACCGATTGCAGTAGCGTGTCCCAGACGTTCAACCAGCTTGTAAGAGATGTTACCTACTTCGAGGCAAGGAACAACCAAAACGTTTGCTTTACCTGCAATCTTTGAACCCGGAGCCTTGCTTTCGCCTACCTTTGGAACCAAAGCGGCATCTGCCTGCAGTTCACCGTCGATTTTCAAGTCAGGATCCATGCCTTTTGCAATCTGCAATGCTTCAACAACCTTGTCGACAACTTCGTGCTTAGCTGAACCCTTTGTAGAGAAGCTCAACATGGCTACGCGCGGATCCAAACCTGCAACAGCTTTTGCGGTGCGTGCTGTACAGATAGCGATCTGTGCCAGCTGACCTGCATCCGGAACCGGAGTTACGGCTACGTCACCCATTACCAATACACCGTTGTCACCACATTCAGGAGCGTGAGTCAACAGCAACATGGCACCCGATACGCAAGTGATACCCGGAGCGGTCTTGATAATCTGCAAGGCCGGACGAAGTACGTTGCCTGTAGTGTTGCGGGCACCGGCCAACTGACCGTCAGCATCACCTGCCTTGATGATCAGACAGCCCAGATACAACGGATCCAAGACAAGCTTACGTGCTTCTTCGATGGTCATACCTTTCTTCTTACGAAGTTCGCACAACAACTGTGCATATTCCTCTTTCTTAGGGTGATTTTCTGGATCGATAATAGTAGCTTTGTGAATGTTACCCAGGCCCCATTCTTTAGCAAGATTCATGATTTCGTCAGGGTTACCCAACAGAATCAAGTCGGCTACACCATCTGTCAATATTTGATTGGCAGCTTTCAATGTACGTTCTTCAGTTCCTTCCGGAAGTACGATGCGCTGTTTGTTAGCTTTAGCGCGTTCAACGATTTGACTAATTAAATCCATGATTTATAATAATATGTTATAGACATTTCCTCTGTGTGCGATAACAACCCCAAGAGTATCGCACTGCAAAAATACGTATTTTTGTAATATCTAGTTTGCAATTAGACGAAATTTTTCTTATTAAAGTATGTAAAAACTTTATGTTCGATAACATCTTGGAGGAAAAAGCGTAGAGGAAGTGGCGCTGATTAGGTTGAATATGTAATTTTGCATCCGGTTTTTAATATTAGTTTTCATTAGTTTTTTATAGGTATGATACGTCAATGTTCTATCCTTTTCGGATGTCTGGCACTGGGTGAATTGATTGTTTATCTTACGGGAATCAAGCTTCCGTCGAGTATCATCGGAATGCTTATGCTCACCCTGTTCTTGAAGTTAGGTTGGGTCAAGCTGCACTGGGTGCAAGGCTTGTCCGATTTCTTGGTCGCTAACCTCGGTTTCTTCTTTGTTCCTTCGGGAGTTGCTTTGATGCTGTATTTTGATATCATCACTGCAGAATTCTGGCCGATAGTCATCGCGACCTTCGTGAGTACGGTTTTAGTGTTAGTTGTAACAGGATGGGTTCACCAATTGGTTCGTAAGTATGGATTTTTTAGAAAATGAGTTCTTTTTGCTGGCCATTACGTTTGGCTTCTTTTTCTTCTCAAAATTGTTACAGAAAAAGACCGGATGGGTTATCCTGAACCCGATTCTGATTGCGATTGCATTGCTTATCTGTTTCTTGAAGGCAACAGATATTTCGTATGAGAAATACCACGAGGCGGGTGCTTTGGTAGAGTTCTGGCTGAAACCGGCGGTTGTGGCTTTGGGCGTACCGTTGTATCTACAATTGCGCATGATCAAAAAACAATTGATGCCGATAATTGTTTCTCAATTAGCGGGATGTATTGTCGGTCTGGTTTCGGTGACTGTTATTGCCAAGGTATTGGGTGCTTCTCCTGAAGTGGTCATGTCGCTGGCTCCGAAATCGGTGACAACTCCGATTGCCATGGAGGTCTCCAGTGCGGTAGGCGGTATTCCGTCGTTGACTGCAGCCGTAGTGATTGTAGTTGGTCTGTTCGGTGCCATCTGCGGATTCAAGGTCCTGCAGGTTGGTCATGTGGGCAGCCCCATTGCACAAGGTTTGTCGATGGGTACGGCTTCGCATGCGGTAGGAACTTCAAGAGCGATGGAAGTGAGCGGAAAGTATGGAGCATACGCCAGTCTGGGTCTGACTCTGAACGGAATCCTGACAGCCTTGCTGACTCCGACCATTTTACATTTGCTCGGATTGTATTAATATTGTAATTTCGTAGATAGAAAAGAATGATAAGGCGGGGTATATCCGTCCGAAGACACAGGCGATTGCGTCGGGATGGTTTCGGACGAATATAAACCGCTTTTTTAATAATAATATAATGTATGATTAATTTTCAACCGATAGAACTGGAAGATAAGGAGAGGGTTCAAAAATATACGTTATGCAGCAAACGTCGCAATTGCGACTTGTCGTTTACGAATCTGTATAGTTGGCGGTTTCTGTATCAGACCGAGATAGCGGAGATGGACGGCTTTCTTCTGTTCCGTTTCTATATCGAAGGTGAACAGGTGTATATGATGCCGGTAGGTACAGGCAATGTGGCTCCGGTCATCGAGGCTTTGATAGAAGATGCCCGTGCCGAAGGCGTTCCCTTCCGTTTGTTGGGCGTCTGTGTGAATATGCGTGCCGAACTGGAAGCGGCTTTTCCCGACCGATTTACCTTTACTTCTGACCGTGATTATGCCGACTATGTCTATCTGCGTTCCGATTTGGCCACACTCCGTGGAAAGAAGTACCAACCGAAACGGAATCATATCAACAAGTTCAAGGCTTCGTATCCCGATTATGAGTACAAACCGCTCACTCCGGAACTGATACCGGAATGTCTCCGTCTCGAATCGTTATGGTGCAAAGCCAACGATTGTGCAGAGAATGAAGCGTTGCAGGCCGAACGCCGTTCGATGACCGCCGCGTTGGAACATATGAATGAGCTCGACCTGATGGGGGGTGTCCTGCATGTGAACGGCGAGATTGCCGCTTTCACTTTCGGTGCTCCCATCAACAATGAAACTTTTGATACTTGCGTGGAGAAGGCGAATACCGATATTGAAGGATCGTATACGATGATCAATTACGAGTTCGCCAATCATATTCCCGAACAATATATCTATATTAACCGTGAGGAAGATTTGGGGTTGGAAGGATTGCGTAAGGCAAAACTTTCATATCATCCCGAAACGATACTCGAAAAATACATTGTTGAATTGCGATGAATACCAAAGAACAGACCCGCCGGTTGTGGAAAACCTGTTTTGACGATGATGATGCCTTCGTTGACCTTTATTTCAACATGCGTTATCAGGAGGAAATCAATCAGGTGATTGAAGAGGATGGAAAGGTGGTTGCGGCTTTGCAGATGATACCTTATCCCATGACTTTCTGTGGACATGACATTCCGATGTCGTATATTTCCGGAGCTTGTACCTTGCCCGATTATCGGAATCGGGGTATCATGCGACGTTTGTTGTATCAGACACATCGTGCGATGTATAACCAGGGTGTGCTTGTCGCTTCCCTGATTCCTGCAGAAGAGTGGTTGAAGGCGTATTATGGCCGTTCCGGTTATGCGGTCTGTTTCAACTATTCAACCAAAGTTATCAACAGTTATGAACAATCTGTTAATAACTATAATACAAATCTGTTTATCAGTAAGTTAGATCTGTTGAAAAAGGTGAGTAGCGAAGTTTATACGTTCTTTAATGAACAGATGAATGAACGTCCTTGCTGCGTGCAGCATACAATCGAGGATATGGAGATTGTATTAGCTGACTTACGTTTGTCGGGTGGTGACTTGTGGACCATCCATGAAGGCGGTCTGCTTACGGGAATGGTGTTCTGTGTCCCGCAAAAAGACATGCTTTCCGTAAAGGAAATGCTGCTTTCCGATGCCGAAGACGAAACTCCTGCGATTTTGCATATCCTGACTCAATATAAATTGAAGAAAGCCGAACTGTTCGTCCCTTCTTCCGATGCCGATCATCCATTGGGCATGGCTAGATTGATTGATGTGCCGGCCTGTCTGGAGCTTTTCGCCCAATCCGATTCAGGCAAACATATCGACCTATATATCGAAGTGATAGACGATGAGGCCATTCCTTCCAATAACGGTTTCTATCATCTTTGTAATGGAAAGGTGGAACGTGGTTACCAGGAAGGACCGGATTTCCGTGTATTTACGATAAGGGAACTTACAACTTGGATCATGAAGGACTTGCATCCTTACATGAGTCTGATGCTCAATTAAACGTTTTCTTCCTGATTGCGGACTCCATTGGTCAGCATACGTTCCAGTTCTTCGGCTGTGAGTCGTAAGTAGAACTCACCTTGATAAGCGATGGAGATACCTCCGGTTTCTTCGGATACGATGATGGAAATGGCGTCAGTTTCCTGTGAGATACCCAATGCGGCACGATGGCGCAATCCCAGTTCCTTCGGGATATTCAGGTTGTGCGAAACCGGCAGGATGCATCCCGCAGCCTTGATCCGTTTATGGCTGATTACCATGGCACCGTCGTGCAGCGGACTGTTCTTGAAGAATATATTCTCGATCAACCGTTGGTTGATATTGGCGTCGATTATATCTCCCGTACGTGCAATGTCATCCAACGGGAAATCTTTTTCTATAACAATCAGTGCTCCTACTTTTCCTTTACTCATGTTCATGCAGGCCATGACAATCGGCATGATTTCTTCCTTGTTTTCGTCGCCTTTTTTACTTCCTTTCAGAAAGCGGAACAGGCTGTTGCTTCGATGGCGTGAACCTAAGGTGAGGAGGAAGTGCCTGATTTCATCCTGGAAGAGGACAATCAATGCAATGACTCCTACACTTACCAGCTTGTCGAAGATGGAACCGAGCAACCGCATCTGAAGCACCTGGGAAACGATTACCCAGATCACGATGAATACCAGGATTCCGGTAAACACATTGATGGAACCCGACGATTTCATCAGTCGGTAAGTCTTGTACAACAGATAGGCCACCAACAGGATGTCGATGATATCCTTAATGCTTATTATGGAAAAATCAAAGGGCATAGGTCATTCGTTTGGTTTAAGGCCTTTCATGGCCGCTACTATCTTGACCGCCTCGACAGCGGCTTTAACATCGTGTACCCGTACTATGTCTGCACCTTTCAGCAGACAGATGGTGTTGATGACACTCGTTCCGTTCAAGGCGTCTTCGGGGCCTCCTCCCAACAGGCGGTAGATCATCGACTTGCGCGAAACGCCGACCAATATCGGAAGTCCGAAGATGGCGAACTCTTCCATGTGGTTGAGCAGTTCGTAGTTGTGTTCGAGTGTCTTGCCGAAACCGAATCCCGGATCGACAATGATGTCTTTCACTCCGAGTTCTTTCAGTTTCTGTACCTTTTCTGAAAAATAGTAGAGTACTTCTTTAGTTACATTCTCGTAATGAGGATTGCTTTGCATGTTTTGAGGTGTTCCCTGCATGTGCATGATAATGTATGGTACACCAAGCTTAGCTACGGTCGGAAACATGTTCTCGTCCATATCGCCCGAAGCGATGTCATTGATAATGTCTGCACCATATTCTTCCACACACATACGGGCTACATCGGCACGGAACGTATCGATGGAAAGGACAGCCGACGGATATTCCTTGCGGATCAGCTTCAATGCATTGCGCAGCCGTCGAATCTCTTCTTCCGCCGAAATGTTTTCGGCATTGGGACGGGACGAATAGGCTCCCAGATCGATAATGCTGCCTCCTTCGTCAAGAATCTGGCGTGCACGTTCGATGATTTCCTTCTCGGTCTGTTTCCGGCTGCCGGCATAGAAGGAGTCGGGAGTAACGTTCAGTATTCCCATAACCTGTGGATAGGAAAGGTCCATCAGGTTTCCGTTGACATTGATGAATTTCGTGGTAATGTTTCCCATGTTTGTTTCAGAATCCTCTTTGTATGCAAATGTACACACAATAATTCGTTTTTTGCCGTTACTTAATACTATTTTTCATATATCTTTGTGCATCATTAAATTTTGCAGAGATGGAAATAGCTGAATTATATAGACGATTCCTTGAATGTGGTACGGTTACGACCGACAGTCGTAATTGTCCGGAGGGTTCCATGTTCATCGCCTTGAAAGGTGAGTCATTCAATGGTAACACGTTTGCCGCACAGGCTTTGGGAAAAGGTTGCCGTTATGCGGTTGTCGATGAAAAGGAATATGCCGGGGAGAATATCTTTCTGGTGGATGATTGTCTGAAGACATTGCAGCAGCTTGCCAACTATCATCGCCGTCAGTTGGGCACGAAGATTATCGGTGTTACGGGAACGAACGGCAAGACTACTACGAAGGAGCTGATATCGACGGTCCTGAAACAGAAATACAATGTACTATATACACAGGGAAATCTCAATAATCACATCGGTGTGCCTCTGACTTTGTTGCGGCTGACTAAGGAGCATGAAATTGCTGTTGTCGAGATGGGAGCCAATCATCCGGGAGAGATAAAGGCTTTGGTACATATAGCCGAACCTGATTATGGTATCATTACCAATGTGGGTAGGGCTCACTTGCAGGGATTCGGTTCTTTCGAAGGAGTGATAAAGACAAAAGGGGAACTTTATGATTTCTTACGTGAGAAAGGAAATTCTACCATTTTTATACAGAATGAAAATCCGTATCTGAATGGAATCGCCCACGATTTGAATTGTGTACATTATGGTCAGACCGAGGGACTGTATGTTAGCGGTAAGCTGGTTTCCTGTTCTCCGTTTCTGGCTTTGGAATGGACTTCCGGAGGAAAATCTTATCAGGTACAGACTCATCTGATAGGTTCGTATAATCTCGATAATGCCTTGGCTGCAGCTACCATCGGTACTTATTTCGGAGTGTCGGCCGAACAGGTTTGTGATGCACTTGCCGGCTACGTACCTCAGAACAATCGCTCGCAGTTGGTCGAAACCGGATCCAATAAACTGATTGTCGATGCTTATAATGCTAATCCGACCAGTATGATGGCCGCCTTGCAGAATTTCCGATTGATTGAGGCGGAACATAAGATGGTGATTTTGGGTGATATGAAGGAATTGGGAGAAATCAGCCGTGAAGAGCATCAGAAGGTGGTGGATTTTCTGAAGGAATGTAAGTTTGAACGTGTCGTTCTTGTGGGTCCGGAATTTGCGGCAACTGTCCATAGCTATGAACATTTCAACGATGTGAATGCGGTTATTGCAGCTTTAAAGAGTCGGAAGCCGGATGGTTTCTATATTTTGGTAAAGGGGTCGAACAGTATGAAGTTGAGCCAATTGCCCGAATATCTTTGATAGAAGAACGTTCTCATTATAATATAATAGAAGGCAGACGGAAGGAAAGTAATACCCGTCTGCCTTTTTCTTTTCAGGCAGAAACAGTCTGAATATGTCGTTAAACATTCTTTGAAACCAGATATTTGTTTCTGTAAATTAGGCTATTTCATATAATAAGTGTATTTTTGCCCATTATAATTTTGAAAAACATAACTTAAATCTTTTAATGTCATGAAATGGAAACACGTGGCTGCTTTGGGGGCGGCGTTGACTGTTTTGCCGGTGTCTGTTCAAGGACAGGATATGGTAAACCGGCTTGATTCTGTTTATCTTTTTTCTTATGCTACAGATCAGGATGCCGGACGTAGCGGATTGAAATTTGCGTGGAGCCGCGATGCCAAACAATGGTTCAGCGTGGGCGATGCTTACGGATATGTGAAATGTGATTATGGAGCATGGGGATCGGAAAAGCGGATGATAAAACCCCGTTTGATGCGTGGAACAGACGGCTTGTGGCACTGTGTGTGGCAGCTGAATGAGAACGGAATGGAAATGGGACATGCGGCTTCTTCCGATTTGTTGGCCTGGACTCGTCAGAGTTATTTCTTGAATGGATGCAAGGAAGGTATTCATGCAGCTCCCGATTTTAAGTCATCTGCTGCCGAAAAAGAAGCTTCGGTTTTGATCGATGGTACGTTGCAGAATGGTTATATGCAGAAAGTAGGTTGGAGCGAAGTTGATAAGATGGTGAAGTTTGCCGGATATCGTGCCAACAAGGCTTTGGTGGAAGCTGAATGTACAGCTCAGGATGAACATCGTTTCAACGGACTGAAGGATGTGACAATGCAATTGGATGTCCTTCCTGATGAGGCTCGTCCTATCAGCGACAAACTGATCGGTGTTTTCTTCGAAGATATCAATTACGGTGCCGATGGCGGTTTGTATGCAGAATTGGTACAGAACCGTGATTTTGAGTACAGCCCGTCGGATGGTGCTCCGCAAGGTTTCACGTCGGATTATGCTTGGAGCGTGAAGGGAGAAGGAGGCAAGTTCTCTATCGCTACTGAAGACCCGATTCATGCCAATAATTCCCATTATGCTGTATTCGAGGTTCAGACTCCTGGAGCTCGCCTGCAAAATCCGGGTTTCGATGGCATTGTGCTGAAGAAAGGAGAGAAGTATGATTTCTCACTCTTTGGAAGAGTGCCTGCCGGCATGAAAGGCGGCAAGGTCGATGTGTTGCTGGTTGATCAGGATGGAAAGACGGTCGGTCAGACGTCTGTGAAAGTGTCTTCTACTCAATGGAAGAAAGTTTCGGGTGTGATAACAGCTACAGCCGATGTACGAGCCGCTGAACTGGTGGTCGCTCCGCAGAATGCCGGAACCTATCACTTGGACTTGATTTCCCTTTTCCCACAAAATACGTTCAAAGGCCATAAGAACGGTTTGCGCAAGGATTTGGCTCAGACTATTGCCGATCTGCATCCTCGTTTCATGCGTTTCCCCGGCGGTTGTGTAGCTCATGGTAACGGAATTGATAATATCTACGACTGGAAAGGTTCTATCGGTCCGCTGGAAGCTCGTAAACCGTTGCGTAACTTGTGGAATTATCACCAGACCCGTGGATTGGGTTATTACGAATATTTCCAGTTCTGCGAAGATCTGGGTGCTGAACCTGTACCGGTTGTTTCAGCCGGTGTTCCTTGCCAGAACTCTGCCAATATTGAAGGAAAATTGTTGAGTGGCGGCCAGCAATGTGGTATTCCGATGGAAGAGATGGATGCCTATATTCAGGATATTCTTGATTTGATAGAATATGCCAACGGTGATCCGAAAACCAGCAAATGGGCGAAGATGCGTGCTGAGGCAGGTCATCCGAAACCTTTCAACTTGAAATACATCGGTATCGGTAATGAGGATTTGATTACAGATGTGTTTGAAGAACGTTTTACCAAGATTTATAATGTAGTGCGTGAGAAATATCCTGAAATCACAATTATCGGTACGGTAGGTCCGTTCTATGAAGGTACCGATTATGAAGAAGGATGGAAATTGGCCGACAAGCTGGATATTCCGATGGTGGATGAGCATTACTACAATACTCCGGGTTGGTTCATCAACAATCAGAATTTCTACGATGCTTACGATCGTACCAAGTCGAAGGTTTATTTGGGTGAATATGCAGCGCATCTGCCTGGCCGACCGAATAACGTTGAGACAGCATTGGCTGAGGCTTTGTATCTGACTGCCGTAGAACGTAACGGTGATGTGGTAACAATGTCATCGTATGCTCCGTTGTTGGCGAAAGAAGGCCATACTCAATGGAGTCCGGATTTGATTTATTTCAATAATCAGGAAGTGAAACCGACTGTAGGTTATTATACCCAGTTGCTTTACGGACAGAATTCGGGAGATACTTATCTGCCTGCCAACCGTACTACAGACAATAACCGTGGGGATGTAAACAAGCGGATTGGAACCTCTATCATAAAAGATAGCAAGAGTGGTGATGTGATCATCAAATTGGTGAATCTGTTGCCGGTATCTGTGAAGACAACAGTCAATTGTCCGGGCCTGCCTTCAAGTGAAGCGGTACTGAATGTACTGACAGGAAAACCTGTCGACCAGAATGTCAAGCCGGTTGAAAGCAAGCTGAAGGTGAGTGAGAAATTCGATTATGAATTACCGGCTTATTCTTTGAATGTAATCTGTATAAAGACCAAAACGGTGAAATAACCCCCGTCTGGTCAGTTTTTTGTGGGGAGCTGATGCCTATTTTGTTCGGGTGTCGGCTCCCCACATCATTTTCTCGCGCAAGGTGTTGAAGAATGTGTGGTGGCAGCGTTTTACGATACGGACAAAATAATCTGCACGGCGGATGGTGAGTCGCGTACCTTCCCGGCAAGTTTCGCTACGTCCGTCAACTGCAACCAGGAAATTGTGGCTGCGGCTTTCCACGTCCAATGTGATTTCCCATTCGTCGCGGATGACTATCGGACGGACATTCAATGTATGTGGAGCAACTGCCGTAAGGCTGATTGTGCCGCTCTGAGGAACCAGAATCGGACCCCCTACACTCAGGGAATAGGCCGTTGATCCTGTAGGCGTAGCTACTACCAGCCCGTCTGCCTGATACGAACAAAGCAATTCGTTGTTGATGTAGGCATGGATTGTTATCATGGACGAACTGTCACGTTTCAATATGGCTATTTCATTCAATCCATAGGGATATCCCTTCAATATATGGTCGTTATCACAAGTGAGATGAAGTACACGGCGAGGTTCTGCCAGATATTTGCCTGCGTAGATTTCATCAAAAGTTTCTTCAATCTGGTTGGGGGAGATGTCTGCAAGAAATCCCAGACGTCCGGTGTTGATACCCAGAATTGGAATCTCTTTCTTTCCAACGCGGCTGGCGGCACGGAGGAATGTTCCGTCGCCACCGATGCTCAATACCATGTCGGCATTGAAATTGTTTCCTTGGAAAACTTCCACACCGTTCAAATCGGCTTGGGAATGTTGCTGCAAGAAGTCGTAGAAATCGTTGCTGATACATATTTCGGCACCTTTCTTGCGCAATATATCCAGCAGGTGGGTGGCATGCGCCGATTTATGTTCTTGGTATGTATTCCCGAATAGGGCAAATCTGAGTTTCTTTTGCATATCTTGTAGCGTTTTTTATCATTCTTTTGTTAGGCAAAATAGCTAGGTTTCTGATAAAACCTGTTAACTTTGCAAGTATAGACACAAAGATATAAAAAATAAAATGCAATATGACTAAATTAAGTGTGAATATAAACAAGGTAGCTACCTTGCGGAATGCCCGAGGCGGAAATAATCCCGATGTGGAGAAAGTAGCGTTAGATTGTGAGAAATTCGGTGCAGAAGGTATTACCGTTCATCCACGTCCGGATGAACGTCACATCCGTTATGCCGATGTGTTGGCTTTGCGTCCTATCTTACATACAGAATTCAATATCGAAGGTTATCCTTCGAAGGAGTTTGTCGATCTGGTGCTCCGTGTCAAGCCGCATCAGGTAACGTTGGTGCCGGATGCTCCGGATCAGATTACCTCGAATGCCGGTTGGAATACCAAGGATCACTTTACTTTCTTGAGTGAACTGATGGATGTTTTCGGCAAATCCGGTGTGCGTACCTCCATTTTTGTGGGTACTGATCCTGAAATGATCGAATATGCCGCCAAGGCCGGTGCCGACCGTGTGGAACTTTATACCGAACCGTATGCGTCCAAGTATGCGCAGAACCGTGAAGAAGCTATCGCTCCTTTTGTCGAAGCTGCAACGATTGTCCGCAATTTAGGTATGGGACTGAATGCCGGTCACGACCTGAGCCTGGAGAATCTGGCGTATTTCCATGAGAATATTCCGTGGGTGGATGAAGTTTCAATCGGTCATGCCTTGATTTGTGATGCACTTTATCTTGGATTGAAGAAAACTATTGAAGAATATAAAAAATGCCTTCGTTGACTATGATGACAATGACCTTGCTGGCAGCCGCTCAAAGTGTTGCCGATACTATGACCGGTGCAAATCCGATGCTGACTCCGGTTGCTTCGGGTGAACCCGAAATGAATCTTTGGGATATGGCTTGCAAAGGAGGTTGGATTATGATTGTCCTTGCCTTGATGTCAGTTGTAGCTTTCTACATTTTCTTTGAACGTGCAGTGGCTATCCGTAAAGCCGGTAAGGATGATCCGTTGTTCATGGACCGTATCCGCGATTATATTAAGAGTGGTGAGATAAAGTCGGCCATCAATTATTGCCGGATTACCAATACCCCTTCCGCCCGTATGATCGAGAAGGGTATTACCCGTATGGGACGGCCGGTTGCCGATGTTCAGGCGGCTATCGAAAATACGGGAAATATCGAAGTAGCCAAACTCGAGAACCGTTTGTCGATTATGGCTACAATTTCCAGCGGTGCTCCTATGTTGGGATTCCTTGGTACGGTTACGGGTATGGTGCGTGCGTTCTGGAATATGTCGAATGCCGGAAACAATATCGATATTACTCTATTGTCGAGTGGTATTTATGAGGCGATGATTACTACAGTCGGTGGTCTTGTGGTGGGTATCGCTACCATGTTTGCTTATAATCACTTGGTTTATCGTGTGGATAAGGTCGTGAGTCAGATGGAAGCGCGTACCATTGCCTTCATGGATTTGTTGAACGAGCCGACTGATAATAAGGAATAGGCTATGGCACTGAAAAGAAGACAGAAGATATCACCCAGTTTCAGCATGTCGTCAATGACCGACCTGATTTTTCTGTTGCTGATCTTTTTCATGATTACTTCGACTATGGTTTCGCCGAATGCGATTAAGGTGCTTCTGCCGCAGGGGGCGCAACAGACATCGGCAAAGCCGATGGCGCGTGTAATCATTGATAAGGATCTCAACTATTATGGAGCGTTCGGCAATGAGGATGAGATGCCTTTGGACGTTGATGAGGTTGCCGGTTTTCTGCAGCAATGTGCGCAGAAAGAGCCTGAGATGTATGTAGCGCTTTATGCCGATGAGTCTATACCTTACCGCGAGATTGTCCGTGTGTTGAATATTGCGAACGAGAATCATTTCAAGATGGTGCTGGCGACACGTCGCCCCGACAAGAATTAATGTATGAAAAATAGTAAGATAGCCGGAATAGTAGGAACTGTATTGCTGCACGTAGCGGTATTGCTGTTGCTGTTCTTTTTGACGCTTACTCCTCCCGAAAAACAGGAGGAGGGTGGTGTGCCGGTTATGCTTGGAGATAATGAATTTTCTCAAGGCGATTCCGATCCTTTTACAATGACGGATGTGGATGTCTTGCCGGAAGAACAATCTGCCTCACAGCCTGAGGAAATGGCTTCGGATGACCAACCGATGATAACTCAGGATGATGAACCGTCGGTTGAGGTGAAAAAGGAGAATCCGAAAGAGGACGCTTCATCCAAGAAAGATGAGGTGAAACCGAAGAAGGAGGATGAACGGCTGAAAGAGAAGTCTGAGGAAGAAAAACGTGCGGAAGCTGAACGTGCCGCAGCGCAAGCTGCAGCCAGTAAAGTGGCAGGCGCATTCGGGAAAGGCTCGAAGATGGGAAGTAAGGGGACTGCAACCACCGGTTCCGGAACTCAAGGAAGCAAGACCGGTAACAGTAGTGCCGGAAAGACTTCAGGGGTAGGCGGTATAGGTACTTTCGATTTGAACGGACGTTCCCTTGGACCGGGTGGATTGCCTTCTCCTGTCTATAACGTTCAGGATGAAGGGCGTGTGGTTGTTACTATTGTTGTAAATCCGGCAGGCCAGGTTATCCGCACAAGCATTAACAAGCGGACCAATACTGTCAATCCGGCTTTGCGTGAAGCGGCATTGGAAGCGGCAGCCAAGGCCCGTTTCAATACGATAAGTGGAGTGGACAACCAGACTGGTACCATCACTTATTATTTCAGATTGAAATAAGGTTTGTTAAATATTTGCCGGCAACCGGAAGGATCTTATTCTTTGTCGGTTGTCATATTAACCTAAATATTGAATCATTATGAAAGCAATTTGTATCTTTTTGGCTGAAGGTTTCGAAGAAATGGAAGCCATGTTCCCGTTGGATGTTCTGCGTCGTGGCGGTTTGAACGTCAAGACCGTGTCTGTAACAGGCAACAAGACTGTTGTCAGCGCTCATCAAGTTCCTGTAGTGGCCGATGTGTTGTTCGAAGACTTGAAGGAAGAAGATGTGGAAATGGTAGTATTGCCGGGTGGCCTTCCTGGTACAACAAACTTGGATGCACATGCCGGTCTCGATAGACTGATCATGAGTTTTGCAGCTGCCAAGAAACCATTGGCTGCCATTTGTGCCGCTCCGCTGGTTTATGGTAGAAGAGGTTTGCTGAAAGGCAAGAAGGCAACTTGCTATCCAGGTTTCGACAAGTATCTGGAAGGTGCTGAATATACAGGCAACATGGTGGAGGTTTCCGATAACTTTATCTTAGGAAAAGGTCCGGGTGCAGCTCCTGAATTTGCATTTACTCTCCTCGAAAAGTTGGCAGGAGCCGATAAGGCTTTGGAAGTGAAGAAAGGAATGTTGCTTGCCTGATGGATAAGTATATTGTTATCGTTGCAGGCGGAAAGGGACTCCGTATGGGAGGGGATATCCCCAAACAGTTTATTCCTGTCAAAGGGAAACCGGTGCTGATGCGTACCCTGGAGGCTTTTTACGCTTACGACAATGATATTAAGATTATATTGGTTCTTCCGGTAGCCCAACAAGGCTACTGGAAGAATCTTTGTGTGCAGTATGGATTCAATCTCCCGTATCGGATAGCCGATGGTGGAGAAACCCGTTTCCATTCTGTGAAGAACGGATTGGCTTTAGTGGAGACTGATGGCTTGGTCGGGGTGCACGACGGTGTCCGTCCGTTCGTGTCCAAGGAAGTGATTGCGGCATGTTATGATACGGCAAAAGATAAACTGGCGGTAATTCCGGTCATTGATATAGTGGAGACTGTTCGTCATCTACTCGATGGAGATAGTAGTGAAACCGTTTCGCGCGACCGATACAAGTTGGTTCAAACTCCTCAGGTCTTTAGCGTTTCCTTGCTCAAGCGTGCTTATGCGCAGGAATATGTCCCTTCGTTTACCGATGATGCTTCGGTGGTTGAGGCTTTGGGACATCGTGTCTTTCTAGTGAAAGGCAATCGGGAGAATATCAAGCTGACTACTCCGTTCGATCTGAAGATTGCCGAAGCTTTGTTGTAAACATCTGAGTTGGCATGTTCGATTTATCTACACGTGATATAAAGTTCTTACAAGGGGTGGGGCCGCA
Source organism: uncultured Phocaeicola sp. (assembly GCA_944321335.1). Taxonomy (GTDB): domain Bacteria; phylum Bacteroidota; class Bacteroidia; order Bacteroidales; family Bacteroidaceae; genus Phocaeicola. The sequence goes on along the minus strand of CALUKX010000023.1, from coordinate 2,140 downwards.
ACGTGCGGCGGTCTTGAACAAGGAATTGAATATCTATTCCTTCAAGGACTTGCTGTATTATTTCCCTTACAAATATGTCGACCGCAGCCGTTTGTATTATATCCATGAAATAGACGGGAATATGCCTTATATCCAGTTGAGAGGTCGGGTATTGAGCTTTGAAACCCAAGGTGAAGGCCGTCAGCGTCGTCTTGTCGGCCATTTCTCCGATGGGACGGGGGTGGTGGATCTGGTGTGGTTCCAGGGACTCAAATACATTATGGGACGCTACAAGGCAAATGAGGAATATATCGTATTCGGAAAGCCTACAGTCTTTAACGGAAGAATCAATATCGCTCATCCGGATATCGATCCGGCCAACGAACTTACCCTTTCTTCGATGGGACTCCAACCATTCTACAATACGACAGAGAAGATGAAACGCACCAACCTTAATTCGCATGCGTTGGAAAAGCTGATGAAGAATCTTTTCATCTCCTTGCAGAATGGGGTATTCGATGAAACCTTGAGTCCGAAACTGGTGTCGGAACATAACCTGATGTCACTCACCGATGCCTTGTATAATATTCATTTCCCTCAGAATCCCGAGTTATTGCGGAAAGCGCAATATAGGCTGAAGTTTGAGGAACTCTTTTACATCCAGCTGAATATCCTTCGATATACAAAGGAAAGAAGGAACAAGTTCCGCGGCTTGGTTTTCGGTCGTGTAGGTGAAATCTTCAATACATTCTATTCGCAGAATCTTCCGTTCCAGCTTACCGGAGCCCAGAAGCGTGTCATCAAGGAGATGCGCCGTGATATGGGCAGCGGAAGGCAGATGAACCGTTTGCTGCAAGGTGATGTCGGCAGCGGTAAAACATTGGTGGCTCTGATGACGATGTTGATTGCTTTGGACAATGGTTATCAGGCTTGTATGATGGCGCCGACCGAAATATTGGCCACGCAGCATTACGAAACGATAACCCGTTTCCTGCAAGGTATGGATGTGCGGGTGGAATTGCTTACTGGAACAATCAAAGGCAAACGCAGGGAGAAAATCTTGCAGGATTTGCTGACAGGGGATGTGCATATCCTTATCGGGACTCATGCGGTCATAGAAGATACGGTCAACTTTTCGGCGTTGGGATTGGTGGTTATCGACGAACAGCATCGTTTCGGTGTGGCGCAACGTGCCAAGTTGTGGGCGAAGAATGTTAACCCTCCCCATGTGTTGGTCATGACGGCAACCCCGATTCCTCGTACGTTGGCCATGACTTTGTATGGTGATTTGGATGTTTCCGTTATCGATGAACTTCCTCCCGGCAGAAAGCCGATTCGGACAGTCCATCAGTTCGATAACCGTCGTGCTTCCATGTATGCCTTCATGCGGAAACAGATACAGGAAGGTCGTCAGGTGTATATTGTATATCCGTTGATACAGGAAAGCGAGAAGATGGATATCAAGAATCTGGAAGAAGGATACATGCATATTTGCGAGGCTTTTCCTGAATATAAGGTCAGCAAGGTCCATGGAAAGATGAAACCGTCCGAAAAGGACGCAGAAATGCAGCGTTTCCTGGCCAATGAAACACAGATAATGGTGGCAACAACCGTTATCGAAGTGGGTGTGAATGTGCCTAACGCTTCGGTTATGGTAATCGAGAATGCCGAACGTTTCGGACTGTCACAGTTGCATCAGCTGAGGGGACGTGTCGGACGTGGTGCCGACCAGTCGTATTGTATTCTGGTTACAGGCTATAAACTTACGGAAGAAACGCGTAAGCGGATTGAAATCATGGTGCAGACCAACGACGGTTTCGAAATTGCTGAGGCTGACCTGAAGCTTCGTGGTCCGGGCGATCTGGAAGGTACGCAGCAAAGCGGGGTAGCCTTCGATTTGAAGATTGCTGATATTGCCCGCGACGGACAATTGTTGCAATATGTCCGTGAGATAGCTGAAAAACTGTTGGATGCCGACCCAAACGGTGAGAATCCCGAAAATGCCGTTGTCTGGCTGCAGCTGAAGGAACTCCGCAAAAAGAATGTCAATTGGTCGGTTATCTCCTGATAGGATAAAAAATGAGGAGGATGTGTCAAAATGATGCATCCTCTTTTTCATTATATAATCATAGGTGTCTCATTTTTCATAGAGTATGATTTC
>CALUKX010000022.1 GCA_944321335.1 uncultured Phocaeicola sp. | reverse complement strand
ATAAACTGGGTTACAGAACGTACCAAACAGCTTAAAAATGTAGGCTAAATTGGGAACGTTAAACTGGACACCCTATAAAATAAACAAGCGCCGGAATACGTGTCACCACGTGTCCGGCGCTTTTCACTTTATACACCTTTAAACAAAATGAACTCTCGTTCCGATATTATTTGCGAGCTTCGGCAATGTATGCCAGAGCTTCCTTACACTTTTCTGTTACGTATGCCCAGTCTTCGGCTGCAACCTTGTCTTTCGGGAACAGCTTAGAACCCATACCTACGCAGAATACACCTGCTTTGATCCATGATGTAAGGTTTTCCTGAGTCGGTTCTACACCGCCGGTAACCATCAGCTTAGACCAAGGCATCGGAGCCAACATACCCTTAACCAATTTCGGGCCGAGTACGTCGCCCGGGAAGATCTTACAAAGATCGCATCCCAGTTCCTGAGCGAAACCTACTTCGGATACGCTTCCGCAACCCGGAGTGTAGGCAACCAGACGACGGTTGCAAACCTTTGCAATTTCAGGGTTGAACAACGGACCAACTACGAAGTTGGCACCCAACTGGATGTACAATGCAGCTGTAGCAGGATCGACTACAGAACCTACACCCATTGCCATTTCAGGACATTCCTTTGCTGCGTACTTCACTACTTCAGCAAATACTTCGTGAGCAAAATCGCCACGGTTTGTGAATTCGAATGCACGTACACCACCGTCGTAGCAAGCCTTAACGACTTTCTTTGCAACTTCTGCATCCTTGTGGTAGAATACAGGAACCATACCGGTTGAACCAATCTTGTTCAACACTGCAATCTTATCGAATTTTGCCATTTTATTTCAAACTATTTTTTATAACCTTCCAACTGATTAATTATCTCTGTACACGACCGCTAGCGTCGCCACCTGCCAAAGCTTCAACTTCTTCTACTGATACCAGGTTGAAGTCGCCGTTGATAGTGTGCTTCAAAGCAGAAGCGGCTACTGCAAATTCCAAAGCTTCACCCTGGTTAGGCTTAGTCAGCAAACCGTGGATGATACCACCTGAGAATGAGTCACCACCACCTACACGGTCGATGATCGGGTTGATATCGTAACGCTTTGAAGTATAGAATTCTTCGCCGTTGTAGATCATTGCCTTCCAACCGTTGTGGGTTGCAGAGAATGATTCACGCAAAGTAGAGATAACATACTTGAATCCGAATTCCTTGGCCATTGCAGTGAAGATACCCTTGTAGCCTTCAGCATCGGTCTTACCGCCTTCTACATCAGCATCCGGCTTGAAGCCCAGACAAAGTTCGGCATCTTCTTCGTTACCGATACATACATCTACGTACTGCATCAACGGACGCATGATAGACTGAGCTTTTTCCTTGGTCCAAAGTTTCTTACGGAAGTTAAGGTCAACAGATACGGTTACGCCGTGACGTTTAGCAGCTTCACAAGCCAGCTTAGTCAGTTCGGCAGCCTTGTCAGAGATAGCAGGAGTAATACCTGACCAGTGGAACCAGTCGGCACCTTCCATGATAGCGTCGAAATCGAAATCAGATGGATCGGCTTCTGCGATAGCAGAATGAGCGCGGTCGTAGATAACCTTGCTAGGACGCATAGAAGCACCGGTTTCGAGATAATAGATACCTACACGGTCGCCGCCACGAGCAATAAAATCTGTCTTTACACCATATTTACGCAATGCGTTCACTGCAGACTGACCGATTTCATGCTTCGGCAATTTTGTTACGAAATATGCATCATGACCATAATTGGCGCAGCTTACTGCAACATTTGCTTCACCACCACCATAAACAACATCAAAATTATCCGACTGAACAAAACGAGTGTTTCCCGGTGTAGACAGTCTCAACATGATTTCGCCTAAAGTAACAATTTTTCCCATTGTAGATTGTGTTTTTTATACTATTTATAATAAGTTTGATTAAATGTTCCACTAGGAAGCATATTACTATATATAATATGTATATGCATTTTGTGTACGCACACAAAGGTACAATTTATTTTTGAAATACCAAAAAAAGTTATATATTTGTATCGAAAAAATTTCAAACACGAGTTAGATTATACGGTAGTTATTAATCAAGGCATATAAAAAGGCCTAAACAAGGAGTTTATGAAACAGACAGAAAGAGTGCGAATCAAAGATATAGCGGAACTTGCAGGAGTATCGGTAGGTACTGTCGACCGTGTTCTGCACGGACGCTCGGGTGTGTCGGAATCAAGCCGGAAGAAGGTGGAGGAAATCCTGAAGCAGCTTGATTACCAACCGAACATGTATGCCAGCGCTCTGGCATCGAACAAGAAATATACTTTTGCCTGCCTACTTCCCATGCATAATGAAGGAGATTATTGGGACGACGTGGAGAATGGCATGTGGCAGGCAAGGAAGGTATTTTCCGATTTCCAGATTTCGTTGGTAACCGAATATTACGACCAGTATGAGTTCGGTTCGTTCGTCGAGGCAAGCAGAAGATTGAATTCATACAATCCCGACGGCTATATCATCTCTCCTACCATCGAATCGGAGACTGAGCAGGTTACAAACCAGCTGAAGAAGGACGAGATTCCTTTCGTATTTATCGATTCGAACATAGCGAGACTGAAACCGCTCAGTTTCTACGGACAGAACGCCAAGCACAGCGGCTATTTCGCCGCACACATGATGAAGCTGCTGTTGAAGAACGAAAACGAGCTGGTGATTTTCAGACAGATCAATGAAGGCCGTCTGGGTTCGAACCAACAGCTGCGCCGCGAGGAGGGCTTTTATGCGTATATGAAAGAGCACTATCCACATTTACGGATGTGGGACCTGAACCTGTATGCCAAAAAACCGGGTGAGGATGAAAAGATCCTGGACAAATTCTTCAAGGAGCATCCGGATGTGAAATGTGGCATCACATTCAATTCGAAAGCTTATATCATCGGCGAGTATATGCTCCGACAAGGACGGCACGATTTCCACCTGATGGGCTACGACCTGCTCCGGAGAAACGTGACTTGCCTGAAGGAAGGACTGATCGATTTCATCATTGCGCAACAGCCTACCCAACAGGGATATAACAGCGTGGAGAGCCTTTGCAACCACCTTATCCTGAAGAAAACGGTGAAGGAGTGCAACTATATGCCGATTACCTTGCTTTCCATAGAAAACATAGACTTTTACCTGGATGCACATAGCAATAATAACTAACATATAACTTATGGAAAAAACTTATCTGAAAATTAACCCGGCGGACAATGTTGCCGTCGCAATCTCTGCCCTCTCTGCGGGAGAAACCATCAACGTGGACGGAGAGGAAATTACCTTGAAAACAGACGTTCCTGCCGGTCATAAGGTAACACTGAAGGACTTTAAGGAAGGGGAAAACATCATCAAGTACGGTTATCCGATCGGTCATGCCATCAAGGATGTACCTATGGGTAGCTGGATATGTGAAAAAGAAATCAAAACCAATCTGGCCGGCCTGCTGGAGTATACCTACAATCCGGTGGAAGTAAAGCTGGATATCCCACATAAAGATCTTACATTCAAAGGATACCGTCGCAAAAACGGTGATGTAGGTATCCGTAACGAAATCTGGATCATTCCTACCGTAGGTTGCGTAAACGGTATCGTCAACCAGTTGGCCGATGCACTCCGCCGTGAAACCAAAGAAGAAGGCGTGGATGCCATCATGGCTTTCCCGCACAACTACGGCTGCTCGCAGTTGGGCGATGACCACGAAAATACAAAGAAGATTCTGCGCGATATGGTGCTGCACCCGAATGCAGGTGCCGTATTGGTGGTAGGTTTGGGTTGCGAGAACAACCAGCCGGACATCTTCCGCGAATTTATCGGCGAATACGATGAAGACCGTATCAAGTTCATGGTGGCTCAAAAAGTGGACGACGAATTTGAGGAAGGTATGAAGATTCTGCGCGACCTGTACGCGAAGTGCAAGCAGGATGTGCGTACCGATATCCCGTTGTCGGAACTCCGTGTAGGTTTGAAGTGCGGCGGTTCGGACGGTTTCTCCGGTATTACCGCCAACCCGTTGCTGGGTATGTTCTCCGACTTCCTGATTGCTCAGGGAGGAACTTCCGTATTGACAGAGGTTCCGGAAATGTTCGGTGCTGAAACCATCCTGATGAACCGTTGCAAGACTCCGGAACTGTTCGACAAGACCGTTCATCTGATCAACGACTTCAAGGAATACTTCCTTTCACACGGCGAGCCTGTAGGTGAAAATCCGTCGCCGGGAAACAAGGCCGGAGGTATCTCCACTCTGGAAGAAAAGGCTCTGGGATGTACACAGAAATGCGGTAAGAGTTATGTACAGGGTGTAATGCCTTACGGCGAACGCCTGCAGACCAAGGGACTGAACCTGCTTTCGGCTCCGGGTAATGACCTGGTTGCAGCAACGGCTCTGGCTTCATGCGGCTGCCACATGGTATTGTTTACGACAGGCCGCGGTACCCCGTTCGGTACATACGTTCCGACCATGAAGATTTCGACCAACTCACGTCTGGCTGCACACAAGCCCGGATGGATCGACTTCAATGCCGGTGTCATCGTGGAACATGAGCCGATGGAAGAAACCTGCAAACGTTTCATCGATTATGTGATCCGTGTTGCTAACGGCGAATGGGTGAACAACGAAAAGAAAGGCTATCGTGAAATCGCCATTTTCAAGACCGGCGTGACATTGTAATCGACCGGTATTAAAGATATAAAGCGAAGGCTGCCTTATGAGACATCATGGGGCAGCCTTCTTCATAGATACAGACGGTACAAAAGCATATTTTTTCAGCTTCCTTCCTTACTTTTAACCAAACAGCCCGCCTCCCGTCCATCCGGAATACCGGAATATATCAATGGAATTTAGTATCTTTGCATCATATTTTCCAAGAAAACGAATATGAATCCGAACAAACTCACAACCATAACCAACAAGCCGAGCGGATGGGCGCTGATGCCGCTTGTGGTATTCCTCTGCCTGTATCTGGTAACGTCAATCATCGTGCAGGACTTCTACAAGGTACCTATCACGGTAGCTTTCATGATATCCTCCATCTATGCCGTTGCCACGACCAAGGGAATCAGTCTGAACGACCGTATCCTGCAGTATTCTACGGGAGCTGCCAACAAGAACATTCTGGTGATGATCTGGATCTTCATCCTGGCAGGTGCTTTCGCCAATTCGGCCAAGTCGATGGGAGCCATCGATGCTACCGTCAACCTTACCATGACACTCCTACCCGGAAATCTGTTGCTGGCAGGTATCTTTTTGGCATCGTGCTTCATCTCCCTCTCCATCGGAACTTCGGTGGGAACCATCGCTGCACTGACTCCCGTAGCTGCAGGTATAGCTGCAAAGACGGGGGTGGAAATGCCTTTTATGACTGCACTGGTTGTAGGAGGAGCCTTCTTCGGCGATAACCTCTCGTTCATCTCCGATACCACCATCGCCGCTACCCGTACCCAAGGATGTGCCATGCGCGACAAGTTCCGGGTAAACTTCATGATTGTACTGCCCGCCGCCCTGCTGGTTTTCTGTTACTATATCATCCAAGGACTGCAAATTCAGGCTACTGCCGAAATCGGAGAAATAGAATGGGTAAAGGTTATACCTTATATAATAGTATTGGGTACAGCCATTGCCGGAATGAATGTGACACTGGTACTCTTTCTGGGTATAATCTCTACCGGACTGATCGGACTCTTTACCGGAAGTTTCGGCATATTCGACTGGTTCGGCGCTATGGGAGCCGGAATTCTGGGCATGGACGAACTTATCATCATCACCCTGATGGCCGGAGGAATGTTGGAGCTGGTCCGCTTCAATGGCGGTGTAGACTTTATCATCTACAAGCTCACCCGTCACATCAAAGGCAAACGTGGCGGAGAATTCTGCATTGCAGCATTGGTGAGCCTTGCCAACTTCTGCACAGCCAACAACACCATCGCCATCATCACCATGGGACCGCTTGCCAGCAACATCGCCGACAAGTACCACATCGACAAGAGGAAAAGCGCAAGCATCCTCGACACCTTCTCGTGTGTGGTACAGGGAATCATCCCTTACGGTGCCCAAATGTTGATAGCGGCCGAACTGAGCAAGCTTTCGCCCATCAGCATCATCGGCTACCTCTACTACCCGATGGTTCTCGGCATCATAGCCATCCTCAGTATCACATTCCGCTATCCGAGACGATACTCCTGACTTTAATAATACACAGAAAGCCCTTCCGACGGGTTCGAAATGAAACCGCCGGAAGGGCTTTTCACATTCCTCCACCAAAGCCGGACGGTCTGAGCCGGTATCTCAACCGCATAATTATTCCAGCCAATCGGCCCTACAAACTATTCTATTGAATATCTGTAAATTAATTGGTCATTTTCTCACGAAAAACTTGCTTATTTTCTTGTTTTTATTAAATTTGCAGTTAGAAACTCATAAAAACTAAAGGATTGATAGTAAAAGAACAGCTACTTTGAAAAACACCAGATTTCATTTTTTGCATTTCCAAGCATACTGATTTGGTTGATTACAAGTAGAAAAGCACCTGTACATCATTTGTATAGCCTTGATGAAAGTCCTCTTGAGGACACGTGTTGTTGATTTAAAATATACAAAAAAGATGAAAATAGCAGATCTACACCTTCACCCGACATCTGAAGGCCCAAGATGTCATCTGACACAGCCATTAGAAGCAGAGAGGAGAAACCACAAAAACTTCATCCGTTTTGTCTCATGCATCACCTACCCCCTTTCGGGCGGCGACACGCCGTTCAGGCGACGGCCGAGAGGAAGAAATCGGAAACACATTCCACCACCTATCACTTCCAATAGTCAGAAAAAGGCGGCATGACAATCAGAAAACAAAAAAAGGATCAAGTTTCGAAAGAAACCTAATCCTTAATCTGAAAGTGATTCCGCTGCGATTCGAACGCAGGACCCACGCCTTAGAAGGGCGTTGCTCTATCCAGCTGAGCTACGGAACCATCCTTTTGGCGGTGCGTACGGGACTCGAACCCGTGACCCCATGCGTGACAGGCATGTATTCTAACCAGCTGAACTAACGCACCAGAGATGTTTACCCGAGAATATTTCTCGTTTGCGGTTGCAAAGGTACGACTTTTTTGCAATTCTGCAAACATTTCTGCTCTATTTTTTTAAATTTCAAGTTATTCTTTTGGATATCAATATTAATTCTTATATTAGTAAGTAACTAATCAAAATTAAGCAGCATTATGTTTAAGTTTAATTCCCAAGGTATCCCCGACAGCCGCCAATGCCCTATTGACGGTGTAAAAGAGATTGTCGCTACTTGCATAGTCCTGCGGTCTGATCCATTTGGTCTTCATTATCCTCCACAAGGTTTCCGCAAGGTTCAGGTGCGGGGAATACGGCGGAAGGTAAAAGAGGAAAAGCCCACGTTTCTCCCACAGTGCTCTCAGTTCCCGTACTTTCTTGTTCCGATGTACGCTCGCATTGTCAAGCACGATAAACGTATCTCTTTTTGTGCGCAAGGAAAAGTCATCGAGGTACTCAACGATCTTGTCCGCATCAATGCTTTCAGTCGTGGTGAATCCATGATAGCGGTTGTTCCGGTCTATCATGCCGAAGATGTTGACTCTTTGTGCCTTTTGGGAAGGGATATACACATCTTCGTCACGGAATTGCCAGCCGTAAGGCACATAGCCTTCGGTGCATACATGACTTTCATCGGCATAATAGAGGTCTATTTTGCCGTCTCTGTTCAGATGTTCAAGTTCTTGCAACTTCTCGCTCTTATACGCATAGAGTTGCGGCGAGGGTACTCCCCTTGGGCGTTTTCTTATTCGCTTATATCTTGCGCCAATGCTGATAAAAAACGCTTGAACGTCAGGTCGCTCGCTTCCTTGCCCGTGGCTTTCTGCCAGGCTTCCCTGGCTTTGCTCACGCTCTGTCTGTCCTTTTCGATGGCTTTGCGGACAACTTCCTCGTCCGTACAGTCCATGATAGGTTTGCGGCCACGGCCGGGGCGGGTCTGTAGGCCGTTGATGCCTTCCGTTAAAAAACGTTTTACCCAAAAGTTGACGGACACATGCGACATTTCTGTCTGCAAACCTATGGCCTTGCTTGAAAAACCTGCTGATTTGAGCAGTACGGCACGGCAGCGCATCCGGAAGCAATGGCTCGAACCATTTCGGAAGCCTGCCTCCAAGGACAACCGTTCGGAGTCCTTTAATCTGATTGATTTGACTTTGCCCATAGAGGTAGCTTTGAGGATTATGAGGCAAAGGTAGCAAATCTATATGATATAAACTAATTATGAACATCTACTTATTATAAATAATTCAGGTCATGAACATGCACATATTTCAAGTAGAGTCAAACAAGGTCCTTCCGCAGGTAGGAAGTCTCCTTATCGCTTCTCCGCTGCTGTATGATTATCATTTCGCACGTACCGTTGTGCTGATGATAACACACGACTCAGAGGGCAGCATGGGTATTGTGATGAACAAAGATTTCCGTTATCACATTACCTTGCATGATCTGGTTCCCAAACTGAAATCCGTACCAACCATTCCGGTTTACAAGGGCGGCCCTGTAGATAGGGATACCATCTTCTTCATCCATACATTGAGCGACCTGGAAGGTGCGCTCGATCTGGGAAATGGTCTGTATCTGAACGGAAACTTTGATAGAGTCCAAGAATATATACTGGCCGGCAACGACATAGAAGGCCATATCCGATTCTTTGCCGGCTACGCAGGTTGGAAACAAAAACAACTGGAAAAGGAAATTGAAGAAAATTCCTGGATTATCGGAGAAACCGACAAAAAACTATTACTGGACTATGATTATAAGGATCTGTGGCAAGACTGCATGAGCAAATTGGGAACACCCTATGAACTGTGGTCGAAATATCCGCAATATCCGTCGTGCAATTAAACTACCTTATTTTCTGCAAAATACACACATCCTTATATCCGGTTCCGTCATACAGCCAATCGGTCAGAGTTCCAACCATTTTGTACCCGGCCGAAAGGAACAGATTCATACTTGCAGCATTGTCTTTGCGGAGATATACATACAATTGATGGATTCCAAGGAACCGGAAGCTATGGTGTTCCAACAATTCCAGAGCGGCACGGGCAATACCTTGACGGCGATAGTCCTTGCGTACGACTATTCCCACTTCTGCCCGCCGATGCCTGCTGTCGAAAGAAAACAAATCAATGATTCCGGCAACCTCTCCCCCCGGCACTTCAATCATCAGACGAAGTTGTCCGTCGGCGAAGAGGTTGTTTTGTGATTCGGCTATGTATTTCTTGATATGATAGCGGGAATAAGGACCGGTCATATCGGCACAATCCCACACCTCTTCATCGTTTTCGAAGTCAAGCATCACATCGATATCTTCAGGTTCAGGAGCCCGGAGACGAATCTTCTCATTATGTAGAACGGTAGGTTTCATTCTTTTTTCTTATCAAGATTCTGCAAATCGAGTTCGTCGAGCATGCGGCTACGACCCGGAATGCAGAACAAAGTTGCAAAAAGCACCATAACTCCGCAAAACAATCCCGTGGTATTCATTGTCCAGTAATATATGGCCAGATTGAACAAAGCCGGTACAAGCAACAGACCGAGACGGATCTCACTCCAACGAAGATAACTCTTCAAGGCCTGTTCCAAAGGAAGAGCCTTTACATATCGTGTGAGAGAAAGGCTGAACAGTCGCAGCGACAATGGGATCATTCCTACAGCAAGCAGAATCCCGATCACTTCGAACATATATTCGGCACGTGCATCACCGGCAAAGATTCCTTGCGGCAAGACATCGGATTCATACAATACAATCAGAAGCAAACACAATCCCCACAGGATTCCGTATTCGACCTTCAGACGGTTAAGCAACTTGGCAATTTCTTTTTCCATTTTCTTTTGTTATTACATGGTTCCCGTAAACACGGTTCGGTTTACAATGGAACGTCCTAATGTGACTTCATCTGTATATTCAAGTTCGTCGCCGATGGAGATACCACGGGCAATCATGGTGAGTTTCACATCGAAAGGAGCCAACTTGCGGAAGATGTAGAAGTTGGTCGTATCACCTTCCATCGTGGAACTCAAGGCCAGGATAACTTCTTTCACAGTTCCGGTCTTCACACGTTCCACAAGACTTTCGATCTGCAGGTCGGACGGACCGATACCGTCCATCGGAGAAATCACCCCACCCAGCACATGATACAATCCACGATACTGTTGGGTATTCTCTACCGCCATCACATCGCGGATATTCTCCACCACACAAACCGTGGAGGCATCGCGCGAAGGATTGGAACAGATCTGGCACACTTCCGTATCGGAAATGTTGTGGCAGACCTTGCAATATTTCACCTCATGCTTCAACTTGATGACCGAATTTCCGAACGCCTCCACCGTTTCCACATCCTGACGGAGCAGATGCAGAACCAGACGCATGGCCGTCTTCCGGCCGATGCCCGGCAGCTTGGCAAACTCGCCCACCGCTTTCTCCAATAATACAGACGGATATTGTTGACTCATCGTTTTCTTTTATTTGCGGGCAAATTTACAAAAAATTTCTACGTATATTTGCGCTCAAAACAGAAATCATGAACGGAATTTACATCCTTATAACGATACTGGTCTATTTCGGTATCCTTCTTCTTATTGCAAGATTTACCGGTGGAAAACACGCAGACAACGACGCCTTCTTCCGAGGCAACCGGCAATCGCCCTGGTACATAGTTTCTTTCGGAATGATCGGAGCTTCCCTTTCAGGGGTGACTTTCGTGTCTGTTCCGGGTATGGTACGGTCGATCGACATGACGTATATGCAGACCTGCATCGGTTTCTTCTTCGGATATCTGGTCATCGCACATATCCTACTTCCTCTATACTATAAACTGAATCTGACATCTATCTATACTTATCTGGGGGAACGTATCGGACGGCGTTCGTACAAGACGGGAGCTACGTTTTTCCTGCTTTCGAAGATGCTGGGAGCTGCAGCACGACTGTATCTGGTGTGTGTCATCCTGCAACATTACTTGTTCGACGCTTATCATATCCCCTTTGCAGTAACGGCTATCGGAACCGTAGTGCTTATTTGGCTCTATACCCGGCGTAGTGGAATCCGTACCATCGTGTGGACCGACAGTCTGCAGACACTCTGCCTTCTCTTTGCTTTGGTACTGATCATTATTCAGGTAATGAAAGTGATGGATATCGACTTGGGCGGTGTGGTAAAGACCGTTCAGGAAAGCGGTTACGACCGTATCTTCGTATTCGACGACTGGGCTTCGAAACAGAATTTCTTCAAGCAATTCTTCAGCGGTATCTTCATTACCATCGTCATGACCGGTCTCGACCAGGACATGATGCAGAAGAACCTTTCCTGCCGCAACCTTAAAGAAGCCCAGAAGAATATGTACTGCTACGGAATATCTTTCGTTCCGGTAAATTTCCTCTTTCTTATATTAGGCATCCTGCTGGTAGCTGCAGCGCCTATGATGAACATCACATTGCCCACCAAAGGCGATGATATCCTGCCGCTCTTTGCCGCCGAAGGCTATCTCGGACCGGCGGTGCTTGTTCTTTTCACGATAGGTATCATTGCAGCGGCCTTCTCCAGTGCAGACTCGGCTTTGGCGGCACTCACCACCAGTTTCTGCATTGATATCGTCGATATCCGCAAATATTCGGAACGTGACGCACAACGTATCCGACGCCAGGTACACATCTTCATATCCGTTGTTTTCGTTGCCTGCATCCTCGCCTTCGAAGCAATCGGAAGCCAAAGCGTCATCGATACCATTTATGTATTGGCATCCTATACATACGGTCCGCTGTTGGGGCTCTTCATCTTCGGACTTTTCACGAAACGTGCCACACGCGACAAGTTCGTGCCTTATGTTGCTGTTGCCTCGCCCGTAATCTGTTACCTAACCGACCGACTCACCTATCAGGCCACCGGCTACCAGTTCGGTTACGAGATGCTGATGCTGAACGGACTGCTTACCTTCATGGGATTGTATCTGCTAAGCCTTCGCAAGTGTTAAAAAGCTGATTTTAAACATAAAAAATAATCCGCTTCAAATTCTTTCGTTCGCGAAAAACTAGTTAGTTTTGCAGCCATCTAACTAAACCTATACAAAACAATACCTAAAAACAATATGAAAACACTAACTAGTATCATCGTTTTCTGCCTGCTGGCAATAGCCCAGGTTTCCGGAAAGACCGCTGCACGTCCGGATAGCGACAATTACATAAAAGGAGTAGAAGCCTTGAATGAAGGCAATATAGAATTGGCATACAAGCTGTTGAACGAAGAAATCAACCAGAATCCGGATAACGGTTATGCCCATTGCTATATGGCACTGATCTGCAATGCCTGTGGAGATGCCAAGCTTGCCCTTCAGGCAGCGACTACCGGTCTGGAACTTCTTCCTGCCGATGATGCTGAATATCTTTCTTTCGCACACTACACCCGTGGTATGATTCTGATGAATGCTGAAGATTATAAGGATGCCGAAACCGAACTGGATGAAGCTATCCGTCTGATGCCCAACGACCTCGACAACTATATGGCGCGTGCAGAAATCCATCTCAATAACGGTAAATACGAAGACTCATTGAGCGATCTGGAACAGGCGGTAAGAATCGACAGCCGTGCCGATGTGTACGACCTGATGATGGAACTTATCCAGGCAAATCCGGATCCGGCTTTCTTCGATAAGGTGACAAACAGTCTGCAGGGAGCTACTGCAGCACGTTGATACAACATCTCCCAAGCTTAATATCGAGCTTAAACTTCGAAAAGAATAATCCACAGCGGGACAGACTTCGGTCTGCCCCGTTTTTTTGTTTCACCCGATCAGTCCTTTTTGTTTTGACAAAACCGATATTTTTGTTACTTTTGCAAATCTTTTTGAGAGAATACATAACATTTTATCAACTTTTGACAATATGAATCATACAAAAGGGCATCCAAAGGGACTTTATCTTCTGTTCGTGACAGAGATGTGGGAACGTTTCAGTTACTATGGTATGCGTGCCTTGTTCATGCTTTACATGGTACAGGCATTGCTTTTCGACAAGGAATTGGCATCGCAGGTTTATGGCAGTTATACCGGTCTGGTTTACTTGACTCCATTGATAGGCGGTTACATTGCCGACCGTTATTGGGGCAACCGCCGTTCGATTGTTGTAGGAGCGCTGACTATGGCTTTGGGACAGTTCCTTCTTTTCATCAGTGCATGTTATTATCAGGATGCGGCATTGGCAAAATGGCTGATGTTCTGCGGACTCGGGCTGTTGATTCTAGGAAACGGATTCTTCAAGCCGAACATCTCGACGATGGTAGGCCGTCTCTATACCGCCGACGACAAGCGGAAAGATTCAGCGTTCACCATCTTCTATATGGGTGTCAATGCTGGTTCCATGATAGCGCCGTTGGTTTGCGGACTTGTTGGAAACACCGGCCATCCGGAAGATTTCAAATGGGGATTCCTTGCTGCCTGCATCGGTATGATTCTGGGAGCCGGAGTATTCTCCATATTCAAGAACAAGTATATCCACGACCCATACGGTAATCCGGTCGGTATAGCACCAAAGAAAGAAACCAAGGAAGAAACAGCCAAAGATGGCAAGAAGGAACCTGAAGGCAACAAACGGACCATCATGATGGTAGTAGGAACCGTAATTTTGACCGTTCTCTTCTCCATCAACTGGAAAGGTGACGGAGGCATCTTTGCCGGAGCCGACTGGATAGGTTCAATCATCTATGCAACTACCATTGTCATTCCGATAATCATCATTACCGACCGTAGCCTGACTACCGTAGAGAAGATGCGTATCGGTGTAATCTACATCATCGCATTCTTTGTAATCTTCTTCTGGGCGGCTTACGAACAGGCCGGAGCATCGCTAACCTTCTTCGCCGACGAGCAGACCAACCGTATGATAGGCAAATGGGAAATGCCTGCATCCTACTTCCAATCGTTCAACCCGATTATGATTGTTGTACTGGCTCCTATCCTCGCCTCGTTCTGGTCGTTCTTGGGCCGCAAAGGCATTGAGCCGAGTTCTCCGCGCAAACAGGCAATCGGTCTGTTCCTCCTTTCGATGGGATACCTGTTCATCGCCTATGGAGTAAAGGATGTGGAACCGGGCGTCAAAGTAAGCATGATGTGGCTGACAGGTCTGTATCTCATCCACACCATCGGTGAACTGTGTCTGGCACCGATCGGCCTGTCATTGGTATACAAGCTTTCTCCCCTACGCTTTTCATCTTTGCTGATGGGCGTATGGTATCTGAGTACAGCTACAGCCAACAAGTTTGCCGGAGTATTGAGCGGCTACTATCCGGAAGACGGTGCAGCCAGAAGCTTTATGGGATATCAGATTACCAGTCTGTACGACTTCTTCATGCTCTTCGTGTTCATGAGCGGTACAGCAGCCGTCATCCTCTTCCTCTTCTCAGGAAAACTTCAGAAAATGATGCAAGGAGCAGAATAATCTCCTTGTAAAAAATCATTGCAGATGACATAAAAAAGAGAGCCCCCTGATCCCGACGGATTCAGGCGGCTCCCCAAACTATATAGAATCTAGTTTAATTGCTTAGCAGTTGACCACACGTTCCAACCATTTCACCATACCGAGCATCACACCCATTGATACAAGGCATACGATGAAGAAGACCATCCAACATTCCCAGATAGGAATCTTGTTGTACATCAACGGGCCGATCCACAAGAAAATGTTACCTACGGCAGTAGCACCCAGCCACAAGCCCTGGCACAATCCCTGAAGATGTTTCGGAGCAACCTTTGACACGAACGACAATCCCAGCGGGGAGATGAACAGTTCGGCAACGGTCAGGAAGAAGTAAACGACAATCAATACCCAAGGACCGGCTTTCATCGTTGCCTTAACCGAATCGGCGATCGCCTTGAAATCGGTACCTGAAGGATAATCCATAATACCTGAATAAATAGCAAGGAACAGATAAGCAACTCCGGCAATAGCCATACCGATGGCAATCTTACGTGGAGTTGAAATGGCCTTACCACGACGGGCGAAGATTCCGAAGAACCACATGATAACCGGAGTGAGCACAATCACGAAGAACGGATTGACAGCCTGCCAGATTTCAGGAGCGATACTTTCTGTCACCACAAAGTCGCGTGCGAACAACGACAACGACTGTGCGTTCTGATGGAACGAGAACCAGAAGAAGATAACCACTGCCAATACAGCGAACAAAGCATACAGACGTTGCTTGATTTCCTTCGCCATAGCAGCCTTCTCTTCGGGAGTGTATCCGACATTCTCCTGAGCGGCTTTCTTTGCCGGAGTCGGGAACACTTTCTTGTTGGCTACGAAGATCAGCAATGAAATCAACATAGCGACTACCGATGCGATGAATGAATAATGGATACCGGTATTGAACACATCGAGATATTCGGTACAGAACTGAGTCATATCGGGTGCCATAGTTCCACCCACCTTAGTAACCAGTTCGGCCATATTCTGATAGCTGTCGGCAGCCATATTGGCGCCATCCTGCAGATATTGGTGACACAAGGCAGGCAGGTCGGCATTATATGCCAGATGATGTGCCTTCAGCCACCATTCTCTCAACAAAGGAGCTACGAACGGAGCAATCAAACCACCGATATTGATGAACACATAAAAGATCTGGAAACCTGAGTCACGACGACTTCTGGCAAGAGCCAACGCTTCAGGACCTTTTGTTGCCGCTTCCTTTTCGTAATTGTCGTACATCTGACCTACGATAGCCTGCAGGTTACCTTTGAACAGACCGTTACCGAACGCAATCAGGAACAAAGCCAGACAGGTTAACGGAAGCAACCAATAGATATTTTTCTCTGTAGATAAGACAGGGATAGACAAGATGACATATCCGACAGACATTACGATAAGACCGGACATGATAGTTGCCTTATAATTTTGAGTTTTGTCGGCAATGATACCCCCAACCAGGCTCAATACATAAATACCGCAATAGAAGACTGAAAAGATTAATGAACTGGTTTCATCGCTCAATCCGAACTTCGAACAGAGGAACAACACCAGTACGGCATTCATGATATAATAGCCGAAACGTTCGCCCATGTTAGAAATCGCTGCCGCCAGCAATCCTTTAGGATGATTGTTGAACATAAATTTAAAGAAGATTTAAGTGGTTAATAATTCAATATTTATCCGCAAATATACAATAAAGGAACGGAATATCCACTATTACGACATGAAATTCAAAAGAAATTCACCTTTGGTTGTCATTTTAAAATATAAAGATGATTTATAAAAACAAAGAGCTATTAAAAAAAGGATATTTTCTTTCATTTAGATATAGTGAAATGTTTGGATTTTTCTTTACCGTATACCATCCGTACAATAATCTTTCCGCCCGCATTTCTTGCAATGGCTTCCCATCCAGACAAAATCGAACTGATTGACAGCTTCTTCTACCAATGCAGGTTCATCGGTAAGCACACCGGCCTCGAAGTTTCTTCTTAATTCACTTTTCATGCCAAAGCCGGCTCCGGTCAGGTTAGCCGAACCGATATAGACAGTCTCCAGATCGAATATCATCAGCTTGAAGTGTACCCGTGGACACAACAAACGTTCCAATCCGGCCGACAAGACCGGATATTTGTCGAAGTCTTCACGAAATGCCGGACCGGGCTCCTTAGCATGAATCAAACGGACTTCCACTCCCTTCTGAATCAGTTTGGCTATGACACCGAGAAACGGGACCGTATCTTTTCCTCCTTTCACATACAAGTCCTTGATATCGGCCGTACCGATCCAAAGGCACCGTTTCACATTGGCGGCTCGAAGCAACACGTCATCATAATGGGCCGAATTGGCTATATACTTGATCATAATCGCATGAATTTGATTCACAAGCAAAGATACGAAAATACTTTATACGGTAAATGGTCGACACACACCTACCCATTCGTCGAAAAAACATCCAATGTATCGCCGAGACCCATATCTTTGCCCTCCGAAACATCTTCATGTTTCATAGCATTAACAAAAGCCGATTGAGTTGTAGTGATACAAGTATCAATCGGCTATTTTTATATTAGCTTTACCGCTTGCACAAGAACTCGTCGAAAGGGAAAGGGGGCTTCGTCTAAAAAGGCATCGTATCACACAATTCTAGACTTAGCTTTGCAGCAACTAAAAACACAAATGCAGATGAAAAATAAGATGATGAAATTGTTTATAGGTTGTTGCCTGAGTTGGATATCTCTGTCCGACAGTCATGCACAAAGCACACGAATCGAAGGCGTAGTTGCCGATTCGCTTACATTGGACGGCGAACCGTATGCAACTCTCCGGATTTTCAACCGCTCGAACAGGAACAAGCCTGCAGCGATGGGAGTAACGGATCTGAACGGACATTTTTCACAAACGATAAAAGGGAAAGGGAAATATGTATTGATCGTTTCTTCTGTTGGAAGAACAACCAAGGAAGTTCCATTCTCCCTCAACGGAGAACAGGTTTTCAATCTCGAAACATTATTCATACAAGACAACGTCCAGCAACTGAAAGGTGTAGAGGTAGTAGCCCGCAAACCCTTGGTCAAGATGGAAGTAGACCGGATGTCATACAGTGTGTCAGACGATGTGGACGCCAAGACCAACAGCGTGCTAGATATGTTGCGGAAAGTACCTATGGTTGCGGTAGACGGCAATGACCAGATAACCGTAAACGGAAGTTCCAGCTTCAAGGTGTATGTCGACGGAAAGCCGAATGTAATGATGAGCAGCAACCCGTCGGAAATCTTCAAGAATATGCCGGCTACAGCCATCAAACGGATTGAAGTGATTACCAATCCGGGAGCCAGATACGATGCGGAAGGAACAGGTGGCGTATTGAATCTGATTACCGACAGAAGTTCGGCTACCGCAACTGCCACCAACGGTTATAATGCCAATGTCCGTGTTACAGCTTCCAACAAAGGATGGATGGAAGGCGGTTACTTCAATATGCAGCAAGGCAAACTGTCTTTGTCGGCCAACATCAATGCCACTCAGATGAAAATGAAGGATATGGATATAGACTATAGCCGGGAACAACTTCACAAGGAAGGTTCGGATTTCACCCGATTCAACCAATCCAATGACACCGATGTCGACATGATGTCGGCAAGCCTCAACGCCGGTTACGAAATTGATACCTTGAACACCCTATCGGCATCCTTCGGTCTGATGAAATACGATACCGGTACCGACGGCAATGGAGGAACAAATTTTGAAGGCATCCATTATCCGGCAGTTATTGGTTACAAGCAAAGCAACCGGACAGACATATCGAAATATTCCTTCAATGCGAGCCTTGATTTCCAACACAACTTCATACATCATCCCGAACGGATGATTACCTTGTCGTATCTCCTCTCGAACCTGCCCGACCATACCAAAAGCTTCAACTACTTCGATACGGGAAACAATGAATGGTTCCAGAACTATTACGACCGTTACAGTCGTATCAAGAACAATACCTGGGAGCATACCTGGCAAGCCGATTTCTCTTCGCCGATGCCACATGGACAACACATTGATGCCGGAATGAAATATATTCTCCGTAAAAACTCCGCCAATTCCGACTATTACATGCTTGACAACGGGGAAAACATCTACGACCCGTCGAGCAAGCACGACAACCAGATACTGGCCGCATACCTGGAATATAGGGCATCGATAAAAAGATTCTCACTTACCGCCGGAATACGCTACGAACATACCTGGCAGGAAATCCATTCATACGGTGGAACAACAGAAAGTTTCAGGAAAGACTATGGCAATTGGGTTCCAAACGCCAATATATCGTATAGCATCAATGAGAAACAAAACATCGGTGCGACCTACAATCTCCGTATCAGCCGACCGGGTATCAGCTATCTGAATCCCTATATCGACAAATCGGATCCAACCGCGCTTACCTATGGCAATACAGACCTGGAAAGTGAAGAGGTTCATCATTTAGGATTGGTGTACAACTATAGTTCAGCGATTTGGAATGTCAACCTTACCCTACGCCATCCCCTATCAGACAATGGTATCTCGGGGTATAGCTTCTATCAGGACAACCTGTTGCATAATACCTACGGCAATATTGTCAAAAGCCGTCAAACCGGTCTTAATGCATTCGTCAACTGGAATGTCGGTGCAAAAACCCGTTTCATGTTGAACGGCGCTATCTCTTATGCCGATTTCCGTAACAGACAGATTGACCTGCATTCCTATGGATGGCAAGGGAACATCATGTTCGGCTATCAACAGACACTGCCGTGGAAGCTTCATCTGAGCCTCAACATCATGAGTTCCACCAAACAATACAACCTCCAGGGATGGAATTCCGGATTCAACGCCTTCATGGGTACCCTCTCACGTTCCTTCTGCAAGGAACGGCTGAACATAGCCATAACAGGGATGACACCTCTTTCGGGAAACAAGCTCGATTACAAATCACGTATAAACGGAACAGGTTTCCAAAGCCGGACATTGGTACGTATTCCACTACAGGCCTATTATTTCAGCATCAGCTATACATTCGGCAAGCAGGTAAAACAACATAAAGCCCAACGTAGCATCCGGAACACGGATGTCATCAACAAAGAATCCTCTACCGTGAAAATAGGAAACATGATGGTACAATAAGAATCAGGAAATTTCTATATTTGTCAAATCAGACCGATATTTATGAAAACAGACTCTTCGAAAATAAATTTGATGGTACAGCTAGTTCAGGCTCTCATCTGCCTGATTTTTATCGCCACCTACCCTTTGCTTCTATGTATACAGCAACAGGATTTCAGTTTCTTCCTGTATGCATTGGGCGGATCGCTCAAGTTCTATGGTATCTCCTTCATTACATATTTCATCAATTTCTATTGGGCAATACCTCATTTGCTGTTCAAGGAAAGAACAATGGGATTTGTAGCAATTAATATGCTGGTTCTGACCATCCATTTCATCGACAAATATTGGTTTTATATGGGACTAAGTACCACATGGAATCAAGGTAAAGATTATGGATATTTTATCAATTGTCTGATTATCAGTTTTGTGACTCAGATTATACTGATATTCATTGCTATTGCCGTCCGGTATTTCATGCGATGGAACGAATTGCGGATACAGTTACAGGAGGAGAAACAAAGATCGGCTGAAGCGGAACTTACCTGGCTCAAGAACCAACTCAACCCACACTTTCTGTTCAATACACTCAACAACATCTCCAGCCTGGTACAGATTGATGCCGACAAGGCACAGGACAGTATCAGCCAATTGAGCGATTTGCTCCGTTATGCCTTGTACAATACCAACCAACCGAAAGTTCCGATACAGCATGAGTTAGAGTTTATCCAAAACTACATCAATCTGATGAAATTACGCAGTGCTTCAACGTAGGTATCGTTGAAGATTGATCCTTCCATCCCTCCTATTCAGGTGATTCCCCTGTTTTTCATTTCACCAATCGAGAATGCCTTCAAGCATAGTTACAGCAGCAGAGAACCCTCTGTTATTGACATTCAGATCAGTTACAAGGACAACGAACTGCATTTTACAGTAACCAACAGCTACCATCCCGAATCGGAAGGCAAAAAGATAGGATCGGGAATCGGTGTAGACAACCTTCTTCGCCGGTTGGAACTTTCATACCCCGGAAATTACGAATATCATCAAGAAATAAAGGACAATCTATATTGTATTGATATAACCCTACGCAACTGCGCATGAAAACATTGACCTGTTATATTGTTGACGACGAGCCGCTGGCCGTCAAGATGCTTGAAAATTTTGCAGAACGTACGCCGGGCATCGAGTGTAAAGCTTCGTTTACTGATTCGTACAAAGCACTGGAAGCACTCGATCGTGAACATGTGGACATTATCTTTCTGGATATACAGATGCCGGGGCTGGATGGGCTTGAGCTCTCACGACTTGTCCCGACAGAGACCGCCATCATCTTCACTACCGCTTTCAAAGAATATGCTTACGACAGCTACGAAGTGGAAGCCATAGACTTCCTGTTGAAACCCATCCGCTATCAGAAATTCCAGAATGCCGTTGAGAAAGTCCGTAAACGTATCGAGCCATCGACTTCTAAGGAAGAAAGCAATAGTCTGTTTATCCGAACCGACAATATGTTACGCAAAATTGACTTCAATCAGATACTTTACGTATGCGGTCTGAAAGACTATATCAAAATCTATCTGAAAGACGAAAAGCGTCCGCTCATCACCCACCTCACCATGAAATCGATGGAAGAAATGCTGCCGGCCAACCGATTTATGCGCGTACATCGGTCGTACATTATAGCATTGGACCAGATACGGGCTGTCGACCGCAACAACTGCATCTATATCGGTGATGAAATCATTCATGTTACCGATGCATACAAAGACAATTTCACCGCCTATCTGGAAGCGAATATGCCGAAATAACAGAAAACAGTTTTTC
This sequence comes from uncultured Phocaeicola sp., assembly GCA_944321335.1. GTDB lineage: Bacteria > Bacteroidota > Bacteroidia > Bacteroidales > Bacteroidaceae > Phocaeicola. Next base: position 19,856 of record CALUKX010000022.1, on the reverse strand, counting down.
CTGGTGACAGCAATAAAAAATCTTCCCTTTTCTATAACATGCAGGGATTTTATGTACTTTTGGGAAAATGGAATGAAGTATGAAAAATCTAATTGCATTAACCATAGGAAGCGTGATGTTATTCAGTAATTGTACCCCGAAAGCCAATAGCCAATCGAAAGATGAGACCTCGAATGATTCGCTTTATATGCTGGTAGGTAGTTATGCACCGGCAACCGATGAAGGAATCAAGGTTTTTGTATTCAATCAGGAAACAGGCGAAGCTATCTTCCGGAGCGGTGTGAAAGGCATTTCCAACCCATCGTATCTGGTACCGTCGAAAGATGGAAGCAAAGTATTTGCTGTAGGTGAAGACGAAGGCGAAACGGCAACCGCCAATGCACTTGCTTTTGACATGCAGAAAGGACGGTTACAACTCGTCAATTCCCGACCGACGCATGGAGGCGCACCATGCAATATCACGCTAAGCCCCAAAGAGGATTATGCGGTAACAGCCAATTATTTCGGTGGAAACATTTCCATCTTCCCTATCGACAATCAAGGTAAGCTGCAGGAAGCGGATACCATCAACTTTACCGGGAAAAGCATACATCCGGAACGACAGACACATCCCTACCTGCATTGTGTATATTTCACGCCTGACAGCCTCCACCTCCATGCAAATGACTTAGGGACCGACAAAATCCATGTTTTCCCTTTGAATGAAAATGGTCGTCCCGACCGCAAACAAGCTTACGATGTACCCCTCATCCCTGGATCGGGGCCACGTCATGCCTGTTTCGCCCCCAACGGGAACTACTTCTACGTTATTACTGAACTGTCGGGTGAAGTCGTTGCCATGTCGTATAAAGACGGCCGGATAGATACCATACAGGTTATCAAAGCCGATACGCTGAATGCTGCAGGAAGCGCCGATATCCACATCTCTCCCGACGGCAAGTTCCTTTATGCATCCAACCGTCTGAAAGGAGACGGAATAGCTATTTTCGCCATAAATCCGGCAGATGGCAAACTCACAAAAACCGGATATCAGCCAACAGGAATCCATCCACGTAATTTCATCATCACCCCCAACGGCAAATACCTATTGGTAGCTTGCCGTGATACCAATGAGATTCAAGTTTTCCAACGTAATCCAGATACCGGATTATTGAAAGATACAGGAAAAACCATCAAGATGAACAAACCTGTCTGCCTCAAGTTTGTGGAGAAATAATATTGCCTCAAAACCATGAAGAAGATAATCCTAGCCATCGATTCATTCAAAGGCTGCCTCAGTTCCGCTGAGGTGGAACAATGCGTTGCCGAAACAATCCGTTCCGTTTATCCCCAATGTGAGATAATCTCTTTGCCAATCGCCGACGGAGGTGAAGGCATATTGGACGTATTGGTTCGGACGACAGGAGGACATTTCATCACCGCCGAAGCACACGATCCGTTGATGAGGCTGCGCAAAGCGAGATATGGCGTTTTAGGTGACGGTAAGACAGCCGTAATCGAAATGGCGGAAATCAGCGGACTCCCGTTGGTTGAGGAGGAATCAAGAAATCCATTGATAACGACTACCTACGGAACCGGTGAACTGATAGCTGATGCTTTGAAAAACGGCTATCGGAATCTGTTGATAGGGATAGGTGGAAGTGCCACCAATGATGCAGGTCTTGGAATGCTTCAAGCATTGGGGGCAAGCATCTTCAACAAGAACAATGAATCATTAGGTTATGGAGGTCGGATAATGAATGAAACAGCCTACATCGACACTAGCAAGCTGATTCCAGAACTGAATGAAGCAACATTCACGATAGCCTGCGACGTCCAAAATCCATTCTGCGGACCGGATGGTGCAGCTTACGTTTTCGGAAAACAAAAAGGTGGAACGCCGGAACAACTGAACATTCTGGATATGGGGATGAAACATTTGGCAGAAATTATCCGAATACAGACAGGAAAAGATATTGAAACTTTGCCAGGTGCAGGTGCTGCAGGAGGTCTTGGTGGATGCTTTTATGCCTTTCTGAATGCAGAACTGAAACCAGGCATCGAACTGATGCTGGATGCCGTAAAATTCGACAGTTTTCTATCAGGAAGTGACTTGGTTATAACAGGTGAAGGAAAATCCGACAACCAGACACTGCAGGGGAAAGTTCCGGAGGGCGTAATGAAACGAGCCCGCAAGCATAATGTCCCGACCTTGTTAATAGCTGGAAAGATAGAAGATACAAAAGAATTGGAAGCAGCAGGCTTCAAGAAGCTTATACAGGTAAGTCCCAACACACTCCCTCTCACCGAAGCAATGAAACCGGATGTTGCACGGGAAAACATCCGTAGAACAATTTCATCCCTATTCAATCGCTGACATAGACAAATTGAAACACTAGATATAACATGACAAAGCCTGATACAGTTATTACCAGGCTTCGTTTTTCCTATCTGATGTGATTCCAGTCTATTCTTCAAAAAGTACACATACCTCCGCCTGACTTACCTTGATAAGATCGGCCGGAGACAGTTTCACTTGCAAGCCTCTCATCCCTGCACTGACATAGATATAAGGGAAATTATTACAGGTATGATGGATATACGTAGGGAAATGTTTCTTCATGCCGATGGGCGAACAGCCACCACGAATATATCCTGTCAACGGAAGAAGCTCTTTCATCGGAATCAAGTCGCATTTCTTGTTTCCCGAAACCTTGGCAGCCATCTTTAAGTCTACTTCATGTTCCCCCGGTATGACGCACACAAAGTAACCCGACTTATCGCCATGAAGCACCAATGTCTTGAACACTTGTTCGATATCCTCTCCTAAGGTCGCAGCAACGTGAACACAACTTAAATCATTCTCATCCACCTCATACGGAACAAGTTCATACTTGATCTTGTCACGATCCAAAAGGCGTGCGGCATTCGTCTTTGCTATCTTATCTTTTGCCATATTTTCTATTTAGTTTTCAAGCTGTTAAATCAGCTGTTTTCAAGTTCTTCTTTAATAAATCCAGGGGTATATCCCAAAGTACTCTGTGCCACTTCTTCAGGTGTTCCGCACGAAAGAAGCTGCCCACCACCTTTACCACCTTCGGGGCCCATATCGATGATATAATCGGCCATCTTGATGACATCAAGGTTATGCTCGATTACAATCACTGTATTACCTTTATCTACCAGACGGTTGAGTACGTTCATCAGTACACGGATATCTTCAAAGTGCAGACCGGTAGTCGGTTCATCGAGTATATAGAGAGTCTTGCCTGTATCGCGTTTCGAAAGTTCGGTAGCCAGTTTCACACGTTGGCTCTCTCCACCCGACAAGGTAGTTGACGGCTGTCCCAATTTGATATAACCCAAACCGACCTCCTGCAACACCTTAATCTTGTTCAGAATCTGAGGGACATTCTCGAAAAACTCTACTGCCCGATTAATGGTCATATCAAGCACATCGGCAATGGACTTACCTTTGAAACGGACTTCCAACGTTTCACGGTTATAACGTTTACCGTGACACACCTCACAAGGGACCAAAACATCCGGAAGAAAATTCATTTCAATGGTCTTATATCCGTTACCTCCACAAGCCTCACACCGTCCTCCGGATACGTTGAAAGAAAAACGTCCGGGCTTATACCCTCTGATTTTCGCTTCGGGCAATCCGACAAAAAGGTTACGGATATCAGAGAAAACACCCGTATAAGTTGCCGGATTTGAACGTGGCGTCCTTCCCAACGGCGACTGATCGACATTCACCACCTTATCGATGAACTTCAGTCCCTCAATGGAGTCATATGGCAAAGGATCTTGCAACGAACGATAGAAATGTTGTGACAATATCGGCTGCAAAGTATCATTGATCAAGGTCGATTTACCGCTTCCCGACACCCCTGTAACGCAAATCAACTTACCCAACGGAAATTCCACATCAATCCCTTTCAGGTTATTTCCCCTCGCCCCACGCAGCCACAACGAATGCCCGTTGCCTTTGCGGCGTTGCTTCGGGACCTCAATCTTCATCTTTCCATTTAGGTATCTGGAAGTAAGCGTATCGGTTTTCAACATTTCTTCAGGTGTTCCGGCAAAGACCACTTCGCCACCCAGACGACCGGCTTTCGGTCCCATATCAACTATATAATCGGCAGCCAGCATCATGTCTTTATCATGCTCTACTACAATTACAGAGTTACCCAAATCGCGTAATTCCTTCAGAGAATTGATAAGGCGGATATTATCGCGCTGATGCAAGCCGATACTTGGTTCGTCAAGGATATAAAGCACATTCACCAACTGAGAGCCGATTTGTGTAGCAAGTCGGATACGTTGACTCTCACCACCCGACAGACTTACAGAAGAACGGTTGAGTGAAAGATAATCCAATCCCACATCAAGCAAGAACTTCAATCGTGAACGTATTTCCTTCAAGATTTCGGCAGCAATCGTACGCTGTTTGTCGTCCATAAACTCCTCCACATGTTGCAACCAATCATACAACTCGTTGATATCCATCGAAGCAAGTTCATAGATATTCTTATCGTGAATACGGAAATGAAGAGCTTCCTTGTTAAGACGCGCTCCCTTACATTCCGGGCACACATCCGTCTTGGCAAACTGATCCGCCCATTTCTGGGCTGTAGCCGACGCATCCTTCTCTTGCATCATCTGAATATATTTCACGATACCTTCATAATTCACGAAATAATCAGAAGAAGCATGAATCAGAGAACTCTTGATCTTCAAACGTTCGTCGGAGCCGTAAAGTATATCATTGATGGCATCCTCCGGCAGATTCTTTACCGGAGTTTTCAAGGTTGCATCATACTTTTCGAGCAATGCTTCTATCTGCCAGAATATCATCACATTCTTGTATTTCCCGAGTGGAGCCACAGCACCTTCGGCTATCGATAATTCACGGTCGGGAATCACTTTATCAACATCAATAAGATTCACATACCCCAAACCCTTGCATCGTGGGCATGCACCTTGCGGCGAGTTGAACGAAAAGTTATGCGGAGCAGGTTCCTTGTATGAAAGCCCCGTAACCGGACACATCAACCGTTTACTATAATGGCGGATACTCTCAGTCTGCGCATCAAGTATCATCAACAGCCCGTCGCCTTGCTGCATGGCAGTAGCTACACTCTGTTGCAGACGCTTATCGTCGGATTCATTGACAATTGTCTTATCGATCACCACCTCAATGTCATGGTTCTTATAACGGTCGAGCTTCATGCCGTGAGTAATTTCGCGCACTTCTCCATCAACACGGACATACAGATATCCCTTCTTGCGCACTTGTTCGAACAATTCCTTATAATGACCTTTACGTGTCCGAACCAAAGGCGCCAGAATAAAGATACGTCTACCCTTATAATCACGATGAATCAGACTCAAAATCTGATCTTCAGTATATTTAACCATCTTTTCGCCCGACAGATATGAGTATGCCGTACCTGCACGTGCATACAACAATCGCAGATAGTCGTAAATTTCGGTAGTCGTACCCACCGTCGAACGTGGATTTTTGTTAGTTGTCTTCTGTTCGATAGAAATCACCGGGCTTAATCCTGAAATCTTATCTACGTCAGGACGTTCCATCCCCCCAAGGAAATTACGTGCGTATGCCGAAAACGTTTCGATGTAACGGCGTTGTCCTTCTGCAAAAATGGTATCGAATGCCAATGAAGATTTACCGCTTCCACTCAGTCCTGTAATGACCGTCAGGCTATCACGGGGTATCTCCACGTTTATATTTTTTAGGTTGTGCACGCGTGCGCCCTCAACACTGATTGTCTCTTTTACCTCTTCCATATCCAAAATCAATGATATCTTTGCAAAGATAATTCTTTTTTTTGTACTTTTGTCTTCCAACAAATATAACGAAAATGAAATTCATCCATACCCTCTGTCTGGCCATGGCACTCTCAGGAGTAGGCTCAGGCATGCGGGTGCTAGCACAGTCTGGTACCCAATACTTTATGCATACAATCACCAAAGGACAGGGATTATATTCCATTTCCCGTATGTACAACGTGACAATCGAAGATATCGTCAAGCTCAATCCGGGCAGCGATGAAGGGATTCGTGCGGGAGAACAATTGAAAATCCCCCAGAAACAAACTACCCAATCAGGTGATAGACAGTTTCACACCATACAGGCCGGTGAAACTTTATACCAACTGACGGTTAAGTATAAAATCAGTGCACAAGAAATATGTTCGGCCAATCCGGGACTGAGTGCAAGCAATTTCCGTATCGGCCAAGTGATAGTTATCCCTGCAGTTAAGAAAACACCTGAACAAACGCCTTCTAGTCCAGCTGTAAAAGCAGAAGAAACTCCCAAGAAGCAAGAATGGAAGGAGATGCACAAAGTCAAACGGAAAGAAACTATTTTCAGTATCAGCCAGCAATATGGAATCACCCAAGAGGAATTGATTGCAGCCAACCCAGAACTCAAAAAAAAGAAATTGAAAAAGGGCTCATTCATTTTCATTCCGTATTCAAAAGCAGAACTTGAAAATCAGAAGAAAGCTGCCGCTCCTGCTCCAACCAACGAAGAGCTGTTCAGTAAAAGTTCCAAGAGCAAAAAGAAGATCAGTACAATAAAAGTAGCTCTGATGATTCCTTTTACGACATCGGCAGAGGAAAAGTCACGTATGATCGAGTTCTATGAAGGATTCCTCATTGCTGTCGACAGTCTGAAACAGCAAGGAGTTTCTATGGACATCTATACCTACGATACAAAAGGTAGTGTTTCGGGAATAAATAATATCCTGAAAAAAAACGAACTGAAAGAAATGGATATAATTATAGGTCCGGTAAACCAGGCATGTATTCCTCCATTGACCACTTTCTCTGAAAAGAACGACATCCGTCTGGTAATACCATTTGCCCCGAAAGTCGATCAGGTATTCAAGAGTCCTAATATTTATCAGGTAAATACGCCTCAGTCTTATCTATATTCGGAAGTTTATGAACATTTCATACGTAAGTTCAAGAAAGCGAATGTAGTATTCCTTAACGTCAACAATGGCGACAAGGAAAAAATGGAGTTTGTAAAAGGACTTAAAACCGAACTGGCAGCCCAAAAGATAGATTTCAAAGAAATGACTGTGGATGGAAGCTATACCAACAACAGCAAACTTTTATCGCTGATGTCAAAATCGGGTGAAAATCTTTTCATACCGACTTCCGGAAGAGCCAGCGCACTAACCAAGATAGTACCCTTACTCACCACCATACATCGTGAGAATGCCGATTATGATATGCATCTTTTCGGTTATCCCGAATGGCAGACCTATACAGGAGACTATTTGCCGGCATTCTATGAGTTGGATACCTATTTCTACTCTTCATTCTATACCAACAACCTGTTCCCGGCAGCTGTCAACTTCAGCAAATCATTCCGCCGATGGTATAGTAAGGATATGGCAAATACCTACCCGAAATACGGTATGTTAGGCTTCGACATAGGCTACTTCTTCCTCAAGGGACTTTCTACCCAAGGAAACAAACTGGAAGACCGTCTTGATAAGGTCAAGGTTACACCGATTCAAACCGGATTCAAGTTCGAGCGTGTAAACAATTGGGGAGGATTTATCAACCGCAAGGTATTCTTCGTGCACTTTACAAGAGATTTTGAACTGATAAAACTTGATTTTGACTAAACAGATGAAGAGACAAGCAATCGTTATACTAGCGGCTATCTGTTGTCTGCTGAGCATTCCTGTGCATGCACAGCTGCAGGACCAACGGCATAACTTTTCCGTCGGAGTGAACGGAGGAGTAAACCTCAGCTCTGTAAGTTTCGACCCGAGCATTAAGCAGAACAACCTTATCGGACCCGAGTTCGGTGTTACACTTCGCTACGTTTCCGAAAAATATTTCAAAATGATCTGTGGTATACAAATGGAAATAAACTATTCACAGAGAGGTTGGAAAGAAAAGATAGAAGATGAAAGCGGAGATTCATATCAACGCGCCATGAACTATCTGGAAATCCCGATACTGGCACATTTGGCTTTCGGAAAGGATAAGGGATATGGAGTACGTTTTGTTGTAAATCTCGGCCCGCAAGTTGGATTTTTACTGAGTGAAAAAACCACCCAAAGTGCTGAATTCCATCCGGAAATGCGCCCTAATGGAGTCACTGCCCAATATGATATGCCAGCAGAAGTCAAATTCGATTACGGACTTATAGGTGGCGTAGGACTTGAAATCCGGACAGGAATCGGAAGTTTCTTGGCTGAAGGCCGTTATTATTTTGGCTTGAGCGATTTCTACAACAGTACCAAAAAAGATTATTTCTCGCGTTCCGCCCACTCATACATTGGAGCCCGCATAACTTATTTGTTTGACATAACTAAATAAAGGTACCTAATTAAATGAAACTGATATCCTGGAATGTCAACGGCCTCCGTGCCTGTTGTGACAAAGGTTTCCGTGAAGCCTTCCGGCAACTTGATGCCGATTTCTTCTGCCTGCAGGAAACAAAAATGCAGGAAGGACAGCTAGACCTTTCCTTCGACGGTTATACATCCTATTGGAATTATGCCGAAAAGAAAGGTTATTCGGGAACAGCAATCTTTACCCGCCTCAAGCCCGTTAATGTAACTTATGGACTAGGGATAGATGAGCACGACCATGAAGGACGTGTCATTACGTTGGAAATGGATAATTTCTTTCTGATAACCGTCTACACACCCAATTCACAAGACGGGCTGAAACGCCTTGACTATCGTATGACTTGGGAGGATGACTTCCGTAACTACCTGCAGGCATTGGACAAGAAGAAACCTGTATTGGTATGTGGCGACCTGAATGTAGCGCATAAGGAAATTGACCTGAAGAATCCGAAGACCAACCGCATGAATGCCGGATTTACCGATCAGGAGCGTGAGAAGTTCCAGACATTGCTTGATGCCGGTTTCATCGATACATTCCGCCACTTCTATCCTACTCAGGAAGGAATCTATTCGTGGTGGTCGTATCGTTTCAAGGCACGCGAAAAAAATGCGGGGTGGCGTATCGACTATTTTCTTGCATCGGCACGATTGGCCGACAAACTGGAAGGTGCAAAGATACATACCGAAATCTTCGGCTCCGACCACTGCCCGGTTGAAGTAACCGTCAATATCTAGACACTATACATGATTTACCCCGTATCCGAACAAGGCGAAATCACCCAAACACGGATCACCGGGAAAAACCTTTTCCATAGCTTCGGTAATTTTTTTTGCCGTGGTTAAGGAAAAGGTTTCTTTTTCTATCAATCCTAATTGACATGCCATGCGACAGACATGCGTATCGAGTGGGATAATCAGTTGTGAGGGATCCATCCGAAGCCATAATCCGAAATCAACTTCCGAATTACGACGTACCATCCATCGAAGAAACATATTAAGCTTCTTCTGCGGGCTGCGGTCGGACACTTCCCAAAAGGCACATAACTTCTGCATCGGTATACCTTTGTATTGTAACAAAGCATCCTCCAAAGTCTTACCATCGGCATAAACGATATACAATCGTTCGAAATAAGTGCGGAACGTAGCATACGATACCATCCGATAGAAACTGCACATATCATCCGACTTGAAATCCTCCTGCCACTGTCGGGAAAGAACATATTGCAATGGTTCGTGTTGCATTATCCCATCCAGCTCATCCACCTTTTTCAGAATCTGCTTTCGGTTGCCAAAGCTCAATAAAGCTGTCAACAGACCGCAAATCTCAATATCTTCCTTTCTACTATACCGATGTGGAAACTGTACCGGATCATTCTTAATGAAAGCTGCCTTATGATATTCTTCCGCCCAACGTTGTAACTGTTCCTTCAATGTTTTCTTCATAAGCCACAAAGCGTTTCCAATACTTTCTGATAACCTGCTACCACACTCTCTCGCATAAACACTCCATCGTCGCCATGCAGTTCACCCGATACTGGAATACAAAGACTTATGCAGGGCAATTCCGGGAACATTCCTTTTATCCCTTTTCGATAATCCCAACTTTCATCAGGTTCGGCATCATGAACCACCACACAGGGAAGTTCCAGATTCTTCAAAGCCTGAACCAACTGAAAGCCGCTCATGATATCGAATCCATAATCGTTTTCCACCGAACATACAGCCTCATCGGCGAATCCTTCATTGCTCACGTCCAACACAATTACCCGTTCGGGGGATTGACCTGCACCCCCAAGCAACTGCATGGTTTCTACCGCTCCCCGTGAATGTACTTCCTCATCGCCGGTAAAGGCTATCCAAACATCATCGGGAAGACGATTCTGCAACATCAGCCCGATCAAAGCCGCATTGGTAGCGCTATTGTCGAATGTACCTTGCCATCCGCCAATTTCCTGTTTCACAAAACAACACGGATACACACAATCAATATGCGACGATACCAGAATCCGACAACTGCTTCCAGGTTTGCCATAAATGAAAGCCAACGGGCTCTCCATCAGCAAACGATAATCAGAATCAGCCAACAATCGGCGAATAACTTCGATACGGTTGCCTGTCACAAAATTCACTCCATTATCCTTGCAATCTACAGTGAGGGCAACAAGCAAATCAGAAAAAGTATTCATAAAGGAAAGGGAATAAAAAAGAAACACAGGCCCTGCAAAGACTTTCGTCCTTGCAGAATCTGTGTCCGACTAATTTTTCAATGTATATCAATTGAAGTAGTAAAGGAAAGTAGCGATACCTTCCAACGCTTTCTTCTTCTGTCCTTCTATTTCAATAGAGAATTTGATTTCTGCCTTTGCTGTACCACGGAGGTTCACCAATGAATACAGATCGGCAACCAGACGGATACGCTGGCCTGACAATACAGCCTGACCGAACTTCATCTTATCCATACCATAGTTTACCATCATTTTCAGATTGTTCACTTCAATGATCTGGTTCCAGAAATAAGGCAGCAACGATAAAGTCAGATAACCATGAACGATGGTACTCTTGAACGGGCTTTCGGTCTTTGCACGTTCTACATCCACATGAATCCACTGATGATCCAATGTTGCATCAGCAAACTGGTTGATACGTTCCTGAGATACTTCCAACCAATCAGAAACGCCAATCTGCTGTCCCAATAGCTTCTCAAATTCTTCGTACGAATTAATAATTACTTTACTCATATATCTTCCTTTGAATTATTGTATCGATTATAAAGCAAATATAATCATTCTTAAACATATTGATACAATCATCAACAAAAGAAAACAAAAAATCCGTCGGATTTTCCATAAAATCCGACGGATAAACGATTGGGAACTCAAGCCAAACCGAACTTTTTCAAATCCTCATCAACGGTAGTGATACCGGAGATACCGAATGTATCTACCAATACCTTCACCACGTTGGGCGACAAGAAAGCCGGTAACGTCGGGCCGAGATGAATATTCTTTACTCCCAAACTGAGCAAAGCAAGCAATACAATTACCGCTTTCTGTTCGTACCAGGCAATGTTGTACACAATCGGCAATTCATTCACATCATTCAGTTTGAATACCTCTTTCAGTTTCAAGGCGATAACAGCCAAAGAATAGCTGTCGTTACACTGTCCGGCATCGAGAACTCGTGGAATACCGTTGATATCCCCTAACGGGAGTTTATTGTATTTGTATTTCGCACAACCTGCCGTCAAAATTACAGTATCCTTCGGCAAAGCCTTTGCAAAATCGGTATAATATTCACGGCTTTTCATACGCCCGTCACAACCGGCCATTACGATAAACTTACGGATAGCGCCGCTCTTAACAGCTTTCACAACGGCATCGGCCAATTGAAGTACCTGATTGTGTGCAAATCCACCCACAATCTCACCCGTTTCGATTTCGGTTGGCAGCAGACATTGCTTAGCCAAAGCTATCACTTCCGAAAAGTCCTTATGTCCGTTCCCATCGGCAACGATATGCTTCCAACCAGGATAACCGGCCGAATTGGTAGTGAATACCCGATCTTTATATGAAGCATTCTCCAAAGGAGGAACGATGCAGTTGGTTGTAAACACAATCGGACCGTTAAACGAAGCGAACTCTTCGCGTTGTTTCCACCATGCATTACCATAATTACCCACGAAATGCTTGTATTTCTTGAACGCCGGATAATAATGCGCAGGCAACATCTCGCTGTGAGTATAGACATCCACACCTGTTCCTTCGGTCTGTTTCAACAATTCTTCTATATCATGCAAATCATGACCACTGATAAGAATACCCGGATTCTTGCCTACCCCCAGATTTACTTTGGTAATCTCCGGATTACCGTAGCGTTCGGTATTCGCCTTGTCGAGTAAGGCCATAACCTGTACTCCTACCTCGCCGGTACGTAACACCAAAGCGATCCATTCCTCCACCGTCAGCCGGTTCAAGGCTATTTCCGCCAAAGCCGACTGCATAAAGGAATGAATCGAAGGTTCGCTGTACCCCAAACGCATCGCATGTTCATGGTAGGCAGCCATACCTTTCAATCCATAAACCACCAACTCTTTCAGTGATCGCAAATCAACATTCTTCTCTCTCAACACACCAACTTCCGCTGCCTTTGCATCGAATGTTTCGGGTCTTCCCTCCCATTCCAGCTCATCGATTTTCGGAAGTCCGATGCCATGAGCCAAAGCATCTTCTTTCAAGATATTACGTAAGATCAATCCTTTACCTACACGATAAAGGATACTCTCATCATCAAAATTCGCATTGGTGATAGTCGAGAACAATGCATCGGTTACGAAACCGTCTACTTCTTCATTTACTTTCGCCTCATTCTCGCGCAAAATATCGGCAGCAACCGAAACGCCTCTCACCACAAAAAGCAACAGGTCCATATAACGGGCTGTCGTGCTATTCTTGCCACACACACCTTTCAGGATACAACCGGTACCTTTGGCCGCTTCCTGACATTGAAAACAAAACATATTTCCTTCCATATTCATAAATAATTAAGTGATTTTCATTAAGTTTGTACAAAGATGCAGATTTGCTGCACCATAAATTGTCACCTTTGTTACAAGGGATAAAAAATTTGAGAAAAAGATGAATGCCCTACAACTGACACAACTACCCTTATTCAAGAACATTACTGAAGCTGAAGCCCAACGTCTGCTTTCTGAAGCATCCAACAGCATCCGTAAATACAGTTCCGGTGATTTTATTGCCCGACAGGGCGACAGTTGCCGGTCACTTTACATCCTGTACTCCGGAGATGTCCGCACACAGATGGAAAATGCAGACGGCAAACAACTTACGATTGATGTGATACATGCCCCCGATATTTTGGCGCCAGCTTTCATCTATGCCGACGAGAACAGATTTCCCGTCAATGTAGAAGCCATCACAAAATGTGAAGTGTTGGTTATGGACAAAACCCGTTTTCTCCGTTTCATGCATGAAGTTCCATCGGTCATGCAAAACTTTATCGCGCTTATCTCAAATCGCAGCCTTTTTTTAAGCCGGAAACTCAATGAATTTGCCCTTCAGAGCCTGAAAATCCGTCTGCTCAATTACCTGCAGATACATAAACGTATTTCCAACCAACAGGAAGTAGCCTTTATTCTGGGAGTAGCCCGACCTTCATTGGCTCGTGCGTTGTCAGAATTGATATCGGAAGGAACAATCGTTATGAAGGGAAAAGAGGTTCTAATCAAAGATTAACAAGAATCTATAGGATGGCTTCTTTCATACATTAACAACATCTCGATAGCGAGATTTGTTCAAAAAAAGAGAAAATATGAACAGAACATCAAGAAATATCAATAGAGGGAATGTGTCTGAACCATATACCTTTGAGGTATATCAAGAAAATGAATTCTATGAAAAAGAGGCTGTTCATATTTACTCTTGCCGGCATCTTCGCATCGAATGGGTATTCACAGGAAGTTCTGACATTGGAAGAGTGTCTGCGTATAGGCATCGAGAATAACCTTTTCCTGCAAGGAAAACGGTTCGACATGGAGAAAGGCAAATATGGAATTTCTGAAAACCGTTCCAAACTTCTGCCGCAAATCAACGGATTTGTCAATTTCAATGACAACTTCGATCCGCCCGTTTCGGTAACAGACGGTTCATCGTATGGAGTACCTTACAACGTTACAAACACATTACAATATACGGCCAATGCCGGAATCCAGTTGCAGATGCCCTTGTATAATCAAACCATCTATACATCAATCGCCATCTCGAAGCTCATGAACGAAATCAGCCAGCTCAACTATGAGAAGGCACGGGAAGAGTTGATTATAGAAATCAGCAAAATGTATTATCTGGGACAGACTACAACCGAACAGATCAAATTGGTCGGTGAGAACATTACCCGACTGGAAGAGCTGAAAGACATTACTGTAGCTTTCTATGACAACGGAATGGCTATGGAAGTCGATGTCAAACGAGTCAACATCAATCTGGAGAACCTCAAAGTCCAATACGATAATGCTCAGGCCATGCTTACCCAACAATTGAATATGCTGAAGTATATCCTTGATTATCCGTTGGAAAAAGAAGTTGTGCTCACACCAATCAATACCGAAAAGATCAGTACGGCACAACTCACTGGCCTGTCGGAAAACTTACCTGAAATCCGATTGATTGATTCCCAATATCTGCTTTCAGAAAAACAGAAGAAAATGATCAACAACGGCTATATTCCATCTTTGAGCCTCACCGGTAATTGGTCGTTCTCGGCATTCACAGACAAAGCCTCACATTGGTTCCATGATCATCCGTCGAATCATTGGTATCGGTCCTACGGACTAGGGCTTTCACTGCGGATCCCTATCTTCGACGGGTTAGATAAAAGATATAAGAACAAGAAAGCCGAAATCGACTTGGCCAATATGCGCCTTGCACAAGAAAATATCCGCAAGAGCCTCTTGACCCAATACATCAACGCGACCAACGATTTGATGAACAACCAGCGAAACTTCATAAAGCAAAAAGACAACTATCTGCTGGCCGAAGATGTATATGCCGTCACCAGTGACCAATACAAGGAAGGAGTGGCATCGATGACGGAAGTTCTTCAAGACGAAATGCGTATGAGCGAGGCACAGAACAACTACATCAGCGCCCATTACAACTATCAGGTAGCCAATCTTACATTACTGAAGCTAACCGACCAATTGGACACCCTATTAAAATAACCCGATAAACAAACGACAGAATATGGAAAACAATAGCAATACACATCAAGAAAAAGCGAAGAAACTGAAGAAACTCCGCCGCTGGCAGATTGTCATCAGCCTGATCGGACTGGCTATCATCATTTGGGGATTCATCGAGGTATGCTGCATCTTCCTCGAATTCAAGAATACAGAAACCAGCAACGATGCCCAAATCGAACAATACCTCTCTCCTATCAACTTGAGAGCTTCGGGATATATCCAAAAGATTTATTTCACCGAACATCAGCATGTCAAGAAAGGTGATACTCTGCTTGTCCTCGACGACCGTGAATATAAAATCCGCCTTATGGAAGCCGAAGCTGCATTAAAGGATGCTATGGCAGGCGCTTCCGTTATCGGAGCTACTTTACATACGACAGAAACCAACGCTTCTGTATTCGATGCTTCCATTGCAGAAGTGGAAATCCGACTGGCCAAACTGGAAAAGGACCGTCAGCGCTATCAGAATCTGCTACAACGGAATGCGGCGACTCCCATCCAGCTCGAACAGATCGAGACCGAGTATCAGGCAACACTCAAGAAACTTGATGCTTTGAAACGCCAGAAACAGGCAGCCCGCTCAAACGTAAACGAAGTATCACACCGTATCGAAAATACTGAAGCTGCCATTGAACGGGCTAAAGCAGCTCTCGAAATGGCTAAACTGAACTTATCATATACAGTGGTAATCGCCCCCTGCGACGGAAAACTTGGCCGACGAGCTTTGGAAGAAGGGCAGTTTATCAATGCCGGACAAACCATTACCTATATCCTTCCCGACACGCAGAAATGGATTATCGCCAATTATAAAGAAACACAAGTTGAAAACCTCCATGTAGGACAAGAAGTAAAAATAACCGTCGATGCCATCAGCGACAAGGAGTTTATCGGTAAGATTACTGCAATATCCGGAGCTACAGGTTCGAAATATTCCCTCGTTCCGACCGACAATTCGGCGGGTAACTTCGTGAAGATCCAACAACGTATCCCGGTACGTATCGACTTTGTCGACCTCTCTGCAGAAGACAATGACCGGCTGGCTGCAGGTATGATGGTAATTGTGAAAGCAAAACTCTGACAACATGGCTTCTTATCCTAAAAACTATCCGTTCTATAACTGGGTACCGAAACCTGTAGGCATCATTATACTGCTGTTGCTCTTTCTTCCGATTCTGACTATCGGAGGAGTCTATTCGGCCAACAGCAATGAAATGATGAGCGGTTTGGGAATCCAGTCGGAACACATACAATTTGTCAATTTCTGCACCTCCATCGGCATGGCGGCTTTTGCACCTTTCTTTTATGAACTGGTATGCATCCGCCGGCAGAAAATGATGTGCATTGCCGGGTTCATTATCATGTACCTGCTAAGCTATGTGTGTGCCAAAACGGAGAGCGTTTTCATACTCGGACTTTGCAGTGTAATCATGGGATTCCTACGGATGGTACTTATGATGGTCAATCTTTTTACACTGATCAAATACGGTTTCCACATGGAAGCCACCAAAAACATCACTCCGGGTATGGATCCCACCACCGATGAAGGATGGGACAAACTGGATGCCGAAAAGAGTAACAGCCAGCCTATTATCTATCTTTTCTTTATGATATTAGGACAGTTGGGTACGTGGCTGACAGCTTGGCTCGCCTATGAATACGAATGGCAATACGTCTATTATTATATGATGGGAATGGCCTTATTGGCCATCATCATTATCTTCATCACCATGCCATACCGCAAATTTGTAGGACGTTTCCCGATCAGTTTCCGGAAGTTCGTCAATGTAGCATTGTTCTGTATTACCTGGGTAGCGTTCAGCTATGTAATGATTTACGGTAAAGTACTCGATTGGTACGACGATCCGAGCATTTGCTGGGCTACAGTGGGATTCTTTGTTTCAGGCTTTCTGTTTTTTTACCTCGAATCGAAACGGCAATTCCACTATTTTCTGGTAGATATATTCAAGTTACGTACCATTCGTGTAGGAATTCTGCTCTTCATCCTGCTGATGACATTCAATACCAGCTCCATGCTGGTCAACGTATTCACCGGTGTAGGAATGAAGATAGACAATTGGCAGAATGCCACTTTAGGCAACTGGTGTATGGCAGGTTATGCAATCGGTGCCATTCTGGCGATTGTCCTACGAGGCAAGAACGTCCATTTCAAGTACCTTTTTGCAATCGGGTTCCTATTTATCGGGCTATCCGCACTCTTTATGTATTTCGAAGTTCAGAACGACGGACTTTATTCGCGCATGAAGTATCCGGTCATCATACGAACCATAGGTATGTTCATCATCTATTCGCTTACAGCCGTGTATGCCAACCAACGAATGCCATACAAGTTCCTGTCGACCTGGATATGCATCATGCTCATCACCCGTATGGTAATCGGTCCATGCATCGGTACCGCCCTCTATACCAACGTACTTCAGGAACGTCAGCAATACTATGTAACCAGTTTTGCAGACGAGTTCGATGCTACCCATCCCGAAGCTTCCAAAACCTATATGCAGACCCTGCAAGGCATGCGCTATCAAGGTAAGAGCGAGAAGGAAGCCGAAAATATGGCCGCCATCTCCACCAAAGGGAAAGTACAGGTTCAGGCTACTATCTCCACAGTTAAACAAATGGCCGGATGGACTTTCTACGGATGTATGGCATGCATGATATTTTTCATAGTTTTACCTTATCCTAAACGAAAAATAGTATCTTAGCGTAATCTTATCAAATTCCCTAAGATACTAACTATGGATACACAGACGAACAGACTGGCCGGACTCGACCATGCCTTACGCAACAATAATGAAATTTGCAGTTCGGGAGGAGCGCTGAACACCTTCCCTTCTATCTTGAAGCAAAAATACCTGACCCGAGGTGTGGGATTGGTTGTCTGTACACAGGGAAGCTATAAGTTTACACTGAACAACCAGACTTTCAATGCGCATGCCGGAGAAACCCTTTTTCTACACGATGAAAGCGTAATCCAGATTCAAGAAGAGAACGGACCGCTGGAGATTTATCTCCTCATATATCAAATCGATTCTATCAAGACACTTCTCGGCAACCTTGCCCTGAGCATGTATCCCTACATTCTTGCTTCCAATCCGACCCGTGTATGGTCGACCGGTGAAGAAAACAAGATTATCCGATACATGAATCAGATTGACGATACGATGCGTATCTCCGACGATTTGTTCTGCCAATACGAACGGAAACTGCTTCTTTTGTCGCTCACCTATCATCTGTGTTCCATCTACAATCGAAAAATCCTGCTTCAAGGAGATACCGTTAGCCACAAGAATGAAATATTCGTCCGTCTGCTCCAACTCATCGAACAGGAGTATATGAACCAAAGGGGGGTGGAATTCTATGCCGACAAGCTTTGCCTTACCCCCAAATATCTGTCGTCGTTGTGCAAGACAATATGTGGCTATACCGTTCAGGAACTGGTATTCAAGGCAATCATCAGGAAAAGCATCTCTCTACTGAAAAACACACAGAAATCAGTCCAGGAGATATCAGAAGAATTACATTTCCCAAACCCATCCTATTTCGGAACATTCTTCAAGAAACAAACCGGCTTGTCTCCGCTCCAATTCAGAAACAATATCTCTTTATAAACAACATAAATTTACCGATATGAAAAAAAGATATCTATTTTGTGCAATCCTGCTTGGCTGCGCCGCTATCGTTTCGGCTAAGGTCAAACTACCTTCTTTAATATGCGACAACATGGTAATACAACAAAAGACTGATGTAAAATTATGGGGTAAAGCAAATCCCGGCTCCGAAGTCAGCATCACTCCTTCGTGGAATAACCGGACTTTTACTTGCAAGGCTGATAATGACGGCAATTGGCTCATAAAGATAGCGAGTCCGGAAGGAGGCTTCACGCCCTATGAAATTACATTCGACGATGGAGAGCGTACCACCATCAAGAACGTTCTTGCTGGTGAAGTCTGGCTGGCATCGGGACAAAGTAACATGGAGATGCCGTTGAAAGGATTTCCGGGATGTTGTGTGAAGAATGGCGTCGATGAAGCGATTGCTGCCAGTGACATAAAGAGCGTCCGAATGTTCAATGTGCCGAAGAAGCAAAGTTACGAACCCGAAACCGAATGTGAAGGCCGGTGGATGACCACAGAAAATCCGATTGATGTAATGGAATTCAGTGCTACTGCATGGTATTATGCCCTCTCTGTAAGCCGTGCCCTGCATCTTCCGGTTGGTATCGTCAACTGTTCCTATGGTGGAGCTTCCGTA
The DNA here is from genome assembly GCA_944321335.1 of uncultured Phocaeicola sp. Taxonomy (GTDB): domain Bacteria; phylum Bacteroidota; class Bacteroidia; order Bacteroidales; family Bacteroidaceae; genus Phocaeicola. The sequence goes on along the minus strand of CALUKX010000022.1, from coordinate 440 downwards.
GAAAGCTGGACCAACAAGGAACTGCTCGAAACATATCCGGATATCTCCTTGAAAAAGGATGATATCGAAAACATGACTCCGTGGGAACGACCAATGTTGATGTACAATGCCATGTTCTGTCCGGTAAAGAACTATACTGTTAAAGGTATAATCTGGTATCAGGGAGAAGCCAACGTGGGCCGCCACGAAACTTATGCGCAGCGTCTGGCCAATATGGTGGAACTATGGAGAAAGGAAATGGGCCTTGGTGAGATTCCTTTCTATTATGTAGAGATAGCTCCCTATTCATACGATGAGCCTCGTCAGCATGAAAAATCGGCTTACCTGCGCGAAGCACAGTTCAAGGCACAAAGCCTGATACCTAACGTAAGCATTCAGCAAACCCCGTATTGTGAAAACTGCTAATGCCTGTATTTACATGTTTTTTAAAAACTTCAACT
>CALUKX010000021.1 GCA_944321335.1 uncultured Phocaeicola sp. | reverse complement strand
TAAATTTTTAACATTTTTGGTTTGAGGCACGGCTAAAGTGCCTTAAATCAAGGGTACGCCCTAAATTGAGTACTAACCCCCACGAATGTGAAAGCAAAAGAGACTTGCTTTCACCCATAACACACTGAATTACAGAGAAATGAAAGGGTGAAAGCTTTTTTATTAAAAACTAGAAAGGGAATGTATCACGATGACACATTCCCTTTCTATAACTTAATCTCGTAAGTCTGAAGAATTAAGCAGCTTTTGCTTTAGCAACAACAGCCTTGAATGCTTCAGGATGGTTAACAGCTAAGTCAGCCAAAACCTTACGGTTGATTTCAATACCTGCTTTGTGCAATGCACCCATCAACTTAGAGTAAGACATACCTTCCAGACGAGCTGCAGCGTTGATACGCTGGATCCACAATGCGCGGAAGTTACGTTTTTTGTTCTTACGGTCGCGGTATGCATAAGTCAAACCTTTTTCCCATGTGTTTTTAGCAACGGTCCAAACGTTCTTTCTTGCACCAAAATAACCTCTGGTTAAACCTAAAATTTTCTTTCTTCTTGCTCTAGAAGCAACGTGATTTACTGATCTTGGCATAGTTTTAATTCTTTTTTGAATGATAGCGCCGATGTTTTACAACCGGACTTGAGGCTAATGCATTCGGTTAATAATTTAAATGATGTTTACGCTTTTGGTAAGATTACTTCATGCAAAGAAGTTCCTTAACCTGATTCAGGTTAGCATTGTGTACCAAACCCATGTGGCAAAGGTTTCTTTTCTGCTTTTTAGTCTTCTTAGTCAGAATGTGACTGTGAAAAGCGTGCTTTCTCTTGATTTTACCTGTTCCGGTAAGAGCGAATCTTTTTTTAGAACCGGAGTTAGTTTTGATCTTTGGCATCTTGTTAAATTTTTAATTATTATTATTAAGGGTGGCAACGCACTATACCGGCGCGTTACGCACTTTTTTTCATCATTCCTGATTTGCAGATTCTGCCTTCGGAGCCGGAGCCGGCTTTGGAGCCTGTTTCTTCGGAGTTCCCGGTTTCTTCGGTGCAAGAGATATTGTCATTCTCTTACCTTCCAGAATCGGCATCTGTTCTACCTTTGCATAATCCTCAAGGTCGTTTGCAAAACGGAGCAACAATACTTCGCCCTGTTCCTTGAAAAGGATTGAACGGCCTTTGAAGAATACATAAGCCTTTACCTTGTCACCGTCCTGAAGGAAACCGATAGCGTGTTTCAGTTTGAAGTTATAGTCATGTTCATCGGTCTGAGGTCCGAAACGGATTTCCTTTACATTGACCTTAACTTGTTTGGCTTTCTGTTCCTTAGCACGTTTCTTCAGCTGATAAAGGAATTTAGAATAATCGATAATTCTACAAACGGGAGGAACAGCATTAGGTGAAATTTCGACCAAATCAGCGTCGTGTTCTTCAGCCATCTTCAATGCCTGGGCAATCGGATATACTGCTGATTCAATATCTTCTCCTACAATGCGGACTTCTTTGGCACGAATCTGTTCATTGATTCGATGTTGCCCTTTTAAATTGTCATTCTTCATTAAAACTTTCTATTCCTTGTTTGTTCTTTAAGTTATAAATTATTCTATGTCTTATATATCCGCATCTCAACGCAAACATTTGTTTACATTGAAATGCGGTTGCAAAGTTACCATTTATTTATCATATTATGAACTTCTTCTGCAATATTTTTTGCAAAATCTTCAATTTTCATCGTTCCCTTGTCGCCTTCACCTTGCTTACGTACTGCAACTTCACCGTTTGCAGCTTCTTTTTCGCCTACAACCAGCATGTACGGAATACGCTTCATTTCATTATCGCGGATCTTACGTCCGATCTTTTCGTTGCGGTCGTCAACCAATGCACGGATATCGTATTTCTTCAGTTCCATACGAACCTTGTCGGCATAGTCGTTGAATTTTTCTGAAATCGGGAGGATAGCTACCTGATCCGGAGTCAGCCACAACGGGAACTTACCTGCTGTATGTTCGATCAATACGGCAACGAAACGTTCCATTGATCCGAACGGTGCACGGTGAATCATAACCGGACGGTGTTTCTGGTTATCAGAACCCATATATTCCAGTTCGAAACGTTCAGGCAAGTTGTAGTCTACCTGAATTGTACCCAACTGCCAACGGCGGCCGATAGCGTCTTTTACCATGAAGTCCAGCTTCGGACCATAGAATGCTGCTTCACCGTATTCGATCTTAGCCGGCAAACCTTTTTCTTCGCAAGCTTCAACGATAGCACGTTCTGCACGTTCCCAATTTTCATCGCTACCGATGTATTTTTCGCGGTTTTCCTTGTCGCGCAAAGAAATCTGTGCTTCGAAGTTTTCCAATCCCATAGCACGGAACACCACAGAGATGATGTCCATTACACGCAAGAACTCGTCCTTAACCTGATCAGGACGGCAGAACAAGTGAGCATCGTCCTGAGTGAAGCTACGTACACGAGTCAATCCGTGCAACTCACCGCTCTGTTCGTAACGGCAAACTGTACCGAATTCTGCAATACGCAAAGGCAAATCACGGTAAGAACGCGGAGAGTTCTTGTAAATCATACAGTGGTGAGGACAGTTCATCGGTTTCAAGAAGTATTCTTCGCCTTCTTCAGGAGTGTGGATAGGCTGGAATGCATCCTTACCATATTTAGCATAGTGTCCTGAAGTTACATACAGCAACTTGTTGCCGATAGGCGGACACATAACTTCCTGATAATCGTAACGAGCCTGGATGCGGCGCAGGAAATCCTGCAGACGGATACGCAATGCAGTCCCCTTCGGCAACCACATCGGAAGACCTTTACCTACCATATCGGAGAACATGAACAGATCCATTTCCTTACCGATCTTACGATGATCGCGTTTCTTGGCTTCTTCCAGCATTACCAGATATTCATCCAGCATCTTCTTTTTCGGGAAGGTGATACCATAGATACGTGTCATCTGCTTACGGTCTTCCTGACCTCTCCAGTATGCACCGGCTACCGACAACAGCTTGATAGCCTTGATAGGAGCTGTAGAAGGCAAGTGAGGACCACGGCACAAGTCTGTGAATGCGCCCTGAGTATATGTAGTGATATGTCCGTCTTCGAGTTCAGAAATCAACTCACACTTGTAAGTTTCACCTCTTTCGCCGAACATTTTCAATGCGTCATCTTTTGCGATGCTCTTGCGTACCAGTTCTTCTTTCTTGGCAGCAAGCTCCTGCATCTTCTTTTCGATTGCAGGCAGATCGCCTTCCTTGATAACAGCTTCTCCCGGATCAACGTCGTAGTAGAAACCGTTTTCGATAGCCGGACCGATACCGAACTGGATGCCCGGATACAGTTCCTGCAATGCTTCGGCCATCAAGTGAGCACTTGTGTGCCAAAATGCGTGTTTACCTTGCTCATCTTCCCACTTATAAAGTACGAAGTTGGCATCTTCGTTAATAGGTCTGGTCAAGTCGATAGTTTCGCCGTTCACACCGCAAGCCAAAACATCCTGCGCCAGACGAGAACTGATGCTTTCTGCAATCTGCAGACCAGTTACTCCTTCGTTATACTCACGAACGGAGCCATCAGGAAAAGTTATCTTAATCATAATCTTAAGTGTTTATCCATTATTGAGTCGCAAAATTAAACAATTCTTTTCATTACTCCTTAACATTTGCACGAAAATGATTGGTTTTAGGCCGATTGTACCTTTCGGTCTCCCCTACTTATCATCGGCAGTGGAAGTAAATCGCTTGATAATGTTGTACGCCGAGAAGATTCCCAATTCACCGGCCTTGCTCAAGTCCTGTATTCCCTGTCGGTTATTACCAAGGAATACATTAGTCAAACCACGGTTGAAATAGGCATCCGAGAAACGCGAATCAAGTTCGATAGCCTTATCGTAATCAGCTAATGCGGCACGATAATCTTTCATGACAGCACGAATATTGGCCCGATTATAATAAGCGTATGCGAAATCAGGTGCCAGACGGATAACCTCATCCAAATCACGGTATATTGCATTGTAATCCATGACACGGACCTGTCCCAGCTTATCATCGGTTGTTTCAATTTCGTAATTCTTGTCGCGCTTGCGGTATTCAATCTGTTTATAATGAATAGCCGCACGGGTAAAATAGGCCGGGAAGAATGTGGAATCCCGTTTGATGACCTCGTCCAAGTCGCGCAAGGCATTATCGAAATCCTGAACCAGATAGAAATCCATTGCCCGGGCAAAATAATGCATGGCCGGATTATCCGCACCTGCCAGCTTCGCACTTTCATTATCGATCGACGCAAAATGCTGCTTCACCTGACGTTCGTTCAAGGAAGCCTCATTGTTGGTTATTAACAGTTCATGGGGAAGCACATGGCGGCTGTTCAAATCGTCAATCAGTTTGTAGTAATTGATTTGACGTTTCACTTCTTCCGCCCGTTCATAATAACTCAACACGAACATGGGCTGCGGAAGAATCGTAACGTTCTTGTCCTGTACCTTTCCACGGTAATCCGACTTGTATTTAGGTTCGCCTTCATCATTGTCGGCCACCACAATCTTGCGGTAGTTGTCCATGTTCTTGTCCGATTTCTTTCTGGTCTTGTCGTTCGATGCAGTCTGACGGTTGGTCTTTCCGTTCTGGGCATCCAGTTGTGCCTTCAGAATCTTGAATTCATCAGCCTCAGCCCCTCTCACATCACCAACCTTCCGACGAGCCTGCGCCCGGTATTGGTAACCGGCCAGAAAATTCGGATACTCTTTCAGCACTTTGGAATAATCCTGGATAGCTCCACGATAATCACCGGTCTTGTCGCGCAACAATCCACGGTTGAAGATAGCCATCATATTGTCGGGTTCGATAGTCAGCACAAAATCGAAATCCTCGATGGCACGGTTATCATCGCCGACCTGTGCACGCAACAGGCCACGGTTATAATGTCCGATGAAATTATTCTTGTCGATATCGAGAGCCGTATCATAATCGCTCATCGCTCCTCTTAAATTATTCTGATGGTAACGCGCCAAGGCACGGTTGATATATATTCCGGCATTACGAACTGAAAGACGAATCGCTTCGGTAAGATCACTTTCCGCATCCTTATATTTACCCCGCTGAAGAAACAGCATCCCCCTCGAAGCCCACGTATCCGAGTTATACCGATCGATCTCGATTGCCCTATCAGCATCGGTCATAGCAAGCAAAGTATCTTTCTGCTTCATCGACACCTCCGTACGCATCAGGTAGGCATCGGTATAACGGGGAGAGATACGGATCAGTGTATCCAGATCGGCCCGGGCCTGGGTGTAATCTTCCTCCCGTATCCGGCACAAAGCCAGATTATGCCAAAGTCCGATATCTTCCGGGCTCAACTTGATTGCCTTCTCGTAATCGGCAATGGCACCTTTGAAATTTTTCTGATGGATTCGTGCAATGCCACGCATCTGATATGCGTTCGGCACAAAAGGATTGCGTTCAATCGCTTCCGAACAATCGGTTTCAGCACCCTGAAAATCCTCAAGGTTCAATTTAGCCATCGCCCGATAAAAATAGGGTTCCGCCAGATAAGGCTTGGCATTGATTACTTGATTGAAATATTGGATGGAAAGGACATAGTCCTCGAAATAAAGCGCATTCTTTCCGATGGTCATCACCCTGTCCGTATTGATCTGCGCACAAAGGGCCAACGGAAAGAATATGCTTATAAATAATATGTATAAGAAACGACGGATCATTTTACAGTTTTCACCTTGTAAGAACAGCGTGCCTTTCCTTTCAGCATACCGTTCAGCTTTCCTTTGATCATCTGTTTACGGAGAGCCGAAAGATGGTCAATGAACATAGTACCTTCGAGATGGTCGAATTCATGCTGCATGACGCGAGCCAGATATCCTTCCACCCATTCATCGTGCGGATTCATATCCTCGTCGAGATAAGTTACATGAATCTTGTCGGGACGTTTAACGCTTTCGTGAATACCCGGCAGGCTCAAGCAACCTTCTTCCATAGAAACCAGTTCGTCACCGGTTTCAATGATATGCGGATTGATGTATGCACGGCGGAAATCCTTGAATTCCGGCATATCATCCGAAAGCACATCCAGATTCACTACAACCACACGGATAGGAAGTCCCACCTGAGGGGCAGCCAGACCAACGCCATCGGCACGGTCCATTGTTTCATGCATGTTCTGGATAAGTTCTTTCAAATTGGGATAATCCGGAGTGATATCCTTAGCCTCTTCGCGGAGAACAGGCTGGCCATATACGTAAATAGGTAAAATCATTTATATACTGTTTTATTTTATAATTGTTTTTTCGATTCCATGTACGACTGCAGAATAATAGTAGCGCTTATCTCATCCACCAAAGCCTTGTTCTGCCTGTCCTTCTTCTTCAATCCCCCGGCCAACATTGCTTGGTGAGCCATGACAGAAGTAAAACGTTCGTCAACCAATTCGACAGGCATATCAGGTAATTTCTTCTTCAACAGATTCATAAAAGGGATAATGTTCTTCATATTCTCCGAATCCTCGTTGTTCATCTGTTTCGGATGACCTATGATGATACGTTCTACCTGTTCCTGTTGTACGTATTTCAACAGAAAGTCCATCAACTGATGGGTAGGCACAGTCGTCAGCCCGCTTGCAATGATCCGCAACGGATCTGTAACGGCAATACCTGTACGTTTTTTCCCGTAATCTATCGCTAAAATCCTACTCATAGTTGCCGACAAAAATACAAATTTATTCCATATACATCTCTATATAAAACTTAAAAATAACAGATAAGTACAAAAAGCAGCTGCTGCAATAAAAAACAAAATCCGAACACCCGATCAACAGGTATCCGGATTTTATCCTCTCATCTAATACTATTTATCAATACACAAGGCTGACATTGTCCACCCAAATCTTATTTCCAGGTGAGCCTACGAAAGCTCCTCCAAGACTTGAAGTGAACTGAAAGATCATATGTGTCGGAGTTTCATCGGCTGCCGCCCATCCGTTCTCCTGAATCTTCACACTTTCACCCTTGCTGTTACGTGCATAATAACCGCCGGCGCCCAATCCCATCAGTTCGGCATCATAACCTGCCGAATGTGAGATATCGCCGTATTTGATTTCATATGTCGCATTGTTATGCCAGTCTTCCGTCTTGCTATAACGGACAACGACTGTACCGACGCGCTTGGCAATAATATTGCCTTCCGCATCTTCCGTACGTTTCTGCAGGAAACAGGTCATGATGGCACAATCTTGTCCGGGCACAGTACTTTTTCTACTGAAACCAGTCTGACGGATGCGGTTAGGCTGTCCCGACATCTGCACTTTATAATCATAACGAACCGCTTTCGGACGTGATGTGAATGCGACACCGGAATTCAGTGCCTTTTCACCTTCTTTAGTACCGGTAATAGGTTCTTTCATATCCCCCAGGAACATAGACCCTGAGGCCAGAACTGTGATATTAACCATACCCAACACCTTGACACTTTCAATATGAGTCTCCAAACGGGCACAATAACCGTCACCACGTTTTTCCGGATACACACAAGTATTTGTCTTGACGATGCCCATTACTTTTGCCATTACATTCGACGTACCCCATGGCGATCCTCCCTGATTAACATACGGGGTATTACCATCGATAGTCTTAGTAGGGCCAACTTCATACAACAACTTTGTTTTGCCCCCAATAATGCCGGACTCATGGATTTTTCGAGTAACCCAATGATCCATATCCCCATACTTCAAAGGGACCACCCTTTCCTGAGCTCCCGCCAATAAAGGGAAAGCAGCCAAAGCAGCCCCTACAATCAATTTAAACTTCATAACAATCATTCATTTCTAAATTCAGGTGCAAATGTAACAAAAAAAGCGATGATAGATTCTATCATCGCTTCAAACTCTATATTAATATTATATATATACCATTAATTGATATTATAAAGCAACCAAGCTCCCTGGAAATCTTCACGATTCGGATACTTTGCCTTGAATGCATCACGTGCAGCAGCAGCCTCATCACGAGTATCGAAAGATTCAACAATCACACGGTACATATTCTTTTCTGCATTATAAACAACTTTCGCATCGTATCCTGCTGCATCCATATCAGCCTTCAATCCGTCGGCATTTGCTTTCACGCCAAAACTACCGCATACGACACTATAGGCTTTCAAACCGTCACCTGATACCAGCTGAACCTTTTCTTCACGAACCGGAGCTGCAACTGGAGCTACTGGTGGAGTTACAGTTTCAACAGGAGCTACTGTTTCAACTGGGGCTACTGTTTCTGCGGGAGTTTCTGTTGTCGCAGCAGCTTCAGCCAATTCCTGCTGTTTTGCTTTTTCATAAGCTTTTTTATAAGCACTTTCACTTGATTTACAGGATGAGAATGCAAGAGCTACACATAATCCCATTCCTAAAACAACGACTTTTTTCATGTTGAGTCAATTTATTTAAGTTAATTACATATGCTAGTTTAATGAATTACATGCAAAAGTAGCAATATAAAACAACCAATGCTATTAAATTCTGTTAATATTACGACAAATCATTTTTTCTCTTTAAATTTTAGTGATAAAAAAATTCCAATCTAATAGAATTTCTTATATTTGTAAATGTAATCAACAAAAAAATAGTCTTATGAAAGCATTAAATGTTGTAGCTGCATTCTTGGGCGGATTGGCCGTTGGTGCAGCAGCTGGAGTCCTTTTCGCTCCTGATAAAGGAACAGAAACACGCAGAAAAATCGCTGAACTTCTTCGCAAGAAAGGCATTCGTCTTAACCGTGAAGAAATGGACGATTTAGTTGACCAGATTGCTGCTGAAGTTAAAGATGCAGAATAATGTCAAAATTTTGCTGGGCAGACTTTTAACCGATTGAGCGGAAGTCTGCCCTTATCTTTAAAAAAAATAGATTTTATGTTCGCTAATGATAAAAGCATCGAAACTCTTTCGGATTTATATAAAGAGATTAAAAGATATGTAGAATTACAAGGACAATACGTCAAGCTGGATCTGGTAGAAAAATTAACCATACTCCTTTCCACCTTAATTGTAATCCTGCTGGTCATCATCCTATGCATGATGGCTCTCTTCTACTTTTCATTCATGCTGGTCTATGTTCTGGAAGCCTATGTCGGGAGCCTGATTGCCAGCTATGCCATCATTGGAGGTGTAATACTCTTGTTGGCCGGAATCATCTACTACTATCGCAAGCAATGGATATTCAAGCCTATGGTAAATTTCCTGGCCAAACTATTCCTTGATGACTCCTCTAAATAAGAACAAATATGAAAGATAATAAATCATCACACAAATATACGCTTGAAACCATTGCCCAGATGCGATTGGACAAAAAAGCAGAACTGCAGGCTTCAAAGGAAATGATTAATGAACTCTGTAGAGAGTTATTCCTACCGCCTGAAAGCAACAACAAAATCGAAGGTCTCATGCATCACGTCAACGCTGGTATTGCAGCATACGAAGGGCTGATGACCGGATTGAAAATTTTCCGAAAAATCCGCGGCTTTTTCTATGGCCGCAGACACCGCTCCAAAAGATAAAGTCAAAGAGGATAAGAATAAGGCCGACAACCATAAAAGATTATCGGCCTTATTTTATATCCGAAACGGATCATTTATTATTCTTTCTATCCAACCACAACTTATTCATGTCTTCCAAAGTCTTACCCTTAGTTTCAGGAACCCATTTCCATACGAAGAAGGCTGCCACGATACAGATAATTCCATATAATGAGTAAGAGAAGAACGGGCTGAAATCGTATAATGCCGGGAAAGTAGAAGATACCAGATAATTAAAAATCCACTGGAACGCTACTGCGATAGCCACAGCCTTACCACGGATGGTGTTCGGGAAGATTTCGGCAATCAAGACCCATGTAATCGGTCCCCAAGACATCATAAATGCTGCAGAATAAACAATCACATTTATTATAGCCGGCATACCTTGCAACCAACTAACCTGGTCACAAGCGGCAACACCGAATGCTCCGACAGCCATACCGATAGAACCGATGATCAGCAACGGTTTTCTACCGAGTTTCTCGACTGTAAAGATAGCAACCAAAGTAAATGTAATGTTGACAACACCCATAATGACTGTCTGCATCATACCATCACCACCATTACTTACGCTTTCAAAGATACGAGGAGCATAATACAACACAGCATTGATACCGATTGCCTGTTGGAATACTGAAAGAAGGATACCGATAACAATCACAGCCACGCCATAAGTAAACAGTTTCTCGGTCTTTTCAGTAGTTACCGACTTGATTTCAGCGAAAATCTGTTTTGCACGCTGAACCCCGTTGATACGTTCCAAAACCTGCATCGCCTTGCTGTCATTACCCTCCATAACAAGGTAACGGGGAGTCTTAGGAACAAAGAACAACAGAAAACCGAACAAAGCTGCCGGGAAAGCTTCCGAACCGAACATGTAGCGCCATCCTGTCGATATACTCCAAGGATCAGAATTAACCACATCCACCGAATAAATACCGGTTACAGAATCCTGCAGAACAATCGGATTCAAATGATCGCCTTTAATCAAATAATTCACGAAATAAACCACCAACATACCGAAGATGATAGCAAACTGGTTGCATGAAACCAATTTACCACGGATCTCGGAAGGAGCGATTTCGGCAATATACATCGGACAGACAGCAGAAGCAAGACCTACACCAATACCTCCCAACACACGATAAAGATTAAATACGATAAGAAGGTTCAGATTAGGCTGCCCTTTCTCGAAGAACAAGAACTCAGGACAATAAGAACCCAACGCTGAAAGGAAGAACAAGACAGAAGCCAAGCGCAAGGAGTTTCTACGCCCCATACGGGATGCACAAATACCCGAAACAGCTCCACCTATCACACAACCGATCAAAGCACTGGATGAAGTGATTCCATGAATCACCTTATCATATTGAAAATCTGTAGCAGTAAGGAAAAATGCCTCCAACCCCTTCTCTGCTCCTGAAATGACAGCGGTATCATATCCGAAAAGAAGACCGCCCAAGATAGCCACAAGGACTAAGCTGACCAAATACAAATTACTGTTTTTCACGATATTAAATTTATTAAAAATTTTTTGCCACGAAAATACAAAATCTATCCTTTTAGCGTGCTTTTATTAATACTTTTTCACATTGAAGAGGACTATAAATTTCATTTCAGGACAATAGTCCCAAACGTTAATTTGGAACTATCATCACAATTGGTTATATTTGTGGGAAAATAACCGAGAAGACAAGAGAACAAATGAAAAAAGTTAATTCATTCCATGAATTGCCGAAAGACACAGACATGATAACAGGCATAGACATCACCGGCAATTTCAAGACCTTATTCAAGAAACCGGCAGAAATGATGGGGTGCTTATTTCTTCTTTGCACCAGAGGATCATGCATAGTTACTATTCATCTTAGTACATTCAAGATGAATACAAACTCTATGGCGATAATCCTCCCCCATCAATTCTTTCAGATTTCAGAATTGAGCAAGGATTGCCGTTTCAGCTATATTGCCTTTTCTCAAAAGCTACTTCAAAGCCCGACATTGTTTACAAAAACAATTGAATATACTCCGCTTATCTTTGAAGAACCGGTATTGCATTTCGAATCCAATATCACAGAAATATTCAGCGACTACTTCAAGCTGCTGATGAAGATCCAACGCTTGCCAAGAGGCTTTTGCAATGAAGAACAGACTATCCTTATCTGTACCCAGATGATTACGGGGATAGGCAGTATGTATAAACAAGGTGACAGTAATGAACGTGCCCGTTACAACCGGAACCATGAAATTGTAAAGGAATTATTGAGAATTATAGTCGAGAACTATAAAAAAGAAAGAAACATTTCTTTCTACGCCGACAAAATGCATCTTTCACCACAACATTTAAGTACGACAATCAAAAAGACTACCGGAAGGACATTGACTGATATCATCTCAACATTTGTCATCAAAGATGCCCAAGCGAAACTCCGTTCTACAGAACTAACCATTCAGGAAATCGCTTATTCCCTCAATTTCTCCGACATCTCCTTCTTCGGGAAATACTTCAAGCGCTATACGGGAATGTCGCCCAAACAATATAGAAATATGGAATAGTTGGTCATCCAACTATTCCATATCCATTTATTCATCTTTTATTTCTTCCAAAACTTTTACATCTGTTATATTCCTATTCATCAATTTCCGCATACGCCACAAGCGGATAAGATCGGTAATCGAATAGACAATTGATGTCACTCCCATTATTATAAATGGTATAGTAGCGGCTTGGAAAGGATTGAACAAGACCACCAATCCTGCAACGATCACCAAGACAGGAATGATAAACAGGTAGACCGGAACATTAGCAGCTGCACGTTGATTCCACAGACCAACCAACAGATTCAAGCCTCCCAATAAAATCAAAACTCCCAAAACATACATCAAAATGCTGATAAAGAATCCAGGCATCACAATAAGCCAAAGTCCCAACAACGTACTACCTAATGCAACCACAGGGAAATATGTCTTCTGATTCTCCACCTGACTTTTCGGATGTATAAAATAGGATATCAGCCCATAAATACCCGGCAGAAGAAACAATACACCAATTGTAATGACCAAGTAAACAGCTGCTTCACCGGGCCATACAACCAGAAGAATACCAATTATAAGAGCACATATACTGCTCATTATAGCATAATTCAATGATTTCATTTTTATTTATTTTAAATTAAACAAAGCAGATGCCGATACACAAACATCTTTAATTCAAAAATACAAATTAATCTGTAATACGATACTATTCCATTCCTATAAAATCTATTAAATTGACACAATTAATAATTTTAGCACTATTCAAGAAGACAAAATCAAGTATTTTCTTGAATTTTCAAGAAAAATGCTTGATTTAATTTGGATTTACAAATATTCTCTCTATATTTGCGTCAAACAATAAGAAAAAACGAATAAATATGAAACAGAATATGGTACATACTTTCTTATGGTGGCGTCGCTTACAACTCTCAAAGTAGTAAGTCCATCAGTCATGTATATGTGTATCATATAAAGATATAGTAAAGGCTGTCGTACTTACGACAGCCTTTTTTAATGTCAAACCTATAAAATTAAAATACAACCTATGAAAACTTATCAAGTAAATGAAGAAGGATTCTATGGAGATTTCGGAGGAGCATACATTCCTGAGATTCTCCACCAATGTGTAGAAGACTTAAAAAATTCATATCTCCAGGTACTGGAAAGCGAAGAATTCAAAAAAGAATATGCCTTGTTACTGAAGGATTATGTAGGTCGTCCATCTCCCCTATATCTGGCAAACCGCCTTTCAGACAAGTATGGATGCAAGATTTATCTGAAACGTGAGGACTTGAATCACACCGGTGCCCATAAAATTAACAATGCTATCGGACAAGTATTGCTGGCCCGCAAGATGGGAAAGAAACGTATCATCGCCGAAACAGGAGCCGGACAGCATGGAGTGGCAACCGCAACCGTTTGCGCTCTTATGAATATGGAGTGTGTTGTCTACATGGGAAAGACAGATGTGGAACGCCAGCATGTCAATGTAGAGAAAATGAAGATGTTGGGAGCTAAGGTGGAAGCAGTCACTTCGGGCAATATGACTTTGAAAGATGCAACCAACGAAGCTATCCGCGACTGGTGCTGTCATCCGGAGGATACCTATTATGTAATCGGATCTACCGTAGGTCCTCATCCTTATCCGGATATGGTTGCCCGTTTGCAGTCAATCATCAGTGAAGAAATCAAAGACCAAATGATGGAACACGAAGGCCGTGATTATCCCGACTATCTGATTGCATGTGTTGGCGGTGGAAGTAATGCAGCCGGAACCATCTACCACTACATTGATGATGAACGAGTGACAATCGTTTTGGCGGAAGCTGGAGGTAAAGGCATTGAAACAGGTCTTTCGGCTGCTACTATCCAATTAGGACGCTTAGGTATCATACATGGTTCGAAAACATTGATCATTCAGGATGAAGACGGACAGATTACCGAACCGTATTCCATCTCTGCAGGTCTGGACTACCCCGGTATCGGTCCGATGCATGCCAACCTGGCTAAAGAACACAGAGCAACCGTTCTTGCAATCAACGATGACGAAGCTGTCAAGGCAGCCTACGAACTGACTCGTCTTGAAGGTATCATCCCTGCACTTGAATCGGCACATGCTTTGGCTGCACTCGAAAAGGTGCAGTTCAAGCCATCCGATGTAGTGGTTCTGACAGTTTCCGGACGAGGAGATAAAGATATCGAAACCTATTTGAATTACTATAAATGATCATACCTATGAAAACATACTCTTACAAAACCACTCAAAAGTTGATGTTGGGCGACCTCCACACACCTGTAAGCACATACCTGAAAGTACGTGACCTGTTCGCCCAAAGCGCACTGATGGAAAGTTCCGACTATCATGGAGGCGAGAACAACCGTTCGTTTATCGGACTGAACCCTATCGGCAGCATCAGTGTCAGTCATGGAATAGTAAACTACAGCTATCCCGACGGCAGCCATGAAGAAGATACTTTGAGTGAAACATTCCGTGTGGAAGATGCAATCAGCAAATATCTGGCACATTTTCACGTGGAAGGAGAATATGCAAAATATTGCGGACTATACGGATATACAACCTTCAACGCCGTTCATTATTTCGAGAATATTCCTATAAAAGACAGTCGTGAATTCCGTAACGACGCCCCGGATATCTTATACATATTATATAAGTATCTGATCGTCTTCAACGATTTCAAGAGCGAACTGGTTCTTATTGAAATGCAGAACGAACAGGAAGAAAGTCATATCGATGATATCGAGAAAGCGATCGGTAACCGCAATTATACGACTTATGACTTCCACGCCATTGGCGAAACGACCAGTCCGATTACCGACGAACAGCACAAGGCCAACGTCAGTAAAGGCATCGCCCACTGTTTGCGTGGAGATGTATTCCAGATTGTACTCTCCCGTCGGTTCATCCAGCGATTCCAAGGGGACGATTTCAAATTGTATCGGGCGTTGAGAAGTATCAACCCTTCCCCTTATCTATTCTATTTCGATTTCGGAGGTTTCCGTCTATTCGGTTCATCACCTGAAACACATTGCAAGATTGAAGGCAGATGTGCTACAATTGATCCGATTGCAGGAACCACCCGCCGCAGCGGAGATAAAGAAACCGACGACAAGCTTACCGCAGCTTTGCTGGCCGACCCGAAAGAAAATGCAGAGCATGTAATGCTGGTCGATCTGGCCCGGAATGATTTGAGCCGCAACTGCCACAATACACACGTCGAATTCTATAAAGAACCGCAATACTATAGCCATGTCATCCATCTGGTAAGCCGTGTAAGCGGAACGCTGGATGACAATGCCAACCCGATCAAGGCATTTATCGATACTTTCCCTGCAGGAACTTTAAGCGGTGCACCTAAGGTACGTGCCATGCAACTTATCAGCGAAATAGAGCCTCATTGCCGCGGTGCCTATGGCGGATGTATCGGATTTATCGGATTGAACGGGGACTTGAACCAGGCCATCACTATCCGTACATTCGTAAGCCGCAACAACGAACTCTGGTTCCAGGCTGGAGGCGGTATCACAGCACTCAGCAATGATGAAAATGAACTTCAAGAAGTGAACAACAAACTGGGAGCATTAAAGAAAGCCATCGTTTTGGCAGAAAAGTTATAACAAAGAATCACACTGACATGAAAATAGTTATCATAGACAATTACGACTCCTTCACCTACAATCTCAGCCATCTGGTAAAGGAATTGGGAGCCGAAGTCACAGTACTGAGAAATGACCGTTTCAAGTTGGAAGATCTTGAAACATTTGATAAGATTTTACTTTCACCGGGACCGGGTATTCCGGAAGAAGCGGGACTCCTTCTGGATGTAATCCGTTCCTATGCAGGTAAGAAACCTATATTGGGGGTATGCTTAGGTGAACAGGCCATCGGACAAGTATTCGGAGGAAAGCTGACCAATCTGGAACACGTTTTTCACGGGTTACAAACACCGGCAGAAATTACAACCGATGATTACATCTTCGAAGGATTGCCGAAAGAAATTCCTGTCGGCCGCTATCATTCATGGGTAGTCGATACCGACGGTTTCCCTGATGTTTTGGAGATAACCGCAATAAGCAAGGAAGGACACGTCATGGCTTTACGCCATAAGGAATACGATATCAGAGGTATCCAATTCCATCCGGAATCAGTCCTGACTCCTGATGGCAAACAAATTATCAAGAACTGGTTAAACCATTAATAGAAAGCAATCTATGAAAGAGATACTTACCCGCCTTTTCAAGCATGAAGTTCTGTCTGAGGAAGAGGCTTACGACCTGATGAAGAATATAACCCAAGGCAAATATAATGAGACACAGATAGCCGCCTTGCTGGCAGCATATCAGATGCGAGGGGTGAAAGTGGATGAGATAATCGGTTTCCGTAAAGCATTGCTCGAAACCCGTATACCTGTCAATCTGGATGAATATAAACCTATCGATATTGTTGGAACCGGTGGAGATGGAAAGAATACGTTCAACATCTCGACTTGTGCCAGCTTTGTCGTTGCCGGTGCGGGTTACCATGTAGCCAAACACGGGAATTACGGAGCATCTTCAGTCAGCGGTGCAGGCAACGTCATGGAACTGCATGGAGTCAAGTTCACAACCGACGAAAGTAAATTGAGACGTTCCATCGAAGGATGCAACATGGCATATCTTCATGCTCCGTTGTTCAACCCGGCCATGAAGTTTGTAGCTCCGGTACGAAAGGCGATACAGGTCCGCACACTATTCAACCTCCTCGGTCCGCTGATCAACCCATGTATTCCGGCATATCAGTTGTTGGGAGTAGCCGATCTACCTCAGATGCGTCTCTATACCAATACCCTGCAACGGTTGGGCATCGGATTTGCCGTTGTAAACAGTCTCGACGGATACGATGAAATTTCCTTTACTAGCGAATTCAAGGTCATGACGAATCTGTACGAAACCATCTACACACCAAGCGACCTCGGTTTCTCTTTGGCACGTCAGGAAGATCTTTATGGAGGAAGCACACCACAGGAAGCTGCCAAGATTTTCGATAATGTACTGTTGAATCAGGCGACAAAATCACAGAAAGAATGCGTACTTATCAATGCTTCTTTCGCAATACAAACAATGGAGCCGGGAAAAGACATTTACGAGTGTATCGATATTGCCAAAGAATCATTGGAGAGCGGTAAAGCTTGGAATACATTCCAGAAGTTCATTGAATTGAATAGCTAAACCTATCGTTCATCCATTAATCAGAAAGAACTTATGAGTAAAGATATATTAGAAGAAATCATTGCAGCCAAACGGATTGAAGTTGCCCGGCAACAAGAAGCCGTTCCATTCAGCCAACTGGAAACGCAACTTCCTGAAATCAAAAAATCAAGAAGCATGCACGACAGTTTAGCTGCATCTCCTTATGGCATTATTTCCGAATTCAAACGTCGTTCCCCTTCCAAAGGATGGATCAAGCAAGAAGGAGATTCGGCCATCATTCCACAAAGCTACGAGAGGGCCGGTGCCTCTGCCCTTTCAATCCTTACCGATGAACCTTTTTTCGGTGGAAATATGGAGGATATAAAGAAAGCCCGTCCTACGGTCAGTCTTCCTATTTTGAGAAAAGATTTTATTGTCAGTGAGTACCAATTGTTGCAGGCTAAGATAATCGGAGCAGACGCTGTTTTGCTGATTGCTGCAGCTCTTACAAAGGAAGAATGCAGACAACTTGCAAAAAAAGCACAGGAATTGAAGCTGGAAGTTCTTCTGGAGCTGCACAGTGAGCCTGAGTTGGATTATGTAAATGAGTATGTCGACATGGTAGGTGTAAACAATCGCAATTTAGGGACATTCCATACCGATGTTGAAAACTCTTTCCGTTTGGCCAAACAACTTCCTCAAGACACGTTGCTGGTTTCGGAAAGCGGAATTTCCAACCCTAAAACTATCAAGCAATTGCGGGATGTGGGATTCCGTGGTTTCCTGATCGGAGAGACATTTATGAAGACTTCCGATCCCGGAGAAACTCTACGCCAATTCATAAAGGAGATTGAATCATGATCATCAAAGTATGCGGCATGAGAGAGGCCGGAAACATTCGGAACGTTGAAACGACAGGTACCGATTGGATGGGATTCATTTTTTATGCCCCTTCCTCCCGTTTCGTCTCATCTGTTCCCGAATACCTTCCAACTAAAGTCAAACGAGTGGGCGTATTTGTCAATTCCCCGATGGATTACATCCTCCAACAAGCCCGACTGATGCAACTGGAGCTTATCCAATTGCATGGTGAAGAATCACCGGAGCTATGCACCCAGTTACGTAAAGAAGGATTTAAAGTCATCAAAGCCTTCTCGTTAAAAACTGAGGACGATATCCGAAACACAGATATCTATAACAGTTGCTGCGACTATTTCCTGTTCGACACCCCTTGTACAGGCTATGGAGGGTCGGGAAAGAAATTCGACTGGCAACTATTGGAACACTATAAAGGGAATGTACCTTTCCTACTCAGCGGCGGACTCTCCCCCGACAGTCTGGAGGAACTTTCCCGTTTCCACCATCCCCGATGGGCAGGCATCGATCTCAACAGCGGATTTGAAACAAGTCCCGCTGTAAAAGATGCAGAAGCAATACGAACTTTTATAAAGAAATTTAAATCATTAGCACTATGAACCGTATCAATACTTTATTCAGCACAAAGAAAAAAGATATACTTTCCCTCTATTTCTGTGCCGGGACACCGACATTTGAAGGCACAAACGAGGTTATCGCAACATTGGAAAAGAAAGGTATAGACATGATTGAAATCGGAGTTCCGTTCAGCGACCCGATGGCAGACGGTCCGGTTATCCAGAATGCTGCAACCCATGCGTTGAAAAACGGAATGACCTTACGCAAGCTTTTCGGACAATTGAAGGATATCCGTAAAACGACCACTATCCCGTTGGTTCTGATGGGTTATCTCAACCCCATCATGCAATATGGATTCGACAACTTCTGCAAGAGCTGTCAGGAATGTGGCATTGACGGAATGATTATCCCCGACCTCCCCTTCAAGGACTACATGGAAGAATACAAGCCGATAGCCGACCGTTACGACCTGCGAATCATCATGCTGATTACCCCGGAAACCAGTGAAGAACGTATACGCAACATCGACGCCCATACCGACGGCTTTATCTATATGGTATCTTCGGCAGCAATAACCGGTGCCCAAAAAGACTTCAACGAACAGAAACAAGCCTATTTCCGTCGCATTGAAGCCATGAATCTCCGCAACCCACGCATGATCGGTTTCGGAATATCAAACAAGCAAACTTATGAAGCGGCCGCCTCTCATGCAGCAGGTTGCATTATCGGCAGCAAATTCGTCACTTTACTGGAAGAAGAAAAAGGAGATGCAGCCAAAGCTGTCGACAGGTTGAAAGCAGCACTGCAATCATAAGAAATGTCCACACACAAAAACATCCTATAGGCGTAGCTTTCCTGAATACGGATCTATAAATATCCGATTCAAGCGAAGCTACGCTTTTTGTATTCCAACGTATAAGAAGATAATTTCTTTTTAATAACCAAACGCTTTCAATAATCGAGATTTCTCCGTACCTTTGTCACCAAAGAAATACAACATGAATATAATTGAGCCAGATTATCCTTCCGTTTTGCTAATCTATACCGGCGGTACCATTGGTATGATTGAGAATCCGGAAACCGGAGCATTGGAAGCATTCAATTTCGATCAGCTTCAGGAAAATGTTCCAGAGTTGAAGCGCTTCAACTACCGCATTTCCTCCTATCAGTTCACACCTCCTATCGACTCTTCCGATATGGAACCTGCCTTGTGGGCAAAACTTGTAAAAATCATCCATTATAACTACGACAGTTTCGATGGTTTTGTCATCCTTCACGGAACAGATACCATGGCCTATACTGCATCGGCGTTGAGCTTTATGCTGGAAAATTTGAGTAAGCCGGTAATCCTTACCGGTAGCCAGCTACCGATCGGTGTTCTGCGTACCGATGGAAAGGAAAATCTGATTACTTCAATCGAGATAGCTGCAGCCAAACATCCGGATGGAACCGCTGTTGTTCCCGAAGTATGCATTTTCTTCGAAAACCAGTTGCTGAGAGGGAACCGTACAACAAAAATCAATGCCGAAGGATTCAATGCATTCCGTTCATACAACTATCCCCCATTGGCTACCGCAGGTATCCATATCAAATACGAATACGACCGCATCAACAAGGTTAACCCGAAATTGCCGATGCATCCGCATTATGTATTCAACACCAATGTCATAATTATGACAATTTTCCCGGGCATTCAGGAACAGACTGTAAAAACTATTTTGAACACCCCTGGTCTGAAAGCTGTCATTCTGAAGACTTATGGATCGGGTAATGCACCTCAGAAAGCATGGTTTATCGACCTCCTTACAGATGCAACCGATAGAGGAATCGTCATTGTGAATATCTCACAATGCGCTACCGGTATGGTGGAAATGGCACGTTACGAAACCGGTCTGCATCTGCTCGATGCAGGCGTAATCAGCGGTTATGACGCTACTGTTGAATGTGTGCTCACCAAGCTGATGTTTCTGCTCGGACATAAGCTGAGTCCGCGCGAAATACGTAACGAAATGAGCCGCTCAATCTGCGGGGAATTCACCAGACCCGCTTTGTAACGCATTTGTAATACATATTTCACAACAGCGAAACAAAATCACAGGACCTTTGCAGCAACAATTAAAAACCATTACGAATATGAATGAATACCGTATACTCGTTGTAGACGATGAAGATGATCTTTGCGAAATCCTGAAGTTCAACCTCGAGATGGAAGGATATAGAGTTGATACAGCCAATTCGGCAGAAGAAGCATTGAAATTGGATCTGACACAATACAACTTATTGTTGCTGGACGTGATGATGGGTGAAATATCAGGATTCAAAATGGCGCGTATGATGAAAAACAACAAGGATACAGCCAACATTCCTATCATTTTCATCACAGCAAAAGATACAGAAAACGATACCATCACCGGATTCAACCTGGGAGCCGATGATTATATATCCAAGCCTTTCTCGCTGCGTGAAGTCATTATGCGTGTCAAAGCAGTCTTGCGACGCACTGCATCTGTTCAGGTAAAGGAAGATGAGAAACTGCAATACAAAGGTCTTGTAATCAATGTCCCTCAGAAGAAAGTGACTATCGACGGCAATGAAACTTCACTCACAAAGAAAGAATTCGAAATCCTGTTGCTTCTTCTACAGAACCAAGGCCGTGTATTTTCCCGTGAAGATATTCTGGCAAAAGTATGGAATGACGAAGTTTATGTCCTCGACCGTACAATCGACGTAAACATCACCCGTTTACGTAAGAAAATCGGAGAATATGGGAAATATATCGTTACCCGTCTGGGATATGGATATTGCTTTGAGTGTGAATAAAACACAAGTAGCCTATGACCAAGTTATCATACCGTCTACTTCCGTTCAGCAAAGGGCTTTTCCTTACGGTAATGACCTTGTTCATTGCCATTACCGTATGTTTCATCACGTTCCAATACCAACGTGAAAAAGAATATAAGTGCGATTTGCTTAATACCCAACTCCAGAATTACAATGCCCAATTGTACGATTACATTCTGGATACCGGACTCTTGCACGTAGATTCGTTGCAGCAATACGTAGCCACTCACATGATTCCCAGCCTCCGTGTCACGCTGATTACTCCGGAAGGTAAAGTAATCTATGACAATACCGAAAGGGATGTCAAGGATTTCCCTAACCACGTTACACGAAAGGAGATTCAGGAAGCATTGACATACGGAAGCGGATACGATATTAACCGCCATTCGGAATCTATCCAAGGTGAAGAGTTCTTTTATTCCGCACAGTATTTTCCGAAAAAACAGCTGATTATCCGTTCTGCACTTCCTTATAATATCAGCATGAGTGAACATCTGAAAGTGGATTCCCGCTATCTTTGGTTCACTTTGATTGTCAACCTGTTACTTATCACAATCTTTTATCGTTTTACGCGGAAGCTTGGCACTTCGGTAACACAGCTCCAGCAGTTTGCGACCAAAGCCGACCGTAACGAGCCTATCGACATCGATATTCTTGAAACATTCCCGAACAATGAATTGGGTGAGATTTCACAACATATCATTACTATCTATAAACGATTGCATCGGGCTAAAGAAGCGCTTTACATAGAGCGTGAAAAGCTTATCTCCCATCTTCAGACCTCACACGAAGGTTTGGGTGTATTCACGCGCGAACGTAAGGAAATTCTGGTAAACAATCTCTTTACACAATACGCAAACACCATTTCCGACCATAATCTGAGTTCCACGGAAGAGGTATTCAGCATACCGGAACTGATTCCGATATCTGACTTTCTCAAGAAGAATGAAAAGAATAACGGTAAGGAAGAAAAACGGATGACGTTGCATGTCAATAAGAATGCCCGTTCATTCTCCATTGAATGTATCATCTTCCAAGACCATTCGTTCGAAATTTCAATCAACGATATTACCCAGGAAGAAGAACAGGCCCGGTTGAAACGTCAGTTGACACAAAATATCGCCCATGAGCTGAAGACCCCGGTAAGCAGCATCCAAGGATATCTTGAAACAATATTGGGAAACCCGAATCTTCCACCTGCTACCATGAAAAGTTTCCTGGAACGAAGTTATGCACAAAGCAACCGACTTACATTCCTACTTCGTGATATATCTGTACTGACACGAATGGATGAAGCTCCTAACCTAGTAGAAAGAGAAAGTGTCAATATCAGCCAACTGGTTGGCAATATGTTGAACGAAGTGTCCATGAGCATTGAGGAGAAACAGATTGTGGTCGACAACAAGTTGCCTGACAATCTTGTAATCAACGGAAACAACTCGTTGCTCTACTCTATCTTCCGCAATCTCACCGACAATGCCATCGCCTATGCAGGTACAGGCGTCAAGATTACAATCACCTGTTTCCGCGAAGACGACAAGTTCTATTATTTCAGCTTCTCCGACAATGGCGTAGGAGTACCGGAAGAACATCTGAACCGTCTGTTCGAACGCTTCTACCGGGTTGATAAGGGACGCTCCCGTAAATTGGGTGGAACAGGTTTGGGATTGGCAATCGTAAAGAATGCAGTTCTGTTCCATGGCGGTACGATTTTTGCCAAGAATAATCCGAAAGGAGGATTGGAATTTGTTTTCACACTACAAAAGAATAAAGATGTTTAAGAAAATGATAAAGGCAGCCCTAAAAGCTGCCTTTATCATTTAATGCATTTAATGCCCGATACACCATGTACAAACGAAATCAGGATGTACAAAGTAACGAATTTCAAAATGTAGTCTACGTCCTGTCCGGAACTCATTACCAAAGAACCTCCCTTCATCAGAAAGATCATAAGGAAGAATCTGCAGATGTTCCTTAAAATCCACTTCCTCAACTTCCATCATCTTATACATTGTTTCCTTAGCCGACCAGTGAAGAAGCATGTTTAAAGTATCGGGAGCATTCTCATCAGTCCGGATAAAACGGTCGGAAACCTTTCTGACCCTGTCGGAAACTTGTTCGATATCTATTCCGACCTCACGTTCAGGATGAAGGGCAAGTGCAACATATCCACGTGTATGTGAAATGGAAATCCGGTAACTGCCATCAACAAGAAAGGGTTTTCCCGAAAGAGAATGTCCGATCAGCTTTTCTTCTCCAATCAAAGATTTTAGCAAGACGCGGACTCCCAAATATTCGAGCTTTCTGGATGGAGCCTTATATTTGTCCAATTCTTCATCGTAAGGGAAGAACGCAATCAGCAAATGCCGCAATTCTTCGGGAGTTTCCATTATCTGCCAGATACCGAAAATTCCACCGTCTTCATTCCATCTATTCAGAAGAGGCATTGTCAATCCTCCTTTTTTACAGGCGACTTCGCTACGGTCACCTTAACTTTAACTATACGGCGAGCATCCATTTCCAGAATTTCAAAACGGAAACGGTCAAAACGGATTATTTCATGGAGAACCGGGAACTCTCCTTTCAGCTCAAGTAACAGTCCAGCCAACGTGTCAGCATCTCCAGCCGCATCTTCAAAATCATCCGAATCAATATCGAAGACCTTATAGAAATCCGACAAAAGTGTTTTTCCTTCGAATACATAAACACCTTCAGACAATTTCACGTAAGTACGCTCTTCATCGTCGTATTCATCGTTGATTTCTCCGACAATCTCTTCTATAATATCCTCCATGGTCACCAGTCCGGAAGTTCCGCCAAATTCATCCACAACAATAGCAATATGAATCTTATTCTTCTGAAAGTCACGGAGCAAATCATCAATCATTTTGGTCTCAGGGACAAAAAAAGCCTGACGGATCAGATTCTGCCATTTGAAATCATCCCCTTTATGCAAGTAAGGCAATAGGTCTTTGATATATAAGATACCTTTTATATTATCACGGGATTCCTCATATACCGGGATACGGGAATATGCATTTTCCACAATACATTTCAAGACTTCAGAATAAGGAGTGTCTACATCAAGATCCACCATATCCAAACGTGAAGTCATTACTTCCTTAGCCGTTTCTTCTCCAAAACGGATAATACCTTCCAACATATTGCTTTCTTCCGAAATCTCCTTCTTATCTGTCAATTCCAAAGCCTGCGACAATTCATCGACCGAAATATTCACCGTTTTTTTCTTCTGAGCCAACTTATTGATCAAGAATGTAGAATGTACCAACAGATTGGCTATCGGCTTGAAAACGGAACGAAGGAAACAAATTACAGGAGCAGCTTTACGACAAAAGCTCAAAGTATGCTGAGCTGAATAGATTTTCGGCATGATTTCACCGAAAAGTAATAAAAGGAATGTCAACACGACGGTAATGAGCAGGAATTCCAGAATCTGGGCTGTACCGAAATCTATCACATTGGCGAAAAAATAGTTCAGCAACATGATAATCGTTACGTTGACAAAATTGTTTGAGATAAGTATGGTAGCCAACAAATGTTCCGAATCGTCGAGTAAGGCTTTGATACGCGCGTCGGACGGATGTTCCTCCTCCTCTATTTCGTTCAAATCATTTGGATTGAGTGAGAAAAATGCAATTTCAGATGCAGAAACAAAGCCTGATGCATAAAGCAGCATGATGGCTAGAATAAGGGCAATGATAGCTCCGATACTTGGAGCGGTGACAGTTACTCCGTCACACAATCCTTCGAAAAAGGATATACACGAGTCAGGGTCCAAGGAAATAAAATTTAGTTAAACATCAATTAGCTCATAAAAGAGTATCCGCTACAGATGGTCCGTAATCTTCAGACTATCTGTAGCGAATGGTTACGTCATCAGAAAGGCAGGTCATCAGACGGATCCGATGCAACAGGTGACGCAGAAGCAGGAGCTGGTTGAGGAGCCGGTTGTGCTGCCGGCTGAGCCTGAGGTGCTCCAGGTTGCTGAACAGTTCGAGGAGTCAGCATTTCCATATTGTCGGCAAATATTTCAACCACATAACGTTTCACACCGTTCTGGTCATCATAGGAACGTGAACGGATCTTACCTTCGATATACAGCTTATCGCCTTTGTGAACATATTTTTCGGCTGTTTCGGCCAATCCACGCCACAATACGATGTTGTGCCATTCTGTGCGTTCCGGAACCTGAGTTCCATTGGCCAAGGTATAGCCGCGTTCGGTTGTTGCCAACGGGAAAGTAGCGACTGCCACTCCACTGTCTAGATATCTCACGTCGGGATCTTTACCCACGTTACCAATTAACTGTACTTTGTTTAATGACATAGTTTTCTTTTATTTGGTTTCAAAATTATGGAAAAAAAACGAGAAATCAAACGGGACACCGGAAATTTATGCAGATCAGCTATCATCACTTCCCGATAGTCGCCGGCCAACTTATCGCCGTTATTTATCGTCACATCATAACAAGTGGCATAGATAATCCGATGCGAGAGTACATGTTTTACACGCTTTTCTATCAGACTGATCCGCTCTACAGTACACCCATCGAAGAGCCTGTCCCAATCGGGAAGCGAAAAAAGTTCATTGTCTTCCAATTCCTTCCCGGCTTCTATCAACGGGAACTCGTAGAGATTCCGCCAGATGTCTTCTCCGTTTCTTTTCCTTATAAACGCAACTTTTTCGGAATGTACATAGATATAATAAAAAAATCTTTCGGAAATTTTTGTCTTATGCTGTTTCATCGGCAGATTTCCTACCAGTCCTTTCTGCAGAGCTACGCAACTGTCGGCCAACGGACAGGAAACGCATGAAGGCGATGCAGGAACACATTGAAGGGCACCGAAATCCATAATAGCCTGGTTATACAGTCCGGGCTGCGATTTGTCCAATAATTCATCGGCAACCGAAGCAAAATATTTCTTTCCTGCCGCAGTATCAATCGGTATATCAATTCCCAACCAACGTGAAAGCACCCGATACACGTTACCGTCGACCACTGCACAGGGCAGGCCGAAAGCAAACGAACAGATAGCAGCTGCCGTATAGTCGCCTACCCCCTTCAACGCCCTTACCTCTTTATATGTCTTCGGAAAACCTCCATTGTCGACAATCGAACGGGCAGCCGTATGCAAGTTGCGTGCCCGTGAATAATACCCCAATCCCTGCCAATACTTCATCATCTCATCCTCATCGGCTGCAGCCAATGCATACACATCGGGGAAACGTTCTGTAAAACGGCAGTAATATTCATACCCTTGTGACACGCGGGTCTGTTGCAGGATGATTTCCGACACCCAAATCCGGTAAGGGTCCTTGGTCTCACGCCACGGAAGTTCCCGTTTATTCTCTCGATACCAGGCCAATAGCCTTTTGCTGAAAAAAGTCATTAAAATTATGTTTAAACCTTTAAAAATCTTCAAACCAAATGCAAAAATAGAGGTTTTAAACGGGGCTTGCATACTTTTTTCCAAAAATAGTTCTTGAGAAATTTCTAAAAGAGCGAGAAAAACTATATATTTGCAGTCCAAAAAATTAAGATAACGTATAACTATAATTATTAGCGCAAATGACTAAAGCAGATATCGTAAACGAAATTGCGAAAAACACAGGTATTGACAAGCAGACAGTTTTGACTACACTAGAGGCATTCATGGATTCAGTTAAGGACTCTTTGTCTAACGATGAAAACGTGTACCTCCGTGGGTTTGGTAGCTTCATTGTGAAGAAGAGAGCACAGAAGACTGCTCGTAACATCTCAAAGAACACTACCATCATCATCCCAGAACACAATATACCGGCGTTTAAACCTGCTAAGACATTTACTCTTTCAGTAAAGAAATAATTAACATTAGTATTAACCCTTAATAATTTTTGAAGCTATGCCAAGCGGAAAGAAAAGAAAAAGACATAAAATGTCTACACACAAACGTAAAAAAAGACTAAGAAAGAACAGACATAAAAGCAAAAAATAATTGTTAGTCTGTCCGACTTCAATAAAGAACAAACTTGCAAAGATCTTCATAGTCTTTCAGGTTTGTTCTTTGTGTATAGTCTTATGCTCATCACAATCTTGTGATGATTTAGTATTAACAACTTAAACTAAGTATTAAAGTGACAAGCGAATTAGTTGTAGATGTACAGCCCAAGGAGATTTCCATTGCACTTCTAGAGGACAAGAATCTGGTTGAGTTCCAGAAGGAAGAGCGGAATCTTTCGTTTGCAGTAGGCAACATGTACCTAGGCAAAGTACGGAAACTGATGCCGGGACTGAATGCCTGTTTCGTCGACGTGGGCTTCGAAAAAGACGCTTTCCTTCATTACTTAGACCTAGGGCCTCAATTCCACTCTTACCAGAAGTATCTGAAACAGGTTATCAGCGATAAGAAGAAATTGTATCCTATGGCGAAAGCTTCCATGCTTCCCGATATCGACAAGGACGGTGCCATCACTTCCGTCCTTCAGCAGGGACAGGAGGTTATCGTACAGATCGTTAAGGAACCTATCTCGACCAAGGGACCTCGCCTTACTTGCGAGCTTTCCTTTGCAGGACGTTATCTGGTCCTGATCCCTTTCAACGATAAGGTTTCCGTATCACAGAAAATCAAGTCGAGTGAAGAGCGCACCCGACTCAAACAGCTTCTGCAGAGCATCAAGCCGAAAAACTTCGGCGTCATTGTACGTACCGTTGCCGAAGGCAAGCGTGTGGCCGAACTCGATGCAGAACTGAAAGTATTGCTGAAACATTGGGAAGAAACCATTACAAAAGTACAGAAGGCAAGCAAATTGCCGACATTGGTTTACGAGGAAACAAGCCGTACCGTTGCCATGCTGCGCGACTTGTTCAATCCCTCATACGAAAACATCTATGTAAACGATGAAACAGTTTACAATGAAGTAAAAGATTATGTAGCGTTGATTGCCCCCGAGCGGACAAACATCGTGAAGCTCTACAAAGGTCAACTTCCCATTTTTGATAACTTCTCGATTACAAAACAGATCAAGTCGTCGTTCGGTAAGACCGTTTCCTACAAGAGCGGAGCTTACCTGATTATCGAACATACCGAAGCCTTGCACGTTGTCGACGTGAACAGCGGCAACCGGTCCAAATCAAGTAACGGACAGGAAGCGAATGCACTTGATGTGAATTTAGGAGCAGCCGATGAGTTGGCACGCCAGCTCCGATTGAGAGATATGGGAGGAATTATTGTGGTCGACTTTATCGATATGAACCTTGCCGAGAACAGGCAGAAATTGTATGAGCGCATGTGCCAGAACATGCAGAAGGACCGTGCAAAGCACAACATCCTTCCGCTCAGCAAATTCGGTCTGATGCAGATTACCCGTCAGCGTGTACGTCCCGCTATGGATGTGAATACCGACGAGGATTGCCCGACCTGTTTCGGCAAAGGAAAGATAAAGCCCTCTATCCTCTTTACAGATACACTGGAGAGCAAGATTGACTATCTGGTCAACAAATTGAAGGTAAAGAAGTTTACATTGCACATCCATCCTTATGTGGCCGCTTACGTAAACCAGGGAGTGCTTTCACTCAAACGTAAATGGCAGATGAAGTATGGATTCGGCATTAAGATTGTTCCTAACCAGAACCTGGCCTTCCTGCAGTATAAGTTCTACGATGCGAAAGGCGAAGAGTTCGACATGAAGGAAGAATTCGAAATCAAATAAGAAGAAGGATGCAGTTTCGGGCTGCATCCTTCTTTGTTTTTACCGGCAAACCCGGTCTATCATATACCTCTTACATCTGCCGATTTTTATCCAACCCACTCCGCTTCCAGTTCCACCGCTTTCGGGAAGATGATATTGTTCTCCAGATGGATGTGCTCGAAAAGAGCTTCCATAAAGCGTTTCAGTTCGTGCATCAGCAGGCGGTAGCTTGCACATCCGTCGGCTGGTACGGCGTAGTTACGGGTGATATGGACGATGTGATGATAACGGTTGCCTTCGCTTTCGTGTTCCATGCGCATTACACGGATAGGATTGCTCACCGTTCCGCAATGCATCTGTTCCATCGGTCTTCCAACCAAGGAGGCATCATACAGTTCAAACAGATACGGAAACAGTACGTTCTCTTCCTTCTGCAGATGCATTTCAAGCTCCTGCAACGATTCCGTAAATAGGTCGCACACTTCATATAGTTCCTGATGCGCTTCTCCATGCACACTTACCACCTTGTCCATCAGTTTCAATATCTGAGGGCCGTCACGCCGGATACCACGATGATGGATTTTCAACACATAGTCGATGAGCAGATCAAGCGGCCATTCCGAAAACCCACCTGCCACCGGTTTCGCTTCCATCGTTTCGGATGCTTCCAACGCTTTCAGCACTTCTTCGGGCGACACACCCGCTCTTGTACAAGCCTCATCAAACAACACCTCACCGTGGCAGCAGAAATCGATACCGAAACCGGCAAACACACGGGCTGCCGCATAGTTGTCGGCAACAACCTCTCCCACACTCTTACCTACATACTTTTCTTTTTTCATATCCTAACCATAATTAAATTGTAAAACATCGTTTTGGTGCTGCAAATATCTTCTTTTCATACGGGCAAAACTGTAACCTATGTTACAACCGGAGATTTTTTTCACCTTTTGTGAAAATATTTCATTATTTTTGGAGGAATATTGAATATAGAAGTCTAAAAATCAAATCATAGATATGAAAACAAGACATCTGGCAATGGCAACTTTATTGCTTGCTTCCGCCTCGTTGTGGGCAGAAAATCACAACGGATATGAGTTTACTACCATAGTCAACCAGAAAGCCACTCCTGTCAAGGACCAGGCTTCGAGCGGCACCTGCTGGTGCTTTGCCACCAATTCGTTCTTCGAATCGGAACTGCTTCGTCAGGGAAAAGGCGAATACGATCTCTCCGAAATGTTTATCGTGCGTCAGAAGTACATGAACCAGCTGGAAGATAACTTTATCCGTAAAGGCAAGGGAAATATCACCCAAGGAAGTATCAGCGCGAGCTGGGTTACTGCCTTCAATCAAGTGGGTATCGTTCCCGAAGAAGTATATTCGGGAATCAATTATGATTCGAAGAAACATAACCATACCGAACTGTCGAACTACCTTACCGTGATTGCTAACGAGGCCATCAAAATGAACCGCCAGAGCCCCGAATACAAGGAACTGATGAACGCTCTCTTCGATATCTATTTCGGGAAGGTGCCCGAAAAGTTCACTTACAAGGGAAAAGAATACACGCCGAAGAGTTTCGCCCAAAGTCTGGGTATCGATACCGACGATTATGTGATGCTTACCAGCTTTACCCACAAGCCGTACTACAAACGATTTGCTGTGGAAGTACCCGACAACTGGGAACATGCCGAAATGTACAATCTTCCGCTCGATGAAATGATGCAGGTAACCGACAATGCCTTGAACAACGGATTCACCGTAGCCTGGGATGGCGATGTCAGCGAACGCGGATTCTCATTCAACAACGGCGTTGCCATCAATCCTGAAGTAGAAGATACCGATGCGTATAAGGACAGCGACCGTGCCCGTTGGGGACAGATGAACAGCCACGAACGTCTGGCCGAAGTATTTAAGTTCGAACAGCCATATCCGGAAGTCAACGTTACTCCCGATATCCGTCAGAAAGGTTACGAATCGGGCGAAACTACCGATGACCATCTGATGCACATTACCGGTATCGCCAAGGACCAGAACGGCACGAAGTATTACATTACTAAAAACTCATGGGCTGCCGACGGCAATTCTTACGGCGGTTACCTCAACATGTCGGAAAGCTATGTCCGTGCCAAGACCATCTATATCCTGGTACACAAGGATGCCGTACCGAAAGAAATCCGTAATAAACTAGGAATCAATTAACCTAAACCAATATGAAGAACCTTTGTAAACTTTGCACTTTTTCATTTCTTCTGGGAGCCGGAATTGCCGCATCGGCAACCACTCCCGACAAAACATTCGTCCCTGCCAGCGATCCGCAGATCGTCTATATGGGACGTACCAGTCATACGTATGCCGACTCGGTTCGATACACCTACCCCGGTGTAAGTATTCTGGCCAATTTCGAAGGTACATCCCTTCGGATGAAAACCCGTTCCAACAGCGGATATTATATGGTGGAAATCGATAACCATCCGGCTATCAAGATAGGTGTACATCCTGATGAATCAATTATCACCCTTGCCGAAGGACTGCAAGATACCGTCCACAGCGCACGGATCATGTACGTTATTGAAGGATATGAGCTGAAACCGGCCTTTATGGGGTTCTATCTCGACAAGGGACGGAAACTGGCCGAAGCGCCGAAGCTCCCGCAACGCCGCATCGAATTCATCGGAAATTCTATCACCTGCGGTTATGGAGTGGAAGCCGACAATCCGAACGCTCCTTTCGCCTACGAAACAGAAAACCATTATTATACCTATGCAGCCTTGACCGCACGTGCCTTGAACGCCCAACATCTCGTCGTATCACGTTCGGGTATCGGCGTGTACCGCAACTATAATGGTCCGAAGACAGGCAGCAAAGACGACTGTATGCCAAAGATGTATGAACAGACCCTCTTCATGGATCCGAGCGAACAATGGGACCACAACCGTTATACACCCGATGTACTTTGCATCAATCTCGGCACCAATGATACCAGCCTCGACAATTACGACCAAGCTTTGCTGACCGACGGATACCGCCGGTTCGTGAAACACTTGCGGGCAACCTACCCACAGACCAAGATTGTAATGACGAGCGGATCGATGATGAGCGGAAAAGCATTGGAAGATGCGAAAAAAGCGATGGATACGGTAGCCGACGAAATGCACCGCCAAGGCGACAACAACATCTACCGTTTCGACATGAGTCCGCAGACCGGCGAATTGGGTTACGGAGCCAACTACCACCCGAGCCTCCGCCAACAACAGAAAATGGCCAACGAACTCACAGCATTCCTGAAACAACTCATGGGCTGGTAAACTTACCGCCCTACTCAAATTAAAACGGCGCTCCGGATGAGAGACTTACCTATCTTCATTCCGTAGCGCCGTTACTTAACATTAGCCACCCCATATCGGCTAATTACTAACCTTAATCTTTTTCTAAATCTGCTTTTTATAGTACATATGCCTTGGTTACTACCGACCGGCCGCCGATTCACATCTTGCAACAGGCCGCAAAGGAACAAAGGACTATATCGTCGACTTCAGGGTCTCTTGTAACCACCGAAGTTTCTTAACCTTTTGTCTACTGGCAATATAGAGATTTATTCTCATCACCAACAAATTTCAAAGTAAAAAAACGGCTATTTCGTATAAAAAAATTACAAG
This sequence comes from uncultured Phocaeicola sp., assembly GCA_944321335.1. Taxonomy (GTDB): domain Bacteria; phylum Bacteroidota; class Bacteroidia; order Bacteroidales; family Bacteroidaceae; genus Phocaeicola. The sequence goes on along the minus strand of CALUKX010000021.1, from coordinate 8,778 downwards.
AAACGAGCAATCTGTAACACGTTTGTAACAACTACCTTTTCTCCTCCTTATAATAGCCTGCCATAGTTTCCATTCCTTCAAGGATACGACACCATCCCAAGTACACCAACCACAGTGCGACAATAGCCAGAAACGCGATAATGGCACCACTGAAGAATGGGAAGATAGCCAGGATAGCCGCAATGAGCAACAATACCATACTGGCACGCAGATTGGATGCTCCGCCACGTCCTTCGGAACCTAAAGCTACCGAACGTGTCATGTCGGCATATCCCATGAAACATACTACGAACGACATGGCCAGCAATACGGCAGTAAGGATATGTCCGATCCACGGAATAAAATCGAGTATCACAGCCGCCAGTGACAGGACGATGGCGATACGCAGTTTCACTACACCTTTTATTCCATCGGCATCGAGCGAAGGCTTCATCTTTCCCAGACCGATCCAATACAGCACCAGTCCGGCCAAGGCAGCCACCTGCGTACAAGGGGTATCGGCTACCATATTGAATATATTCAGCACGATAGCCAACAGAACAAAATACGCACCCTGAGTGCCCGGTGTATTCCATTTGATGCGTAAGCTGCTACGTGCCATGCTGATGGCAATGATCAGGATAATCAAAGCCAGATATTCGATCCAGACCGGTATGCCGAAAAGCGAAAGGAAGACAAACAAAAGTCCCAAGGCCGCCGTAACAAGAAAGGCAACCGGCGGACGTTTCGTTGCCGGTACATCATACAGACGATACAGGGCAAGACCTCCCCACATGACACCGATCACTTTACACACGATAATCGGATAGATCAGTCCAACCAGGGCACCTACCCAATCGAACACCGGCAACACAGTAAGTGCCGCCAACAACATGCTGAACTGCAATTGCAAAAACAAGTTTCTTTTGACTCTTTCCATAGATAATTCAGTTAAGGATTAATACTTTTCCTTAAAACGTTTCAGACAGAGTTAGAAGCAGTTTAAAAAACTTATTAATAATGAACGGATTAACGCGACATTAAGACTTTTAGGCAATTTTTCCAAAAAGGAAGTCCAAAGTCATAAAAAAACTTTCCGCATGAACAATTATTGTCTAATTTTGTATCATCAAAAAAACGGAACTGAATTATGGCAGTCATTATTGGAATCGATGTAGGTGGCAGCACCACCAAGATAGCCGGTATTATGGACGGTGAAATCAAGTCGCCCATGTTCATCACAGCGGCCGACCCCGTAACCTCCCTCTTCGGAGCTTTCGGAAAATACCTTTACGACAATCATATCGCCCTCACCGATATCGAACAGATCATGCTTACCGGCGTGGGCAGCGCCTATATCAAGGAGCCTCTCTACGGATGTTCCACAGCCAAGGTAGATGAATTCATTTCGAATGCCTTGGGTGCGCAATACCAAAGCGGACTCGACCGTCTGATTGTAGTAAGTATGGGTACAGGTACCTCCTTCATCCGCATCGAAAACGGGGTAAGCAAACATATCGGCGGAATGTGTATCGGTGGCGGAACACTGCAGGGACTCTCCCGACTTCTCCTGAAATCGCACGACATCCATCAGGTAGCCGAACTTGCGAAGATAGGCGACCTGTCGAACATCGACCTCCAGATTCAGGATATCTGCAACCAACCTCTGCCGGATCTTCCGCTAAATGCCACCGCATCCAACTTCGGCAAAGCCGAAAGCAATGCCGTTGAAGAAGATATCGCAGCGGGAATCGTCCACATGGTACTGCAGACCATCGGTAGTGCCGCCAACCTTGCCGGCTTGAGCACCGGAATCAAGGACTTCGTACTGATAGGCAACCTCACCCAACTTCCGCAGTGCCGTCTGATATTCGAAAGCATGGAAGAACTTTACCACATACGCTTCCACATACCGCCGTATGCCGAATACCGTACAGCACTCGGAGCAGCACTCAGTTACCTCCAGAATGAGAAAAGCATTATTCAGCTGAAATAAGATTCTCCAGGATACCTTTTATATCGGCAGCCTGCAGACGGCCATATACCTTCTCTCCGATCATCACCACCGGAGCCAGTCCGCATGCCCCCACGCAACGGAGGCAGTCGAGCGAAAACTTTCCATCGGGCGTAGTCTGCCCCACTTCGATACCCAACCGACGCTTCAGTTCCTCGAGCAGCTTCTCACCGCCACGCACGTAACACGCCGTACCCATACACACCGAAATCGGATACTTTCCTTTGGGAGTCATGGTAAAGAACGTATAGAACGTCACCACTCCATACACCTTCGATACCGGAATATCCAGCTTACGGGCAATGATACGTTGCATCGCTTCGGGCAGATACCCTTGCAGGCTCTGAGCCTCGTGCAGGATATTGATCAGTTCTCCCGGCTTATTATGATGTCTGTCGCAAATCTCCTCCACCTGAGAGGCGATGTTGCAAGCTAGTTTGATTTCAGCCATAACCTCAGTCGTTCTGTTTATTGAAATAATGTGTATGCAGCAGCTGATGCGCCTTCTCGCTCAGCGGCTTTCCCAGATAATCCTCATAAAGCTTGATGATGAACGGATTCTCATGCGCCTTCCGCAAGACTTTGTTGCGGTCTTCACGATACAACGCCTCCGCCCTCGCCTTCAATATCTCCGAGTTGCCGTGATGGATAGGCTGACCGCCTCCACCCACACAACCGCCCGGACAGGCCATAATCTCGATAACATGATAATGGTTCTTTCCGCTCCGGATATCATTGAGCAATCTTCTGGCATTGCCCAAGCCATGAGCGATACCCACTTTCAGCTTGAAACCATCCAGATCAATCTCTGCCTCACGGATGCCCTCGAAACCTCTCACCTCCTGAAAGTCGATACGTGCCAAAGGCTTTCCCGTATAGATTTCATAAACCGAACGGAGCGCAGCCTCCATCACGCCACCCGTCGTACCGAAAATCACTCCGGCACCTGTCGATTCGCCCAACGGCTTATCGAAATCGCTATCGGCCATATTCTCGAGAGAAATGTTGAAGCGCTTGATAATCCGTGCCAACTCACGGGTGGAAAGCGAGTAATCCACATCGGGCACCTTTCCGTCCTTGAACTCATCCCGATCACATTCGTATTTCTTCGCCAGGCAAGGCATGATGGAAACCACCACCAGCTTCTCCTTCGGAATGCCCATCTTCTTCGCCCAATAATGTTTAGCCACCGAGCCGAACATCTGTTGCGGCGAACGGGCCGTCGACGGAATATCCAGCATATCGGGGAAATAATGTTCGAAGAAATTCACCCATGCCGGACAACAGGAAGTCAGGATAGGCAACTTAGCCGACTTATCTCCATGAAGATGATTCTCCAACCGTTGCAGAATCTCGCTACCCTCTTCCATAATAGTCAGGTCTGCCGCAAAATCCGTATCAAACACATAATCGAATCCCATCTCACGGAGGGCCGTCACCATCTTGCCTGTAACCAACGTTCCCGGTTTCATGCCGAACTCCTCGCCCAAGGCCGCCCTCACCGCCGGGGCTGTCTGTACAATCACCACCTTGTCGGGATCCGTCAGATCCTCAAGCAGACGGTTGGTATGATCGCGTTCGGTCAATGCCCCCACCGGACAAACCGCCACACACTGTCCGCAATACGTACATTCGCTCTCCGCCATCATCTTGTCGAAAGCCGGAGCGATGGTCGTATTGAAGCCGCGCCGGATTGCGCCCAACGCACCCACCGTCTGCACCTCATTGCACACAGTCTCGCAACGACGGCAGAAGATACACTTATCCATATTCCGTACGATCGATGCCGTCACTTCCCTCTTACGTGACGAAAGCTCTCCGCCGTTGAACGGCATCTCCCGGATATTGAACCGCAACGCCAGGTTCTGCAGCTCGCAGTCGCCCGACTTCGGACAAGTAAGACACTCGTTCGGATGGTCCGAAAGAATCAGTTCGGTCACTATCTTCCTCGCATTCATCACCCGCAGCGTACTGGTCAGTACCACCATTCCTTCCGTACAACGGGTAGAACATGCCGGAGCCAGGTTCTTCCGTCCCTCAATCTCCACCACACATACCCTGCACGAAGCCGGCGTATTGCGGATACAAGTTCCCTTAATATCCACATGGCACAACGTAGGAATGTCGATTCCCAACAAGCGTGCCGCTTCGAGAATCGTAGTTCCCTCGGGTACCGTTATCTCGTGCCTGTCAATCTTCAGGCTAACCACTTTCTTCTCTTCCATAACTTCAGCAGATTACAATCGCATTAAACTTACAACGTGAGATACACATTCCGCATCGGATACACTTCTCGGGCATGATAACGTGCGGCTTCCGGGTAATACCCACAATCGCTTCAGCCGGACAATTCTTTGCACACAAGCCGCATCCCATGCATTTCATCGGATTGATGGCGTAAGTAAGCAACGCCTTACACTGTTTGGCTGGACACACCTTCTTCTTCACATGTGCCTCGTACTCCTCGCGGAAATTCTCGAGGGTAGAAAGCACCGGATTGGGCGAAGTCTGCCCCAGTCCACACAAGGCCGTATCCTTGATTACCTTACCCAAGGTTTCGAGCATTTTCAGGTCGTCCATCGTCCCACGCCCTTCCGTAATCCTGTTCAATATCTCCAGCAACCGCTTATTGCCGATGCGGCACGGCGTACACTTTCCGCACGACTCCTCGACGGTGAAATCGAGATAGAACCTCGCCACCGACACCATACAATCATCTTCATCCATCACAATCATGCCGCCCGAACCCATCATCGAACCGGCAGCCAACAGATTATCAAAATCGATAGGGATATCCAGATGCTTCTCCGTCAGGCAACCGCCCGACGGTCCACCCGTCTGCACCGCCTTAAACTTCTTTCCGTTCTTGATACCGCCACCGATATCGAAAATCACCTCGCGCAGCGTCGTACCCATAGGCACCTCTATCAGTCCCACGTTATTGATTTTCCCCGCCAAGGCGAACACCTTCGTACCCTTCGACTTCTCCGTACCGATACTTGCGAACCACTCCGGTCCTTCGGTCAGGATAGCCGGCACGTTGGCAAATGTCTCCACATTATTCACATTGGTAGGCATTCCCTTATATCCGGCCTCCGACGGATATGGCGGTTTCAAGGTCGGTTCGCCCCGCTTTCCCTCCATCGAATGGATAAGCGCCGTCTCCTCACCGCACACAAAGGCACCTGCCCCATAACGTATTTCTATATCGAAACTGAAATCCGTACCCAATATATTCTCTCCCAACAAGCCGTACTCCTCGGCCTGTGCAATCGCCACCTGCAGCCGATGAATAGCCAACGGATACTCCGCACGGATATACACCAAACCTTTCGAAGCCCCGATAGCAAAACCGCACAACGCCATCGCCTCGACAATGGAATGAGGATCGCCCTCCATGATGGAACGGTCCATAAATGCACCCGGATCGCCCTCATCTGCATTACAAACCACATATTTCTGTTCGGCTTTCTGCCGTGCGGTAAGCTCCCACTTCAATCCGGTAGGGAAACCGCCACCGCCACGTCCCCGCAATCCCGAACGTTTGATCTTATCAATCACCTCTTCGGGCTTTCCTGCAACCAAAGCATCGGCCAACGGCTTATACCCGTCGCGCGCGATATATTCCTCGATACGTTCCGGATCGATAAACCCGCAATTGCGGAGTGCGATACGCATCTGTTTCCGGTAAAAATCCATGTGTTTCGAATCGCTCACCGCCTTGCCCGACTTCGGATCGACATACAGCAAACGTTCCACCCGTTCTCCGCCGAGGACATGTCGGTCGACAATCTCCTCCGCATCTTCGGGCGACACATGAACATAAAACGTATTATCGGGAATAACCTTGACGATAGGCCCTTTCTCGCAGAAGCCGAAACAGCCGGTAGTCACCACATCCACCTGACGGTCGATACCTTCCTTTTCGATTTTCTCCTGCAGTCTACGGGCAATGAGCGGACTCATAGAAGCCTTACAACCGGTACCTCCACACACCAGCAGCTGCATCTTTTCGATACCCTGCGACAAAGAGCAGCAACTCTGCAGCACAACCAGGTCGCTCCTCTCTCTCAAGTCGAGTTCCTGCCTCGCCTTGATTCGTAGTTCCTCCAGCGCGGAGACAGTAAGATTTTTCATAGGCGCATCAGATTCTTTTACTAAAGGTAGGAAATTAGTTTGAGAAAACCTACTGATAATAAAGAATTTAACATCAACATTTCAGGCAGATTACGAATTATCGGAAAGCGGCGATGTTTTGCAGATTTTTCGTAGAAAAGTCCTTTCGGATGTAATTAAATCTAATCAATCCGAAAAAACGTTCAATGGTACCACCAATCAGTATATACCATGAGTGATTGAAATTCCGAAATTCGAGTTACGCCGTTATAACCTACTGTGCCACAATGAATTTGGCTGAACCTACCCCCTCCACAACCCTTCAGCACGTTGTTTTTCCCTTCATGTCGTTTCAGCCTTAAACGCTGATAATCAGCGAAAAGAAGGGTTTTCGAGAAGTGGGGTTTTAATGGGTTTTAAGTCGGTTTTAAAGAGTGTTTAAAGCAAGTTTAAATCTATCGAAGGTGATTGTTGTGCAGACACTGCCTGCACAATCCATCGAATGATTGAAATTCCGGAATTCCGATCAGGCCGTCATAACCTATTGTGTTACAACGTATTTGCGTGAACCCACCCCCTCTACAACCCTTCACCACGTTGTTTTTCCCTTCACCTCGTTTCACGCAAAGTTGTTGATTATTAGGAATATAACGAGAGGATAAATATAGAATTTTTAATAATTATTTTCCAATAACATTGTATTGGCGGTATTATGTATAACACTTTCCACACAATAGGCAAACAGTCTATAACGTGGAAGTTTCAATCCACGCACTCACGAAGAGTGCGACTTCATTGATACAAGTGTTCACATCTTCAATGATGTTTCAATCCACGCACTCACGAAGAGTGCGACGCCGGAGCGGTTTCAAACTCGCCTTTCCATACAATAGTTTCAATCCACGCACTCACGAAGAGTGCGACTTTGTGTTCGACCGCAAGAAGGTCGCCACGAAAGAGTTTCAATCCACGCACTCACGAAGAGTGCGACTTTCTTTGCAGATATGCCATCATTCCAACCAACCAGTTTCAATCCACGCACTCACGAAGTAGAAATTACTTAATACGTATAGACGTCCCTGTAACAGCATTTGATGTCATATATCTACAATAGTAGAAATTACTTAATACGTATAGACATAAACAGATAAACGTTGAATATATAATCTACAATAGTAGAAATTACTTAATACGTATAGACTGATATACTCAAATGCGTTGTAATATTCATCTACAATAGTAGAAATTACTTAATACGTATAGACCGCGTGGTATCCACCTTCACCAGCGGAGAATCTACAATAGTAGAAATTACTTAATACGTATAGACATATATCATAAACGTAGTATATTGCACATCTACAATAGTAGAAATTACTTAATACGTATAGACTTTGTGACCGATATACATTCATTCCACAATCTACAATAGTAGAAATTACTTAATACGTATAGACATACATAACACACTGATTTATAGTAATAATCTACAATAGTAGAAATTACTTAATACGTATAGACCTGGAAGACTCACATCGGGAATGTGATATCTACAATAGTAGAAATTACTTAATACGTATAGACTTATAACTTCTAAGCATAACTCCCTATTATCTACAATAGTAGAAATTACTTAATACGTATAGACTTACAGTTGCAACAATTCCAGCAAACCTATCTACAATAGTAGAAATTACTTAATACGTATAGACAAATATATTTTCAGATTATATAGATAACTATCTACAATAGTAGAAATTACTTAATACGTATAGACTTTTGTCAACTCATCAGTGCTGTAATACTATCTACAATAGTAGAAATTACTTAATACGTATAGACAGTCTTGGCCGTCAGTTGAGACCCTGTAGATCTACAATAGTAGAAATTACTTAATACGTATAGACATAGACTATATGGATGTGAATGAGTTTGATCTACAATAGTAGAAATTACTTAATACGTATAGACTATTTCAAAGAACTGTTCTTTGGTATTGATCTACAATAGTAGAAATTACTTAATACGTATAGACAACAATAGAAAGACTGTCATGGGCAAAGATCTACAATAGTAGAAATTACTTAATACGTATAGACATATAACAGTAAACTTTCCGCGCAGTTAATCTACAATAGTAGAAATTACTTAATACGTATAGACCAAATAATGGTGGTAGAGGCTATGCACATCTACAATAGTAGAAATTACTTAATACGTATAGACATTACTCTGTGTACCTTGTATGCTTCTATCTACAATAGTAGAAATTACTTAATACGTATAGACTACAATGACAGGTTTATTCCGCACATGAAATCTACAATAGTAGAAATTACTTAATACGTATAGACTTTGCCTATCTTTGCTATTTTGTAGTCCTATCTACAATAGTAGAAATTACTTAATACGTATAGACGAAACGTAAGAAACAGAAGACAGACGAAATCTACAATAGTAGAAATTACTTAATACGTATAGACAGAGTGAAGAATAGTGAAGAAGCCGTATCTACAATAGTAGAAATTACTTAATACGTATAGACGAAATGTGGGGCAAAGAAGCAGAACTTAATCTACAATAGTAGAAATTACTTAATAGGGTGTCCAGTTCTACGTTCCTAAAAACGTAGTACAAAACGCCCTCGTTATTGTTAATACAATGCTCTT
>CALUKX010000020.1 GCA_944321335.1 uncultured Phocaeicola sp. | reverse complement strand
AGAAGCCAGCCATTGACATTAACTTTGTCAATGACGGACAACTGGCTATTTTCTAATTTTATTTCGAACTCACGTTAAAATAATAAATTATCATTACATTGTGCGATTGGCTGATGAAATTGGAACTAGTTGATACTAAGTAAAATGATGCATCAATTCGGACAAAACAAATCAAAATTTCGTTTTTGGTTCATCCTTGCAGTGGTGGATGTCCATCCTTGCAGTGATGAGCCGAAAACGTCTCGACGTTTCATGCACGATGTCCTTACGCATGGACATAAACGACCATAAAAAAAGAGGATACCTCAATGAGATATCCTCTGTAATTCTTTTGAAGACGAAAAGAATTAAGCTTCAGCCGGAGCTTCAGCAGCAGCTTCTTCAGCAGCCGGTGTTTCTTCAGCGTTAGCAGCAGCTTCAGCTTCTGCCTTTGCAGCAGCTTCAGCAGCTTTCTTTTCAGCTACTTTCTTAGCGATTTCTTCGTTGATCTTCTTTTCTGCTTCCAAACGTGCTTTAGCGTTTGCTTTCTTAGCTTCTTCTTCCTTAGTTCTCAAAGCAGCCAGACCAGCTTCCTTGTTTTCTTTCCAAGCGTTGAAGCGAGCTTCAGCAGTAGCTTCATCAAATGCACCTTTAGCAACACCGCCCAGCAAGTGTTTCTTCATGTAAACACCTTCACGAGACAGGATGTTACGTACTGTGTCAGTTGGCTGTGCACCAGTCAGTACCCAGTACAATGCACGATCGAAATTCAAATCTACTGTGGCAGGATTGGTATTCGGGTTGTAAGTACCAATTTTTTCAGTAAATCTACCATCACGTGGTGCTCTTGCATCTGCAATAACAATTGAATAGAACGCGTAACCTTTGCGTCCGTTTCTCTGCAATCTGATTTTAGTTGCCATGTTTAAACGTTAATTTTTTAATGTTAATGATTTGAATTATGCTAATATCCCGTATTAGCGGGTGCAAAGATAGTACTTTTCTTTTGTTTTACAAAACGTTACGTGCCTTTTTATCATTTATTGATTTCACGCAACCATTTTTCCAGTTCGCCTGTCCATTGGCGTTTGTACGGGAAGGTGTCGCGGAAGCCCCATCCGTGTCCGCCTACCGGATAGGTGTGGAGAGTGGCGGGAACCTTGTTCTTTACCAGTTCCATGTAGTAGTTGACGCTGTTGGCAACGGGTACGGCTCCGTCGTCGGAGCTGTGCATGATGAAGGCTTGTGGAGTTTCTGCAGTTATTTGTTTTTCGTTGCAGTATTTGGTTTCCAGCTCTTTGTCCGGATTGTTGCCCAGAAGATTCTGGCGTGATCCCATGTGGGTGTAGGTCGGATCCATCGTGATGACAGGATAGAAGAGGATCTGGAAATCGGGACGGGTTTCAGCATCCGTGAAATGGGTCGCTACGGTGCTGGCCAAATGACCGCCTGCCGATGCTCCCATGATGCCGAGTTTCCGGATGTTCCATTCTTGGGCGTGTTGGCGCATGATACGCATCGCTTGTTGGGCGTCGCTTAATGGTATTTCGTTATGTCCGTTCGGCATACGGTAGGTGAGGACGGCATAGGTGATGCCTTGTGTATTGAACCAACCGGCCATGTCGTGGCCTTCATGGTTCATGGCAAGATGTCCGTAACCGCCGCCCGGACACATGATGATGGCCAGTCCGTTACCGTTCTGTGCCGGGTAGACGGTCAGTGTGGGTTCGGCTACATACAATACCCCGTCTTTTTCCTGTTTGGTCATCCCGTTGCTGTTGGGAGCACCTTCGGGCCATAATTTGATTTCAATAAGTTTCTGTGCTGCAAGCATATTGGCAATAAAAAGCATGCTTAATAGAATTAGTTTTTTCATTGTATGATTTTTTATGGAAAACATAAAAGACTCTTCTGCCGCATCGGTTGATGCAGCTGAAGAGCCTGTTTTATTGATATCAGTTTTTCTTTATTTTCATGCTGGCCTTGACCAGATAGATGATCAGGCAGATGTAGGCAACCAATGAAGCTACCTGGCTCATCGGACTCTCGAGCCATCCGCCCATGCCGCTCATGAAGTCGACATCGCAATAGCGGAGGATGGCGCTGACTACACCCATCAATGCACCTCCGGCAATGAATCCGGATGCAAGCAGGGTTCCCTTTTCGCCACGCGCATTGTTCGTTTCAGCATCCTTGCTGCGTGTAGTTACGTACCAGTTGATGGCACCGCCTACAATGAGCGGAAGGTTCAGTTCGAGCGGGATGAACATACCCAAGGCGAAAGCCAATGCCGGTACCTTACAGAAGGTGAGGACGAGGGCAAGCAAGGCGCCTGCGCCGTAGAGTACCCAAGGGGCACCTACACCGTTCATCAACGGGTCGATGACAGCTGCCATGGCGTTGGCCTGCGGAGCTGCTAGCTGACCGCTGGTGAATCCGTATGAGTCGTTCAGCACCATGATGACACCGCCTACGGTAGCAGCCGATACCAGTGTGCCGAGGAATTTCCATGTTTCCTGTTTCTTCGGGGTACTACCCAACCAATAACCGATTTTCAGGTCGGTTACGAAACCGCCTGCCATCGACAAGGCCGTGCACACTACACCTCCCATGATAAGGGCGGCTACCATTCCCGATGTACCTTTCAAACCGACTGCCACCATGATGACCGATGCCAGGATCAGTGTCATCAGTGTCATTCCCGATACCGGGTTGGAGCCTACGATGGCAATGGCGTTGGCAGCCACAGTTGTAAACAGGAAGGAGATTACGGCTACCAGCAGGAGGGCCACTACGCAATGCAGGATGTTACCGTCCATCACGTCGAAGAAAAAGAATACGGCTGTGAGCAGAAGGGTGAAGATGGATGCGAAAGCGATGAACTTCATAGGCAGATCTTTCTGAGTACGTTCGGTAGTTTCTTCGGTTTTCTTTCCACCCATTTCTTTCCCGGCCAGGCTTACGGCACTCTTGATGATGCCCCATGAACGGACAATTCCGATGATACCTGCCATAGCGATACCACCGATACCGATACTCTTGGCGTATTCACTGAATATCTGTTCGGGCGACATATCCTGTACGGCTGTCGTGATGTTCGGATTCCACATATTCAATACCTGGTCGCCCCAGAGCAAGGAGAATCCCGGAACGATAATGAGCCATACGAAGATGGATCCGGCACAGATGATGGCCGCATATTTCAGTCCCACGATGTATCCCAAACCCAGTACTGCCGCACCGGTATTGATCTTGAATACCAGCTTGAACTTATCGGCAAGGGCTTCACCCCATCCACAGACACGGCTGGTGAAGTTCTCGTTCCACCATCCGAGGGTACCTACAATGAAGTCGTACAGACCGCCGACCAGTCCGGCTACCAACAATGGTTTGGCCTGGTCGCCTCCCTTTTCGCCCGACACAAGCACCTGTGTACTTGCGGTAGCTTCGGGGAAGGGGTATTCACCGTGTTTCTCCTTGACAAAGTATTTTCGGAACGGAATCAGGAAAAGGATACCCAATACACCTCCCAGAAGGGAACTGATGAACATCTGCATGAAGTTGACGGTCATCTCAGGGTATTTCGCCTGAAGGATATAGAGGGCCGGCAGGGTAAAGATAGCTCCGGCTACGATGACACCCGAGCAGGCTCCGATTGACTGGATAATTACATTCTCTCCTAAAGCTCCTTTGCGTTTGGTCGCACTCGACACACCTACCGCAATGATAGCGATAGGAATTGCAGCCTCGAATACCTGGCCGACCTTCAGCCCCAGATAGGCAGCTGCCGCCGAGAATATGATGGCCATGACAATACCCCACGTAACCGACCAGGCGTTGACTTCCGGATAGGTCTTGTCGGGCGACATCAGAGGCTCATACTTTTCGCCCGGTTTCAGCGGACGGAACGCATTTTCGGGTAACCCCGTTTGTTTTTCAAGTTCTTCTTTCATGTATTCAACGGTATTTAGTTTTTAAGATATTTCTTCATACCTTCGGTAAAGTAGATGTCCATCTTGCCGTCGTCTTTCGTATAGATGAAATAGGCGTCGAGTTCCGGATGGGCGGCACAGATGGCTTTGGCCGAATCCAGTCCTAGTACCATGAACGAAGTGGCATAGGCGTCGGCAGTAGCGCAATCCTTAGCTACGACGGTCGACGAAAGGATATTGTGCTGGATAGGGTAGCCGGTCCGCGGGTCGATGGTGTGGGCATATTTCTTGCCGTCCTTGTAGTAAAAATTACGGTAGTTGCCCGAAGTCGCCAATCCCACACCGGTGATTTCCAGTACGGTCTGTATCTCCTGGTTGACTGAAAGCGAGTCATCGATCGGCTTGTTGATACCGATGCGCCAGGTTTCCATCTTCGGATTCTCTCCTTTGATGACAAGCTCTCCGCCGATATCGATCATGTAGTTCTTGATTCCTTTTCTGTCGAACATCCGTGCGACATAATCCACACCGAAACCCTTTGCGATGGCACTGCAGTCGAGCATCGTCCGAGGGTCATCCTTCACAATCTTTCCGTCTACCAGATTGATCTTGCTGATACCTACAAACTGGCGGATGCTGTCGATTGTGGCCGGTGTAACGTTGGTGGCATTCTTGAAACCGAATCCCCATGCGTTGACCAGAGGAGCGACCGTAATGTCGAAAGCTCCGTTGGTTTCTTTGGAAATCGATTTCGCCAACTGGAACACATGGGTGAACATACTGTCCACACTCATATCCGTATTGTTATTGATACGGGTAATGACCGATTGCTTGTTGAACGGCGACAAGGAGTTGTCGACCTTCTGAAGCTCGGCTTCAATCTCCGATTTCAGATTCTCTTTCGACTGATATGTAATCTTATAGATCGTTCCGAATACCATACCCTGGTCGGTCTGGTAAGGAGCCTGTTTCCGAAGAATAAGTACGGTACCTACGATGAGCAGTACCAGAAAAGGCAGTTGCCATTTTAAACTTTTGTTTCCCATAATGTTTAGTTGTTCAGATATAGATGTTCGATAAGAATCTTGATTCCGATACCGATAAGCACCAGCCCTCCGAAAATCTCCACACGGATATGGATCCGTCGCCCGAAGAAAACCCCGATAAGGTTTCCGATACCCGAAAGCAGGAAACTCACGAAGCCGATAATCACCAACGGCCATGTCAGCTGTTGTATGACCTTGAATCCGGTGAATGCAAATGAAATACCCACTGCCAATGCGTCGATACTTGTCGCCACGGCCAAAGTGAGAATCACTTTCAGCTGTGTCGGATTGAAACAACAGGTTTCACCTTCCTTGAACTGTTCGCGGATCATGCGGGCGCCGATAAAGAACAGAAGTCCGAAAGCGATCCAATGGTCGTAAGCCTCGATCAGATGGCTGAACTTGCTTGCGCCGAACCATCCGATGAGCGGCATCAGAGCCTGGAACAATCCGAAGAAGAACCCCATCACCAATAAAGTACGCCAATCGATCCGTCTTAATATAATACCGCTTGTTACCGATACGGTAAAGCAATCGATTGCCAAACTGATTGCCAGCAGCCAGATTTCGAGGGTACTCATCGTTTAGAAGGGAAGGTTATAAATCAGATTATAATTCAGATTGAAGTTGCTTGTATTGTTTTCCCCATAGCCAGGAATATACCAAGGCTCGGTATTTTCTCCATTTTCGGCACTGACTCTTTTCTTGTAACGTACAGACCAGCCCATACAGAATCCCTTGAATATCTTTACTTTGATTCCGATAACCAGCTCGGCCCATTGTGCCTTGCTCTTGATGCCTGTGTATGAATAAGGGATGGTAATGTCGCCGTAGTTGGGGTCCTTCATGTCGGGACCGTTCACGTCGTACGAGAATGAGCTGAAACCATAACGCAGACCGACATAAAGGTAGCCGGGCAGATACGGTTTCAGATAGAATACGTTGTAATCCATACCCACACGGAAATAGGGAGCCGAAGTGTTGTAATGCATCTCACTGTCGTCGTTGGTTACATCCATCTTGGCGTAACCGATTTCCAAGGCAGGCATGAAACGGTTCTTCAGATTACACTGTAACAGTACTTCCGAACTGATAGGGTCGCTGCCCAATGCATGCCCGATAACGCCTGCAACTTCTACACCGACCGAACTGCCTTGATAGAAAGGTGTTTTCGCATATTCCTTCTTCAAGGTCTCCTTGTCGTTCTTCGGTTTCTGTTCCTGCGCATAGGCAGTACCGTAGCAGAAAATGAAACTACTCATCAGTAGTGCTAACAGTGAAATATATTTGGATATTTTCTTTTTCATTATTGTCGATATTCGGGTTAGTCATTACTAATGAATCCAATCGGTGATGTGTATATTGCACATCGGTCAAGGTATAGAACATCATCGTACCGCAATCGAGATTGGTGAAATACGGCTTGTTGTGATGTTTGATCAGAATGGTGTCAGTACCTACGAACCGGTGGTCCAGACTGCGGTAGGCGATGACAAAACGGGTTTCGTCGTTATAGCTTAATGGCAACTGCAGGCTGCTCGCTCCGTTTTCCTTGTTGATGAAGGTATCGCATACCAGAGAATCCTGGATGTAGGTCTGTCCGATTACAGTCAACGTATCGGAAGTCTTGAATGTCTTTCCGTTTTGGTCGACCAACGTGAAATGGGCATACGTCATGGAGTTAGGCGGGCAGTTCTCTACTTCACAGGCAGGGAAGGCGAGTACCAGCAACAACATGATGCTTGCTATGATCGGAAGTCTTTTCATACTTACAGTTCTTTTTCGATTTGGTAGTTGTTGCGTTCCGGGGCATTTCGGGCAACCAGTTCACCCAAGAAGCCGGCCAGGAACAATTGTGTACCTATAATCATGGTCGTCAAGGCCAGATAGAAGTACGGATTGTCGGTTACCAGACGATACGGGTTTCCGGCATACATATCGTACAGCTTGTTGAAACCTACTACACACACGGCGATGAAACCGAGGATGAACATGATGGAACCCAGGAAACCGAAGATGTGCATCGGTTTTACTCCGAACTTGGAAAGGAACCACAAGGAAAGCAGGTCGAGGTAACCGTTGACGAAACGGTTCAGACCGAATTTGGTCTTTCCGTACTTTCGTGCCTGATGGTGTACCACTTTCTCTCCGATTTTGCTGAAACCTGCATTCTTGGCCAGATACGGGATATAGCGGTGCATCTCACCATATACCTCGATGTTCTTGATCACGTCCTTGCGGTAAGCTTTCAATCCGCAGTTGAAATCGTGCAGGTTATGGATACCTGAAACGGCACGTGCAGTAGCATTGAACAGCTTGGTCGGGATTGTTTTCGACAGCGGGTCGTAACGTTTCTGCTTCCATCCCGATACCAGATCGTATCCGTCTTCTGTAATCATGCGGTACAGTTCAGGAATTTCGTCGGGGCTGTCCTGCAGGTCGGCATCCATCGTAATGACCACATCACCTTCCGCGCGTTCGAATCCGCAATACAAAGCTGGCGACTTGCCGTAGTTGCGGCGGAACTTGATACCCTTCACTTCCGGATGGTTCTTTTTCAGTTCTTCGATGACTCTCCATGAACCGTCGGTACTTCCGTCGTTCACGAAAATCACCTCATAGCTGAAATTGTGTTCGTTCATTACACGTTCGATCCATGCATAAAGCTCCGGCAAGGATTCTTCTTCGTTATATAAAGGTACAACTACTGAAATATTCATAACGTTTATCTTTGAGTCTTCTTGTTCTTAACCAATAGTCCTGTGATTATAGCCAGCAGGAACGTATATAATATGTTTTGTGAAAACAATTGGAATGTCAACTGTATAGGGCTGAATGACGATAATGTATTGATGGTTTCCGTCAGGTTGTTGGTGAAGTCGGAAACTTCATCGCCCCCAATCCGCTTCATCTCATCAATCTGCTGCAGGTAAGAGTTGAATATGAACCCTTGGTCGATAAAGCGGAAATAGATGAAATGTGCAACGGCAGCCAGCATACTCGCATAGAAATACATACTGAACGTAAATGTAAATCCACTGAAAAAGTTGATACCTTCGGGGCTGTAACGGTTTCTGTAACGGCGTACAAGAAAGTATCCTATGAATGGGACAGCTATGGTAAGGATAATAAAAAGCAGCTGGAGGAAGGGTATGACAAAACCTGCTGGAAATAAAATGAACTTGATAATCCAGTATACACCCATCAATGTACCGGCTGTCATCGCATAGCCTTGAAAAGAGGTAGTAGTGTTAGTTGCCATTCGTTATTCTCTCAATGATATTCTATTTTAGCCTACAAAAGTACGTATTTTGCGCATATTACTTATTATAAAATGGATAAAAATCGTTGTTTCGGCCTTTTTTCTTCGATTTTTTCACGAGAGGTATTGCAGATTCAAAAATTATGTCTACCTTTGCACCCGCAATCGAGAAATATCGGTTTCTCCGATACTTGAAAGCATACATAACATGGGTAAGTCCCATACGGCCAGCTCCCTTCGAATCCTCCAGGGCTTGATCGCAGCAAAGGTAGTTGGTTGTAGCGGCGCGATATGGTCAGCTTACCCACCTGCCTCTTTAGCTCAGTTGGCCAGAGCACGTGATTTGTAATCTCGGGGTCGTTGGTTCGAATCCGACAAGAGGCTCGGAAAGAGATCGGAATTTACGCCGGTCTCTTTTTCGTTTTATCCCTCCTGTAAAAATAAATACTGCCGAACGTTCGTCCGGCAGCATTCAAGTGTACATTAGTTTAGTCAGTTCCTGTCAGTTCTTGTACAGGTGATACATAAGGATACAACAAACAGCCGATGATTTTGTTCAAAGGTTCGGTTGTTTCGTTTTATCGCAATTTCTTTTTATATTTACAAGGTAATTTGAAATCTTGATTTATGAATGAAACATTTGTAACCCGATATTCCAGAATGGGGTTAAAGAAGTTTTGGCTGATATCCGCCTATTTGTGGGGTATATATGTTTTAATTGTCTTATACCTGTTTTGGACCATAAGCGAGAAAAACAGTGTGGGGCTGGTTGTATGTTTTGGGATACCTTTTGTCAATTACATTGTAAGTACCCATTTGATGAGAGGCATTAAATATATGATCCGTGATTGTAAGGTTGTTATAACCGGTGGTAACCCCCAAAATATAGATGCCGATGAAATCGTTTCCATCGAGTGTCTGCCGGACGTTCGTTGGAGCTGGAAGTACAATCCATACAATACCGTGCTTGTTACTTCGAAGCAGCGGGTCAAAATCTGTCCCGAAGACAGGGAAGGGCTTATTGATGCAGTCTGCAAGTTGAATCCGCGGATTTCAGTAAAATGAGTAACCTTTAGAATATGCAGAATGCCCTTCACTTCATTTGTCAGTCGGCAAAAGAGATGAAGGGCATTTTGTTTATAATGTCTTGAAGCGGTGTCAGAACGCTTCTGTCATATTCAGGTAGAACAGATTCTGTTTGTTTACAAAGTCACGTCCTAAATCCAGACGGACATTCATACGGGGTTGTACCTCTACTCGCAGACCTACACCGAGGTTGGGAAGCACGCCTTCTATCTTAGTCGGATTAGGTCCCATGAAACCGACACCTCCCCAAGCCACATAGCCTAGATGCGAAATGATACGTTTCAGCCAGGTACTCTTGTCGGTATTGAACATCTGCCGGTATTCGCCGATGATGGCGTGTGAACTTTTGTCGCGGAATTGTCCCATGTAATATCCACGGAGGTCGAACGGGGTACCGGTGAGCATATATTTCGTAAGAGGAATGTCGTTGCCGAATGCATGCTTGCTCTGCACGGTCCATGCTATAACCTTTCTGTTTCCTACACTTTTGTATTGGCGGTAATCCAATTCAATCTT
Source organism: uncultured Phocaeicola sp. (assembly GCA_944321335.1). GTDB lineage: Bacteria > Bacteroidota > Bacteroidia > Bacteroidales > Bacteroidaceae > Phocaeicola. The sequence continues at coordinate 31,980 of CALUKX010000020.1, read as the reverse complement.
GTAGAAGTTGTCGTCGCTGCCCAACCATTTTTGGTACAACAGGCCACGGAAATCCAGATAAAGGCCTTTGTATGGATTGGCTGGAATGTCGCGGCTGTCGTAATTCAACAGGAAACCGATACCCGAACTGAAGTTTTCATAGCCTTTCGCCGTACCTCCGGCTTTGATATAGTCGGGATTGAGAATGATACCTTCGGCCACATCACTGATTTTGTCGTAGCTGATATCGACTTGAGGTCCCAGGAAAATATTGCTTTCTCCCATACGGAAGAGGAACCACGGGTTGATCTGGACGCCGCTGTATTTATATTCGCTGGTATTTTCACCGCGTGGATAGTCTTTGTTGGTAGTGTAACCGATACCATAATAGTTATCCTTCGTATTCTTATAGCTGAATTGGCCAAAAATACGGAACTTGTCGTTACTGAAGAACAACTGAGGCTTGACGCTGAGGTTGAGACCTCCTTCGAAAAGGAAAGATACGTTCAACGGGATGACCGAACGCATCATGGCCGTATCTTTCGGATTCATGCGGAAAGTCATCAAGGCACTGGCACCTACCAGTACACCGAAGTCGGGTGAATAGCTGGGGCCGCCTAATATGTTATAATGGAAATTACGTTTGGCTACTCTGAGTTTCCGTAATTCTTTCTTCGTTAATGGTCGATTGGTTGTGCTGTCTGTCTGTATTGATACGCTTTCAGGTTGTTGGGCAAATGATAGCATATTTATCAACAGAGCCATGCATAAAAGGATTGTCTTTTTCATATAATTACATTTCTGTATCGGCAAAAATACAAAACTTATTGGTTTCTCTGAGTTTTTTCTGAAATATCAACCGTTTTTTTGTTTTTTGGCGTTGATGGTTAGGATAAATATTTGGAAAGTACGCTTTTAGGTTGGTGCTGTTTGGAAATAAAATAGACAGAATGATAGATTTTGATGCTTCCCCCTCATAAATTACCTCTTCAGGATGTGAAAAAATGGGAATCTTTTTTGCTATTTGTAGTTGTTTTGCTATTTTTACGACTACTAACATTGTTTTAATCATTTCAAAATAGATATGACAGTAATAGAGCGTTTTTTGAAGTATGTTTCATTTGATACACAGTCTGATGAGTCAACCGGAATAACTCCGAGTACTGACAAGCAGATGGTGTTCGCCAAATATTTACAGTCGGAATTGGAAAGCTTGGGCTTGCAGGAAATTTCGTTGGACGATAACGGATATCTGTTCGCTACGCTCCCTTCTAATGTGGATAAGGAAGTTCCTACCATCGGTTTTATCGCCCACATGGATACAAGTCCTGATATGTCGGGCAAGGATGTGAAACCGCGCATTGTTTCCAATTACGACGGCAATGATATCCCTTTGTGCGCAGAAGAAGGCATCATTCTTTCTCCGAAGCAGTTTCCTGAACTTCTGGATCATGTAGGCGAGGATCTGATTGTTACCGACGGCCATACTTTGCTTGGTGCCGACGACAAGGCAGGTATCGCTGAAATTATGGGTGCGATGGCATATCTTATCGAACATCCGGAGATCAAGCATGGAAAGATTCGTGTAGGTTTCAATCCCGATGAGGAAATCGGTCTGGGAGCCCATAAGTTCGATGTGGAAAAGTTCGGCTGCAAATGGGCTTATACTATGGATGGCGGTGAAGTGGGTGAATTGGAATTCGAGAATTTCAATGCGGCTGCAGCAAAGGTTCATGTGAAAGGACGCAACGTGCATCCGGGTTATGCAAAGAACAAGATGATCAATTCGTTGCTCGTGGCGAATGAATTTATTGCGTTGCTTCCTGAAAACGAAACTCCTGCCACGACCGAAGGCTATGAAGGTTTCTACCACTTGATCGGCATGGAAGGGGAAGTGGAGCAGACACTGGTTTCATACATCATCCGCGACCATGACCATGAAAAGTTCGAGGCACGTAAGGCTTTTATGAACGAATGTGCTGCCAAGATCAATGCCAAATACAGTGAAGGCACTGTTATCGTAGAATTGAAAGATCAGTACTACAATATGCGCCAGCAGGTGGAACCTTTGATGCATATCATCGATATCGCTTTCGCTGCAATGCAGGAGGCCGGTGTCGAACCGAAGGTGAAGGCGATCCGTGGTGGTACGGACGGTGCGCAGCTTTCTTTCAAGGGACTGCCTTGTCCGAATATCTTTGCCGGAGGATTGAATTTCCACGGACGTTACGAGTTTGTTCCGATACCTTCAATCGAAAAGGCAATGAATGTGGTTGTCAAGATTGCTGAGCTGACAGCCAATAGATATTGATCCCCCTTGAGGGACAGAAGATATGGAATCGGGAACAGCAGTTTCGGATACGTTCCCGATTCCTTCAACTTTAACCTGTCTGTTTACTATAAACCTTATAATTGAATGATTCTATGAAAACAACTCCTTTTACCGACAAGCATATCGCTTTAGGAGCCAAGATGCATGAATTTGCAGGTTATAATATGCCTATCGAATATTCCGGAATTATTGATGAACACCTCACCGTCTGTCACGGAGTGGGAGTCTTTGATGTTTCTCACATGGGTGAATTTTGGGTGAAGGGTCCGCATGCGCTTGAGTTTATCCAACAGGTTACTTCCAATAATGCTGCGGTGCTCGTTCCCGGTAAGGTTCAATATACTTGTTTCCCGAACGAAACGGGAGGTATCGTCGACGACTTGTTGGTTTATCGCTATAGTGAAGATAAATACATGTTGGTGGTGAATGCTGCCAACATAGAGAAGGACTGGATCTGGTGTGTCTCTCATAATCAGGTGGGAGCGGAACTGGAAAATTCGTCCGACCGTATTGCGCAGTTGGCAATCCAGGGGCCGAAGGCGATCGAAGTACTTCAGAAACTTACTCCATTACAACTGCATGAAATTCCGTATTACGCTTTTCAGGTGGGCGAGTTTGCCGGAGTTCCCGATGTGATTGTTTCCAATACAGGGTATACCGGAGCCGGAGGTTTCGAATTGTATTTCTATCCCGAGAATGCCGATAAGATTTGGAATGCTATTTTTGAAGCCGGAGCGGAATATGGTATCAAGCCGATAGGATTGGGGGCGCGTGATACCTTGCGTCTGGAGATGGGTTACTGCCTCTATGGCAATGATATCGATGATACCACTTCGCCGATTGAAGCCGGACTGGGATGGATTACCAAGTTTGTGGATGGAAAGAATTTCACGAACCGGGCGGCATTGGAGAAACAGAAGGCCGAAGGCGTGAGCCGTAAACTTGTGGGCTTTGAAATGGTGGATAGAGGTATTCCTCGTCAAGGCTATTCGCTGAAGGATACTGATGGTAACGAAATAGGTAAGGTAACTTCGGGTACCATGTCGCCGACCCGCAAGATCGGTATCGGTTTGGGATATGTGAAGACAGAATTGGCGAAGCCTGGAACAGAAATTTGTATGGATAACAGGGGACGTCTGTTGAAGGCGAAGGTGGTAAAGCTTCCTTTCCGTCTGGGACTTAACTAGGGTTGAATTTCCATTTTGTGTATATAGTTTGAAGTCACGCTGTCTCGTCTGTTTCGGGAAGCGTGACTTCGTTTTTATCAACGTAAGCGGGTAATCAGTTCGATGCTTGGATTGGAATTGCGGAGTACGGCTACCAGTTCCTTGGCCTTTTCTGGAAAAAGGTAATATCGGTTGCCATCCTGATCAACAATAATGTGAGTATAAGGCATTTTTAGATTGTATTTGATTCGGCTGTAACAGATAATCTGGGCGATATCCTCCGACGAAAGTGATGATTGAACCATGTGCTTGGTCCGTATCTTCAAGACATTATCCTGAAAAATGTATTGGATGTTCGAAAGACTGAATGAAATCAGCAGGAAGAGGGCTCCGTAGGTGATGAAAAAGGCCCACAGATTGAAGGGACGTCTCACAAGGTAAACTACAACACAAATCAAAGCCACGGTGATAATGAATATCCCCAGATAATATTCAAGAAAAACACGCCGGCTTTTGACATTCGTCTGAAATTTTTTCATAGTCGTTCGTGATTTATTGGTCGGCTACAAAGATAAGAATTTTACAAATCATTCCAATATCTCCTTCTAAAATTATGATTTTTAATTATTTTAATTAAATTCGATGCGGTTTTTAACCGGAAAATCATTTACTTTATAAAAATACTTATGTGAAACATATATTTGATATGAACATGGGGATGAAGAAAATCATACTTAGTTTGCTGCTTGTCGGAATGATGTTGCCGATGGAAGCTGTTGCACAGCAATACGATGGGCTGTGGAAGAAAGTGGAGACTCTTCAGAAACAGGATTTGCCGAAATCGGTACTTGCTGAAGTGGATGCTATTTACAGGAAAGCCGAAGCTGAACGGAATCTTCCGCAGATGATGAAAGCTTTCCTTACACGTTCTGAATATCAGGTTGCATTGACTCCCGACAGTGCGGAGGTGGAACGGGAACGGCTTCAACGATGGGCGCAGGAAGAAAAAGATCCGATGGCCCGTGCGGTACTGAACAGTCTGATGGGTAGTCTGATCCTTCAGAAGAATGCTTCCGATATTCAAACGGCTATCGGGTATTTCCGAAAATCGTTCGAAGGAAAGGATGAATGGGGAAAAAAACCGGCCAAGGATTTCCGTCCGATGACAATTTCGGGCAAGTTGAGTATCACTTATTGGGGTGATACGATGTACGACCTGTTGGCTCGCCGTGCCATCAATGCTTTGGCGGGCACATGGGGAAATGACCGTATGGATGCCCGTGTGGAATGTCTGGATATTTTCGACAGACTTATTTCTTGGTATGGCAATGATAACCGTACGGCTGCATTGCTTACCAAAGAAGCGAAACTGTACTTCCAATATAATAATATGAGGGAGTTCAAGAAGTATTCACTTACATCCGATGAATATATCAAAGGACTGGAGAGTCTGATAGAAGAATACAAGGATGTGGATGTCGTTTCCGATGTTTATGTGAAACTGGTCATCGCTTATTCCAACCAACGTGATAAGGTGAAGGCTGTCGCTTTGGCAAGAGAAGGAATAAAGAAATATCCGAAAGCACCGGCTGCAGCTGTGTTGCAGAAGCATATCAACCAGCTGACCAATCCTTACTTGCGTGCGGAGATTCCTTTTATCTATCCCGAAAAGGAGGTCGATGTGAAACTTTCGTATGCCAATTTGAACGGAGTTACTTTCGAACTGTATCGGTTGAATCTGTCGCCTACGGCTTCGGCTCTTTACCGTTATTCCAGAAACCGCGATGAACAACTGGTGAAGAATTACGGTAAGAAGGTTTCTTCGCAGTCCTATCGTTTGGAGGCTACCGATGATTACATGATCCGTGATACAGTCATCTCGTACAAGATGCCCGCTGCAGGTATCTATATGCTGAAACAGGTGCCGCAAGGGCTTTCACGGGGTACGGCCTATAGTATCCTTTACGTTTCTCCCTACCAGATGATGATACTTCCGGTTGAGGGCAAGAAGAGCGAGATGATAGCTGTCGATAAGCTCACGGGACATCCGGTACCCAATGCCGAAATTGTGCAGTATAAGTGGAACGATTATACTTATACTTTCCAGAAGGTTTATAAGACAGATGCGAAAGGTGTAGCAATCTGTCCGACAGCTCCTTCATACAATGCTTATTTCAATGTCCGTACATCGGGCAATGATTTCATGGCTCCTGATGATTTCAGCAATCGGGCAAATTGGGCGAAAGGGGATTATAAGGAAGAGGTGCGGAGTAATGTGCGTCTGTTTACCGACCGTGCCTTGTATCGTCCCGGCCAGACGGTTCATGTTTCGGGGGTAGTCGGCTATCAGGAAGGGGATTCGGCCTATGTGCAGAAATTGAAGAGTGTGGAGATAAAGCTTTATTCCTCTTCACGCGATGTGGCCGAAAGGGAAGTGACGACCGATGATTTCGGTGTGCTTCATACCGATTTCATCTTGCCGCAGGACCTGATGCCGGGTACTTATTATATATCGACCGATAACGCTTCAACCCTGATTAGGGTGGAAGAATATAAGCGTCCGACTTTCGATGTGGCGTTCAAACCTTATGAGGGTACATACAATATGGGTGATACTTTGCAGGTCACAGGTGATGCGATGACGTTTGCCGGTGCTCCGGTACGTCAGGCAAAGGTGAAGTATGAGGTTATCCGTAGCAAACGGAGCTGGTATTTCGGTCCGCGTATGGATATTGAGACATTGGATACTGGTGAGATTCAGACCGATGCCGACGGTAAGTTCAAGTTGGATGTGACTCTGACTCCTCCCGAAGACCTGAATTGGGAAGAGGATGCCCGTGCCTTGTATCTATTTGATGTAAAGGTGGAGGTTACCGATGGTGCCGGTGAGACACACGAATCCGAATTGACGCTTCCGGTAAGCCGGCAATCCATTGTCTTGAATATCCGTGGATTGGCATCCAATATCTTACGTGAAAAGCAGGAAAAGATTCAGTTCCAGACAATCAATTTGAAGGAACAGCCGGTAAAGGTGGATGTGAATTATCATGTTTTTGCTTTGGATGAAAAAGGGGATAAAGGTGAGATGAAGTATGAAGGTAAGGCAGTATCCAATCAGGCATTTGTTCCCGAAGGCTTGTTGGCATTGCCTTCCGGCCGTTACCTGATTGAAGTTGATGCGCTCGATGAACAGGGACGTAAGTGTACCGCCGAACAGAAGTTCGTATTGTTCTCTTCCGAAGATAAGGTTTCTCCGGTGAAGGATGTGGTATGGTTCTATCAGGATGTCAATGAGCTGCAGTACGGCAAGCCGGTAACATTGTATGTAGGTACGGCGGAAAAGGATGTTTATATGTTGGTGGATGTCTATTCCGGCAACAAACGCATCGATTCGCAACGGATTATGCTCGACAACGAACTGAAGAAGTTCGAATATTCCTATAAGCCGGAATATGGCGACGGTATCAGTATCGGTTTCGCCTTTATCCGGAACGGTGAATTGTTTACCCGTCGGGTAGATTTGGCTTATGTCCGTCCGGATAAACATCTTAATGTGGCGTGGGAAACATTCCGCGACAAATTGGAAACCGGCGCAAAGGAGGAATGGAGATTGCACATGACTGATAAATCGGGTAATCCTGTTTATGCCAATCTGATGACGACAATGTACGATGCTTCACTCGACAAACTTTACGAACATAAATGGGGATTCTCCTTATACTTCCCCCGTTTCCTACCATCCGCTTCCGTACAGATGTTGACCGGTTCACAGGCGGCACGTTTGTATAGCGATTTGTATGTGGAAGGTGGCGGTAGCGGATTGGATTTGCTTTATGGTGATTACAGCGACCTGTATTGGGTTCATACCTATCGAAGTATCCGTATCCGTGGAAGAGGGAATTATGCTCAGGTGATGGTAGCAAGTGCCAGAGCCGACATGACAATGAGTTCAGTGGAAGATTCGAATATGGCTGTGGAGGTTAAGTATGTTCCTGCACAGGTAGAGGAAGAAATTCCCGAAAGCGAATCCGGCTTCAAGCGGGTAACCGGTTCAGCCGCTTCTTTAGTAGAAGAGGTGCTTCAGATAACGGAAAATTCGGCCGAAGTGGTTGAGGACACTCCGATGCCTCAAGCTCAGTTGCGTGAGAACTTTGCCGAAACGGCTTTCTTCTATCCGAATCTTCGTACCGATTCGTTGGGTAATGTAAGTATCGTATTTACGGTTCCCGATGCGTTGACCGAATGGAAACTTTGGGGATTTGCTCATACACAGGATGTGGATTATTGCACGTTCTCTGCCAAAGCAAAATCGAGCAAGCGGTTTATGGTTCAGCCTAACTTGCCACGTTTCGTGCGAAAGGGCGATAAGACGGTCATTGCCGCATCATTGATCAATATGGCAATGGAAGGTGTGAACGGTACGGCACATATCCAGCTTCTTGATCCGGTAACGGAAAAGGAAGTGTTCCATGCTTCACAGAAGTTTACTGTAGGTGAAGGTGAAACGCAAAGTGTACGTTTTGCTTTTACTGTTCCCGATAATTACGATGTTCTGGTTTGTAAGGTAATGGCCGATGCCGGAAACTATACCGACGGCGAACAACATTATTTGCCTGTACTGACCGATAAGCAGTGGGTTACCGAAACCATTCCTGTCCAGCTGAATGGAGCTGGAGAAAAGGAAGTTGGCCTTAAAGATGTATTCAATCATCAGAGTCCGACCGCAACAGACCGCAAACTGACAGTCGAACTTACAGCCAACCCCGATTGGTATGTAGTACAGGCTTTGCCGGTTGTGGGCAACCCGACTCAGGATGATGCCCTTTCGTTGGCTTCGGCTTATTATGCCAATGCTTTGGCAACCGAAATCGTCAAACAGAATCCTCGCATTCAGGAAGTGTTCAAGATGTGGCAGATTCAAGGAGGCGACAAGCAGACCTTGTTGAGCAATCTTGAAAAGAACCAGGACTTGAAGAATGTATTGATCGAAGAAACTCCGTGGCTCAAGGAGGCCGGAAGCGAGAAGGAACAGAAATATCGCATCGCCATGCTTTTCGATCTGAATGCGATGAACGCCAATCAGCAGAACGTCCTGACCAAGCTTCAGGGCTTGCAGTTGGACGGTGGGGCATGGAGCTGGTTCAAGGGAATGTATCCGAACCGTTACATCACGACTCAGATAACCGAGATGATGGCCCGCCTGAAAGCGATGGGTGTAAAACCGGAAACGGCGATGAATACGATGTACACATCTGCCTTGAATTATCTGAAAAAAGAAGTGAATGAAGAATACAAACAGATGAAACAAGCCGAACGGAATGGCATGAAGTCGGTTATCCCAAGCAATCAGACCATCCATTATCTGTATATCTGTGCATTGGATTCCGATGCTGAGAAGAAGGCCGATAAGTCGATAAATGCTTACATGGTTTCGAAACTGACAGATCGTTCGGCTTCCTATTCCATCTATGATAAAGCGATTATCGCTACCGTCATGCAGAAACAGAACAAGACCGATGAGGCCAAGATCTTGATCCAGTCGGTGAAAGAGTATTCGGTAAGCACTCCGGAAATGGGACGCTATTACGATACTCCGAAGGCATATTATTCATGGAACAGTTATAAGATTCCTACTCAGGCGGCAGCTATGGAAGCTATCCAACGGATTGCTCCCGATACACTCTTCCTGAACGAGATGAAGCAATGGTTGCTCAAGCAGAAGCAGGTTCAAGGATGGAACACTCCGGTGGCAACTGCCGATGCCGTATATGCTTTCCTTTGCTTGTCGGGCAACAAGCTGAATGTAACCGGAAGCATGAAGGCTAGGATCGGTAAGGAAGAACTGGTTACTCCGGATGATATTTTGGGATATACCCGAAAGAGTTATACCGGAAAGGATACGCAGACAAAGACTGTCAAGGTGAGCAAGCAGGGCGGAGGTATCGGATGGGGAGCTGTGTATGCCCAATATCTGGAAGATATGGACAAGATACAGGATGCGAAAGGTAACGGTGTTTCCATCAGTCGTGCGTATTATGTGAATGGTAAATCTGTAACCCCAAAGACGGTCTTGCATATAGGCGATAAGATAACAGTCCGTCTGACAGTGAAAGCCGACCGCGATATGGATTTCATCCACATCAAAGATGGACGTGCTTCTTGCATGGAACCGGATGAACAGATATCGGGTTATCGTTGGATGAACGGTTTGGGAGCTTATCAGATCAGCCGTGATGCATCGACTGAGTTCTTTATCGACCAGCTCCGCAAAGGAACCCATACTTTGGAATATACAGTCCATCTCGACCGCTCCGGCACTTATCAGACCGGTATCGCTACGGTACAATCGGCTTATGCTCCGGAATTTGGTGGACATACTTCGGGAGAAACACTGACCGTGGTTGAATAAACAGATATGTATATACCTGATGCGGACCTTCACCCTCTAACTCAGTAGGGTGAAGGTCCTTTTTTATCAAAGGCCCTCTTGAAATTTTGTTTAAATGTCAACCAAGTTTTGTACATCTTTGATTTTCTCTTTATCTTTGTTTCCTACTAAATCAAGGTAAACAGGTTCAATGAAACGTATTTTATTTATAATCAGTATATTGATATCGGTTGTATCTGCTGCTCAGGCACAGCCGAAAATCACTTTTGAACACGAAATACAGGAGTTGGGGTATGTGCTTTGGCGTAATCCGACTACCATCACTTTCAACTTCACCAATACCGGCAACAAACCTTTGGTTATTTCCAATGTAACTTCCTCGTGCGGATGTACGGAGGTAAAATGGCCTAAGAAACCGATTGCTGCCGGTGATAAAGGAGTGATTACAGCCGTATTCGATGCGGAGGCTATCGGACATTTCTACAAGGAAATCGGAGTGTACTGCAACGCTTCTTCCATGCCTGTCTATGTGGAATTCAACGGAGAAGTGACTGCCGATGTCAAAAACTATTCGTTTACGCATCCGTATGCATTCGGAGCCATCCGTCTGGACAAGGAAGAAATCGAGTTCGATAATGTGAATCGGGGAGAAAATCCGGAATTTGTCATTAATGTGGCAAACAATTCGAGCAAGAGCTATACACCGGTGCTGATGCATCTTCCTCCGTACCTGAGTGCGAAAGCTGCTCCCGAAACATTGGGACGTGGCAAGAACGGAACGATAACCGTTACGCTCGACAGTAAGAAACTTCCTAAATTGGGTATCACCCGTGCATCGGTTTATCTGGCCCGTTATCCGGGAGATAAAGTGAGCGATGAAAACGAGATACCTGTATCTGTTATCCTATTGCCCGACTTTTCGAAGATGACGGCTTTGGAAAAGAAGAATCCGCCGATTATTGCCGTATCCAATAAGAATCTGGAATTCCTGAATCTGAAACACAATCAGAAGAAATCACAGGAAGTGATTATCACCAATACCGGAAAATCCGATCTGCAGATCAAGGATATGCAGGTGTTCAATATCGCTTTGGCCGTGAACCTCGATAAGACAGTGTTGAAACCCGGCGAATCGGCAAAGATGAAGATTACCGTGTTGGCTAAGAATCTGGCCCGTGTAAAAGGTACTCCACGTGTATTGATGATTACCAACGATCCGAACAATCCGGCGGTAACTATCCGTGTAAAAACTACTTTGAAGAAATAAGTTATACAGAAAGCCCCGGCCGGAAGGAAACAGTATCCGTTCTGGTCAGGGCTTTTTTGTTTGCCCATTGCTAACTCTTTAAACCGATAACACTATGGAACATCCCGAGAACAGCGAAGAATATAAAGGATTGACCGTAAATAAGGGTATCGAACAGCCCTCAGCTATAAATCCGTATCTGAAATCATTCAAGCGTCCCAAACGTCGTCAGTTTACTCCGGGGGAATATGTTGAAGGTATTCTCAAGGGGGATGTTACAGTGCTTAGTCAGGCTGTTACATTGGTGGAAAGTGTGAAGCCGGAACATCAGACTTTGGCTCAGGAGGTTATCGAGAAGTGTCTGCCTTATGCGGGTAATTCCATCCGTGTAGGTATCAGTGGGGTGCCCGGTTCGGGTAAGAGTACGTCCATCGATGTGTTCGGCCTTCATGTGTTGGAAGAGAAAGGTGGTAAGTTGGCAGTGCTGGCGATCGACCCGAGCAGTGAGCGTTCGAAAGGTAGTATTTTGGGCGACAAGACCCGTATGGAGAAGTTGTCGGTTCATCCCGATGCCTTTATCCGCCCCAGTCCGTCGGCCGGTTCTTTAGGTGGAGTGGCCCGGAAGACGCGTGAAACCATAATCTTGTGTGAAGCAGCCGGTTTTGATAAGATCTTTGTTGAAACGGTCGGTGTGGGACAGAGCGAGACGGCCGTTCATTCGATGGTCGATTTCTTTCTGTTGATACAATTGGCCGGTACGGGTGATGAACTTCAGGGAATCAAACGAGGTATTATGGAGATGGCCGACGGGATTGTCATCAATAAGGCCGATGGAGATAATGTGGAGAAGGCGAAACTGGCTGCTACCCATTTCCGCAATGCCTTGCATCTGTTTCCGGCTCCCGAATCGGGATGGACACCCGAAGTGATGACTTATTCGGGGTTCTACGGAATTGGAATCAAGGAGATTTGGGATATGGTTTACCGGTATGTCGATTTCGTGAAAGCCAATGGTTACTTCGAGCATCGACGGAACGAGCAGGCGAAGTATTGGATGTACGAAACCATCAACGAACATTTGCGCGACAGCTTCTACAACAATCCGGAAATCGCTTCTTTGCTCGAAGTGCAGGAGCGGGAAGTGTTGGACGGAAAGGCCACTTCGTTTGCCGCAGCGAGGAAGTTGCTTGACTTGTATTTCAATCAGAAAAAATAAATGACAGGCCCGGGATGAAGTCTTTTCTCCCGGGGCTTTTCTTTGGTTTCTCTCTGGAAACCTGATTTTTGCTTTCGGACAGGAGTGCCCGATACATTCTCTAATTTTACATAATTCTATAAATCAAATCCGTAATTCTGTAAGAGAACCTTGCCGATACCTGTTATCTTTGCAACCGAATTAGTAGATGACACAGATAATATAGTAACGATGAAGAGATTTGGTAAAGCAAGCAGGTATTTGCTCGGGGTGATGATGATGCTTCTTTCTGTCGCTGTTTCGGCCGATAATGTTCCTGCGAAACGGGTCGTGACCGGATATATTCTCGACAAGGAAGGAACGCCGCTTACCGGTGCTTATGTATATAATAAGGAGAAGACTGCAACGACCGTTGCCGATGCCGACGGATATTTCGAACTGACGGTATCGGGTGATTGCAAGATTCTGATGGCCGATTATGTGGGTTTCGAAACACGGATGTATGAGATGGAACGGCCGACTGATGTGCAGGTGATTGTCATGGTTCCGAGTACACAGTTGCAGGAAGTGGTGGTTACCGAAAGAGGAGTAGGGGCGATGAAACGTCGCACAAGTGTGGTGGCTACAGAAGATATCACTTCCAAGGCGTTGACACGTGCAGCTTGCTGCAACCTCTCCGAGAGTTTCGAAACAAATCCTTCGGTGGATGTGGCTTATAGCGATGCCGTGACCGGTGCCAAGCAGATTCAGCTGTTGGGCCTGGCGGGTACGTATGTGCAGATGCTTACCGAGAATTTTCCGAATATGCGTGGAGCGGCTTCGGTTTACGGACTCGATTATATCCCCGGACCCTGGATGCAGAGTATTCAGGTTTCGAAAGGGGCGGCTTCGGTAAAGAACGGTTTCGAATCGGTTACCGGGCAGATCAATGTAGAGTATAAGAAACCGAAGATAGCCGATCCGCTCTTTGTGAATCTGTTTGCCAGTGATGCCGGCCGTTACGAAGGGAATGCTGTGGGGGCTGTTGAAATCAATGATAACCTGTCGACTGCCTTGTTCTTGAATTACTATAATGAAGAGAAATCGTACGACAAGAATCATGATTCGTTTCTTGATATGCCCGAGATGCATTCGTTCAGTGTGATGAACCGTTGGCATTACCAGACTCCCAAGTTTGTGTCGCAGTCGGGGGTGAAGTTTCTGACCGACAAGCGTACCAGCGGACAGACGCATCATACCATGCCGGCCGATGCCGGGTATGATCCTTATACCATCAATGTCAATACCAATCGGGTGGAAGTGTTTTCGAAGAACGGGTTTATTCTGGATTCCGACCGCAACGAAAGTGTGGCTCTGATTGTTTCGGGTTCGTATCACGACCAGCAGTCGCATTACGCGCAACAGATATATAATGTGTATGAGTCGAACATCTATGCTTCCTTGCTGTATGAAAGTGAGTTCGGAGAAAAGCATAAATTAGCTGCAGGACTGAATTTCAATTGGGACGGATATGAGCAGCGTGGCAATGTTGTCGAGAATCTGATTCCCTACTGGAAAAGCATCGATGAAAATGTGACAGGCGCTTATGCCGAATATACTTGGACTCCGGTGGATAACTTTACCTTGTTGGCGGGGCTGCGTGCCGACTACAGCAACTTGCACAAATGGTTCGTTACCCCTCGTATGCATCTTAAATACGATGTGGCTCCGTGGCTCCATCTTCGTGCTTCTGCAGGAAAAGGATATCGCAGCAACTTCATCTTCCCCGAAAACAGCTACCTGTTGGCAAGCAGCCGTACCTTGCATATTGCCGATAATCTGAAACAGGAAAGCGCCTGGAACTACGGTGTAAGTGCCTCGTTCTACATCCCGATCAAGGACGAAGAGCTGACATTCAGTGCCGAATGGTACTATACGGATTTTGATAATCAGGTAATTATCGATCTCGATCGTGATGCACATTCGGTTTATTTTTATAACTTAGCGGGCAAGTCCACTTCGAGTGTGTTCCAGGTTGAAGCCAGCTATCCGCTTTTCAAAGGCTTTACTTTGTTGGGAGCCTATCGTTGGATGGACGTGAAATCGGATTATGACGGTAAACGGATGCGCAAACCGCTGACCAGCCGTTACAAGGCTTTGCTTACCGGATCGTACGAAACTCCGCTCAAGAAATGGCAGTTCGACCTGACTGCCCAGTTCAATGGAGGAGGACGTATGCCGACCCCCGATGCGGCAAATCCGTTGTGGGAAACAAGTTTCGGGTCGTTTACCCAGCTCAGTGCCCAGATAACCAAACGTTTCCGGCATTGGCAGATTTATGTAGGAGGTGAAAACCTTACGAACTTCAAGCAGAAGAACCCGATTGTTTCGGCCGAAAATCCCTACAGTCCCGATTTCGATGCTACGATGGTTTGGGGACCGACTATGGGCAGAAAACTATACGTGGGCATACGTTACAATATCCCGAAATTGTAAGATACAGAATATTCACTTAAAAGGACAAAACAATGAAGAGTAAGATTTTTGCATTATTGGCTGTGCTGTTGATGGGAGTGGTCTCTCCGGCATTGGCAAAGGATAAGAAAGATAAGGAAACCGTCACTTTCCTCGTTTCGATGACCTGTGAAAAGTGCCAGCAACGTATTGAAAACAACATTGCTTATGAGAAAGGTGTAACCGGACTGACTATCGACCTGCCGAAGAAGCTGGTTACAATCGAATACCGCACCGAAAAGACCAATTCGGAAAAGCTGAAGAAAGCGATTCAGGATTTGGGCTATACCGCTACTCCGTTCCGTCAGAAGAACGATAAAGAAACCGAAAAAAACGATTCGGTAGAAGTTAAGGAATAAAACCCTATCAGATAAGTCTGTAGACGGGCTTTGCATGATTTTTCCATTATGAGAAATAGATTGCAAAGCCCGTTTCTTGTATAATTATACAAAGTAAACAACCTCATCTTCAAATATTTTAAAGAAAATAACAAGAATGTAATTAAAAAATGAATATTAATAGGTAACTTTGCAGACTGTAATCAGAAACAGAATTATGCAGAAGGATAACGAACCAATTATTGAGGTGAAGAATGTGTCGAAGTTTTTTGGAGAAAAAACGGCACTGGATCATATCGACTTGTCTATCCGGAAAGGGGAGTTTGTGACTATCCTCGGTCCGTCGGGTTGCGGCAAGACTACCTTGTTGCGCCTGATTGCCGGTTTCCAGACTGCGTCGGAAGGTGAAATCCGTATCGGGGGAAAAGAGATTACACAAGTTCCTCCCCACAAACGTCCGGTCAATACCGTGTTTCAGAAGTATGCCTTGTTCCCGCATCTGAACGTATATGATAACATTGCGTTCGGTTTGAAACTGAAGAAGATGCCGAAGGATGTGATGGAGAAGAAGGTGAAAGCTGCCTTGAAGATGGTAGGCATGACGGATTATGAGTACCGTGATGTGAACTCGCTTTCGGGTGGTCAGCAGCAACGTGTGGCTATTGCTCGTGCAATCGTGAACGAGCCTGAGGTGTTGTTGCTCGATGAGCCGTTGGCTGCCCTCGACTTGAAGATGCGTAAGGATATGCAGATGGAGTTGAAGGAGATGCACAAACGCTTGGGTATTACGTTCGTGTATGTGACTCACGATCAGGAAGAGGCATTGACGCTGAGTGATACCATCGTGGTGATGAGCGAAGGTAAGATTCAGCAGATTGGTACACCGACCGATATCTACAATGAGCCTGTGAACTGTTTCGTAGCCGATTTTATCGGTGAAAGCAATATCCTGAACGGTACGATGATTAAGGATAAGTTGGTTCGTTTCTGCGGTAAGGAGTTCGAATGTGTCGACGAGGGATTCGGAGAGAATATGCCTGTCGATGTGGTAATCCGTCCGGAGGACTTCTATATCTTCCCGGTTTCGGATGCGGCTCAGCTTGTCGGCAAGGTGCAGTCGTGTATCTTCAAGGGGGTACATTACGAAATGGTGGTACTTTGCGACGATTATGAATTGACCGTGCAGGATTATCATGGTTTCGATGCCGGTACTGAGGTGGGCTTGCTTGTAAAGCCGATGGATATCCAGATTATGAAAAAGGAACGTACCTGCAATACATTCGAGGGCAAGATGGTCGGTGAAAACCGTGTGGAGTTCCTCGGATGCGAGTTCGATTGTCTGTCGGAGAATATCAAAGGCTCTGTCGCTGCAGGTGATGCGGTCGAGGTGGAGGTCGATTTTGAGAAGGTCAACCTCGAAGACAACGCCAGTGCCGACATGATTGAAGGCGAAGTGAAATTCATCTTATATAAAGGAAATCATTATCATCTTACGGTACATTCCGATTGGGATGAGGATGTCTTTGTCGATACCAACGACGTGTGGGACAACGGCGACCGTGTGGGAATCACCATCCCGGCGGAAGCGATTCGTGTAATGCCGGCTAAAGCCGACGGTAATGTAAATTAATCAAGTTACAGAGTACAGAAGAAAATGAAGAAAGCGTTGGTCTTTTTCTCTTCCCGAAAGAGTTGGACACTACCGTACCTGATCTTTTCGATAGTGTTCGTCATTGTTCCTCTTTTGCTGATTGTGGTATATGCTTTCACCGACGAAAACGGTCACATGAGCCTGGTTAACTTTAGTAAGTTCCTTGCTCATCCGGAAGCGATCAATACCTTTGTCTATTCCATCGGAGTAGCTATCATAACCACTTTGGGATGTATTCTGCTCGGTTATCCGGCAGCGTGGATTCTGAGCCGGAGCAACATGGGCTATTCGAAGACAATCATCATGTTGTTCATCCTGCCTATGTGGGTGAATATCCTGATACGTACCTTGGCAACGGTAGCGTTGTTCGACTTCCTTCGGTTGCCTTTGGGCGAGGGAGCTTTGATCTTCGGTATGATTTACAACTTCATTCCTTTCATGATCTATCCCATCTACAATACGTTGCAGAAGATGGACCGCAGTTACATTGAGGCGGCACAAGACTTGGGTGCGAATAATTTTCAGGTGTTTTGGAAGGTAGTGTTCCCACTTTCTCTGCCGGGTATCTCCAGTGGTGTGATGATGGTGTTTATGCCTACCATCTCCACATTCGCCATTGCCGAGCTGTTGACCATGAACAATATCAAGCTTTTCGGTACGACCATTCAGGAGAATATCAACAACAGCCTGTGGAACTATGGTGCGGCCTTGTCGCTCATCATGCTGTTCCTCATTGCGGCAACCTCCCTTTTCAGTACCGACAGTAAGAACGATTCAAGTCAAGGAGGTGGCGTATGGTAAGGAGAGTCATTGAACAGGTCTATCTGTGGATATTGTTGCTGTTGCTGTATGCGCCTATCATTATCATCATCGTCTATTCGTTTACGGAGGCGAAGGTGTTGGGCAACTGGACCGGTTTCTCCTGGAAGCTGTATGAGTCGCTTTTCGATACCGGTGCACATCACTCGTTGATGAATGCGATGATCAATACCATTGCAATTGCATTGATTGCCGCTACCGTATCCACCGTTTTGGGAAGTATCGCCGCTATCGGTATCTTCAACCTTCGGGCGCGTAGCCGGAAGGCGATGGGTTTCGTAAATACCATTCCTATTCTGAACGGAGATATCATTACCGGTGTATCGTTGTTCCTGTTGTTCGTTTCGTTGGGTATCACCCAAGGTTTCACGACCGTGGTGCTGGCGCATATCACATTCTGTACACCTTATGTGGTGTTGAGCGTAATGCCTCGCCTTAAACAGATGAATCCGAACTTGTACGAAGCGGCACTCGACTTGGGCGCTACACCGATGCAGGCTTTGCGTAAGGTGATTTTGCCGGAAATCCGTCCGGGAATGATCAGCGGTTTCCTGTTGGCGCTCACCTTATCTATCGACGATTTCGCCGTAACGGTGTTTACCATCGGTAACCAGGGTTTGGAAACTCTCTCGACCTACATTTATGCCGATGCCCGCAAGGGTGGTCTGACTCCCGAACTCCGTCCGTTGTCGGCCATCATATTTGTTGTGATTCTAATATTGCTGATTATCATTAACCGTCGTGCCGACAAGGCAAAGAAAACAGAATGAAAGTAAAACTGATATATAGCTGGATAGGGATGCTCCTCGTAGTGTTGGGACTTACGGGCTGCTACAACATGGGCGAACCCCGTGAAAATATCCTGAAAGTATACAACTGGGCCGATTATATCGGCGAAGGGGTTCTGGAAGATTTCCAGGCTTATTATAAGGAACAGACCGGAAAGGATATCAAGATTGTCTACCAGACTTTCGATATCAATGAAATCATGCTCACGAAGATTGAAAAGGGACATGAGGATTTCGATGTGGTCTGTCCGTCGGAATACATCATCGAGCGAATGTTGAAGAAGGATCTGTTGCTTCCCATCGATACCGTCTTTGCTCATTCGCCCAACTACATGACACAAGTTGCGCCTTTTATCAAGGAACAGATAGCGCAGTTGGGAACGCCGGAAAAACCTGCCAACCGCTATGCCGTGTGCTATATGTGGGGTACGGAAGGTATTCTCTATAACACGAAGTATGTGACGGAAGAGGATCTGGCTTCATGGGGATGTCTGTGGGACAAACGTTATGCCGGAAAGATTCTGATGAAGGATGCCTACCGGGATGCTTACGGTATGGCCTTGCTTTATGCCCATCGGGAGGACTTGAAAAACGGATCAAAGACCGTTGCCCAGCTCATGAACGACTATTCACCTGCATCGATGGATTCGGTAGAGAAGTATCTGAAGCTTCTGAAACCGAACGTTGCCGGATGGGAGGCCGATTTCGGTAAGGAAATGATGACCAAGGAAAAGGCTTGGATGAACATGGCCTGGAGCGGGGATGCCCAGTGGGCAATGGATGAGGCTGCCGCTGTCGGTGTTGATCTGGCCTACACCGTACCCGAAGAGGGCAGTAACGTGTGGTACGACGGATGGGTGATTCCGAAGTATGCGAAGAACCGCAAGGCGGCAAGTTACTTCATCAACTTCCTTTGCCGTCCGGATATTGCATTGCGCAACATGGAGTCGAACGGATATGTGAGTTCCATTGCAGCTCCCGAAATATTGGAAGCTTGTGAGGATTCGACCTTGGAAAATTATTCGGATGTAAGTTATTTCTTCGGACCTTCGGCCAAACAGGTGAAGGTTCCTGTTACCATTTATCCCGACAAATCCATTATCGACCGTTGCGCGATGATACGCGATTTCGGCAACAAGACTGAAGACGTGCTAGAAATCTGGTCGCGGGTGAAAGGCGACAACCTGAACGGAGGCATTATCATTCTGATTCTGGTAGTGGCTCTTATAATGGTAGGTCTGCAGATACGTCGCCGTTGGCTTATCCATAAACGTTCCAATGTGCAGTTCCGTCTGCGTAAGCACATTATCCGCAAGCATTGATTGGACAGGCCAATGTTTCAAGATGGAATCCCAATCCTCTCTTGACGAAACTTCAATCTCTTCTTGACGAAACTCCAATCTTTCCTTGAGGATACTCCAATACTCTCAAAGGAGTTTTTCAAGGAGTATCAGAAAATGAAATTATTTTATCTGGAAGTGTATTCCGAAACGAAAGGACAAAATAAAAAAGGCTATCCGAGGATAGCCTTTTTATTATATTGAAACTCTAGTTTAGATTGATAATTCATGGAGAACGTTCACCAGTTCACGGTCGATAGGCTTATCGTTCTTGATTGCTTTTGAGAACGGAACGTAAACGATTTCGTCGTTTTCGATACCGATCATCACGTTGCGCTGTCCTTCCATCAGAGCCTGGATACTTGCTACACCCATACGGCTTGCGATGATACGGTCGTGTGCTGTCGGGCTACCACCACGCTGCAAGTGTCCCAGAATGGTTACACGTACATCGTACTGTGGATATTCGTTCTTCACACGTTCTGCGTAATGCATGGCACCTCCGGTGATTTCACTTTCGGCTACCAATACGATGGAACTACTCTTCGACTTGCGGAAACCGTTCTTGATGAACTCTTCCAACTGGTCGACTTCTGTATTGAATTCCGGGATGATGGCAGCTTCTGCACCTGCGGCGATTGCACCGTTCAAGGCAAGGAAACCGGCATCACGTCCCATAACTTCCACGAAGAACAGACGTTCGTGTGAAGTTGCTGTATCACGGATCTTATCGACTGCCTGAACGATGGTGTTCAATGCAGTATCGTATCCGATGGTCGTATCTGTACCGTACAAATCGTTGTCGATTGTTCCCGGCAGACCGATACATGGAATATCATATTCTTGTGCCAGCAGACGCGCACCGGTCAGCGAACCGTCACCGCCGATAACGATCAAGGCATCAATGCCTTCACGTTGCATGGTTTCGAACGCCACCTTACGTCCTTCCGGAGTCTTGAATTCCTGACAACGTGCAGTCTTCAGGATAGTACCTCCGAGCTGGATGATGTTACTTACATTTTGGGTTTTGAATTCTTGAATTTCTCCTGTAATCAAACCTTTATACCCACGGTATATACCTTTTACAGTCAGTCCGTTGTAGATAGCCGAGCGGGTTACGGCACGGATGGCTGCATTCATTCCCGGAGCGTCACCTCCAGAAGTCAGGATACCGATACATTTAATAGTTCCCATAAGTTATTTGTTAGTTTTAATCTGATGCGGCAAATTTAGTAAAATTCTAATTTACAAGCAATAATAGGTCATATTTTTTGGAAATACCTACATTTTGCTTGCCATATCAAAGTTCTTGTTGCATTAATATTTCCTTGCATTTCTCCATCAACCATTTCGGAGTGGAGGTGGCGCCACAGATACCGACCGATTGGGCGTTCTTCAACAAGGAGAAGTCGATTTCTTCCGGACGGTCTATCTGATAGGAATTGGGGTTTACCTTACGGCACTCCTGATACAATATTTTCCCGTTGGAGCTTTTATGCCCGCATACGAAGAATACCAGATCATGTTCGGAGGCGAACTTCCGGATGTCGGGCATACGGTTGGCTACCTGACGGCAGATTGTATCGAAATATTGGAAAGTGGCGTCGGGTGAAATATGTTCCTGTATGTAGGAAACAATCTGACGGAACTCGTCCAACGATTTGGTGGTCTGCGAATACAGTCGGATGTCTTTCGTATAATCCAATTCTTCCGCTTCGGCCAGATTTTCTATCACGATAGCCTTTCCGTTGGTTTGTCCCACCAGTCCCAATACCTCTGCATGGCCGTTCTTCCCGTAGATGACAATCTGTTTCTCACGGTTGGCGGGAGAGGGGTTGTAGAATTCCTGCTTGATACGTTTCTGCAGCTGAAGCACAACCGGGCAGGTAGCATCGATAATTTCTATGTTGTTCTGTTTGGCCAGTTCATAAGTCTGAGGCGGCTCACCGTGTGCACGTAGCAATACCTTTACATTCTTCAGGCGGGCAAACTCTTCATGGTCGATCGTAATTAGTCCCATGTTCTTCAACCGTTCGCACTCACGCCCGTTGTGCACAATATCTCCCAGGCAATAAAGCGTTTCGCCTTTTGCCAGTTCTTCCTCTGCCTTGCGGATGGCTGTCGTTACTCCGAAACAGAAGCCTGAGCCCTCGTCTATTTCTACCTTACGCATGAGTTGCCTGATTGAATTGTTGTATCAGCCATTCCTTCTGTTCAGGGATAGTCATGTGGCTGTTGTCGAGCTCGATAGCGTCATCGGCTTTCTTGAGCGGACTTACGGCACGGGTTTGGTCGATGTGGTCGCGTTCCTGCACATTCTTCAGAATTTCGTCGAACGATGCATCGAGTCCTTTGGCTTTCAGCTCATCGTAACGGCGCTGGGCACGGATTTCGGCCGATGCAGTGACGAATATCTTCAATTCGGCATCCGGGAAAACGGCCGTACCGATATCGCGTCCATCCATCACAATCCCTTTCTCCTTTCCCATTTCCTGCTGCTGTTTCACCAACGCCTTGCGTACAAAGTCGAGTGTGGCAACCGGGCTTACCCTTGAAGATACCTCCATCGTGCGGATACGTTCTTCCACATCGTTTCCGTTCAGGAATGTACGCGGACGGCCGGTCTGCGGATCAAGGCGGAATGAAATCTTGATATCGTCCATCAGACTCTTCAACTCCTCGGTATTGATGCTGTTGTCGGCATTGAACAACCCTTTCTCAATACAATAAAGTGTGACGGCACGATACATTGCACCACTATCTATATAGATGTATCCGATCTCCTTGGCCAAATCTTTTGCCATGGTACTTTTCCCGCACGACGAAAAACCGTCGATGGCTATGATAATCTTCTTCATACCTTATTTTATATATTTATTTGCCGTCAAAGATAGCGCATTTTTTTTACACTGCTTATAAGAGAACGCTTATTTCAGTGGGGGTGTTGATAAGTATATTCAATCGGATTATGTTATAAAACATCTAAATCTTCATTTTATCTCATATTTTATAAAATTTTACTTTCGAACCGTTGCGAATCCGAATAAATGGTGTACATTTGTCGGATAGAGAGTTATTAACCTATAAAATTTTATTTTATGGAAATTAAAAAATCGCCTAAAGCCGATCTTGAAGGAAAGAAGACCACAGGTGTCTTGATCGGATTCGTGCTGATATTGGTCGCAATGTTCGTAGCGTTCGAATGGAGTGAACGTGACGTCCAGATTACTGCCGATAGTGGTATCGTAGATGCTTCCTTCGACGAAGAAATGGTTCCTATCACGGAACAGGAAGAACCGAAACAGGCTCCACCTCCACCGGAAGCTCCGAAGGTGGAAGAAGTGTTGCAGATCGTTGATAACAAGGCTGATGTTGAAGAATCAACTATCCAGTCTTCAGAAGACAACAACACTGCCGTAGAAATCAAATACGTGCCTGTTCAGGTTGAAGAAGAAGAACCTGAAGAACAGCAGATCTTCCAGGTTGTAGAAGAAATGCCGGAATTCCCGGGTGGTATGGCAGAATGTTTGAAGTTCTTGGGTAAGAACATCAAGTATCCGACAATCTCACAGGAAAACGGTGTACAGGGTCGTGTAATCGTTCAGTTCGTCGTTAACAAGGACGGTTCTATCGTTGACCCGGTTGTTGTACGTTCAGTTGACCCGTACTTGGATAAGGAAGCTTTGCGTGTCATCAAGATGATGCCGAAGTGGAAGCCGGGTAAACAGCGTGGTAAAGCGGTACGTGTTAAATACACAGTGCCTGTGACATTCAAATTGCAGTAATATTGTAATTACCTTAATAGAAAGGCTGCTCACGAGGGCAGCCTTTTTTTCTAATCACCTAACCTATATCATGGAACAGTATTCTAGTAAAGAACTTCAGAAACAGATTCAGTCGTATATTGAATCTTTGTCGTATTCCCGTGACCCGAAAGGATTGTATGACCCGATCGAGTATGTATTGGATTTGGGAGGCAAACGCTTGCGTCCCGTATTGATGTTGCTTGCCTATAATCTCTATAAAGGCGATGTCGAATCCATCTTTTCCCAGGCAACTGCTATCGAAACCTACCATAATTTCACTTTGTTGCACGACGACCTGATGGATAATGCGGACATGCGTCGTGGCAAGCCGGTAGTGCACAAGAAATGGAATCCGAATACAGCTATCCTGTCGGGAGATGCCATGCTTATCCTGTCGTATGAATTTATGATGCGTGGTTGTCCTGTAGAACACATGCGTGATGTAATGGACGTGTTCGGACGGACCGCCCTTGAAGTTTGTGAAGGTCAGCAATGGGATATGGAGTTCGAAGACCGTATGGACGTTACGGTTCCTGAATACATTGAAATGATCCGTCTCAAGACATCGGTGCTGCTTGCCGGAGCCTTGAAGATTGGTGCTATCCTTGCCGGAGCTTCGAAGGAAGATGCGCAGCACTTGTACGACTTCGGAATCAAGAGCGGACTGGCTTTCCAGTTGCAGGACGACTATCTGGACGTCTATGGCGATCCGGCAGTCTTCGGCAAAAAAATCGGAGGTGATATCCTTTGTAACAAGAAAACCTTCATGCTTCTTACGGCATTGAAGGAAGCGGATTCGACAACCCGTGCCGAACTCGAACGTTGGATTATAGCCGAGAACTATGATCCTTCGGAAAAAATCGCTTCGGTAACGGCTATTTATAATAAGGTCGGAGTGGGCGATATCTGCCAGGAACTTATCGACCGTTATTATAAGGAAAGCATTGACTGTATCAATAAAGTGTCAGTGCCCGAATCCAACAAGCGGAACCTGCTTGACTTTGTCCGAAATTTGATGAACCGAAATGTCTGATATTTATGATTAACCTGATCGATACCCACACACATCTATTTGTAGAAGAATTTAATGAAGACCGCGAACTGGCTGTAATCCGTGCTGGTGAGGCGGGAGTGAAACGCTTGTTCATGCCGAATGTCGATGAAACCACCGTTGGACCGATGCTGGCCCTCTGTAATAAATACGAATTCTGTTATCCGATGATCGGTTTCCATCCGACAGAAGTCGACGGCAGCTGGAAGGAAAGACTGGCATCGGTAGAAAAATGGCTGCATTCCGGCCAACGGTTCTATGGCATCGGTGAAGTAGGAATGGACCTGTATTGGGACAAGACTTACAAGAACGAGCAGATGGAAGTCTTCGATATACAAATCCGTTGGGCGCTGGAGAATAACCTTCCGTTGATTGTGCATTGCCGTGAAGCATATCCCGAACTGCTCGAAGTGCTTTCAGCATATAGACAGACTGCTTTGACCGGCATTTTCCACAGCTTTACGGGAACCCCGGAGGAAGCCGGAAAACTTCTCGACTACGAAGGATTTATGTTGGGAATCAATGGCGTTGTAACTTTCAGAAAAAGCACTCTGCCCGAAACCTTGAAGAATGTACCTCTGGAACGGATTGTGATAGAAACCGACTCACCTTATCTGGCACCGGTGCCTTATCGTGGCAAACGGAACGAAAGTGCATTTCTTGTGAAGGTGGCTGAAAAACTTTCCGAAATCTATGATGTGCCAATGGAAATAATCGGCCGTAAAACGACTGAAAATGCACTGAAAGTTTTCAAAATCGCTTAAAGAAGTTTTTAAAGTTTATTAATTTTAGGCAGATAAATAAACTTTTGCCTATCGAAAGTTATGTAAGACGAAAAAAAAGAATACATTTGTGGCTGAAAATACTTGCAGTTCGCATTTTTATTTGTAATTTGCGTTCGATTTGGGGCTGGGACCTTATAGCAAGGCATAAGGGAGAGGTGCTCGAGTGGTTGAAGAGGCACGCCTGGAAAGCGTGTATACGCCAAAAGTGTATCACGGGTTCGAATCCCGTTCTCTCCGCGGTCTGAAAAACCTGAAAACAATTTAAAAACAATTTATAACAATTATTTAATTAATCTTAAAAATTAGACACACAATGAAAAAGTTATTTGCAATTCTTGCAGTAATGGGAGTCCTCTCATTCGGAATGACTCAGACAGCTATGGCTCAGGATTCTACAGCTACAGCAGCTCCGGAACAGACAGAACAGGTTGCACCTGCTACTGATGAAGCAGAAGCAGTTCCTGCAGTTGAAGAAGGAAGTATCCACAAAGAACTGAAGACTAAGTTCATCGAAGGTGATGCAGGCTTTATGTCTTTGGTAGCTATCGCTTTGGTTTTGGGTCTTGCTTTCTGTATCGAACGTATCATCTACTTGAGCTTGGCTGAAGTTAACGTTAAGAAATTGATGGAAAAACTTGAAGCAGCTTTGGATAAAGGTGACGTTGAAGGTGCTAAAACTATCTGTCGTAACACTCGTGGTCCTGTCGCTTCTATCTGCTATCAGGGTTTGATGAGAATTGACGAAGGCTTGGACGTTGTTGAACGTTCAGTTGTTTCTTACGGTGGTGTTCAGGCTGGTTACCTCGAAAAAGGATGTTCTTGGATCACATTGTTCATCGCTATGGCTCCGTCTTTGGGATTCTTGGGTACTGTAATCGGTATGGTTATGGCGTTCGATAACATCCAGCGTGCAGGTGATATTTCTCCGACAGTTGTTGCCGCTGGTATGAAAGTTGCGTTGATCACTACTATCTTCGGTTTGATTGTAGCGTTGATCCTTCAGGTATTCTACAACTACATTCTTTCTAAGATCGAAGCTATCACAAGCCAGATGGAAGATTCTTCTATCACTTTGCTTGATATGATCATGAAGTACAACTTGAAATACAAAAAATAATTAAGATTGAACAATGGCTAAATTATCATATAAGGTATCATACTACGTATTCTATGTCTGCATTGCACTGATTCTGGTAGTGCTGGGCATGTTCTATGGAGTAGGATTCGATGAAACAAATGCAGCAGGTTTGGTTGAACCTGCAAATACTCCGGCCTTGATGTACTTGATGTACGGATTGTTTGCCGTAACTGTAATTGTAACGTTGTTGGGAGCCATCGCTCAGTTCGGTGGTGCCATGAAAGATAACCCGAAAGGGGCTGTCAAATCTTTCCTTGGTGTTATTCTGTTGGTTGTATTGCTGATTGTTACCTATAACATCGGTTCTTCAGAAACAGTGATTATAGGTAGCGGTGATGCTTATACAGATGTTACCATGTTGAAGGTTACTGACATGTTCCTGTACTCTACTTATGTATTGTTTGCTATTGCTGCAATTGCTACATTGGTTAACTTGACTGGAATTTTTAAAAGATAATATCACATTGAAGTTTAATAATTAAATTGAAGTAAGTAAAATGGCTAAAAGGAATAGAAAAGTGCCAGGCATTAATGCCAGTTCAACGGCCGATATTGCTTTTATGTTGCTTATTTTCTTCCTTATTACAACATCAATGGATACTGACCGTGGTTTGTCGAGACGTCTGCCGCCTCCACCAGAAAAGAAGGATCAGAAAGATGATATTATAGTTAAGGAAAGGAACGTTCTTCAGGTTCGTTTGAACAAGGACAACCAATTGATGGTTGCTGGAGAATGGTCTGATATTAAGCAATTAAGAAATAAAGCAAAGGAATTCATTTCAAATCCAAATGATGATGCTAATTTGCCGGAAAAACATGCGGCAAAATTGCCTTTCTTCGGTGATGTCATGATTACCGACAAGCACGTAATTTCTGTACAGAATGACGTCGGTACAAGTTATGAAGCATATATCCAGGTTCAGAATGAATTGGTAGCAGCTTATAATGAACTTCGTGATGAATTGGCTCACTCACAGTTCAACAAGAGCTATGCTGAATGTTCTGAAGAAGAAAGAGATGCTATTAATGACTACTATCCACAGAAGATTTCTGAAGCAGAACCTAAAAAATATGGAGGAAAATAATAATGGGAAAATTTAATAAGACAGGTAAGCGCGAAATGCCGGAGTTGAATACCTCATCTCTTCCTGACCTTATCTTTACCATGTTGTTCTTCTTCATGATTGTAACAACCATGCGTGAAGTTACTTTGAAGGTTCAGTTCAAGGTTCCGGCTGCTACAGAATTGGAAAAGCTTGAAAAGAAGTCTTTGGTTTCTTTCATCTATATCGGTAAACCGATGCCGGAGTATCAGGCTAAGATGGGTACTACCGACCGTATTCAGTTGAATGATAAGTTTGCTGAATCTTCTGAGGTTCAGGACTATATTTATCAGGAACGTGAAAACATGAAGGAAAGCGATAAGCCGTTTATGACTGTTTCCCTGAAGGTTGACGCAAAGACCAAGATGGGTATCGTAACAGAAGTTAAACAGGCACTTCGTCAGGCTTATGCATTGAAGATTAACTATTCGGCTACTCAACGTAACTGATAGTTCAGTCATACTATAGAAAAAGGGTATCCAAACGGATACCCTTTTTTATTGTTCATTTTTATTCTACGCCATATATCTCTGAATAGATCTTTCGTTTGATACATTCGAACCGGTCGTCAATGTTTTCGGCTCCTGAGTACATGAGGTAGAGCGGAAGCGATTCTCCTCCTTTCCGATACGGCGGTTGGATGTAATCCATCTCGCACAATGAAAAACCGCAACGTTTATAGAAGTTGATGCGCCTTATGCTCATCTCGTCTTCCGGCCTTTCCACTTCCAGTATAATAATCCCGTCCAATTGGTTCCTAAGTGCCTCCATTATCTGTTTTCCGTAACCTTTATTTCTTATCTTTGGGGACGTTGCCAGGTGCTCTACATACGAGAATTCTGGAAACTCCCAGACACTTATCATGCCGATGTGGGTGTCGTCATCCAATATCAGATAGCAATGAAAGTGGTCTTTACTGTCTGTATTATAGCGCTGTTCCGTATCGTCTCTTCGCTCACTGAGGGGAAACGAGGTGTGGAGCAACTCTTCCACGAATGGATAACGGATGTCTGATGTGTTGATTTCTTGAAATTTTACCATAGTATTTCTTCTTATTGAGTTTGATGAATTGTATTATTCGGTGTAGAAACGAATCATGCGTTCCAATGCACGTTGGCAGACCGGACAGAAAACCGGTGCTTCGTTGATTTTCATGCGACATTCTGTTGTAGGTCGGTAAATGCCTTTCTTTGTGTATCCTGCACCTTCATAAGCTCCTACTTTCGTATAGAAGATTTTTGGATCTGTTTCCGGTTTGGTAGGAATGGGTGTGCCTTCCGGTACCATATCTTTCCATTTGCTTTCGAAATCAACCAGCGTCGTGATATTCGGTTCCCATGGCTCTGTGCTATAGGGATACATCGGGCTTGGTGCATCTTCGTAGGCATATTCGTCGGCCAGTCCGCCGAAACTATGTCCGAATTCGTGTACCACTACCGGCTTAAACATCGGATGGTGGGCTGTAGTCAGCAGATAGGAGTTATAAATCCCTCCACCGCCGTATGTATCGGTATTGGCCAATATGATGATGTGTTCGTATGGGATTCCGGCCAACCAGTTGTGTATTTGTTTCACGCTTCTGGTAGTAAGGTATCTGTCTGAGTAGAACGTATCGAAATGTGAGTTTACGGCTGTCTTCTTCCATTCATTCTTGCGTGGGATACTCACTCCGCTGTCTTCCGAAGGTGTTTCAACCGCGATTACATTGAATTTGCTTTTCAAGCTTTTGAAAGGTTCGTGGTCGAATAAGGCATCGCAGGCTATCTGTGCATCTTTGTAAAATAAAGGCATTTCCTCGCTAGTATAACCTTCCGCCATGATAACAAGGTCGATACATTCAGAAGATGGCCCGCTCTGAAGCAGATATTTATAGGTGGAAACATGCGTGTTTCCTTTCTGATGAATCAATATATCTGCCGGATTCACTTCGTGTGTAAGTGTTGCGCTAGGGTTGTGATATACATCTTTCAGCTGGATTGTAACGATGACCGGTTGTTTGGGATAGGGCACAAGAAAGGTATTCTCAAAACCACGGATAATGTGCTTGGCTTCCTCTTCGCTTGTCCATTCCTGAAACAGACTTGAGAAAGACGTACGATAGATTACCTTACCCGAAGCCTTGTCGGTCAAGGTGATATCGCCGTTACCTTCCAATGCCAATCTATCAAGATTATGGCGACGTCCTGCCCATCCAGGCAAAGAAACCAATTCGTCCAGACTGATATTTTGTTTCTTGGCATCTCCTGTAAAAACATAATCAATGCGGAGAGTCTTGTCCTCGAAATAATCATTGAACTCCTGTCCGAAACCGGTGCATGGATAACAAATTGTAAGTAACAGAATTGCAAGTATTTTGTTCATAATTCAGAAATTAATTTTCTACAAAGATAGTCATTGTGCTAAATTATTGCTAAATTCAGCATAAAAGTTATGAATTATATAATTTATCTTAGGGAAAAATTATATCTTTGTATCAAATAATAACAAACAAATGGGACATCATCAGTTAGATAAATTAGACGAGCAGATCTTGCAATTGATAGCGGATAATGCGCGTATTCCATTCTTGGAAGTGGCCCGAGCTTGCAATGTGTCGGGTGCAGCAATCCACCAGCGAATTCAGAAACTCTCTAATCTAGGGATTCTGAAAGGTTCGGAGTTTGTAATTGATCCGGAAAAGATCGGTTACGAAACCTGTGCGTACATCGGTTTGTATCTGAAAGATCCGGAACAGTTCGATCAAGTGACTGAAGAATTGAAAAAAATTCCGGAAGTGGTGGAATGTCATTTTACAACCGGACAGTATGATATGTTCATCAAGATTTATGCGAAGAACAATCACCATCTGTTGAACATTATCCACGACAAACTGCAGCCGTTGGGATTGGCGCGTTCGGAAACCATCATTTCTTTCCGCGAAGCAATCAAGCGCCAGATGCCTATTCAGGACCTGGCGGATGAAGATTAACGTTCGTAATTTACAAAGTTATATGAGTAGAGATGCTTTTCATCGGTTGAATGGCATTCTCTACTTTTTTCTTTCCATATACTGCTATCGATGACGGGAAAGAAAGCGTCGGCTTCTTTCGTGCCGTCTTCTATTTCTGTGATGTAGAGCCTGTCGGCCAACGGCATGGCTTCCCGGTACAGGCTTTCACCTCCGATAATGAATACTTCTTCTTCGTTCTTCACTTCTTCCAATGCCTGTTGTAGGGAAGGGTAACATTCGGCACCTGGAAATTGACTTTGTGAACGGCTCAATACGATGTTACGTCGGTTGGGAAGCGCTCCCTTGGGCAATGATTCGAAAGTCTTCCGCCCCATAATGATGGTATGACCGGTAGTCAGGGCCTTGAAACGCTTCAAATCGTTCGGAAGCCAGTAAAGGAGTTTGTTCTCAAAACCGATTCCGTTATTTTTATTGATAGCTACAATGATAGATAATTTCATATCGATACGGTGTAAGGGTTAAACTGCAACTTTGCCTGCAATATGCGGCCACGGATCGTAGTTCACCAGTTCGAAGTCTTCGTATTTAAAGTCGAAGATGTTCTTGATATCCGGATTGATAAGCATCTGAGGCAGTGGACGCGGTTCACGTGTAAGTTGTAAATCGACCTGTTCCATGTGGTTGAGATAGATGTGTGCATCGCCCAATGTATGTACGAAATCACCCGCCTTGAGTCCGGTAACTTGAGCCATCATCTGGAGTAGTAAGGCATACGATGCGATATTGAATGGGACACCGAGGAATGTATCTGCGCTACGTTGGTACATCTGCAGACTCAGCCGTCCGTCGGCCACATAAAATTGGAAGAAAGCATGGCAAGGAGGCAGATGCATGTCTTTGAGCTGAGCCACATTCCATGCGCTGACAATGATACGGCGGGAGTCGGGATTATGCTTGATCATCTCTACTGCTTCCGAAATCTGGTCGATGAAACCTCCATCGTAATCGGGCCATGAACGCCATTGGTAACCGTAGATAGGGCCCAACTCTCCATTCTCGTCTGCCCATTCGTTCCAAATACGCACCCCGTTTTCTTGTAAATATTTAACGTTGGTTTCTCCTTTCAGGAACCAAAGCAATTCATGGATGATTGATTTCAGATGAAGTTTTTTGGTTGTAACCAAAGGGAATCCGTCTTCCAGATTGAATCGCATCTGATGTCCGAAGACACTCTGTGTGCCGGTTCCGGTCCGGTCTTCCTTGATAATTCCTTCCGTACGGATACGATGTAACAAATCGAGATATTGTTTCATGGTGTATTTTAGTATGATTAATTACTAGGGTGTCCAGTTCTACGTTCCTAAAAACGTAGTACAAAACGCCCTCGTTATTGTTAATACAATGCTCTTAAA
>CALUKX010000019.1 GCA_944321335.1 uncultured Phocaeicola sp. | reverse complement strand
TCAGCTATAAAGATACTAAAAATATTTCATTCCCACAACTTTTTCAATCGTTTTCTTATACCGAACTCACGTTAATTCAGGTTTTCGGTATAAAAAAAGCGTGTAGAGCGCAACTATTCCCTTTTCAGAATAATCTCTCTACACGCCTATTGAAAAAGTTACTCTAAAGTGAGCTACACTGATGTGCAACTTTCATCATTTAGATTTCTTACCCCAGTATGTCTTTTTTCCGTTATAACCGGCGTATACGATAGTATGGGTGCGCGGTTCGGCTTCCCAATCGGCTTCACGCTGGATGCAGAGCTCTACGTTGCCGATCTTCAGGATCTGATTGGCTGCATCGTAGCTCCAGGTCTGGCCGTCGAATGCACCGCCTTCAACCTTATGGTCGGCAGTCAGCGAGATAGTTTCGGAAGTCTTCTGAACACCGTACTGATAGCTCAGGTCGATGTTTTCCCAGTTGCCCACCAGTTCATCTTCGGCGATAGCTACATCAGGAACGGCACCGTAACGTTCAGGCATAACTACAGGCCAGCCGTCGGTTGTCCAGCGGATGCTGCGTATATGTCCCATCATCACAGCGTTCGATACGTTGATGCCCGGAACATTTTCGGGGAAACGTCCCTGAGATGCGTAGTACCAATTATCATTTCCGTCGTCGAAGACTGCGCAGTGAGAGATACCTACCCAGCCGATACTTCCGTTGAACTTGTACGGATGAGTTACTACCGGATACATTTCGCCGCCTGCAGTAACGTCGGTGCCATCAATGCCCAGATAAGGTCCGGTAATGCTCTTTGAACGAGCCACACGGGTATTGTACGGAACGGCCAATGCATCGTAGGCTACGAAGAGATAATAGTATCCGTCGCGGTAGATGATTTCCGGACCCTCGCTTGCCTGCCAGCGGTTGCCTGCCTCGCGTGTCATGATGAGCTGTCCGTAAGTTTCGGGAGCCGCACCGTTTTCGCCGAACGGTAGACCGATTTCCTGTGCAGGAAGACCGGTTTCAGCATTCAGCTTGAGGGCTGCGATACCGCTGTGCCATGAACCGTAGATGAGCCAGTGTTCGCCTTCCGGAGTGATGACGTAGGCCGGGTCGATGGCATTGTATTTGAAATAAGCATTCCAGTCGGTATCACGATTTGTACGTCCCCATCCGTCAGTTCCTTTATCTGTAACGGATGTAACCACCATACCTTTGTCGACCCAATTGTTGGAAGCCGGATCGGAAGTTTCCATCAGACCGATAAAGGCACGTTCGGTCCATGAGTTATCAAAATTCTCAGGGGTATTGGCCTTTCCTGTCTTGATATAGTTATCGATTACTATACTATAGTACATACGGTACAATCCGTTGCGCACTTTACGCACTACCGGAGCCCAATAACCGATATTCGGAGATGCTATCGGATCGAGATTCATGTCCTTACGGTAATCATTCAGTTGCTCGACAACCCAAGCAGGAGTATCCTTCATCGTACCGCCCAGGTATTCCCAGTTCACGAGATCCTTCGAACGGCGGCCGTGGAAGTGTCCGCCGGCAGCGTGTGCATTACCGTACGAAGCGTCGGTCTGATACATATAATAATATCCGTCTTCGGCCAACACTACCGACGGGTCGTGAACGTTGGCAAGATTCCACTTGCCACGTGAGTTCCAGTCGGCGAAGCCTGTATAGTCGTCGGGATAGTTTGGAGCCACGTAATCGGCGAGCGGGTCGCCCGATCCGTTTCCGCCCGGAACGGCAGTAATCATTTCCGAATAGTTATAGCGGCTGTTTCCGTAGACATAGGCACGGATATAGTACGTAGTATTCATCAGGCCGCTGATAGTTGCTGTGAAATTCTCGTCGGCATCCACCACATTGTCTTTGATGGTAGGAGTCTGGTTGTTGGTGCTATAACAGAAACCTATCTTCACGATGTTGTTCACGTCGCCCGATGCCTTGACCGAGAGCGTGAGCGAAGAAGCGGTAGTTGCGGTTACTTCCGGCTTCGACAGATAGATACCGCTGTCTTGCGAGTATTCGATGTTGTCGAGACCATCCGAACAAGCTGTTACGCATAAGATAGCCAACAGGGCCATCCAGATAGATGAAAGCTTTTTCATTTTATACGATAGTTTTTAAGTTTTGCATGATAAGGAAGGGGAATCTTCTGATAAAATCTTCTTCATCCTTTCTTATCCACACTTGTTAGGTAATCCGTGCCGTCTTCCCCGAAGAGAAAACGGCACAGGATATTGAGATTGATGATTATTCGAATACGTAGTGGCTTCCGTCGACGGTCAACGCGAAGTTCAGGTCGGCAGAATCGACGATGATACCCATGTAATACTGGATGGATGTCGTTCCGTCCGTACCGTTCATCACTACCTGGATATCGGCAGAACCGTTACCGCAGTTGGTCACGTAGACAGTTACCTTGGCACCGTCCATGCCGGCCAGCCATGTTGCCCAGTCGGGCTGTCCGCCGCTCAGAATCAGGTTCGGGTTTCCGTCGTATCCGGCGCCCCATCCGTAGTTGTCGGCACGTACAACGGCATATTCGCTCATGTCGGCCTTGCGGAGGATTACCACGTAGTTGTTCCAGTTGCCCGCCATGCTACTGTAGTTGGTGAACGAGAGCGAACGGGTTTCGCCTGCCGGAACGTTGAAGTCGTCGGAGAATGCCGACCACCAGCCTGACGAGTTATCCGGAGCACCTACCATCGATGTGCTGTTTGTTACAGCCGATACAGGAGATTCGGCAACGGCTACGTCGACTGTTGTGGTGATACCTTCGGCTGCGGTGATGGTAACCTGATAATTGCCCACCTTAGCAGGAACGGAAGTGTATGTCAGCTTCGAATTGTCGAGCACGCGGGTAGAACCGTCGGCATAAGTAGCGGTAACTTCCATGCCTGTCGGGTCGAATACCAACGAACGTTCCACTGCACCGATAGCTTCGGGCGCATAATATACATAGGTCTGACGTGCAGGCAGCGCTGTAACGGCCACGCTCACCGGCTTGTTGACCACCTCGAACTGGGCGCTCGCCATAACCGGCTTGTCGCAGTTCTCACCCTTGAAGGTCTTGTTGTAGATAGCCACGAGAGTCTTCACGCCCGGAGTCTCCATATCGGGGATAGCCTGGAACTGAAGCTCTGCAGCCGTAACGCTCTTCGATACGCCTTCCTCGAAAGTCACCGTAGCCGTCACTCCGGCCATCGCTTCTTCGATCGGAGTACCTACGCCCACTTCGGCAGGCACGTTCTGCAGCTCCATCGACAACGGACTCTTGTCGTCGGCCGAGGTATATCCGCCGATCGGCTCGATGTTGCTCTGGAGGAAGTCGATGTACGAACCGTCCGGCACCAGGAAGCAGCGGATGTTGGTGTTCGATGCGTCGGCGTTGATGTTAGGCAGCTTGTACGGCTGCGTATAGGTCTTCGTCACCGTACCGTTGGTCATCTTGATGGCGAAAGTGTCCACCTTCGAGCGGTCGACGGTCAGAGTAACCTTTCCGGCCATCTTCTGGATGTTGGCGTCGATATTGTCGGTCGGCGAGAACGGCAGGTCGCTTTCGGCGAACTTGAAGAAGAGATGATCACCCCACTGCGAGTTGAAGGCAGTCGAGTCGTTGGTAGCGTCGTAGCGGATAGCTCCGTATTCTTTATAGCCGTCGCCGCCACGGTCAACGTCGTTGGTAATCACGAGGGCGAAATTCTGATAATACATGGTTTCGGCGCTCGGGTTGATATGCAGGTTGAACACCGCATTCCACTTCTGTCCGTCGGGAATTACGTAATACTTCGAGAAGGAAGCCCACCATCCGGAAGAATAATCCGCATTACCGATGGTATACACATCCTCGTTCATGCCTACCAGTTCCTCCTCATTACCTGTATTCTGATTCTTTGAGTTGGCGATCGAATCCACCTTCTCTGTAATCCAATCGGGCGAATCGATGGTGAAGATATCTCCACCCTCACAGCCTGTCAGCGCGAAGAAGCCCAGGGCCAGCGTGCAGCAGGCGGTCGCTAATTTATTGAGATATTTCATTTGATATTCGTTTTGTTTTGGTTGGGTAATGTTTTATTTCCTCTCCTTCTTACTTCAGATCGACCACCGGACGTACAGTCCAACCTTTTTCACGGAAATAAGAAGCATTGTCGGTACCGCTGTTGGCCGAGTTTCCTTCCAGGTTCGGGTTGTTGTTGAGCAGACCCTGCTGGATAGGCAGGAACTCGTGGCCCGGCAGATACGAGTCGAACGGAGTCTTCACGTGGCCGTCGGTATCCTTGTCGCTGTATGATACAGGATTGAACACTTCCGCCGGAATGTTTGTAGTACGGAATACGCCGTGTTCCTTCAGCTGCTGCAGACGGCCCTGGTCGTAGAAGAATCCCCAACGGATGAGGTCGAAGCCGCGGCCGAACTCACAGCCGAATTCCTTCGGACGTTCCACGTTGGCGATCTGCTCGAACAGCTTGTCGGTGGTCGGGAAGTCGGCAAGCTTCAGCTTCGGAAGGTCGACACGCTCGCGCACCTCGTTGATCCAGTCGATGGCCTGCTGTGTAGGACCGTTCACCTCGTTCTCGCACTCTGCGGCACGGAGCAATACATCCGAGTAGCGCATCATACGGAGGTTGATACCGCAGTGCAGACCGGTTACCACGGTGCTGTACAGACCCGTACGGTAGTTGGTGTTCTTTGCGATAGGGATACCGCCGTAGTTGGTGTTCACCATCACAGGCTCGTCGGCCGAAGTAGGATGGCCGTAGGCCACGTTGCCGTATTCGAAGCCGTCCCAATCCGATTCGTGCGAACCGATGGTCCAGTACATACGCGGGTCGAGCGTTCCCTTGGTAGTGCGTTCGCTCTTGAAGAGGTTATAGAGCCAAGGCGAAACGGCGATATCCGCCCAACCGCCGAACTGAGCCGGACCGTAGTTGCTTTCGATGGCCGAACCCTGCGTAGCATTCGGACTGGTGTTCACCGGAGTCCACTCGTCGTCGGTACCCTGCGAACCGTAGTCGAGATACTGGATCTCGAACAAGCTTTCGGCGTTGTTCTCATACGCCGTACCTTCGCGGAAGTTGTCGCCGTAGTTCTCCATCAGGCGATACGAACCGTGCTTTCCGGCGATGATATCCTTCAGCACCGCAAGCGCCTCGCTGTATTTGTGGCGAACCATCAGCGTACGGGCGTAGTATCCGGCAGCCGAACCCTGTGTGGCACGTCCGCCAGCCCATTCGCCGCCCAGATCGCGTGTAGGCAGCAGCTCCATCGCTTCCTTGAAATCCTTCTCCACCTGATCGAGCACCTCATCGTAGGTACTGTTCTTTCCGTAAAGTCCGTCGAGCGAAGAATACGT
This sequence comes from uncultured Phocaeicola sp., assembly GCA_944321335.1. Classification (GTDB taxonomy): domain Bacteria; phylum Bacteroidota; class Bacteroidia; order Bacteroidales; family Bacteroidaceae; genus Phocaeicola. The sequence continues at coordinate 36,785 of CALUKX010000019.1, read as the reverse complement.
GTCGTAGCTGGTGATGAGCGGAGGATTCTGGAAATAACCCGTCAGATTATAGTACGCCAGACCGCGGATGAAGAGCATCTGGCCCTTGATGCGGCGCATCGTCTCCGAGAGGGCGCTGTTGTCGTCGCCGCAACGGGTGATGGCGAAGTTGCACACGTTGATGGTATAATACCACTCGCGCCAGATCCACCAGGCGATATCGCCGGTAACCGGCATGTTGAAGTCGTCGAACTCGAGGTACCACACCTGCGAAGCGTTCCACGTCTCGTCGCCGCGTACCACATCGGCGTTATATCCCACACGGGCGTACGAACCTTCCATACGGATATGGTTGTAGGCTGCCAGCACGCTCTCGTTCAGGTCGTCGGCATTGAAGCCGAAAGAGCTTGAAGTCTGCTGGTTGGGGTTCACCAGGTCGAGCTTGTCGATACACGACGAGAAGAGGCCGAGGCCCATCAGCAGAGCCAATGAATATCTGTTGAATTTCATATAATATCTTTTTTGTAGTAAAACACTGAACAACGATTAGAATGAAAAATGAAGACCACACATGAAGGTACGGGCCGACGGGAACGAACAGAAGTTGTATCCCGGGGTGAATGTACCGCCGGCATAGTCGACATTGTAGCCATGATAACCCGTAAAGGTATGGAGATTCTGTGCCGATACGTACAGACGCACACCCGATACCATGTTATGGAACCAGCGGTCGGGGAAGTTGTAGCCCAGTTCGATGTTGGCTATCTTCCAGTAAGCCGCGTTCTGGATCTTGCGCGAGCTGAACAGGTCGTTCCAAGCCAGGGTGGCGTTGTTCGAATAATATGTACGCGGAACGTCGGAGATGTAGCGTCCGTTCTCGTCGAAGCGGTTGGCGTCGAGCATGTCCACCAGCTTGTTGCCCGGACCGTAGCACGATGTGAGCGAGTTGTAGATATCATCCGACACGTGATAGTTCAGCGCACCGAAGGTAGCCACGCTCAGGTCGAAGTTCTTGTACTCCAGACGCACGTTCAGTCCGAAGTTCACCTTCGGCATACCGCTGCCCAGCACCACCTGGTCTTCCGAGTCCACCTTGCCGTCGCCGTTCACATCCTTATACAGGCAGTCGCCCACGTTGGCACCCTCCTGAGTGGCGTGGCTGTCCAGATCGGCCTGCGTGCGGGCGATACCCTCGTACACCCATCCGTAGAACTGGCCGATCTCCTCGCCCACCTTCGTATAGTAAGCTCCGGTCAAGTACGAGTCGGTACCGAAACCGAGCGAAGTCACCTTGTTCTTCAGCGTGCTCAGGTTGGCCGAGATCTCATACTTCAATGCATGGTCGCGGTTGCGGTAGGTAGCCGAGAACTCGAATCCGGAGTTCTCCATCGAAGCGGCGTTCATCGTCACGGTAGTGTTCGAAACACCCGCCTGCTCGGGCACCGGAATGGCGTACAGCAGGTCGTCGCTGATGTTCTTGTACCATTCGGCGGTAAACTCCAACCGGTTGTTGAACATCGCCACGTCGATACCCACGTTCCACGACTTCTTCTTCTCCCAAGCCAGGTTATTGTCGACGAAGGTCGAGATGGCCGAACCCGTCACCGGCGTACCGTTGAAGCTGTAGGTCATGTTGTTGCGGGCCATCACCGCCTGATACATATATTCGCCGATATTCTCGTTACCCAGTTCACCGTAGCTGGCACGCACCTTCAGCAGGTTCACGATGTTCGGGTTCACCTTGAAGAACTTCTCCTTGTCGATACGCCAACCCACGGAAACCGAAGGGAACGTACCCCAGCGGATATCCTTCGACAGACGCGAGCTCGCATCGCGGCGCACGGTAGCCGACAGCAGGTAGCGGTCGTCGTAGTTATAGTTCACACGTCCGATATACGAAAGGATGGCGTGCTTGTACTCGAAGCTCTCCGAGTACGTCTCGGCGCCGTTCTGCAGCTGCAGGAAGTAAGGCTCCGAGAAGTTCAGACCCCATCCGGTAAGGATATCGGTATTCTCCTCCTCGAAGGTCTGGCCAGCCACCACGTTCACATGATGCTTGCCGAAAGTACCGTCGTAGGTAAGGATGTTCTCGATCAGCGCATCCGAGTAGTCGCGCATACCCTTGGTAAGGCGCTCGTTGCTCTTGGCCAGATACACACGGTTGCTCTGCACCCACGCCGGAACCCACGTGAAGTCCTTGCAGTGCGTCTTGCTGTACGAAAGGTTCACCTTATAGTTCAGCTTGTGGTTCTTGCTCTCGATGCCGATCATCTTCAGCAGATCCACGTCGGCCGAACCCGTACCCACGAAGCGGTCCACACGGGTGTTGCGCTGCAGCAGGTTGTTTATCAGCAGCGGATTCGAAGCCGAGATATCGCCGTGGATATTGTCGTAGTACACGCCGTATCCGTAAGCGTCGTAGTTGAACGTGTTACCGATACCCACCTGTCCGTCGAGCACCCACGAGTTCGGGTCGTAGGCCTTGATGGTAGGCTGCATCAGCAACGTACCGCGCAGCACGTTCGTCACGTCGCCGTACAGTCCCTGCACGTATTCCGAAGCGTTCGAAAGCGCCATGTTGTCCTGGTCCGAATGAGAATACACGATACTCGTCTGGAACTTCACGAACTTCGTGTCCATCGAGTTGTTCACACGCGCCGTATAGCGCTCGTAGTTAGGACCGGCACCCTCTATCGTACCCTTCTGGCTGTAATAGTCGAGGCCGATGTTGTACGTACTGTGCGAACTACCACCCGAGAGGTTCACGTTATGGTTCTGTCGGATACCCGTCTTGAACACCTCCTTGAACCAGTCGGTATCGGTGTGCTCGCCGTCGTAGTTGGTGAACACATAGCGGTTCGTAGCCGGATCGAGCTTGTAACCGCCCGGCAACGGCGTATTCGAGTTTGCGCTCGCCTGACCCAGATACTGGCTGTACTGGTCGGCGTTCATCACGTCGTACACCCCGTCGGGGATCATGTCGACACCCACATAACCCGTATAGTCGACCTTGAGCGGCGAATCCTTCTGTCCGCGCTTGGTAGTGATGATCACCACGCCGTTTGCGGCACGCGACCCGTAGATGGCCGCCGCCGAAGCGTCCTTGAGCACCTGAATGGTCTCGATATCGTTCGACGAGAAGTCGCGTATTGACGTACCCATAGGCACACCGTCTATCACATAGAGGGGCGCCGTGCTACCGAACGACCCGATACCACGTATACGCACGCTCGGATCGGCGCCGGGCTGTCCGTCGGACGTGATCTGCACTCCGGCCACCTTACCTTCGAGCATGCTCGAGATGTTGGAGTGCGACACCTGTTTCAATGCTTCGGCGTCGACCACAGCCACCGACCCCGTAAGGTCCGACTTCTTCTGTGTACCGTAGCCTACCACCACCACCTCTTCCAAGGTTTCGGTATCTTCGGCCATCTTCACGTCCAAAGCAGCCGAGTTTGCCACCACATCGATGTCCTTATATCCGATGTAGCTGAAATGCAGTGTACTTCCTTTAGGCACTCCGAGGGTGAAGTTCCCGTCGAAATCGGTAATGGTACCATTGGTAGTACCCTTCTGAATTACGTTCACCCCTATCAACGGCTCGTTTCGGGTGTCGGTCACCTTACCCTTTACGGTAATGGTCTGTGCCTGGGCGGCCGAGGCGAACACCAGAAGCATGAGCCACAACATACCGAAAGCCTTCCATCCGAGGCTTAGAAATGTTTTGTTCATAATGATCTGAAAGTTTTTAGAATGTTATACAAAGGTTGTTTCAATAATAGTCTCCTTATTTTATATGCCCTGCCGTACTTTTCGAAGATGAAAACCTTCATCGAATACGATACAGGCAAACAGCGGAAGCCATCGGCAGGAAGTCGCTCTTTTTGAAAATACAGTTCCAACCCCAAACAAGTATGGAAGATTATAACGACATCGCTTGTTGCCGGACCCCTCAAATCTGTCCCGACATTCCTCCTATTCAAAGAAAGCGGAGGAGTATGGAAGAAGTGTTACGTTCCATCATTGATCAAATAACGGAATGGTATCGACAATATTGTTGTCCTCATAATAAAGATTTTTAAAGGTATATAAAAAATGTGTTTCTAATAGTGTAACAAAAGTATGGAAAGGGTTTTATGATGGGGTGGACAAATGTGTACGAAAAGTAGACATTTGGACTTTTCGTAAAAAAGAGTAGGAAAATGTTTTCATCCCCCATCATTCATAGCCTATGATAAATCCCTGGTATCCAGTATACTACTTGGTGTAACATTAAAATATTTCGTGAAACATCGTGTAAAATACTTCGGGTCGTTGAACCCTACCTCATACGCAATTTCGGAGACATTCATCGAATGTGTCTCCCTATTCCTCAACAGCAATTCACGGGCCAGATTCAGTCTGTAATTACGGATAAACTGCCCTGCCGACTGCCCGATCAGGCTCTGCATTTTCTTATTGAGCAAACTCTTACTTACCCCCATCGCATCGATAAAATCACTCACATCGAAATCCGGGTTTTTATAGTTAGTTTTGACAACATTGATGGCTCTATCGAGGAATTTCTTATCACTCGACCCTTCTTCCACCTCCAATGTCTGTACATCCATACTCATCGCAAACTTCTGTTGCAATCTCTTCCGGCTTTCAAGGATATTGGAAATACGGATAAGCAACAGGTTCTCATCAAAAGGTTTGAGCAAGAAAGCATCTGCCCCCATTCTATAACTTTCCAGACGAGCTTCTTCAGAAGATTTAGCCGTCAACATCAGGAACGGAATATGAGAAATACTAAAATCACTCTTCACTCTTCGTGAGAACTCCATACCATCCATTACAGGCATCATAAGGTCACTGATGATAAAATCTACATTGTTTGTTTTCAACACCTGAAGTCCTTCTTCACCTTGGGAAGCTTCCAATACCACATAGTACTCGGAAAGAATGGAGCGGATATAGTCCCTCATATCTTTATTGTCCTCGACTACCAGAATACACATCTTGCCAGTCTTGATCTTGTCGGCCTTTTCTTCCTTTTCCTGCTCCTGAACCGGCAATGAATCGGATGATGAACCTCTTTCTACAGGCAAAACAATCTGGAAAGAGGCTCCTTTCTTACGGTTATTCTTTGCTTTGATTGTTCCACCAAGCAATCCGATAAGCTTCTTGCACAGGTACAGTCCGATACCTGTTCCGCTTTGCCCGCTAACCGATTCATATCCATGATTATCAGACTGATAGAATCTGTTGAATATACTTTCCAGATCGGTTTCCGGTATTCCTTTTCCTGTATCTTTTACTCCGATAAACAACATTTCCCCATCGACGGTATTCAATACCGAAACATAGACCGATACTACACCGCCTTTCGGTGTAAATTTCAAGGCGTTACTAATCAGATTGGTAAGAATCTTCCGCATAATATCCTCATCGAACATCATGTATGGATCCTTCAATCGGATTAAGGTCTCGAACCGGATGTTACGATCATTGGCAAAAGCCCCGAAAGCCGGGAGCAGGTCGTCGAGGAAACGTTGCAAGTTGCCGTGATGGCAGATAATCTTCATGTGTCCGTCTTCCACTTTACGGAAATCGAGCAACTGGTTGACAAGCGAGAGCAAGTATTTCGAATTACGTTCTACCAAATGTAGCTGCTCTATCACCTGAGGATTGTAACTCAGTTTCAATGCCCGCTCAATAGGACCGACAATCAAGGTAAGAGGCGTACGGAACTCGTGAGTAATATTGGTAAAGAAAGCCAACTTGTCTACCGTCAGTTCCTCTACACGGTTCGACATCTCGAGAATCTTGTTCTTTTGGTCGGTAATCTTTTCATTCTGTTCAATCAACAACGAATTCTGTTTGGCCAGTTCCTCTTTCTGTGTTGAAAGCAGTTTCTTCTGTTCTTCCAGTTCATGCGTGCGTTCCTCAACCATCGAATGAAGCAGTTCCTGTTGCTGTTTCATCGCTTTGTAACGCCACATCAGTATTCTATAAAGAATGAAAACCACAATCACTACCACCAGCAACACAAACCACGGCGTCCTGTAGAAATAAGGAACTACCTCAATCTCTAAGGTTTCCGTCTTCGACTGCCAATGCTTTCCGTCGGGAGCATATCTTACTTCAAGCTTATACCTGCCCGGCCGGAGATTGGTATAACTGGCCCAACGTTTATTACCCTGCACAGTAATCCATTTATCATCAAATCCCTTCAAACGATAGGAATATAAAGCTTGAGACGATGCCAGATAATCCAATGCTGCAAACTCGATATATAGAATCTTATCACGTTCGTGCATGCTGATTCCATCTTTGTTACGATAGACTTCCTGTCCGAACACACGGATATGAGTAAAATCAATCGGATATTCAACCGCATTTCCCGATTCCATGAAAGGACGGATTTCGGTCAGTCCGCTAACACTACCCAGATATAGTTTCTGTTTATCTTTAGATACAGCTATCGCATTCCAATAGAACTGGCTCGATATCAGACCGTCGTTATTAAAGAAATTACGGAAGGTTTCCTCTTCCACAGAAAACCGTGAAAGACCGTTCAGCGTACTGATCCAAAGATTTCCATACCAGTCTTCTACAATACCGCATACATTGTTACTTACCAATCCGTCTTGCGCAGTATAGCTTTCCCACTGATACCCGGAGCCTGTTTTAGTTCCCTTGAAACAACCGTCACCGTTGGTTCCAATCCATAGGATATGGTCTTTGGATTCGAAGACAGAAGTTACACGGACTGTCTTCCCTGTCTTTTCGGGAGGAAAGGATTTGTATAACTTATATGTTCTATCTCCTTTTTGATAAGCTTTCAAATCAATCTCGCAGAGCCCAAAAGGTGCAGCAATCCATAATTCGTTATCAGCAGTAATACAACATCCCAATGCATTCCAGTTGATGATGGTCTTCGGAAGATTGTCGAAAGGTTCTTTTATCTCCTCAGTACGAGGGTCATATACAAGCAGACTGGATGTTGTCGTAATCCACAATAATTGGTTGAGCCGGTCGTATGCCAGATTGGCCACAAACAAATTAGAGATAGGAATCGGATGAAAACGTCTATCCGACAGATTATTTCTATTAATCCATCCCAGGCCACCGCCCCAACTACCTATATATAAACGGTTATTGTCACCGGAAGCCAATGCACTTACAGAATTATGCGAGAGTCGGGAAGGCGCATCAGTAGTATAATGTATAAAGTCTTCACTTCCCGGCAGCTTACAGTTCAAACCGCCTTCAACAACTCCTACCCACAATTTCCCTTGTTCATCCTCCAATATCGCATTGACAATGTTTTTCGACAGACTACCGGACTGGTATGGGGAATGTGTATAGTTCGAAATGGACAGGAAAGAGGTATGTATCTTTGTCAGACCACCGGTTTCAGTACCTACCCAGACTATACCGTTATCTGAATCATTATATAATGTATTGACAAAATTGGAGTTCAAATTGAAGGCACCGACATAGTTATCATCATGTTGGATACGGCTGAATCCGTCCGTTTCCGAATTGTATAAGTTCAATCCCAGCAACGTTCCCACCAGCAAGACATTGTTGTGGATGACAGACAAGGCCGTAACATAATTCTGTGACAACGAAGAAGGGTCATCCGGGACATTGAAATAGCTTTTCATGGTATCCGAAAGCTTGTTGTAACGGAACAGACCGATACTGGTACCTATCCATACATCATTCTGCAGCTCATACAGACAGAACACACTCATATAAGGAGGAAGTTGGAGGGCAGACGAAACCAGAACCGGTTCCTGTTTACTTGTTTCCTTCTCGTTGATACGATAAATCTGTCCCTTATACTGGAACCACAGGTATCCATCAATTTCACAGACAGCTGCCCCACGTTCATTCGACTGGATAGGTGCAACATCATAAATATGACTGACCAAACCTTCCTTATTAAATACCACCTTATATAATCTATTCTCCGAACAAATCCATAGATTACCTTCCTTACTCATCATCAAATTAGAAACAGGACGGTTGAAAAGTGTTGAATCCAGATCGGGACGTTCAAGAAGTTCCTTCTTGTCCAATAACCTCATATCATTTGAAGACAAGATATCGACTCCTTGTTCACTCGCCATCCAGATACGATGAAAAGGATCTTCACACAACCGGGTAATGAAGTTACTGCGCAATGCATATTGTTGGGAAGTCGAATTTAAAACCAAAAACTCGTTTCCATCGTAGCGCGACACACCTCCTCCTTGTGTCGATACCCATAGATAGCCTTTGCTGTCTTTGATGATATCGTCCACAAAATTATGAGGTAACCCGTTATTCACGGTTAGTTCCGTCAACGAATAACGGTTCAATATGGAATTATTTACTTGAGATTGAGCATGAGAAAAAAAGCATAGAATCCCCATCACCAACAACCCCAGATGCCGCTTAATATTTTTCATGTTATGTTTTTCAGTTAGTATTAGGCAAAAATAAAAAAGCTTTTTCAATGAATCAAAATTATGGAAAAATATTTGCCTAAGAACCAAAAATCCTCCATTCAACCACAAATGTCCACCATTAGCACATTTACATCATCTAATTTTGTTAACGAGATAATTGACATGAAATATAAGGTATCCGTCTTTTATATCTTTATTATTACTTACATGAAAATCACAAATTACAAATAACTTAAATTACATGAATAAACACTACACTGTTCTTGGAGCCTTGCTCCTCGCTGCAGGAATCAACCTGCAAGCTCAATCCACTCACACTATGGTTATTCAGACGAATAAGCCGGGTGCAGTTATCCAACCGACTCTGTACGGACATTTCTTCGAAGACATCAATTTCGGAGCTGATGGCGGACTTTATGCCGAACTGGTCAAGAACCGTTCATTCGAGTTTCCTAACCATTTTGCAGGATGGGATGTTTCAGGCAATGTCAAATTGCTGGATGACGGTCCATTCGACCGCAATCCGCATTATGTGCGTCTGAGCGATCCGGGTCACATGCATAAACGTACAGCTCTTGTCAACGAAGGATTTTTTGGAATGGGCGTAAAAGCCAATGAAAAATACCGTTTCACCGTATGGGCAAGAGGTGAAAACCAGAAACTGAAAATCGAACTGATCAATGAAGCAAGCATGGGTGAAACTCAGGCTATCGCAGAAGCTTCATTGGCTGTCAATTCAAAAGACTGGAAAAAATACGAAGTGATCCTTACTCCTTCTGAAACATTTGCTAAGGCTCATTTGCGTATCTTCCTCGATTCGAAAGGCGATGTCGATCTTGAACACATCTCTTTGTTCCCGACAGATACATGGGCGGGCCGTGAAAACGGATTGAGAAAAGATCTGGTTCAGGCTTTGGTAGATACCAAACCGGGCGTATTCCGTTTCCCCGGAGGTTGTATCGTTGAAGGTACCGACTTGAATACCCGTTACAACTGGAAGAACTCAGTAGGTCCGGTAGAAAACCGTCCGCTGAACGAAAACCGTTGGCACTATACATTCCCTCACCGCTTCTATCCTGATTATTATCAGACATACGGTATGGGATTCTACGAATTGTTCCAGCTTTCTGAAGATATGGGAGCTGAACCGCTTCCGGTACTCAGCTGCGGATTGGCTTGCCAGTTCCAGAACGAATCGGAAGATGCTCATGTCAAGGTTTGCGATTTGGGAAGCTATATCCAGGATGCACTCGACCTGATTGAATTCGCCAACGGCGATACATTGTCTACTTGGGGTAAGTTGCGTGCACAGATGGGTCACCCGGCACCGTTCAACCTGAAGTTCATCGGAATCGGTAACGAACAGTGGGGTTCTGAATATCCTGCGCACCTCAAACCTTTCGTTGAAGCTATCCGCAAGGCTTATCCGGATATCAAGATCATCGGTTCATCCGGTCCTAACTCAGAAGGAGAAGATTTCGATTACTTGTGGCCGGAAATGAGAAAACTGAAAGTTGACTTGGTAGACGAACACTTCTATCGTCCGGAAAAATGGTTCCTCAACTCAGGAAACAGATATGATAAATATCCTCGTAAGGGTCCGAAGGTATTCGCAGGCGAATATGCTTGCCACGGCGACGGCAAGAAATGGAACCACTTCCACGCATCATTGTTGGAATCAGCATTCCTTACCGGTGTAGAACGTAATGCCGATGTAGTGGATATGGCTACTTATGCTCCATTGTTCGCTCATGTAGAAGGATGGCAATGGCGTCCGGACCTGATCTGGTTCGACAATCTCCGTTCAGTACGTTCTTGCAGCTGGTATGTACAGGCTCTTTACGGACACAATAAGGGAACCCGTGTTATTCCGTTGACAATGAACAAACAGGCTGTAAGCGGACAGGAAGGACAGGACGGTCTCTTCGCTTCATCAGTTTGGGACGAACCATCACAGTCGTATATCGTCAAGGTAGTTAACACTTCCGACAAGGCTCAGCCGTTGCAGCTCCAGTTCAAGGGCTTGAAGAAATCTGCAAAATTACAGAACGGAACTTGCACAACCTTGCATTCCGACAATCCGGATGCAGAAAACACACTCGACAATCCGAATCTGATTACTCCTCAGACAAAAGATATCACAATCGAGAACAATGAATTAAATACAGAAATAGGTCCAATGACTTTTGCAGTTTATCGATTCAAACTTAACAAGTAACTTAAATTAGATCAGGCATTCCTTCTCAAATAGGAGTGCCTGATTTTTTTCTTTTTTACACCAATCTTTTAACAAATCTATAAAGAGAGGCGGCAATTATTAAACAATGTTATAAAACATATTTTTCTTCGTAAATTGCTTGCAGATAATCAAAAAGTCCGTACCTTTGTAATGTGTTTTTCATAGTATTAGATTTAAGGTTAACAAAGGTTGGAGTACAGCGGTACTCCTTTTTTTATGCCCATACGTGAAGCAACCCGTTTAAAACGATTTTCAGATGACAAGTCCCGACCATAAAGTATTGCTCGGCATGAGCGGTGGAACCGACAGTTCGGTAGCTGCCCTCTTGCTTCAGGATGCCGGATATGAGGTTACCGGTATCACTTTCCGCTTTTATGAAAAAGACGGAAATACCGAGTATCTCGACGATGCACGTGAACTGTGCCGCCGTTTGGGCATCCGTCATATCACTTATGATGTACGGGATGAGTTCCGGCAACAGATCATCAATTATTTTATCAAAGAATATATGGCCGGACGGACGCCAGTTCCCTGTACGCTTTGCAACAATTACCTGAAATGGCCGTTATTGCAGAAGATAGCCGATGAAGAAGGAATCCGGTATTTCGCTACCGGGCATTACGTGCAAAAGGAACTGATAGACGGATACTGGCATATCACGAAAGGAGCCGATCCCGACAAGGATCAGTCGTTTTTCCTTTGGGGACTTCCCCAAACCATCCTTGAACGTATGCTGTTGCCTATGGGCACTCTCACCAAAACCCATGTACGAGAAATTGCAGCCGAAAGAGGTTTTCTGAAGGCCGCCCGCAAGCGTGACAGTCTGGGAGTGTGTTTCTGTCCGATGGATTACCGCACATTTCTGAAAGAACACGTCTCGGCCGACCTAATCAATTCGGGATATTTCTACGATGAATCAGGACATGTATTGGGAAAACATGAAGGATATCCGTTCTATACCATCGGCCAGCGACGTGGATTGGGCATCCATCTCAACAAAGCTCTCTTTGTCAAGGAAATTATCCCCGTTGAGAATAAGGTAATCATCAGCGATAATTTGCAGGCACTGGAACAGAACGAGATGATACTGACCGACTGGAACATCACGAATCCGCAAGCTTTATTGAACCGGGACGATGTGATTGTGAAGATACGTTATCGGAAACAAGCCAACCGTTGTACCGTTACATTGACAGAAGACAATAAGCTTCATGTACAGCTCCATGAACCATTGGCCTCCATCGCCAACGGACAGGCTGCCGCATTCTACCGCGACAATGTAGTATTGGGTGGCGGTATCATCGAGTCAAGCAGGGGATAAATTTCTCAATTATTCAAGAGGGAATCATCAAAAAATAAGGAGCAACTCATCGTATCACGGCTGTGAGACGATTTTATTATAACTGTGAGACGAGTGTATCATATTCGTGATACGAACGTCTCACAATTGTGATACGATTATAACTTCTAGATATTCTACCGATTAGAAGTTGAATCGCCAGCTAGCTCCTGCACGGACCCAGATTCCCGGCTGCGGTATGTTGCCGTGATCGTAGTAAGTCTTGTCGAGGATATTGTTTGCCTCAGCATAGAGTGTATACTTGGCCGTATCCCACGAAAGACGAGCATCGAGCAAGGTATATGGGTCGTACGAAACCATTTCTGTTCCCTTCTGATAGTTACCTACACGGTCCATCCAACGGCATGCCACATTCAGATTCAGATTACTCCAGATGTGGAAGTTGGCTTGTGCCACGAGTTTGTTGCGAAGGTACTCCAAAGCATACTTCGACTGCAGGTTCGGAGTGGTTTCCTTGTCCTGATCGATGTAGCTGTAAGCCAGACTCAAGTTCCGTACAAAAGATTTCGGGTTAACAAGTTGGGTAAAGTCGAAGAATACGGAAGCCTCAGCACCCCATGTATTGATCTTGGCATGGTTCACCGAAAGCCAAGGAGCCTCATCACCTTCCGTAATATCACGGATCCAGTCGATCATGTTCTTTCCGTGGTGATGATACAGGCTCAATGTTCCACGGATGCCCGGAGTAAGGTATTTCACTCCTATTTCCACCGCCTGCATCTCTTCAGGCTTCAGGTTCTTGTCGGCCTGATAACCTTCCACGGTATAATAGAGTTCAGTGAAGGTAGGCATACGCAGAGAGGTATTGTACGAAGCATATACCTTCCAGTCGCGTGCAAACTGATAGCTTGCATCCACACCCGGATAGAAACGGAAATTCATCTCGTTGCCGGTATTCTTCACCGCTATCACTCCAGCCGAAAGCGTAAACCGTTCGAGCAGGATGTTATGTTCCAGATGGAAACTGATGTTGGTACGGTTCAGTCCTACGGTATATTCACCGCTGTCGGGAGCCGGTTTTGGAGTCTTCAAGGGTTCTCCCAACTTGGAGCTGATAACCCCTTCGTTTCTGATTTCGGCTCCGAAGGCAGTCTTACCCAAACAAGTCTGCACATAACTGTTGAGATTCAACCCATACACATCGGTACGGTGATAATTGAAAGGAACCTTTTCGGGATTGTTTCTGATAAGTTCAAAACGATCTTCGGCACGGGTCCAGTAAATCGACGGACGGAAATGGAAGTTCTTTCCTTTCGTTTCGGCCTGTACAGCCGTGAAATACTTACGTGTATGTTCGAACTGATCATCGTATTTTGCGCTATAGAACGTATTTGCCCCATAATCCTTGTTGGTAAATCCGGCGAACCAGTTGATATTCACATCGCTGTGTCTATATTGTCCCTGATAGAACGCCTTACCCATCTTGAAGTCGGCATTCAGCTTTCCTGCCGCATTCCGGCTGAAACCGTCGCTGCGGACAAAGCTACCCGAAACCTGGTTGCTTAGATTCCCCTTAATGTAGCTGAAATGCCCTCCGGCATTCACGAAACCATACGAACCGCCATCGGCATAAAGTTCACCACCGCTCTGCTTGTCGGTACGCGTAACGATGTTGATGGCTCCCACCAACGACGAAGTACCGTACACTCGTCCGGCAGGGCCTTCGAGCACTTCAATACGTTCTATTTCATGAATATCTACAGGAAAATCGGCCGCGTTATGGCCTGTCTGGGGGTCACAGATATTGATACCGTTCAAAAGAATTGTGATTTGGTCGAACGTTCCCCCTCGGATACTGATGTCGGTCTGTACGCCCATATCTCCTCGTTGGCGGACATCAACGCCAACAGCGTACTTCAACAAATCGTTGACACTTTGCGCAGGGATCGCGGCAATCGCCTCGCGATCAAGCACAGTTACCATTCTCGCTGCTTGAGCAACAGTCATCGGAGCACGGGTTCCGGTTACCTCAACCTCCTCCAGTTCGTACAACTTCTCCTGCGACTTGTTCTCAGTCTGTGCCGAAACGGTCTCCACATTGGCGAATGTCAGCATGGCTACAGCCAACACCCCGATGTTCACCTGAGTATTCAAGCTACGGAAAACAGCATACGAACAGTTGGCAAAGCGGCGGAAACGCACCGGCTGACTGCCTTTCTGAATGTTTTTTTCCATGAATGAATAATTAAAATTAAGTTAATAAAAGTCGGCTGCAAAGAAAAGATATCCATTTGATATATGCAACTATTTGAAAGCTATTCACAAGATGTAGACAATGTTTCAATGGGATGTTGATAAGTTACAAACAGCAATATACAATTGATTATCAGCATATTTCAATATAAATAGACATATTACTAATTTGGCTGTCAACAACTCTTTCAACCAACATGTTGATAAATTACTTTCTCATTATTATAAATGGGAACATCGGTTTATATACAAAAAGACATCCGTAAAACCGTCATCAAAACTAGTTTTACAGATGTCTGTCCATTTATGATTCAACAGGATTGTTCAAGTCATGATTCAATGACCCGCACACAAAAAGGTATTACAGAAAAACCGTCATTTCACCCTCCGGTTCAACTGATTGTTCGCCTTCTCGGGACGTGATTTTCCCACACGCTTTCCACTCGATTTCTTCTTTCCGCTCTGCTTGGCCTTGAAAGCGAACGGATTTTTCTTGTTTACTACCATATCAATCGAAATTTATTGCAAAAATACAATTAAAAACGACCTCAAACGAATAAAATGCTATAGAAAAGCCTGTCTGTCAAGTAAAATTATTACCTTTGCCTACTTACAAAATGAACCGGTTATGAACACATTCGATTACACCCATATATTGACAAAAGCCGTCGGCGAACTCTCCGACAGCCAATCGTACCAAGGATTGTTCCATCAGTACAAGGAAGGCGAACCGCTCCCTTCCGCCAAATCCCTCCACCGCATAGTCGAATTGGCCCGCGCCATCCTATTCCCCGGCTATTTCGGAAATCCGACAGTCAACAGCCGTACGGTCAATTATCATATCGGTGTAAACGTAGAGGAACTGTTCGAGTTACTGATCGATCAGATACAGGCCGGTTTATGCTTCGGAGAAGAAAACAATCCCGAAAACGATTGCGACTCTCCCTGCCGTAAATCGGCGGCCACCATTGCAGCCAAGTTCATCAGCAAGCTTCCGGAAATCCGAAGCATCCTGGCAACCGATGTAGAAGCCGCCTATAACGGAGACCCCGCAGCTACCTGCTTCGGTGAAGTCATCTGCTGCTATCCGATCATCCGAACCATTACCAACTACCGCATCGCCCACGAGCTGTATGTGCTGAACGTTCCGCTCATTCCGCGTATCATCACCGAAATGGCACATTCCGAAACCGGTATCGATATTCATCCGGGAGCACAGATCGGCCATCATTTTACCATCGACCACGGTACAGGTGTGGTAATCGGTGCCACCTGTATCATCGGAAACAACGTGAAACTGTATCAGGGAGTAACGCTGGGAGCCAAAAGTTTCCCACTCGACGAAAACGGAAACCCAATCAAAGGAATCCCACGCCACCCGATACTGGAAGACGATGTCATCGTATACTCCAATGCGACCATCCTGGGACGTATCACCATCGGAAAGGGAGCGACCATCGGCGGTAACATCTGGGTAACCGAAAGCGTTCCGGCCGGAGCACGTATCGTACAGCACCGCGGATAGCGAATAAAACCCGGCAAAGAGTTGATTGATAGGCCGAAATTTGCTAATTTTGCACTATCAATAGAAATTACGTAATTTAACTGAAATGAATCAAGAATTCGAGCTTATCGCCAAAACCTTCCAGGGACTGGAAGAAGTGCTGGCACAAGAACTCACAGAACTGGGAGCCGGAAATATTGAAATCGGCCGCCGTATGGTTTCATTTACAGGGGATAAGGCGATGATGTACCGCGCCAATTTCTGCCTGCGTACCGCTATCCGTATTCTGAAACCGATCAAACACTTTACAGCCAAAACTGCCGATGAGGTATATGATGCGGTTAAGAGTATTGCGTGGGAGAACTATATGGATAACATGAGCAGCTTCGCCGTTGATGCTGTGGTTTTCTCGACCGAGTTCCGTCACTCCAAATTTGTTGCTTATAAGGTAAAAGATGCTATTGTCGATTATTTCCGCGAAAAGACAGGCAACCGCCCGTCGGTACGCATCAGCAAGCCTGATCTGGCTATCAATATCCATGTGGCCGAAGACCAGTGTACCTTATCTCTCGACAGTTCCGGCGAATCATTACACCGCCGCGGATACCGTCAGGAACAAGTGGAAGCTCCGTTGAACGAAGTGTTGGCAGCCGGTATGATTCTGATGACCGGTTGGCGTGGAGAATGTGACCTGATCGACCCTATGTGCGGTTCGGGTACTATCCCTATCGAAGCTGCCCTGATTGCACGTAACATCGCTCCGGGAGTATTCCGTAAGGAATTTGGCTTCGAAAAATGGAAAGATTTCGATCAGAATCTGTTCGACATGATCTACAATGACGATTCTCAGGAACGCGAATTCAATCATAAGATTTACGGTTACGACAATAACCCGAAAGCCAACGAGATTGCAACCCATAACGTAAAGGCTGCCGGCGTGAACAAGGATGTGGTGTTGAAAATCCAGCCGTTCCAACAGTTCGAACAGCCGAAAGAAAAGAGTATCATCGTGACCAATCCGCCTTATGGCGAACGTATCTCGTCCGATGACTTGCTGGGCTTGTATCAGATGATCGGCGAACGTCTGAAACATGCGTTTGCAGGCAACGATGCATGGATTCTGAGCTACCGCGACGAATGTTTCGACCAGATCGGACTGAAGGCGTCGATCAAGGTTCCGTTGTTCAACGGTGCTTTGGAATGTCAGTTCCGCAAGTACCAGATCTTCGACGGCAAGTACAAGGCTTTCCGCAGCGAAAATAGCGACAAGGAATTCAAGCCGAAACGGGAAGAAAAAGCCGCACGCCCTCGTAAAGCCGGTGAAAAGGTGGAATACAAAGGCGGTCGAAAGGGTGGACCGAAAACACGCAATGAAGAAGGTGCACGCAAAAGCGAATTCAAATACAAGAAAGATGAAACCAAACTGCGTACACCCCGGCCATCAACCGATGACGGTCGCCCGAAGCAAGCTCCGGGTCCACGCTACATGCACGGCCGTCACCAGTTGAAGGATGAAGGAGATTCTAACAATGAATAAATAGCCCGTAAGGGGGATGAACCCGGTTAGTGGATGTACTGTATCCAGTAACTGGGTCTTCTTGTTCTTTAAGATTCTTCTTTGATAAGCGATTATTCATAAATTAAGTGATACAATGAAACGTATATTTTCACTCATAGCATTGTTCTGTATGATAGCAACATCCCTCTCCGCACAAGAGAAAAAAGCTTATACACTGGAAGATGTCATTCCGGGCGGAAGCAACTATTTCAACCTGATCCCGAAAAATATGCCGGGACTGCAATGGTGGGGAGATGTATGTGTCCGTACAGATGTTGATGATATCAAACTATATGATGTAAAAAACGGTAAAGAAAGCGTATTGGTTACGTTGGAGGAGGTTAACAACGCCTTGAAAAGCGACAATAAGCCTTATAAGCTGACACAGGAAGTCAAGCCTCTCCACACCCTGCAAGGTGCTTCTCTCCCTTGGGAAGAGCGGAAGGTTGTGATGTTTTTCGGTAAGGCTGGCGATGACAAGACAAGCGAGACTTACGCTCTTTTCTACGACTTCGATAAGAAACAGATTACAGAAATGTTCCGTATCCAAGAAAAGGATGCCACAAACTTCGATTTCTGTGAAGCCAACAAAACTTTGGCGTATACGGCAGGCGACCATCTATACATCGCCAATGCTGAGACAAAAGATCTCACGAAAGCTGTAAGCCTGATACCGACCGGCGGAAAAGAAGAGCCGAATGCTGTGGTTTACGGCCAGGCTGTCCACCGCAATGAGTTCGGCATCATGAAAGGAACTTTCTGGAGTCCGAAAGGTACTTACTTGGCCTTCTATCGCATGGACCAGAGCATGGTAACCGATTATCCGCAGGTAAATACCACGACCCGTATCGCAACCATGGAACCCGACAAATACCCGATGGCAGGAATGACCAGCCATAAGGTTACTGTAGGCGTATATAATGTATCTACCGGTAAGACAACCTATCTGCAGGCTGGCGACCCGACCGACCGTTACTTTACCAACATCAGTTGGGATCCGGATGAAAAGAGTATCTATGTCATCGAACTGAACCGCGACCAGAATCATGCGCAATTGGTTCAATATGATGCTGTAACCGGTGAAAAGATGGGGGTACTCTACGAAGAAAAGCATTCGAAATACGTAGAGCCTCAGCATCCGCTGACCTTCCTGCCGTGGGACGATACCAAGTTCATCTACTGGAGTCAGCGCGACGGATTCCATCACCTGTATCTGATGGATACTACAAAGAAACTGAAAGGCGAATGGAAACAAGGCAAGGATACAGACGACCAGTACTGTGAATACCTGAAGACCACCCCATTGACACAAGGCGACTGGTTGGTTCAGCAAATTCTCGGTTTCAACAAGGCCAGAAAAGAAATCATCATCGGAAGTACGGAAATCTCTCCGCTGCAGACCAATATCTTCGCATTGAACGTGAAGAACGGCAAGCGTACCTTGATCGGCAAGAAGGACGGTATGCACCGCGCCATGCTTTCGGGAAGTGGCAAGTATATTATCGACAACTTCACATCGAACGATGTTCCACGTGAAATCAGCATATTACCTACCGACGGAAAGAAAGGTGTTTTGCTCCTGACTGCTAACGATCCCTTGAAGGACGAATACAATATGCCGGAAATCACCTTGGGTACTATCAAGGCTGCCGACGGAAAAACCGATTTGTATTATCGCCTCATCAAGCCGGTCAACTTCGATCCGAACAAAAAATACCCAGCTATCATTTATGTATATGGCGGTCCGCATGCACAGATGATTCACAATACCCGTTTCTACGATGCACGTGGATGGGATCTGTATATGGCGCAGCAAGGTTATGTAATGCTGACAGTCGACAGCCGGGGCAGCGACAACCGAGGTATCAAGTTCGAGAACTGTACCTTCCGCCACCTGGGCGATGAAGAGATGAAAGACCAGGTGGAAGGAGCCAAATTCCTCCAGTCGCTTCCGTATGTGGATGCCGACAAGATCGGTGTACACGGATGGAGTTACGGCGGATTCATGACCACCAATCTGATGCTTACTTATCCGGAAATCTTCAAGGTAGGTGTAGCCGGCGGTCCGGTCATCGACTGGCAGTTCTACGAAGTGATGTACGGCGAACGCTACATGGATACACCGGAAACCAATCCGGAAGGATACAAAGGCTCCAATCTGAGAGAGAAAGCCGGCAACCTGAAAGGCCGTCTGGAAATCATTATCGGAGGAACCGACCCCGTCTGTGTGCCACAGCACAGTATCAGTTTCCTGAGAGCTTGTATCGATGCTGGAACACATCCCGACTTCTTCATCTATCCGGAAGACGGCCATAACATGATGGGACGCGACCGTGTACATCTGCACGAACACATCACCCGTTACTTTACCGATTTTTTGAAATAAACTTGAATAGATAAAACATAACTTATTATACCGACTATGAAACTTTTATTATTAGGTTCAGGCGGACGCGAACATGCCTTGGCATGGAAAATCGCTCAGAGTCCGAAGATTGAGAAACTGTACATCGCACCAGGTAATGCCGGTACACGCGAGGTGGGTGAAAACGTAGCTATCAAAGCCGATGATTTCGAAGGTATCAAGAGATTCGTGGTTGAAAACGGCATCAACATGGTAGTTGTCGGACCGGAAGATCCATTGGTAAAAGGTGTTTATGATTTCTTCAAGAACGATGCAGCCTTGAAGAACATTCCTGTTATCGGTCCTTCGAAAGCCGGTGCAGTTCTGGAAGGTAGCAAGGAATTCGCCAAAGGATTCATGCAGCGCCATAACATTCCGACAGCCGGATACAAGAGTGTTACAGCAGCTAACCTTGAAGAAGGTCTGGCATTCCTCGATACATTGGAAGCTCCTTACGTACTGAAGGCCGACGGTCTGTGCGCCGGAAAAGGTGTATTGATTCTGCCTACCTTGGAAGAAGCGAAGAAAGAACTGAAGGAAATGCTGGGCGGTATGTTCGGAAACGCTTCGGCAACTGTGGTTATCGAAGAATTTCTGAGCGGTATCGAATGTTCGGTGTTCGTTCTGACCGACGGAAAGAACTACAAGATTCTGCCGGAAGCCAAGGACTACAAGCGTATCGGAGAAGGCGACAAGGGTTTGAATACTGGCGGTATGGGTTCTGTATCTCCGGTTCCGTTTGCCGATGCCCACTGGATGAAGAAGGTGGAAGACCGTATCATCCGTCCTACTGTCGAGGGTCTGGCAGCCGAAGGTATCGACTACAAAGGTTTCATCTTCTTCGGACTGATCAATGTGAAGGGTGAGCCGATGGTTATCGAATACAATGTACGTATGGGCGACCCTGAAACGGAAAGTGTCATGCTGCGTATCAAGAGCGATCTGGTCGACCTGTTCGAAGGAGTAGCCGACGGCAACCTGAACGAAAAGACTTTGGAAATAGACCCTCGCTCGGCTGTATGTGTCATGCTTGTATCTGGTGGTTACCCCGAAGCTTACGAAAAAGGATTCCCGATGACAGGTATCGAAGACGCCAAGGCTGGTGGAAGCATCGTATTCCATGCCGGAACAACGTTGAAAGACGGTCAGGTAGTGACTAACGGTGGTCGCGTCATCGCAGTCAGCTCGTATGGAGCCAACAAGGAAGAAGCCTTGAAGATGTCGTTTACTAATGCCGGAAAAATCCAGTTCGAAAAGAAATATTTCCGTTCCGATATCGGATTCGACCTGTAATTATGCAAACAAGAAACAGATTCCAATATGAGGTAGCTACGGGACGTATCACACTTCCCGTAGCCTCCCTTATTGCCATTATCGTATGGTTGATAACTTCCTTGGACAATACCTTGGAAGATTGGACACAGGTAGGATCGCTGCTGACTGCAGGATTCATCGCCTATGTACTGATCGAGATGGACACCAAGTTCGCCTTGATCCGCACCCGTACGACAATGCCTTCCTCCCTGTTTCTTGTATTTTTTGCAGCCCTCCCTTTCCTTCACGGATGGACGGTCGACCTATTCCTGCCGGTATTGTTCCTGCTCCTTCTGTCATCACTCTTCAAGAGTTATGAATCTCCTTATGCTTCTGTTCCTATCTTCCATGCCTTCTTCTGGCTGGGAATCATGAGCCTAATTTTGCCAACCATCATCTGGCTCGCCCCCTTGATGTATCTGCACATGATCCCATTACGCTCGCTCGATGCACGGAGTTTTTTCGCGGGACTGATCGGAATCAGCATACCTTACTGGTTTCTGTTGGGATATTATGTATATATAGGTAATATAAGCGGTTTCCTGGAAAAATCCTGTTCATTAATCCAATTCCAACCCATCGACTACACCATGTTGCAACTGGATCAATGGATCTCCTGGGGAATCATACTACTCCTGTACATTACATTCACAATCCTGTATTCCCAATCGGCTTTCAAGGATAAGGTACAGACACGTATCATTCTGAAAATAATCATATTCATGGGATTCTGGATGCATTTATTTATATTGTTACAACCTCAGTATGTAAACCAACTCTTACCTTTGGCCATACTGCCGGGAACAATTATCGGAGGCCATCTGTTTGCATTGACCAACAACAAACCCACTTATATTGTTTTTATTATAACACTTAGCATTTGCGGATTACTCTGCCTGTTTAATTTATGGATGCTTTTCTTCAACTTTTAGCCGAATGGGGGTATCTGGGAATGTTCATATCAGCATTCTTGGCCGGAACTATCCTACCATTCAGTTCAGAAGCTGTACTGCTTACCTGTATCAGTCTGGGACTGGATCCGTTATTATCTGTCTCGTCGACAGCCATAGGCAATATCCTTGGAGGAATGACCTGCTACTGGATAGGACATTTGGGAAAAATGGAATGGATACATAAATATTTCAAGGTCGACCAGAAAAAGTTGGACCGGGCAGCCAGGTTCATACATGGACGGGGGGCCTGGATGGCCATGTTTTCCTTTCTTCCCATTATCGGCGATGCCATGCTGATCGTATTGGGATTGATGCGTGCAAACATTTGGATTGTCGCTATCGCCATGTCCATCGGAAAAGTGGTGAGGTATTCCGTATTGGCTGCTGCAACCCTAGGTATAATCAATTCATTATAGAATTATGAAACCTCTCAAGATACAACTGGAACAGACTGACGACGGAAGCTATACACTCTATGTACCCGAACTGGAAGAACATTACCATTCGATAAAAGGAGCACTGACCGAATCGGAACATATCTTCATCAATATGGGAATGAAACATTTCCGGGGAGACGATGTTCGTATCCTTGAAATCGGTTTCGGAACAGGTTTAAATGCTTTTTTAACGTTGCTTGAAGCCGATAAGGAAGGACGCAACGTTTATTACTCGAGCATCGAGCGGTATCCTATACCCCTTGAAACTGTAGAAAAGCTGCAATACCCCGAGTTGATATGCCCCGAAAGAGCGGACGATTTCAACGCCTTGCATAAAGCAGCTTGGAACACCGACGTTCATATCACTTCCCGATTCACATTGAACAAGATTGAAGACGATTTTACGACCTACCGTTTCAAACCGGGCTACGATGTCATTTATTTCGATGCTTTCGCACCCGAAAAACAACCCGAGATGTGGAATCAGGAACTTTTCGATGCCCTGTATGGCTGTCTGAATAAAGGTGGTGTACTGACTACCTACTGTGCCAAAGGTGTTGTGAGACGTATGCTACAAGCTTCCGGATTTACCGTGGAACGTCTGCCGGGACCACCGGGAGGCAAACGTGAAATCCTTCGGGCAACCAAAGCCTAAATCAAATAATTGATTATCTTTATCAATACAAAATGCATAACATGAAAAAGTATTTTCTGTTCATTATAAGTCTGCTCCTGTTCACTTCCTGCAGCAACAACAGACAGGAAGAGAAACTGCCGACACTCACCGTTTCCATCGAACCGCTCCGCTATTTCACCGAAGCGATTGCTGGCGACAAGTTCAAGGTGGTCAGCATAGTTCCCGAAGGAAACAATCCCGAAACCTATGACCCGACCCCGCAACAATTGGTTGCCTTGAACAAAAGCCAAGCTTACCTACGGATTGGCTACATAGGTTTCGAACAGATCTGGATGGACAAGCTTAAAGCCAATACACCCGACTTGAAGATATTCGATACTTCGAAAGGAGTGGCTCTTATGGAAGGTACATGCTCGCATACAGACAACGGACACAATCATAGCCATGAAGGTGTAGAACCCCATATATGGAATTCGGTCAAGAATGCCCGAATCATTGCAGACAATATCTGCTGGGCACTCTGTACACTCGACCAAGCCAATGCCTCCTATTACAACCATCGGCTCGACAGCCTGAATCGAATCTTCGACCGTACCGAAGAAGAAATCCGGCGTGTGTTGCCCGAAAAAGGTACGACCTTCCTGATCTATCATCCTGCCCTGTCGTATTTCGCACGCGACTATGGCATGAATCAGATCAGTATCGAGGAAGGAGGAAAGGAACCCTCACCGGCCCATCTTCAGGAACTCATCCGTCGTTGTAAGGATGAAAATGCCCGTATCATTTTCGTACAGAAGGAATTCGATACCCGGAACGCGGAAATCATAGCCAAGGAAGCCGGAGTAAAGATTGTTCCTATCAATCCGTTGAACTACAACTGGCCGGAAGAGATGACCGGCATAGCAAAAGCATTAGGGAATAAAAGATGAATACACAACCTATCATACAGCTGAATCATATTTCGGCCGCTTACGAAAAGAAACGGGTGCTGGAAAATGTCGACCTTACCGTTTATGAAAAAGATTTCCTAGGCGTTATCGGACCGAACGGAGGCGGAAAGACCACCCTGATGAAAATCATTCTCGGACTGCTTGCCCCTGAATCGGGAGAACTTCACTTCTATCACAACGGGCTGGAAGTCAAGGAAATCAGTATGGGATACCTGCCACAATATAGCAACATCGACAAGAAATTCCCCATCTCGGTGTATGAAGTGGTCCTATCCGGCCTCAACAAGGAAAAGTCATTGTTCCGTCCATTCAGCAAGGAGCAACATGAACAGGTGCGGCAAGTCATTGCCCGTATGGGGTTGGAAGGACTTGAAAAGCGGGCTATCGGACAGCTGAGCGGAGGACAGCTGCAGCGTGCCCTATTGGGAAGAGCCTTGGTATCCGATCCGCAAGTGGTAATCCTCGATGAGCCCAACACCTATATCGACAAACGTTTCGAAGCCAAACTATACAAGCTGTTGGAAGAAATCAACAAGGAACGTGCCATCATTCTGGTGAGCCACGACATCGGAACGGTATTACAGAACGTGAAATCCATCGCCTGTGTAAACGGCACACTCGATTATCATCCAGATACGGAAATTCCTGCCGAATGGCTCGAGGAACATTTCGGATGCCCGATTGAACTGCTTGGACACGGAAATCTCCCACATCGGGTGTTGAAATGCCATCACCATGAATAGGATAGTACCGCAAGGTTAACATAAAAAAACCGAAAAGCCTGCGCCCTCTGTAGTGAAAATCACTATCTTTGCGCTGATTGACGAATTTCATTTAGAAACAAGATAAATTACATGAAACAGTACAACAAGATCAACAATCTGGTGGGTTGGCTGGTTTTTGCCATTGCAGCCTTTACATACTGCATGACTATCGAACCGACCGCCAGTTTCTGGGATTGTCCCGAGTTCATCACTACTGGATATAAATTGGAAGTCGGCCACCCGCCCGGCGCACCGTTCTTTATGCTGACAGCCAACCTGTTCAGCCAGTTTACAAGCGATCCCACCCAAGTGGCCCGCATGGTAAATATCATGAACGCCTTGCTGAGTGCAGCCTGTATCCTGTTCCTGTTCTGGAGCATTACCCATCTTGCCAAGAAACTGGTATGCCCGGACGCAAATGAAATGACTACAGGCAAACTGATTACCATTATGGGATCGGGTGTGGTAGGTGCATTGGCCTATACATGGAGCGATACATTCTGGTTCAGCGCCGTAGAAGGTGAGGTATATGCCTACTCAAGCTTGTTCACCGCTGTCGTTTTCTGGTTGATATTGAAATGGGAGAACCGTGCCAACGACCCTCACAGCGACCGCTGGCTTATCCTGATTGCATACCTTACCGGTCTGTCAATCGGTGTCCACCTGTTGAACTTGCTTTGTATTCCGGCCATCGTACTGGTTTACTACTACAAGAAGAACCCGAATGCCAACCTGAAAGGCAGTTTGATAGCCCTCTGTGGTTCCATGGTATTGGTTGCAGCCGTTCTATACGGTATTGTACCGGGTATCGTGAAAGTTGGCGGATGGTTCGAACTGTTGTTTGTAAACAGTTTCGGATTCTCATTCAATACCGGTCTGATCGTTTACATTGTCGTACTCATCGCCTGCATTATATGGGGTGTATACGAAAGCTATGTCGTAAGAAGCCGCAAACGTATGAATATCGCCTTTCTGGCTACAGTCGGAATGCTCGGTATCCCGTTCTATGGTCACGGATGGAGCAGCGTATTCATCGGTATCATCGTATTGGCCATTCTGGCATTCTATTTGTTTGCCAACCTGCCTGAGAAATACCGTGTCAGCGCACGTACATTGAACACGGCTTTGTTGTGTCTGATGATGATCCTAGTAGGATATTCCTCTTATGCAGTGATTGTAATCCGTTCATCTGCAAACACTCCGATGGACCAGAACTCACCGGAAGATATCTTTACCTTAGGAGAATACCTGGGACGTGAGCAATACGGTACCCGCCCGTTGTTCTACGGTCAGACCTACGCATCGAAAATGGCCCTGAAGGAAGTCGATGGAGGTTGTATCTACGATACCAAAGAAGGTGCTCCCGTATACCAGCGTAAAGAAAAGGAACGTCCGGATGAAAAGGACAGTTATGAAATTGTACGTAACAAGATCGAATATAAATACGCCCAGAACATGCTTTTCCCACGTATGTACAGCGATGCCCATGCCAAGGCATACGAAGAATGGGTAGGTGGTGTGGAAGGACGTCAGGTTCCTTACGACCAATGCGGAGAGATGGTCATGGTGAAAGTCCCGACACAATGGGACAACATCAAGTTCTTCTTCATTTATCAAGTGAACTACATGTATTGGAGATACTTCATGTGGAACTTTGCAGGAAGACAGAACGATATCCAAGGACAGGGAGAAATCGAACATGGAAACTGGATTACCGGTATCCCGTTTGTCGACAAATACCTTGTAGGCGACCAAAGTCTCTTGCCGAGCGAACTCAAGAACAACAAGGGGCATAATGTTTTCTTCTGCCTGCCGTTGCTTCTCGGACTGATCGGCCTGTTCTGGCAAGCTTATAAGGGAGATAAGGGTATCCAACAATTCTGGATTGTCTTCTTCCTCTTCTTCATGACCGGTCTGGCCATCGTACTTTATCTGAACCAGACACCGCAACAGCCTCGTGAACGTGACTATGCTTATGCAGGTTCCTTCTATGCATTCACGATATGGATCGGATTGGGCGTAGCTGCAATCTCCGAGTGGTTGTCGGCTAAGATGAAAAAAGAAAATGTTGCAGCCATCATAGCAAGTGTAGTCTGTGTTCTGGTGCCCATCCAGATGGTAAGCCAGACATGGGACGACCATGACCGCAGCGGAAGATACACCTGCCGTGACTTCGGACAGAATTACCTGAGTAGCGTACAGGATAAAGGTAATCCGATTATCTTCACAAACGGCGATAACGATACATTCCCGTTGTGGTATAATCAGGAAACGGAAGGATTCCGTACCGATGTACGTGTATGTAACCTGAGCTATCTGCAGACCGACTGGTACATCGACCAGATGCGCCGTCCGGCTTATGATTCTCCTTCTGTACCTATTAACTGGGAACGAATCGATTACGTACAGGGACACAACGAAGCTGTTTATATCCGTCCGGAAGTAATGGAAGCTATCAACAACTATTACAAACAATATCCGGAAGAAGCCAAAAAAGATTATGGAGACAACCCATACGAGTTGAAGAACATCTTGAAATATTGGGTTCGTAATCCGAAAGACGATCTGCAGATGATTCCGACAGATAGTATTGTGGTTAAATTAGACAAGGAAGCTATCAAGCGTTCGGGTATGATGACGCCGGATTCGATTCCTGATTATATGCATATCTCACTCAAAGGAAAACGTATGCTGTATAAGAGTGAATTGATGATGCTTGAAATGTTGGCCAATACCAATTGGGAACGTCCGATGTATATGGCAATTACCGTAGGAGGTGACAACCAGATGAACCTTGGCAACAACTTCCTGCAGGAAGGTCTGGCTTATCGGATCACTCCGTTCAATAATGCAGCATTAGGACGGCAGATTGACTCGGAGAAGATGTACGACAACCTGATGCACAAGTTCAAGTTCGGTGGTATCGACAATCCGGATATCTATCTTGACGAAACCGTACTCCGCATGTGTGATACACATCGCCGCTTGTTTGTACAGCTTGCCAGCCAGCTTATCAGGGAAGGCAAGAACGACAAGGCATTGGAAGTACTCGACTATTGCCAGAAAGTAATTCCGAGTACTACAGTACGTCACGACTATATCTACAGCAGTTCAAAGGAAATGGCCGACGACTATAACAAGCTTGGCCAGACCCTAAAGGCGGAAGCGATTCTGAAAGAATTGGCAAACAATTCGCTGGAATATACTACCTGGTATCTAAGTCTGGATGAAAAACGCTTTAAGGACTCATACGACAACTGTATGCGCCACTTATACATTTTGGATGATGTCTGCAAGACACTGGCAACAATGAAAGATCCGAAGACAGGCAAGGAACTGCAATCGGCACTCAATTACGCACAGAAGTTCAACCAAATATATAAATTACTCGAACAGCGTATAGAACAAAATAAATAAAGAATGCTCATTCAGAGGATTGTTTCCTCTGGATGAGCTATTATCTTACATATACAAACACCATGCTTATAGAACAACCCCCTTTATTGCTCCGTTGGATTTACCCGAGTGCATTATGGAGAATGGACAAGAACGAGAAATCAGTCTATCTGACTTTTGATGACGGTCCGATTCCGGAAATAACCCCTTGGGTATTGGACTTGCTCGACAAGTATGGCATCAAAGCGACCTTCTTTATGGTAGGCGATAATGTGAGAAAGCATCCGAAAGAATACCAAATGGTAGTGGAAAGGGGACATCGGATAGGAAATCATACATTCAATCATATCCGTGGTTCAGAGTACCTGAGCAAAAACTATCTGGCAAATGCAGACAAAGCCAATGAATATCTGAAGACCGACCTTTTCCGCCCCCCACACGGACATATGCGCTGGTTGCAATATATGGTACTGAAACGTAAATATAAGATTGTGATGTGGGATGTAGTGACACGCGATTACAGCAAGCGTCTGAACGGTCCGCAAGTATTCGAGAAACTGAAGAAATATGTCCGCAACGGTTCAATCATTACCTTCCACGATTCAATCAAGTCAGAAAAGAACATGAAATATGCCTTGCCACGCTCCATCGAATGGCTCTTGGAACAAGGCTACCAGTTCAAGGTATTCGAATAGACAGATATAAAGACAATTAGAGCCGGCATCCGGAAGGATGTCGGCTCTCGTTTTATATAAGTATAATACTTACTTATTTAGGCTGCTTGCCAATGTAAGCCAAGATACCACCATCAACGTACAATACATGTCCGTTAACGAAGTTGGAAGCGTCCGATGCCAGGAATACAGCAGGACCCATCAAGTCTTCCGGAGTACCCCAACGGGCAGCCGGAGTCTTGGCAACGATGAATGAATCGAACGGATGACGTGAACCGTCCGGCTGACGTTCACGCAACGGAGCAGTCTGCGGAGTTGCGATATAACCCGGGCCGATACCGTTACACTGGATGTTGTATTCACCGTATTCAGAAGCGATGTTACGTGTCAACATCTTCAAACCTCCCTTAGCGGCAGCATAAGCGGATACAGTTTCACGACCCAATTCACTCATCATAGAACAGATGTTGATAATCTTACCGTGACCTTTCTTGATCATTCCCGGAATGACAGCTTTAGAAACGATGAACGGAGCGTTCAGGTCAACGTCGATAACCTGACGGAATTCTGCTGCCGACATTTCACACATCGGGATACGTTTGATGATACCTGCATTGTTTACCAGGATATCGATTACACCAAATTCTTTTTCTACCTGAGCGATGAATGCATTTACAGCTTCTTCGTTTGTAACGTCGCAAACATAACCGTGAGCGTTGATACCCAATTCCTTATAGGCAGCCAAACCTTTGTCTACCAATTCCTGTTTGATATCGTTAAAAACGATAGTTGCACCAGCCTTTGCAAAACCGGTTGCAATGGCGAAGCCGATTCCATAAGAAGCTCCTGTTACGAGAGCTACTTTACCTTCAAGTGAAAAATTAACCATAATTTTTTTGATTTATATTGTTACTAAATAACACCCTTTTATAAACGCTTCTAACCGAAGGTGAGCAAATATACAAATTTCTTTTATATCATTTCGCCAATATTTCACAAATATTGTCCTGGAATTTTCTCGCCTCCTTACTCTTCAGCACATTTTGATTGATGATGACAAAGGCCAGCAGATGCTTGTTGGCTGTAGTTACATAACCGGCCAATGAACTGATGCCGGTAACGGTTCCGGTCTTGGCACGGACATTGCGGAAAGCCTTGGTCTTCTTCATTCTTCCCCCTAATGTTCCGTCAACTCCGGCAACAGGCAGTGCATCATAGAACGGCTTGAAGATGGCAGGATGGGCATGGGCATATTTAAGATACTCCATCAACAGTTCCGGCGAAATATAATTGTACAAAGATACGCCGCTACCGTCAAGTATCTTGTAATCGTCGAATTGCTTGCCAATCACATTTTCCATAAAAGAACAGATTGCTCCCAACGATTCGTACGTTCCCGAATAGGGCTCTTTCGAGCGTTCGATTCCCAATTGATAGAAAATCGATTCAGCGGCCAGATTGTCGCTATTCTTTAACGCCCGGTACAATACAGGTACAAGCGGGCGTCGTATCGTATACAAGGTAGTCTTTTCCTCCGGACACAAACCGTATGAAACACTGTCGACACGAATACCTTGCTGACGCAGCTGATAAGCGAATGTATTCAGAAAAAAGTCTTTCGATGAATACATATTGATGGTTCTGCTGGTCTTTCGACTTACATTCCCTTTGATGACAATCCGGTTTCCATTAGACAGCCAATTACGGGTAACAACCAGCTTTCCGCTGTCAGGTTCCAGACTGAAAGCCTGGTTATCTACCGAATAATAGTCCGATTCCGGCTGTATCTCCACTTCCGGTTTCTCTCCCTTGGCGGCAGGAGTCAGACATACGGTGACACACCCCCGATTCAACATCAAAGGCGACAGGTAAGGTTGGAATGAGTAAGGTGTATCGTCCCACGACCAACCCGGTCCCCAATAAATGGAATCTGTAAGTGAAACATCACCGATGAGTTTTCCTTCAACCTTACGGATTCCGGCATTATAGACAGATTTTGTAAACCGGCCCAGATCGTCTTCCATGAACTCCGGATCGAATCCGCCCACTACATAAAGATCACCATACAGAACACTGTCGCGAGTGATTGTTCCTGTGTATGCCAACCCCGTCTGGAACTTGAATCCTGTCCCCAGTCTGGCTAAAGCGGTAACTGTCGTTATGATTTTCTCGATGGAGGCCGGCCGGTACAATTTCTTGTCCTGATGAGTATAGACCGGTTTCCCAGCGGTCAGGTCGTACACCGAAATTCCGACTTCTGACGTCTCCAGAAGCTCGGAAGAAGAAACAAATTCATCCAACTTCTCAGTCAAAGACTGTGCCTTCACTCCAGAAAAGAGTAAACACAGCATAACCGCAACAATTTCCTTTATTTTCATGAAATAAGTTCCTATTCTATAATAAATCGATTACAATTCTTTAAATATCTCTCCGACTGTCGGATGAGGGAATACATACCGTTTCCATTCCTTATAAGTACGGCCGTCGTCAATCATCATCCCGGCCTGCACAATCAGTTCGGATGCCGGATTCCCTAGTATATGTACCCCCAGTATCCTGTCCTTTTCGTCGACAAGTACCTTGCATATACCGTTTGTCCCTTCATTCTCTGCAACGAAACGGCCGGAGTAGGCCATCGGAAGCCTGATGGTCCGATAGGCGGTTCCTCCCTTAGCCAAAGCTTCTTCCGACTTTCCTACCGATGCTATTTCCGGATTGGTATAGACAACCGACGGAATTGCCCGATAGCTCATCGCATCATTTATACCCAAGATATGATGGACAGCCACTTCCGCTTCCCTTACTGCCGTATGGGCCAACAAAGAAACACCGTTCAAGTCGCCACAGGCATAAATGCCCGGCACGGAAGTCTGCATATGCTCATCGACTTTCACCCAATTACGTATAGTATAATCCAGCTTCAGATTTTCCAATCCGAATCCGTCCATGACAGGTTTACGTCCGGTGCTGACCAACAGCCTTTCGGAAGTCAAGGTAGCATTCGTACCGTTCAGTTCGTAATTTACATAAATTTCCCCCGCATTTTCAAGTACACCGGTCACATGGGCACCGAGCAGGAATGTTATACCTTTTTTGGTATATTCGGCACGAAGGGCTGAAGCCATTTCCTTGTCTATTCCACCAAGAATCTCATCCAACATTTCAACGACAGTCACCTTAACGCCCAAACTGCAGAAGAACGAAGCGAATTCCATTCCGATTACACCGCCACCGATAACGATAAGCGAATGAGGAAGCTCCTTGTTGTCGAGAGCCTCACGATGGGTCCAATAATTAACCTTATCGATACCGGGGATAGGAGGGATAGCCGAACGGCTTCCTGTACAAAGAATCAGCTTATCGAATTCATAGGTTTCCTCCCCACATGCGATGGAATGGCGGTCGATAATCCGTGCCTCTCCATTGACAATCGTCACATGTTGCCCCTCCAGACGCGCCTTGATACCCAATACCAATTTGCGGACCACTTTCGACTTACGGGCCACAATCTTGCCCAAATCGAAAGAGACTTCGTCAGCGGAAACTCCGTACTTCGCTGCCTGAAGGGCATGGTCGTACATTTTAGCCGAATACAACAAAGTCTTTGTAGGTATGCAACCTTCATTCAGACAAACGCCGCCCAAAGAGTTCTTCTCAAACAAGACCACACTCAGTCCCGCCTTTCCGGCTGCCTCGGCTGCCGTATAACCGGCCGGACCGCCACCGATAATCGCCAATTGGTATTTCATAGTCGTTTAATTTAGATTTAGACAGATATATGTTTCCCATCAAAAGCCATGATGATAATCAAACATTCTTTCCCGGAACCTGAATCTTCGGATTCCTTTTCAATACCCAACGGATAAACTCATCCGGATTTTGGGGAGAAATACGGACCAAAGCAGTCTGACCGTTTTTTTTCCTGTAACAGATTTCGCAACGCTCGAACGACAGCGCCGGTTCGAAAAAGGCCATGCAACGGACTTTCCGGATACTTTCAATACGTTCCAGCTCCATCTCGGTCTTGGCAATGAACCGTCCGCTTTCCACTTTCAACTTATTGTCGTCCGTAACGATGTATCGGGTATGGATCAACATCTCAATCTCCAGGATAACGACTAAAGCCAAAACAATGGTAGCCCAGGTTACATGTACCCAGAAATAATAAAACATCGCAGCCGAAGATATCAGGATCAAAGCCCAATACCACCAGCCCACTATAGTATGAAAGGTTCTGCTCATGGAAATCTCTTAATTAAATCTCTGTGAAGATAATCAATTCTACAGTTTATCCCTTAATTCTATGCAAAAAATATCTCACTACAATCGGCTTAAATCAGTTTTTTTGTAGTTTTGCACCAAGATATACAAACATTATGGTCAGAAAATTCGATTTTCTCGTTATCGGTTCAGGAATAGCCGGAATGAGCTTTGCGCTGAAAGTGGCGCATAAAGGTTCGGTTGCACTGATCTGCAAGGCCGGACTAGAGGAAGCCAATACCTACTATGCTCAAGGAGGTATCGCTTCGGTCACCAATCTGAAGGTTGACAATTTCGAGAAACACATCCACGACACTATGGTTGCAGGCGACTGGATCAGTGATCCCGCCGCAGTTGAAAAAGTGGTCCGAAACGCACCTTCTCAAATTGAGGAGTTGATCAAATGGGGAGTAAACTTCGACAAGAAGGAAAACGGGGAGTTCGACTTGCACAAGGAAGGCGGACATTCCGAATTCCGTATCCTCCACCACAAGGATAATACCGGAGCCGAAATCCAGACAAGTCTGATTGAAACGGTAAAACAGCATCCGAACATTACCGTTTTCAGTAACCATTATGCTGTAGAAATCATAACCCAACACCACCTGGGTATTATCGTGACCCGTCATACTCCGGGCATCAAATGTTTCGGTGCATACGTGCTGAACGAAGAGACCGGCGACGTGGATACATTCCTGTCGAAAGTAACCGTCATGGCTACAGGCGGTTGTGAAGCTGTATATACGCATACTACCAACCCATTGGTTGCTACCGGCGACGGTATCGCCATGGTTTACCGTGCCAAAGGCTTGGTAAAGGATATGGAATTTATCCAGTTCCATCCCACAGCCCTGTATCATCCGGGCGACCGTCCAAGCTTCCTGATTACCGAAGCGATGCGTGGTTACGGCGCAGTACTGAAGAACCTGGCAGGAGAAGAATTCATGCAGAAATACGATCCCCGTCTGTCGTTGGCACCACGTGATATTGTTGCCCGCGCTATCGACAGCGAAATGAAACAACGTGGTGAAGACTATGTATATCTGGATGTAACACACAAGGATCCGGAAGAAACGAAGAAACACTTCCCGAACATCTACAAGAAGTGTCTTAGCTTAGGTATTGATATCACCAAAGATTATATACCTGTTGCCCCTGCGGCACATTATCTGTGCGGTGGCATCAAGGTCGACCTTGACGGACAGTCAAGCATCAAACGCCTGTATGCTTTGGGCGAATGTTCCTGTACCGGCCTTCACGGAGGTAACCGCTTGGCATCAAACTCGTTGATTGAAGCTATCGTTTATGCAGATGCGGCAGCCAAACATGCATTGAGCGTACTCGACCGCTATGATTTCAACGAAGACATCCCGGAATGGGATGCAGAAGGAACCATCAGCAACGAGGAACGTATCCTGATTACCCAAAGCATGAAGGAAGTAAACCAGATTATGGAAGCCTATGTAGGTATCGTACGAAGCAATATCCGTCTGGTACGTGCCTGGAACCGCCTGGATATCCTTTACGAAGAAACCGAACGCCTGTTCAAACGAGTAAAGGCTTCCCGTGAAATCTGCGAGCTACGTAACATGATCAATGTAGGCTACCTGATTACACGCCAGGCAATGGAACGCAAGGAAAGCCGTGGATTGCATTATACCATCGACTATCCGCATCCGGACGAAAAACATAAATAATCAACATAACCAAGGTTTTCTCCTGCCAGAAGTATGACTTCAACGGGAGAAAACCTTTTTTTAATCTTAAACTGATATGAAAACCACATTCCTGACCATCTTAACCGGCTGTTTTCTTTCTATACAAGCCAATACTCCACAATCAGACCGACCCATCATCACGACTTGGCAAAACGACAAACAGGCAGCAATCTGCTATACATTCGACGACGCCTGTCCCAATCAGTTTACTACCGCCATCCCGATATTGGACCGATACAAAGCACCGGCAACATTCTTTGTGGCTGAAGTTTTCAACCCCGATTGGAATGTGCTTAAACAGGTGTGCGGAAACGGCCATGAAGTAGCCAGTCATACGTTAACACACTGTAATCTGAATGATAGTGTAGCGGCAAACGAATATCGTGAATCTAACCAACTCATTTTCTCGAAGACCGGTGAAAAGGTTCATACACTGGCCTATCCATATTGTAATGCACCCAGCGATTCCATAACCGAAAAATATTACATCGGAGCACGTATTTGTTCAGGGCAGATAGAAAAAGCTACTCCCGACAATTTCATGCGTATCAGTTCGATTGTCGTCGGTTCGGAGTCCAGCCTGACAACAGGAGAAGAACTGACCAAACTGTTCGATAAGACCCTTCAACAAAAGGGATGCTGTATCCTGTTGATTCATGAAATTGATAACGGACCGGGATATTCACCATTATCGTCCGAAGCATTGGAGCAATCATTGGAATATACCCGGAAAAATCCGGCATTTTGGATAACGACCTTCAAAGACTACATATGTTATGCAAAAGAAAGAGACAATGCAAAAATCAAGGAAATCCGACGTAGCAGAAAAGAAATAAGCTTTACGGTAAATGATAACCTTCCAAATGACATTTACAAGACTCCTGTTACGGTTTCATACCCTCTCCCTAGCAATTGGTCGGAAGCAACGGTTACATGCGAAGGAAAGGAAATTGAAGCGGAAATTGTAGACCATAAGATTTTAATCAATGTAGTACCGGATACTGGTATTGTTACTATAAAGAAAAAATAAATGTTCGCACCCTTCCAGTTCCTTCATGGGTTTTAATGAAGGAACTGGAAGGGTACTTTCTTAAATCTAATACAGAAACTTTACTCTACAACCTTTTATAAAAAACAATGAAT
Organism: uncultured Phocaeicola sp.; assembly: GCA_944321335.1. Taxonomy (GTDB): domain Bacteria; phylum Bacteroidota; class Bacteroidia; order Bacteroidales; family Bacteroidaceae; genus Phocaeicola. The sequence continues at coordinate 858 of CALUKX010000019.1, read as the reverse complement.
AAAGGTGATTTGAAAAAATATCTGGAAGAGAAACTCCATAAAAATGAGATTGAAGCCATATATCACTATATTTTAAAACAAGACAAACTGAAAAAAAGCCTTTATCTTTTTCTTTCAGATACAGACAAACGGATCAATACAAATGCAGCATGGATTCTATGTCAGTTCGACTCTTCTAATAATTCATGGTTTATCAAAAATCAAGGTGATTTGATGGAAATGGTGATGCATACTCCAGATACCACATTACGTCGGCTTATCCTGACTATACTATCCAAGCAAACTATAAAGGAAGAAAACTATAGAATAGACTTTTTCGATTTCTGTATAAAGCGGATGATGAAAAGTAAGGAAACGACCGGAATAAAATCATTGAGTATAAAGCTAGCATACAAATTATGTAAAAATCTCCCAGAATTGAAAAATGAGTTGAAAATGAATCTGGAAATTATGGAACCCGATTTACTCACTCCTGGAATGAAAGCTATCAGAAATCAGATTATAAAAGAACTTGAAGCTACAATATAAAAAAAGCCCCGAAGTTCTAAAACCTCGAGGCTTATGTAAGACGGCGACTACCTACTCTCCCACTAATACGCAGTACCATCGGCGTGACGAAGCTTAACTTCTCTGTTCGGAATGGGAAGAGGTGGAACCTTCGTGCTATAGTCACCTGAATATCCTTTATATATTCATGACTTCACAAGCAATCATAATCCTTAGCAGCCTTTTCGCTAAAGGTATACATCATCCATGTATCCATCATCCATGTATCCATCCAAGGAGGATAAGGAAAGTGTACGGGCAATTAGTAATGCTCGGCTTTGGTATCTCTACCTTTACACCTGCATCCTATCA